>DAOOQE010000001.1:0-4153 GCA_035388585.1 Clostridia bacterium
GATTTTAAGTGTGAGATTTCATTAACTTGAAATCTCACACAATATTATATATAATATAATAAAATATTTAATATATACTATAAAGGAGGAGTTCTTTTGTTAAAAGTAAGCAAAGTATCAAAATTTTACGAAAGTAAATGTATATTGAAGCAAATTGAATTCTCACTAAATTTAGGAGAAAAAATTGGTTTAGTAGGTAGTAATGGCATAGGAAAATCGACTTTAATGAGAATTATTGCAGGATTTGAAGAAGCAGATGATGGAATTGTAGAAATAGATAATCCTGAATTTATAGGATATTTAAGACAAGAATTTAATATTATTGAAGAAAGCGAAACAATAAATTCATTTATAAAAAAAGAAATTGGAATTGAAGAATTAGAAAACAATTTGAAAAAACTCGAAAAAAATATGGGAGATGACATAGATAAAATAGAAAAATACTGTGAACTGCAGGAAAAATATTCTTTATTGGATGGATATAATTTTGATTATAAACTAGATTCTATTTTAAATGGATTAGGATTAGGAAATGAAATAAAAAATATAAAAATAGAAGAATTAAGTGGTGGGCAAAAGAATAAAGTAATGATTGCATTAGTTTTATTGAAAGGAGCAGAATTAATTTTATTAGATGAACCTACAAATAATTTAGACTTAAAATCTATTAAGTGGTTAGAAAATTATTTGGTTACAGTAAATGTTCCATTTATAATAGTATCTCATGATAGAAGATTTTTAAATAAAGTAATAAATAAAACAATCGAAATTGATGAATTTGAAAGAACATGTAAAGAATATCCAGGAAATTATTCACAATATTTGGAATTTAAAATAAAAGAAGAAGAAAAACAATTAGAGTTATACGTTAATCAACAAATTGAAATAAAAACTTTGCAAGATAGTATAAAACAGAAAAAAGATTGGGCAGCAAAAGGAAGAAAACAAGGAGTAAAAGACAATGATAAATACACTAGAGGATATGAGAGAGATAGATCAAGTGGTTTAGCCAGCAAAGCGAAGCAAATAGAAAAACAAATTCAACAAATAGATAAAATTGAGAGACCAAAAACAAGAAATAAATTACAAATAAAAATTAATCCTTTAAAGTTGAAAGGTTCTTTAAATATTTTTCTAAAAGATTTGGTTTGTGGATATAAAAATGGATTTCAAACAGATTCAAATTCTTTTTCAGTTAATTTTGGAGAAAAAATAGTTATAATCGGAGATAATGGTTCTGGTAAAACAACATTCTTAAAAACATTAATGAAAGAACAAGAACCCATTTCTGGAAATTTAGCTATTGGGAATGCGTTAAAAATAGGATATATTGCACAAGATACTAAAGAAAAAACAGATTTAGATATTGATGATTATATAAAAAATGCAATCGATTACGAAAAGCTAGAAGACAAATCTATGATATATACAATCATGAAACAATTCAATTTTTCGTATGAAGATAAAAATAAAAAATATTCTCAATTGAGTCCCGGAGAGAGAACAAGACTTCATTTAGCAATATTTTCGCTATTAGATATTAATACATTGGTATTAGATGAACCAACAAACCATTTAGATATAGAGGCATTAGAAGCACTAGAAGAAGTTTTAGAAAATTTTGAAGGAACTGTAATTGCAATTAGCCATGATAGAGAGTTTATAGAAAAAATTTGTCCTGATCAAATTTTAGAAATGGTAAATGGAAAATTTAGAAAGATAAAAGTAGAAAATATAGAAAAAAATAAACAAACAAAAATAGAGTATGAAATAAATAATAGGTAGTACATAGGACAAGAAAACTGTAATACAAAATGTTATAGGAAAATTAAAATATTACCAATAGGAGATTAAGAAGGAGATGTATTACATTCAAAAATAGTTAATGATAAAATATATAATTTTGTAACAGCTAAAGCATACTGTGATTAAAAAAAACAAATTAAACAAATGGTTGGGTTGTTGAAGTAATAAATTTTGGATTTTAGGATTTAAAAGTACAAAAAATAGAACTATCAGTAGATTAAAGCTGCAAGTTCTTTTTTTGTACAATTTTTTAATAATTTTTTTCTTGTATAATTATTTCGTAATTTGTAATAATAATATTATAAAAAATAATTGAAAACATAAATAAGGAGGAATATTAATGAAAGCAACGGGAGTTGTAAGAAGAATAGATGATTTAGGAAGGGTAGTAATTCCAAAAGAAATTAGAAAAACTTTAAGAATAAAAGAAGGTGACCCATTAGAGATTTTTACAGATAGAGAAGGAGAAGTAATATTAAAGAAATATTCGCCAATAGGAGAATTGTCAGAGTTTGCTACAGAATATGCTGAAACACTAGCTAAAACAACAGGTCATATTGCATGTATAACAGACAAGGATACTGTTATAGCAGTTGCAGGAGGACCTAAGAAAGAATATCTTGAACAGGGAATAAGTTTAGAACTGGAACAAATAATGGATTATAAAGAGAATTATATAAGTAAAGATAATAATAATGTATCTATTCCTATAACTAAAAATGATAACCACGAAAAACAGAAAAATTCGCAAGTGGTTTGTCCTATAATTTCCGGTGGAGATTCAATAGGAAGTGTTATTTTGCTAGCCAAAGACCAGAGTACAAAAATGAGTGAGGTTGAACAAAAAGTTGTTCAATCAGCAGCCAGTTTTTTAGGAACACAAATGGAAGTATAAATCTTTAACTTTATAAATATAAAAATATTTAAAAATACAGGAATGAAAAAATATAAAAAGAATTGAAAAAAATACAGGAATGAAAAAATATAAAAAGAATTGAAAAAAATACAGGAATGAAAAAATATAAAAAGAATTGAAAAAAATACAAGAATGAAAAAATATTAAAAAGTACAGAAAAAAATATAGAATTGAAAAAATATAAAAAAGTATTGAAAAAAGATAGGTATTATTATAAAATGAATTCAGTCGTGAAAAACGAAAAAGATGTTTAATAAAAAAATGTTAAAAACATCGGAATGGAGGAATTTATAATGTCAATTAAAATCGGAATTAATGGTTTTGGAAGAATTGGAACACTTGCATTTCAAGCCGCATTAAAAAATAAGGATGTAGAGGTTGTAGCAATTAATGATCCTTTTATAACAGCAGATTATATGGCTTATATGGTAAAATATGATTCAGTTCATGGAAAATCTAATGGAACTGCAGAGGGAAAAGATGGAATTTTAACAGTAAATGGAAAAGAAATAAAAGTATATAACGAAATGGACCCAAATAATATTCCATGGGGAAAAGACGGAGTAGAATTTGTATTAGAATGTTCAGGAGTTTTTACAACATTAGAAAAAGCTCAAGCGCATATAAATGCAGGAGCAAAAAAAGTTGTAATTAGCGCACCATCAGCAGATGCACCAATGTTTGTAATGGGAGTAAATAATGATAAATATGATTCAAGTATGAATATAGTTTCAAATGCTTCTTGTACAACAAATTGCTTAGCACCACTAGCAAAAGTAATACATGAAAATTTCGGAATAAAAGATGGATTAATGACAACTGTACATGCAACAACAGCAACACAAAAAACAGTTGATGGAGCATCAAAAAAAGACTGGAGAGGTGGTAGATCAGCATTAGTAAATATAATACCATCATCAACAGGAGCAGCAAAAGCAGTTGGAAAAGTTATACCAGATTTAAATGGAAAATTAACAGGAATGGCATTTAGAGTACCAACTCCAGATGTTTCAGTAGTTGATTTAACATGTAATTTGGAAAAACCAGCAACATATGAAGAAATATGTGCAGTGGTAAAAAAAGCAGCTGAAGGAGAAATGAAAGGTATCATTGAATATATAGATGATGAAGTAGTTTCAACAGATTTTGTAAATGATGAACATACATCAATATTCGATAAAAGAGCAGGAATTCAATTAACAGATACATTTGTAAAATTAGTTGCTTGGTATGATAACGAATGGGGATATTCTCATAAGTTAGTTGATTTAGCAGTTTATATGTCAAAAAACAGCTAAAATATACAAAAAAAGAAGTTGGAAGCAATTATAAGTTTCCAACTTTCTTTAATTATGAATAAAAAAATAAAAAATAGTTAAAAAAATAAAAAATAGTTAAAAAAATAAAAAATAGTTAAAAAAATAAAAAATA
>DAOOQE010000001.1:4253-106374 GCA_035388585.1 Clostridia bacterium
TAAAAAAATAAAAAATAGTTAAAAAAATAAAAAATAGTTAAAAAAATAAAAAATAGCTAAAAAACTAGTTCCGAAAATAATTCAAAAAAATTTAAAATATTAATTTTTAAAGGAGGAAAATGTATGAATAAAAAAACTGTTAAGGATATAGATGTTAAAAATAAAAAAGTTATTGTAAGATGTGATTTTAATGTTCCAATTGATGAAAATGGTAAAATAGTAGATAACAGAAGAATAGAAGGCGCGTTGGAAACAATAAAATATTTAATAGAAAATGATGCAAAAATAATTTTGTGTTCTCATTTAGGAAGACCAAAAGGAAAAGTTGATCCAGAATTTACATTAAAACCAGTTGCAGAAGAACTTTCAAAATTGTTAAGACAAGAAGTAAAATTAGCAACAGATATAATAGGAGAAAGTGCAAAAAATCTAATTAATAATATGGAAACAGGTGAAATAGTATTATTAGAAAACATAAGATTTGATGAAAGAGAAGAAAAAAATGAACCTGAATTCTCAAAAGAATTAGCTCAATTAGCGGAAATATATGTAAATGATGCATTTGGAACAGCACATAGAGCACATAGCTCAACAGCTGGTATAGCAAGCTATTTGCCAGCAGTATCAGGATTTTTAATAGAAAAAGAAATTAATTTTCTAGGAAATGCCTTGGAAAATCCTAAAAGACCATTTGTAGCAATTTTAGGTGGAAAAAAGGTATCAGATAAAATCGGTGTTATAGATGCATTGCTTGAAAAGGTTGATACTATTATGATTGGCGGAGCAATGGCATTTACATTTTATAAAGCAATGGGATATGAAATAGGAAATTCACTTTGCGAAAATGATAAACTAGATTTAGCAAATGAACTAATGGAAAAAGCAAAGAAAAAAGGTGTAAAATTTATGATTCCTATAGATACAAAATTAGGTAAAGAATTTGATAAAAACACTGAAACTTCTATTGCAAAATATAATCAAATTCCAGATGGATGGATTGGATTAGACATAGGACCAGAAACAATTGAACAATATAAACAAGAATTGAAAAATGCAAAAACAGTTATATGGAATGGGCCACTTGGTTTATTTGAATTTGATAAATTTGCTGATGGAACAAAAGAAATAGCTATTCAATTATCAGAATTAAATGATGCTATAACAATTATAGGTGGGGGAGATTCTGCAGCTGCAGTTGAAGTAATAGGATTGGCTGACAAAATGACACATATTTCTACAGGAGGAGGAGCTTCTTTAGAATTTTTGGAAGGAAAAAAATTACCAGGAATTGAATGTTTACAAAATAAATAAATCAAAAATGTGTGCTTGCAAAATAAATAAATTAAAAACGAATGAATTCAAAAAAAAGAAATTTTGTAAAAAAATGAATGTTTATATAAATAAGAATGCAAAAAAATTGTGCATGAATAATAATTAAAAAAAGAGTGTTTACAAAAATAATAAAAGATTGTATAATAAAGTGTCTAAATAATTAAGGTTTATAGGTTATACCAATAAAAACCTAAATATTTTATAAGGACTGATAAAAATGAGAAAAAAAGTAATAGCTGGAAACTGGAAAATGAACATGTTGCCAAATGAAGCAATTTCATTTATTCAAAACCTTGCTCCAATGGTAAAGGATAGTAAGCATGAAGTGGTTTTGTGTGTGCCATATACAGATTTATTTTATAGTTTATTAACAGCACAAGGAACAAATATAAAAATAGGTGCACAAAATATGCACTGGGAAGAAAATGGAGCATATACAGGAGAAGTATCAGCCAAAATGCTAAAATCAATTGGTGTTGAATATGTTATAATAGGTCATTCTGAAAGAAGACAATATTTTGCAGAAACCGATGAAACTGTTAATAAAAAAGTAAAGGCAGCATTTATAAATGGATTAAAACCAATAGTATGTGTGGGAGAAAGTCTAGAAGAAAAAGAAAAAGGAAAAACAGAAGAGATAATAACATCACAAACTCAAAAAGCATTAGAAGGTCTTAGCAATGAGCAAATTATAAATACAATAATTGCATATGAACCTATTTGGGCTATTGGAACTGGAAAAACAGCAACAGCAACAGATGCAAATGATAGTATAAAAGCTATCAGAAATAAAATAAAAGACCTATATGGAATTGAAGTATCACAACAAGTTATTATTCAATATGGAGGAAGTGTAAAAGCTTCAAATGCAAAAGAATTATTCGAAACATCAGATATAGACGGAGCCCTAATAGGAGGAGCAAGTTTAAAAGTTGACGAATTAGAAAAAATAATCAATTATTAATATCGTGATAATTAAACCTAGACAACAATAAATAATTTTAAATTAAACATAAGGAGGAAGGTTAATGGAAAAAAAACTTACCATGCTAATGATATTAGATGGTTATGGAACAAATACAAATGAAAAAGGAAATGCAGTAGAATTAGCAAATACACCAAACTTAGATAAACTAAAATTAACATCTCCAACAACAGAAGTGTTTACAAGTGGTTTAAGTGTAGGACTACCAGAAGGACAAATGGGAAATTCTGAAGTAGGACATACAAATATAGGAGCAGGAAGAGTAGTATACCAAGAATTAACAAGAATAACTAAATCAATAGAGGATAGCGATTTTTTTAGCATAGAGGAATTTAATAAGGCAATTGAAAATTGTAAAAAACATGGAACAAAACTACATATAATGGGACTAGTATCAGATGGAGGAGTACACAGTCATATTCGCCATTTATATGGACTATTGGAATTTGCAAAAAGAAAAGATTTTGAGAATGTATTTATCCATTGTTTTCTAGATGGAAGAGATACTCCACCCGCATCAGCTGAAGGATATATAATGCAATTAGAAGAAAAAATCAAAGAAAAATCTATAGGGAAAATTGCAAGTATTTCAGGAAGATTCTATGCCTTAGATAGAGACAACAGATGGGAAAGAGTTCAAAAAGCTTATGATGCAATAGTAAATGGAAAAGGTGAAACAGCAAAATCGGCAATATCAGCAATTGAAAGTTCATATCAAAAAGAAATTTTTGATGAATTTATTCAACCAACAGTAATATTAAGTGGGGAAAAACCTGTTGCAACAATAGAAAATAATGATTCTGTAATATTTTTTAATTTTAGACCAGATAGAGCAAGAGAAATCACAAGAACACTTGTGGACAAGAATTTTAAGGATTTTGAAACAAAAAATCTAGATTTATATTTTGTTTGCATGACACAATATGATGAATCAATGCCAAATGTAAATGTAGCATTTAAACCAACTGCATTAATTAATACTTATGGGGAAATAATAAGTAAAAATGGTATGAAACAGCTTAGAATAGCAGAAACAGAAAAGTATGCACATGTTACATTTTTCTTTAATGGTGGTGAAGAAAAACAATATGAAGGTGAAGATAGGGTTTTAGTACCATCTCCAAAAGTAGAAACATATGATATGAAACCAGAAATGAGTGCATATGAAGTAACAGAAAAAGTAATTGAATGTATAAAATCAAAAAAATATGACACAATAATTTTAAATTATGCAAATCCAGACATGGTAGGCCATACAGGTAATTTGGAAGCTGCTATTAAGGCAGTTGAAACAATAGATGATTGTGTTGGAAAAGTTATAGATGCAGTTAAAGAAGTAAATGGAGTGGTTTTAATAACTGCAGACCATGGAAATTCTGAGCAAATGGTTGATTATAAAACAGGAGAGCCATATACGGCACATACTACAAATCCTGTTCCATTAATATTAGTGGGAATGGAAAAAGCAAAATTAAAACCAGGTAAGTTGTCTGATTTAGCACCAACAATGCTAGAAATAATAGGTATACCAAAACCATCTGAAATGACAGGAGAGAGTTTATTAATACACTAAATTTCTCTACAGTTAATTCGACAAAATACGACAATATTCATGCAAGATAGAATGATTAATATTTATTATTGAAAATTACTGTTCTAATTAAACAAAATACGACAATATTCGAGTAATAATAATGAATAATAAAATACTTTAATATTGCAAAAAAAGTATTCTAATTCGACAAAATTTTACAATTTTCGAGTTTCAATATAAAAAATTCAATATATAATTCGACAAAATATTACATTTTTCGAGTTTCAATATAAAAAATTCAATATATAATTCGACAAAATATTACATTTTTCGAATAACAATATATTCAAATAATGAAAGGAGCAATTAAAATGATTTATTCAAAAGAAGTAGAAGAAATGTGCCCAATAGCAAAAGGAGTTAATCATGGGCCAGCACCAATTCCAGAAGAAGGGAAATGGGTACAGTCAAAAGAAATAAAAGACGTTTCAGGATTTACCCATGGTATTGGATGGTGTGCACCACAACAAGGAGCATGTAAATTAACTTTAAATGTTAAAGAAGGAATAATACAAGAAGCTTTAGTAGAAACAATAGGATGTTCTGGAATGACACATTCAGCAGCAATGGCAGGAGAAATTTTAATTGGTAAAACAATTTTAGAAGCCTTAAACACAGATTTAGTTTGTGATGCAATAAATACAGCCATGAGAGAATTATTCTTACAAATAGTTTATGGAAGAACACAATCAGCATTTTCTGAAGGAGGACTTGCAATAGGAGCAGGTCTAGAAGACTTAGGAAAAGGACATAGAAGTCAGGTTGGTACAATATATTCAACATTAGCAAAAGGTCCAAGATACTTAGAATTAGCAGAAGGTTATATTGTGGAAATTGGTTTAGATAAACAAGATCAAATTATAGGATACAAATATGTAAACCTAGGAAAAATGATGGAAAACATAAAAAAAGGAATGGACGGAACAGAAGCTATAGAAAAAGCAAGCGGAAAATATGGACGTTTTGATGAAGCAGTAAAAAAAGTAGATCCACGTAAAGAATAAAACGGACAAAAAAGTAATTTTATAAACTAATAAAGAATAAAAAGGAAAGAAGGAATAATAACATGGCATTATTTGAAAGTTATGAAAGAAGAATAGAGCAAATTGAGCCAGTAATGGCAAAATACGGAATAAAAGATTTTGAAGATGCACGTAATATATGCAAAGAAAAAGGTTTTGACCCATACGAAATAACAAAAGGAATTCAAACAATATGTTTTGAAAATGCTTGCTGGGCATACACATTAGGAGCAGCAATAGCAATAAAAAAAGGATGTACAAAGGCATCAGATGCAGCAACAGCAATAGGAGAAGGATTGCAAGCATTTTGTATACCAGGGTCAGTAGCAGATGATAGAAAAGTAGGAATAGGGCATGGAAATTTAGCATCAATGCTATTAAAAGAAGAAACAAAATGTTTTGCATTTTTAGCAGGGCATGAATCATTTGCAGCAGCTGAAGGAGCAATAGGAATTGCAAAATCAGCTAACAAAGTAAGAAAAGAACCATTAAGAGTAATTTTAAATGGATTAGGAAAAGATGCTGCACAAGTAATTTCAAGAATAAATGGATTCACATATGTAAAAACAGATTTCGACTTTTTCACTGGTAAAGTAAATGTAGTTGAAGAAATTGCATACTCAGAAGGAGAAAGAAGCAAAGTAAAATGTTATGGAGCAAATGATGTTAGAGAAGGTGTAGCAATAATGCACAAAGAAGGTGTTGATGTTTCTATAACAGGAAATTCAACAAATCCAACAAGATTCCAACATCCAGTTGCAGGAACTTATAAAAAAGAATGTATAGAGCAAGGTAAAAAGTACTTCTCAGTTGCATCAGGTGGTGGAACAGGAAGAACTCTACATCCAGATAATATGGGTGCAGGACCTGCTTCTTATGGAATGACAGATACAATGGGAAGAATGCACTCAGATGCACAATTTGCAGGTTCTTCATCTGTTCCAGCACATGTAGAAATGATGGGCCTAATAGGAATGGGTAATAATCCAATGGTAGGAGCAACAGTTGCAGTAGCAGTTGCTATAGAAGAATCAACAAAATAAAACAAATTAATTTATAAAATCGTATTAAATATAACAAATTGTATAAGAATAAAATCAAAAATATTTGATTAAAAAATCAAAAATTCTGTAAGAAACAGACAACAGTAAGAAAAATTTGATATCGAAAAAATGTTTGTTTTATAAATAAAAAGTAAAGCTTTATGTAACAGAATATATGTTTGTTTTAAAGCGATGTTGTTGATTTAAAAAAATGATAAACACAGGTGTTGCAAAGCATTGGAGGTTTGTCATTTTTTATTGTTTAATAATTAAAAAAACGATTGACAAGGAAACAAAATTATTATAAAATATATAGACATCAACAAACAGTAGTTCGAGAAAACCGAACTATATTTTTATTCTAAAAATAAAATAAAAAAGTAAAATTTGGAAAAAAACTATAATGGAGGTAATGAATATGAGATTAACAAAAAGCAAAAATAATGTAATAGCTTACACAGTGAGCAAATGTAATAATGATGACCTATTTATTTCAATTCAGAACGGAGAAATTGTAGTTAGGGCGCCATGGCATTATACAAGTAATCAAATACAAGAGGTAATAGAAAATAAAAAAAGATGGATAAAAGAAAAAATATATGAAAATACAGAAATAATTGAAGAAAACCAAAATATAGATAATTTAGAAAAAGAAAGACAGATAATAAAATCAAAAAGACAAGCTAGAGCAGAGAAAGCACAACCAGAATATATAAGAAATGAAATAGTGAAAATTCTTGGAGAAGATTGCAAAGTAATAGTTAATTATAAAAATTTAAAAAAACCAACTCTAACAGTTGAAGGAAAAAATATAAAAATATCATTACCAAATAGATTTAAAAAATTAGATAGAGAAGAAATATTAATAAAATTAATAGAAAAATTATATGATAAATTAGCTGAAAAAGAAATTGAAAGATCAATGGAAAAAGCAAGGAAGCTACTAAAATTTGCACCAGAAGATTATCAAATTGAAAGAATGAAAAATATAATAGGAAAATGTGATTACGAAAGTAAAATAATAACAATAAACCCAGAAATTGCAAAATATAGTAGAGAAATAATTGATTATATTGTAATACACGAATTTTGTCATTTGAAATATAAAACACATTCAAAGAAAATGATGGAAATAATTAAAAAACATATGCCAAATTATGAACAATACGAAAACCAAATAGATTATAAATATTAGATTAAAAGTAATTGACTTAATATTTATTTAGGTTAAAAGTAATATTTTAAATTTAATTGATTTAGTACTTACTTATGTTATAATAAAAAAAACAAGAGAGGTATAATATGATAAAAAAATTAATATTTGATTTAGATAACACACTTATTAAATGGGAAGACGAAAAAAATTGGTATAGAGTATATGAAAAAATAAAAAAAAATTATCAAATAACACCAGAAGAATTTCAAAAAATCAGGTTGAGTGTTGAGGAATATGAAAAAAACGAAGATATTTTTAATGAAGAAAAAATGCAAAAAAATATAAATAATGCTATAGGTAAAAACTTAAATATAGAATTTGTACAAACAATTTTAAAAATATTTGCAGATTGTCTTCCAGATGAAAAGGATTCTGAACTTGATAAAACATTACAATACTTAAACAGTAAATATGAATTAGTAATTCTTACAAATTGGTTTACTTGGCCACAAGAAGAAAGACTAGAAAAATATGGAATTAGAAAATATTTTACCAAAGTGCATGGAGCAGATAAATTTAAGTTGAAACCGAATAGACAGGCATTTGAAATAGCAATAGGAAATAATAAACTAAATGAATGTATAATGATAGGGGACGGAATAGTAAATGATATAGAAGGAGCCAAAAAAATTGGTTTAGATGCAATATTGTTAGTAAATAATTGTAATGATGAAGTTGAAAAAATTGGAAAACAAGAATATAGAGTAATAAAAAATATTGGAGAGTTAAAACATATTTTATAATTAAAACATTATTGTGAAAATATTATATAGTATAATGAAAATAATATAATGAAAAGATTATAATTAAAAGATTATGACGAAAAAATTATGATGAAAAGATTATGATGAAAAGATTATGATGAAAAGATTATGATGAAAATATAATACTGAAAATGAGATTGATATAAGTGGGGTTTACAATGAAGTTGTTAGTAATAGATGATGATTCAGATATAAGAGAAATTATAGTGGAATATGCTAAATATGAAAACTACGAAATACAAGAGGCAGAAGATGGAATAAAAGGAATAGAACTTGTAAAACAAAATGATTTTGATTTAATAATATTAGATATAATGATGCCAAAAATAGACGGATTTTCAGTAGTAAAGGAAATAAAAAAAATTAAAGATACCCCTATAATTATGCTATCTGCAAGAAGTGAAGAATATGATAAACTTTATGGGTATGAAGTGGGAATTGTAGATTATGTTACAAAACCATTTAGTCCAAGAGAGCTTATGGCAAGAATAAGAGTAGCAACATTAAGAAATAAGGAAAATTTTTCTCCCAAGTATTCATTTTCAAATGTAGTAATTGAGACAGATTTGCACAAAGTAAAAATCGAAGACAAAATAGTAGATTTTACATTAAAGGAATATGATACACTAATATATTTAATTAGAAATAAAGGAAAAGTTTTATCAAGAGAACAAATTTTAAATGAAGTATGGGGATATGATTATTATGGAATAGACAGAACTGTTGACACTCACATTAAGTTAATAAGAAGTAAATTAGGAAAATACAAGGACCATATAAGAACATTGAGAGGGGTTGGATATAAATTTGAAGAAAAAATTTAATAATTTAAATTCAAAACTTGTGTTGAATTTTGTATTTTTTGCTGTAGCAATATTAGTAGTTATATGGTTTATGCAAGCTATATTGCTAAAAACAACATATGAATTTATAAGAAAATATGAAATAAACAATGTGTCATATAAGGCAGAAAAAATATATACAGATTCAGAAGAGCTTAATGAAATAGCATATAAAAATGATGTAAGGATATTAATATTAGATTCTAATTTTAATACTATTGTATCAACAGATAATAATATTCAAGATTTACCAAGATCTTTTGTTTTGCAAATTTCACAAACATTAGAGGAATTAAAATATGAAGAAAAAATAAATAAGGATATATCTACAAATAAATTTGATACAGTTTTAAATATAAATGCCAGAAGTATAGATGGAAACAAATATATTGCAATTATATCTACCATAAGCCCTGTATCATCTACTGTTAGAGTTTTAACAATACAACTTGTTTATATAACTATATTATCTTTAGTTTTTGCAATAATATTGGCAATAATTTTATCAAAAAAATTATCAAAACCAATACATGATATTAATGAAAAAGCTAAGGAATTTGAAAAAGGTAATTTTGACATATATTTTAATCAAGATTATTATAAGGAAATTAATGAATTGTCAAAAACATTAAATAAAGCATCTGAAAAATTGAAAAAAACAGATAAATTAAGAAAAGAAGTTATAGCAAATGTATCACATGATTTAAAAACACCTTTAGCTACCATAAAAGGTTATTCAGAAATGTTACAAGACATTTCAGGAGAAGATAAAGAAAAAAGAAATATTCAATTAAAAAAAATATCAAGAGAAGTTGATAATTTAAATTTATTAGTTTCGGATATGCTTAATTTATCTAAATTAGAGACAGTAGAAAATGAATTGGAAAAATCAGAAATTGATTTAATAACTTTAATTAAAGATGTGATATATAGATTTGATCATATATGTGAAAAAACAAATACAAAAATACAGTTTAAGACTTATACACAAAATAAAATTATACAAGCAGACGAAATAAAGATTTCGCAGGTTATTTATAATTTAATTGCAAATGCTATAAGTTTTGTTGGGAAAGATAAAACTGTTTATGTTGAAGTTTTGTTAATAAATAATAAAACAAGAGTAGAAGTAAGAGATAATGGAAAAGGAATAAGCTTAAAAGATCAAAAACATATATTTGAAAGATATTATAAAACAAATGATAAATTTAGAAAACTAGGAATATCAACTGGTTTAGGACTTTCTATAGTAAAAAATATATTGGAAAAACATAATTTTGAATATGGAGTAATATCAAAAGAAAACTGTGGAACTAATTTTTGGTTTCAAATATAGTTAATTGTGAACAAAAAAACACATTATTTTCATATATACATCAAAAAGTGGAAGTAAAATATAAATATGAAAGGTGAGGTGAAAGAAATGAAAAAATTAGGAATGTTAGTATTAGGTATAGTATTATTTACAGGAACAATTGGAGGAGTTTATGCAGCTACAGAAGCAAACATAATTCCAAAGGTATCTATTGAATCAAAAGCTGAAACTCTAAAAAAATATGTAGCAGACGAAAAAATTACTCAAGAAAAAGCTGATGATATTTTAGAACAATTAGAAAACTGTGATGGTACTGGAAACTCTAAAATAGGACAAACCAACGGCATAAGTTTCGGAAACGGAAGCGGAAATGGTCAAGGAAAAAATCAAGGTATGTCTCAAGGTAAAGGCCTAAGAAAAATGAATTGTTCTAATTGCACAATTGAAAAATAAAATAAATAATTTTAAGTAAAAGAAGTTGACAAGTTCAGCTTCTTTTTTTAAAATGAAAATATAAAAACAGTAATTTAGTAAGTAAAAAATATTTTAAATATAAATATCGTGAGGAAAACGAAAATAGTAAAAAATATGAATTTAGTGGGGAAAAAATGATAAAATCAGAAAAAAAGATAAAACCAGAAAAAATTATAAACACAGAAAAAATCGAGATAAAAAATTTTACATACAATCAATTAGAAATACCATACATAATAAATTATGGAAAAAGAAAAAATATATACATATATATTAAACAATGCAAAATTGAAGTAAAAGCACCCCAAAATATATCAGAACAAAAGGTAGAAAAATTTGTAAAGGAAAAGGCTGAATGGATATATAAATCAGTACAAAAACAAAGTTCGCAAATAAAAAACAATGTTAAATATGAAAATGGAGAACAAATTAAAATCTTAGGAGAAAACCACACTATACAAATTGAATTTATAGACAAAAAAAGAAACCATATAAGCATTGAAAATAAAATAATTAAAATTCAAATAAATAAGGAATTTCAAGATAGTTTAAAAATTAAAGATGAAATAAAAAAGCAATTAGAAAAATTATATTTAAGTATTGCACAAGATGAAGTTGAAGCAGCAATGATAGAAGTAACAAATATTGTAGGATTAAAACCAAAAGAATATAAAATAAAAAAACTAAAAAGGGCTTGGGGAAATTGTTCTTCAAAAAAAATTATTGCAATAAACATGGAAGTTGTAAAACATAATAGAGAATTTATAAAATATGTAGTACTCCATGAAGTATGTCATTTAAAACATATGAATCACTCAAAACTATTCTGGAATATGGTAGAAAAATACATGCCGAATTATAAAACATTTAAAAAATTAAAATAAACAGAATCATTAAAATATTAAGTAAGAAGAAAAAAATTCTGTCAAAAAAATGCAATCAGAATCTATTAAATTAGTATTTAGTTATATTCGGTTGCATTATTATAAATTAAAATATATAATAAGAACAACAATTAAAGTATAGTATGTTTTAGGAAATTTTTTAAAAGAAATTTTATATAAATTTATAGTATTATAATTTATAAATTTATATAAAAAATTTTGTGGGAGGAAAAATGAGAAACAAGCAAAAACCAGAAGAAATAGAATATGCAGCAGTACTTGGAGGTGGAGGAACAAAAGGAGCTTATCAAGTTGGAGCTTGGAAAGCAATAAAAGAATTAGGAATAAAAGTAAATTGTATAGTTGGAGTTTCAATAGGTGCACTAAATGGGGCAATGTTTATACAAGACGAAATAGAAAAATCTGAAGAATTATATAATAAAATAAAAATAACAGATGTAATGGACATAGATGAAACAGTAAATGCAGAAAAGGGAATATTCAACATAGCAAATATTACAAAATTAACAAAAGAGTTTGCAGAACAAAAAGGTATTTCAAATGAGCCACTTAGAAAAACAATAGAAAAATATATAGATATAGACAAAATTTATAAATCAAAAATAGATTTTGGACTATTAGCATTAGATGCAAACGAAAGAACACCAGTAGAAATGTATAAAAAAGACATACCAAAAGAACAATTTGTAGACTATTTATTAGCTTCATCATGTTTTCCAATTTTTAAGCCACAAAAAATAGGAGACAAAGAATTTTTAGATGGTGGATTATATGATAATATGCCAATAAACATGTTACTTAAAAAAAATTATAAAAATATATTAGTATTTGATATTGCAGGAATAGGAATAAAAAGAAAACTACTAAACAAAGATGTATATTTAAAAGTTATTTCACCAAATGAATCACTAGGAGGAACCTTTGAATTTAACCCAGAAAAAATAAAATCAAATATTAAATTAGGTTATTTAGATACACTTAAAGTATTTAATAAAGTACAGGGACATATCTATTACTTTAATGTAAAAGAATTTAATAAAATGATGGAAAATTATGGATTACAAACAATATACGGCTTGGAGCATGCAGCACAAATATACAATATTGATAAATTAAAAATCTATAAGTTTGAAGAATTTATAGAAGAATTAAGAATAAAACACGTGGAAGCTCAAACAAGATATAATAAAATAAAAGAAATTTTAAAATCAAAAAACATTCTAGAAATTAAATCACAAATTAAAACAATTTTTGATGGTGATTTAGGAATATGTTTTGCAACAGACATATATTTGGACAAGCCAATGTCTAAGAAATTTGAGCATTTAAACCACTTTACTAGAGACTATACTAAATGTGTAAAAGCATTGTTAGAGCTTACTTAAATGCATATTTAAAAAAACAGTAAATAAATAAAAAAACTGGGTCTAGGTGCCACAAACTCTATGTGTCTAAATATCCAAATATAATATAATTTAGGTGCCATAAACTCTATGTCTACATATCCAAATATAATATAATTTTGGAAATAAAAGGAGGAAATTTAAAATGACAGAAATAATATTAGAAACTCTAATCGATGGATTAAAGTTAATTCCATTCCTGTTTTTAGCATTTTTATTAATAGAAATAATAGAACATAAACTAACAGGAAAAAGCAAAAAAATAATAAGTAAATCTGGAAAATTTGGACCAATAGTAGGAAGTGCATTAGGTATGTTTCCACAATGCGGATTTTCTGCAATGGCAACAAACCTATATGTAACAAGAATAATATCATTAGGAACATTAATATCAATATACTTATCAACAAGTGATGAAATGCTACCAATACTAATATCACAAAATGTAGAAATATCAATAATACTAAAAATCTTAGGAGTAAAATTTATTATAGGTATTATATATGGTCTTATAATAGATTTAATATTACGAAAAAAAGAAAAAACAACAGAAACTGATTTTTCTATATGTGAGGACGAAAATTGTAATTGCAATTGTGGTGGAGGAAAAGGCAGAATTGTTTTATCAGCACTTAAACATACAGGAAACACAATATTATTCATTGTAATAATTTCATTTATAATAAATATAATATTCGAATATTTTGGAGAAGAATTTTTATCAACAATATTCCTTAAAGACAGCATATTTGGGCCATTTATATCAAGTCTAGTTGGGCTTATTCCAAATTGTGGAGCAAGTGTAATGATAACACAATTGTATTTAAACAACGCAATTTCTTTTGGGTCAACAATAGCAGGTTTATTAACAGGAAGTGGAGTGGCATTACTAATATTATTTAAAACAAATAAAAACATCAAAGAAAACCTTGCAATACTTGGTACACTATACTTTCTAGGCGCATTTACAGGAGTATTAATAGAAATATTTCAAATACTAATTAATTAAAAAACGCATATAAACATTTTTGTTATATGTATAGATTAATAATATTTAATAAATAATATTTGAAAATTATATGATTATTGCAAAATATACTATAAATGGTAAAATATACTATAAATGGTAAAATATACTATAAATGGTAAAATATACAAATTAAAACCTTGAAAACTTTTATATCATTTGCTATACTATAAAATAATTGAAAACTTTAAATATTTTTTTAGATTTATTATGTATTTCAGTATAAATACATAAATAAAATAAATAAAGATTAATATTTATTTAGATTTATTATGTACTTCAATATAAATACATAAATACAATTAATATTTAAAAAGACAAATTTACATAAAGAAAGGAGAGTATGATATACAAATAAAAAAGTATATTTCATACAAAAAGAACATGAATAAAAAAATTATAATTATAAGCATAATAATAGCTATTGTTTTAATAGCTGCAGGAGTTGGGGGATGGTTTATATGGAATTCACAACAAAACAAAGAAAACAATACAGTTGAGAAAGAAGACAACACATCAAAAACCAATACTACACAAAATACTGTAACAGATAATAAAAACGACACTACTAGTAAAGAAGATGAAGACACTACTAATATTAATGATAGCAAAGAAGTAGCCGCAATAAAAAAAGCTTTAAAAGATGAAGAATGGGTAAAAGATAATGTATCATTAAAAGATGGAAACATTCTTTCAGAAAACCAAACACAAAAACACACATTTATTGTTTTATATGATGATGCAAAAAAACCATTTGTAATTGTAAAAGCTTTAAGAGAAGAAGGCACTAAAAAAATAATGCAAGCATATGTTGTTACATACACAGATAATAAAGTAGTTGCAAAAGAAATTGCAAAAGATTATATATTTGGAAATGAATCAATAAATACAGATATTAAAGTAGAAACTAGCAAAGCACTTGTAAATTATTATACATATTTAGGTAAGGGAGAAGAAAGCTTTATATATAGCATAAAAAATGGTAATCCAGAATTTGTAGATATATATGGATATTATAAAGAAAGCTTAGATGATAAATCTATTTATTTTAAAGAGCACTATAGTAAAGAAGTTTCAACAATTTCACAATCAGAATATAATTCTATAAAAGATAAATATAAATCAACAGCATATAATCGTATAACAATACAACTAACAAGCCAAAATATTGATAAATATATAAAATAGTAAATTCTAAAGGGATTCCAATTATTAATCTGGAATTTCTTTTTTGTATAATCTAAATTATTTCCATATTTAAAGATAATAGATATTTTATATAATGATCCAATCATGTCAAGAAATAAAATGGCTGAAATGACAGGAATAAAACTAACTACTATTAATGGCATTGTAAATGCTTTTCTAGACAAAGAGATAATAATAGAAACAACAGGATATACGAGAAATCAAGTTTTCGCATTTCAAAAATATATTGATTTATTTTTAAAATAAATACATATCACGAAAAAAGGTGATAAATTATTATATATAATTTTATATCACGAAAAAATAAAAAAAATCGTGATATAAAAATATTAAGAACGAAAAAATAAAAAAAATCGTGATATAAAATTGTTAAGAAAAAAATCAAAAAAACGTTATAAGATTTTTGAAGATGTCTCGAATTTTTTAAAACATTAATTGGAAAATCAATTAAATTTAAATATAGAAGGCAATAATTATTATATTATTCTAAAAAATTCTAATGGCAAAATTTTTTTATTGAATAATAAGATCTTATATATACATGAGATTGATTTTTGGGATACAAAAGGTTTGTTTTGTATATATTGACATAAATACAATATGATAGTATAATTGCACCATTGTAAAAGTAAAATGCTTTTAAGGAAGAGGTAATAAATATGAAAAAACCATTAAAAATACTATTAATAGTTTTGGCATTGATAGTAGTAATAGGATTAATAGTAGTAGGAGCGGGATATTTATACTTAAGAAAAAACATAGATAAAATTCAAAAATTAGAAGTGGAAAATGTAGAAATAACGCAAGGTGTAACAAGTGGGAAAAGATACCAACATGTAGCTTTATTGGGAATAGATACAAGACAAGATGTATACACAGGGTGTAGAAGTGATTGTATAATAATTGCAACAATAGACAATCAGGAGAAAAAAGTAAAATTAACATCTGTATATAGAGACACATATTTAGAAATACCAGGAAAAGGACTAGATAAAGTAACACACGCATACGCATTTGGCCAAGCAAGTTTAGCACTTAGTACATTAAATAGAAACCTAGATTTAGATATAACAGAAGTGGTTGTGGTAAATTTTTCGGCAGCAAAAGACATAGTAGACAAAATAGGTGGAATAGAAATGACAATAGATGCAGACGAGGTTAAATTTATAAAAGGAATAGATAAACCAGGAACTTATACTTTGACTGGGGAACAGGCATTGGCATATTCTAGAATAAGATATACTGATGGAGGAGATTATAAAAGAACAGAAAGAATGCGTGATGTAGTAATAAAAGTATATGAAAAAGCAAAAACAAAAAACATGGGTGAGGTAAAAGATTTAATAGAAAAACTATTACCAGAAATTTCTACAAATGTTACAACAGACGAAATATTATCTTCATTATTTAAATTATATTCATATAATATTACAGAAAGCACTGGTTGGCCATATGAAACAAGTGGAAAAATGATAAATGGAGTGTTTTATGGAGTGCCAGTTGATTTAGAAGCTAATGTAACTAAATTACACAAGGAAATTTTTGGAGAAGAAAATTACACACCTTCAGAAACAGTAAAACAAATAAGCAATAAATTAAAAAAGATAAAATAAGTGAAAAAGATAAAATAAGTGAAAAAGATAATAATTTTAATATTTTTATTGGAAAAGTTATTAAGAATTAAAAAAACAGAAAAACAATTTCTGTAATATGGAAAAAAAGAATGATAAAAAGGAAATAAGAATTTAATATAAGAAATATAAGAAATATAAGAAATATATGCAATATAAAAATATAATATATATATAATACAAATGCAATATAAAAATAATATATATATATAATACAAAAAGCTTAATTGTGATAAATAAAAAAATCACACTTAGGCTTTTTAAAATATAATAACTTATACAATTACGCTATAGCGGAAATAAAGATTTAGTATTTATTAAAAGCCGAATGCGGAAATAAAGATTCCTATTTACTAAAAGTCGAATTTTGTCGAAAAATGAAGAAAATTACAATGAAAAATTGCAAAAAAAGAAGAATTATGTCGAATGATGTCGAATGAAGTCGAAAAAAGAAAAAATAAAAAAGAAATAATTCAGAAAAAGCCTTGAATAAATACCAAAAAAAGTATATAATCAAGGCACTTGTTATTAAAAAAAGAGATAACATAAAACGTAGGAGAAAAATGAAAAATAGGAAAGAGATAATAAAGAAAATATTTTTTGGAATTTTAATAATCATATGGATGGCAGTAGTATTCAATTTTTCAAGCCAACAAAGCAAAAAATCAAGTAACACAAGCCAAACAGTAATAAAAACAAGTTTGAGCCAAGTAAAAAGTTTCAAAAAAATGGAAGAACCAAAGCAAAATGAACTAATAGAACAATTACAACATCCAACTAGAAAAGTTGCACATTTTACAATTTATACAATTGGAGGACTAATAATTTTTAATTTCTTTAATACATTTAATATGTGTAACAAAAAGAAAATAATTTATGCAGTTTTATTTGGATTATTGTATGCAACAACAGATGAAATACATCAGCTTTTTATAGATGGAAGAAGCGGACAAATAACAGATGTATTAATAGATACAGCTGGAGTTGGTTTTGGATGTAGTATAGTATACTTTATTAAAAATGGGGGAAAAAGTAAAAATGGGAGACAACGATTTTGAAATAATGCTATATAAAAAAAGTGCAGTAGTAAATTCAAAAAGAAAAGTAAAAGATATTTTACTTAATAATAAATTATTACTAGTACTAAATAAAACCGCAAAAAGATTTATAGATATCTCTTGTGGAATAATTGGGGTTATTTTACTTATTCCAATTACAATAATTGTCCTATTTTTAAATTTTATATATAGAGAAAAGGGAACAATATTTTTTAGCCAGGAAAGAATAGGAAAAGACGGCAAGCTTTTTAAAATGTATAAATATAGAACAATGAAAATAAATGCAGAAGAAGAACTAAAAAAGATTTTAAGAAAAAGTAAAGAAGCAAGAGAAGAATATAAAAAAAATAAAAAATTAAAAAATGATCCAAGAGTTACAAAGGTTGGAGAGTTTTTAAGAAAAACTAGCTTAGACGAATTTCCACAATTTATAAATGTTTTAAAAGGTGATATGAGCCTAGTAGGTCCAAGACCATATTTGCCAAGAGAGCAAAAAGATATGGGATATTATTATCATTACATATGCAAATGCAAACCAGGAATAACAGGATTGTGGCAAACTTCAGGCAGAAGTGATGTTTCGTTTAATGAAAGATTGGACTTGGATATAAAGTATTACCAAGAAGAAACAGTTATTAGTGATATAGGTTTAGTTGCAAAAACTGTAATTAAAACAATAAAAAGAGAAGGAGCATTATAGAAATAAAAGAATATCTGAGTATGAATTAGAATTATATAGTTTAACTAGTAAAACTATATGTCTCGAGTCATAATTTTAATAATTGAAAAAAATCATATAAAAGATTAAGAAATAATTTGTATAATGAACTATCTTTGATTTTTGGTAATTTAGTGAGTAGTGGAAATATGATTCGAGAAAAGAAAAGTGTTTTCGAAAAATGTCAGTATAATAGATAAATTTATGATAGAAATGTTTGTACATATAAAATTAGAGTTCATAAAATATATATAATGTATTTATAGCTAGTAATATTTAAAGTTTATAATATTGTAGTGTTACAATTGATGAGATACAAAAATAAATAATAAAAAAGTAATTCAAGTAGTATAATTGAATTGTCAAAAACAGATTATACGAAAGGTCTTTAATCACTTATGGATATTATATTACAAGAAAATAAAAACACAAAGAGATATTTGCCACATGAATTAAAAACAAGAAGAAATGCGGAAAAAACATATAGAAATAGTGGGTATATTGAATATGTGTGTAGAAAATATCATATATCAAGAATATCATTGTGGAGATGGAACAGCAGAGAGTCTAAATGATAAATTGCACAGACCATTAGGTAAGCATCCAACAGCACATACAGATGAAGAACTAAAATGGATAAAAGATTTAATAAGAAGGAATTCACATATAACGTTAAATGAAAAAATATTAAGATATTACAAGAATATTTTTATGAATTTGTTTTACTTCATTGATTAACATACAAAAAAATATTCAAATCAGTCGTGAACTATTGAAAATTGTATCTTTTTATGTTATTATTTAATCGATCTTTATGTATTTTTATATATAAAAAGTTAAAACGTATGTACTAAAGATAAAATAAATAGAGTGTAAGCATATAAATAAAATTTTAACCATAAAAAGTATTATATCTCTAAAAATATAGAATAGAACTTAAGTGGTATAAAACATATTTGATTTATTAAAGTAAAATTATTAATCGGTACATTTGTATGGTGTGCCGATTTTTGTATATAAGGAGTGAAAAAATTGAAAGATATTAAAATAGTTGTTGCTACACACAAAAAATATCATATGCCTAATGATGATATGTATTTGCCAATACATGTTGGTAAATATGGGAAAAAATCTATAGGATATCAAGGAGATGATACCGGAAATAATATTTCACAGAAAAACTCATTTTTTTGTGAATTAACCGGTATATACTGGGCATGGAAAAATTTAAATAATCAATATATTGGTTTAGTACATTATAGAAGACATTTTTGCTTTAGAAAAAAGTTAAAGGATAAATTTAAAAACGTTTTGAAACGAGCAGAGGCAAATATGTTATTAGAAAAAAACGATGTTATTTTAACCAAAAAACGAAATTATTATATTGAAACAGTATATGATCATTATAAACATACGCTATACGTTGAACCATTAGATGAAACGAGAAATATTATACAAGAAAAATTCCCATCATATATTAAAGAATTTGATTTATTAAAAAAAAGAAGAAGTGCACATATGTTTAATATGTTTATAATGAAAAAAGAAATCTTTGATTCTTACTGTGAATGGATGTTTGATATATTGTTTGAACTGGAAAATAGAGTTGATACTATAAAATACGATCAATTTCATTCGAGATTTTATGGTAGGATTAGTGAATTATTATTAGATGTATATATTAATACTAATAATATATCGTATAAAGAATGTAATTTCATATATATGGAAAAAATAAATAGAATTACAAAAATAAAAGCTTTTTTAAAAGCTAAATTTATTGGGGGAAAGTATGGTAAATCTTTTTGAAAAAATCTTAAAAAAGAGAATTGAAAATTATGATGTAATATCTTTTGATGTTTTTGATACATTAATAAAAAGAAATGTAAATAGTCCAGTAGATATTTTTAAACTAGTTGAAAAAAAATATAACAAGAAAAAAAAAGATTGTATCGATTTTACTGCTAGGAGAATAGAGGCTGAAATTAAAGCAAGGAAAATATCAGCAAGTGAAGAAATAACTCTTAAAGAAATTTATGATTGTATTGAATTAGAGGATAACATAAAAAATACATTATTAAAAATGGAAATAGAATATGAATTGAAATATACAATACCAAACGAAAAAATTATTGGTATATATAATTATTGTAAATTTAGAAACAAAAAAATAATTGCTATCTCTGACATGTACTTGCCTGAAAATATTGTAGAAAAAATTTTAATAAATAACGGATTTGAATTTGATAACATATATTTGTCTTGTACTTATAAAAAAACAAAGTTAACAGGGAATCTGTTTAAAAAAGTTTTAGAATTAGAAAAAATATCTAATAAAAATATATTACATATAGGAGATAGTTATAAAGCGGATTGTTTGGGTTCTTTTAAAGCAAACATTGATTTTTTTCATATAAAGAAAAAAAATAAAAATACTGTTTTTATTAATTATAAAAATGCTGAATCTTCAATTAATGATAATATAATATATTCTACTATTAATAATAAATGTACTAAATTTAATACTATATTTGAAAAATTTGGTTATGAAGTTGTAGGTCCAATAGTAGTAGACTTTTGCAGTTATGTTCATAATAAAGCTATAGAACAAAATAAAAAAAATATTTTGTTTTGTGCAAGAGATATGTATATTGTTAAAAAAGTATATGAATTATTAAAATTCAACGAAAATATTCAATACTTTTATTGCTCTAGAAAAAGTTTATATCTACCATATTTGTATTGCAATAACAGTTTTGATGTTTTTAAACATATATTACCAGTTAGTGAAAAAAGTATTTTAATTGAAGATTTGCTAAAAAGTTATAATATAAATATTGACGATATTGAAAAAGAATTAAAAAAATACAATTTGTATGCTTCCCGAAATTATTCAATTGAGTTTTTGAAAAAATCAACGGATTTTAAAGATTTTTTTAATAATATTGTTAGTAATTATATACATAATGTAGGTGAAACACAATATAAAAATTTTAAAAAATATTATAATAGTTTAACACCAAATGGTAACGGAATAATTGTTGATTTGGGATGGAGAGGAACAACGCAAGTAATAATTGATAAAATGTTAAATATTGAGAATTATGGTATATATCTAGGAATAACTGAAAATAAAAATTTGAATAGGTATTCAACATATATATTTGATGGAAATTCTAATAAATATTATGAAAGATTGTATTCGTTTATGATAATTATAGAAACAGTGTTTTCAGCAACTCATGGGACTACAATTTCATATAATGATTCTTTAAATAATCCATATAATTTAAAATCTGACAATATAAATAAAGAAGTAGTAGAACTGATACATAATGGAATAATGAATTATGCATGTGATATATTGCCTTTTATTGATGATTTTGATGATATAAAACCGTATTTTATCATTGATAAATTTGTTGAAATGGGAACAAGTCCCTCTTTACTATTTGCAAAAACCTTTGGAGATATATTTTCAGAAAATCTTGATTATAACAAAATTGCTTCACCAAAAAAAAGGGCATTTTATTTTATGAATTTAAAACAATTTAAACAAGATTTGAATAATTCTGATTGGAAAGTTGGATTCTTAAAAAGATTGTTTATTTTAGATTTTCCGTATTATAAATTATATAATTATATGAAAAATAAAAGAGACAGGAGGATATAAATGAAAGTATTATATATACCAGATACTGTAAGCAAATATGGTGCAACCAATTCACTAAAGGAATTAACAAAAAAATTAGGAGATTTAAAAAATGTAGATATAAATATAGCTATAAATAAGAATAATCCATTGTTTAGTGAGTTTGAAAATATGGGTTTTTCGGTTTATGATAGTAAGCATGTTGCATTTATGATAGGTGAGGGAAGAACATGGTGGAAGAAAATAATCAAAAAAATATTAATTCCGTATTATTATTTAAATTACAAAATAAGAAATTATATTTCTGTACGAATTTTGGAAAAAAAAATAAACTTTTCTTCAATAGACATTATACATTCTAATATTAATAGAAATGATCTTGGGGCAATATTGGCAGAAAGAAATAATATTAAACATATATTGCATTTAAGAGAATTTGGTGAAGAAGATTATCAATGTTTTTCGCTTAGAAAAAATTATATAAATTTTATGAACAATCATGTAGATAAATTTATTGCTATTTCAAATGCAGTTGCAGAATGTTGGATAAAAAAAGGAATTTTAAAAGATAAGGTAAAAGTTATATATAATGGCGTAGAATCTAAAAAATTTCAAAATCATCAGATTAAAAAAGAAAGTGATAATATAAGAATAGTAATGTCAGGATTTATTTTTACTGGAAAAGGACAATTACAGTTGATTCAAGCTTTAAAAAAAATTGAGAAAGTGCATCAAATTTCAGTGGATTTTTATGGTGAAGGAGAAAAAACATATATTAATAAAATAAAAAAAGAAATAAAAAATACAGAATTGGAGAAAAAAGTTAAATTTTTAGGATATAAAAATAACATTAATGAATTATTGCCTAATTATGATATTGGTGTTATTTGTTCTAAAGCAGAGGGATTTGGACGTGTTACAATTGAGTATATGATGTGTGGATTATGTGTTATTGCATCTAATACTGGTGCAAACGTAGAATTAATTAAAGATGGGAAAACAGGTTACTTATATAATTATGGCGATATAGATAATTTAACACTCGTCTTAAACAAAATAATAAAAAATATATATAATCTAGATACGATAAGAAAGAATGGATACGAAAATTCTATAACTAAATTTTCTAGTTTAGTTAACGCAGAAAATATATATGTTTTATATGAAGAATTGATAGGAGAATGTAAAAAATGAATAAGAAAATAGTTGCAGTTGTTGTTACATATAATAGAAAAAGATTACTAAAAGAGTGCATCGATGGGATTTTAAATCAAACGTATACAGTAGAAAAAATAATAATTGTAGATAACGCAAGTACAGATGATACAGAAAATTATTTAAAAGAAAAAAAAATATTAACTTTAAATAATGTAGAATATATAAAACTATCTAAAAATATAGGAGGAGCTGGTGGATTTTATACAGGTATGAAAAAAGCAATACAATTAAACTATGATTGGGTTTGGATAATGGATGACGATACTATTCCAAATCAAAACACCCTTAAAGAATTAATTGAAGCTTCTAAAAATATTAATGAGAATTGCAGTTTTCTCTCTAGTTCTGTCTTTGGAATGAAGAAGGAGGTTATGAATGTTCCAATTTTAGATGATTCAATGAGCGATAATGGTTACCCTGATTGGTATAGATTTTTAAAATATGGATGTGTAAAGATAAAAACAGCAACATTTGTTTCGTTGTTAATAAAGAATGATGCAATTAAACAATGCGGATTACCCGTAAAAGACTATTTTATTTGGGGGGATGATACTGAATATACAACTAGATTAACTAAGTTTTATGGACCTGCATTTCTTGTTGGAAGTAGTGAAGTTTTACATAAAAGAATAATTTCGAAGTCTTTAACTTTAATAGAAGAAAATAATATTGATAGAATTAACTTTTTTTATTACATGATTAGAAATAACTTTATTAATACAAATGAATATTATGGGAAAATCAAACTAATTAAATATGTGTTAAAAAATATTCTACTATATCTTGAATTATTATTTTCTAAAACAAAGTATAAAAAAATAAAGTTAAAAACAGTTAGAAAAGGAATTTTGGATGGCATATTTAGAAAATATGATTTTAATGCTTTCATAAATAGAATGATTATTGAAATGGAGGAATAATTCATGAAAAAAATTAGACTTTCGGATATAATCACTTATTTATTCGTTTTTTCGCTAATATTGGAATGTAATTCAGTATATAATCGAATTGTTGGATTACCAATAAAAACTGAATATTTTTACTATGGAATACAAGCGATTTTTTTATTTTATATTTTAAATCAGTGTAAAAAGATTAGGAAATATGATTTGATTTTCGTTGAAATTTTAGCTTTGTTAGGATTATTATTTCTATTTTTAAATGTTTCATCTGGAGAAGCTATAATTGCATATATTATTAAATTTATAATATTGCTTCCGACCCTTATTCTTTATTTTAGATTAAATACCGAAAATGTCAATAGGTTATGCAAAGCATTTGTTGATTGTTCATTAGTTTTAGCTGTAATTTCTCTCATACTGTACTTGTTATTTATTACTAACGTTTTTGGTGATAACACAGTATTAGTTAAATGGGGAGGGTCAAGACAAATAAATCATTTATTTTATATGCAGTTTAATATGCAGAATTCTTATTCATTTGGAACAATGTTATTAAGAAATACAGGCATTTTTACTGAATCACCAATGTATTCTTACATATTAACTTTGGCATTGGCATTTAATTATTTGAATTTCAATAAAGTTAAACATTATATATTATTAATAACCATTATAACAACATTTTCCACTACAGGAATAATCGCAGCTGGAATAATTGTTTTTATAAATTCATTTATTGCTGAAAATAAAAAGAATATTATAAAAAAAATAATATTACCATTTATAATTGCAATCTTATCTATAGTAGCTGTAAATTTGATTGAAATGAAAATGGAAAATGAAAGTTGGTCGTACAATTTAAGATTTGAAGATTACATTGTATCATATTTAGCTTGGAATGAACATCCATTAGTTGGAAATGGATATGAAAATACTTCAAAGTCAGTATCTTATATGAATCATGATAGAAGAAAAGATGAAATAAAACATGGTCAAAGTAATGCAGTTGGAAGGTTATTGGCTGAAGGTGGGATTTTTTTGTTTTTATATTACATGATCCCAACATTCAAGACAATAATACAATCATATAAAAAACATGATAAATCTTTTTTATCAATATCTATTAGTTTTTTTATTTTGATTATATCAACTAATATTCCTTATCAAATGATAACTATGTTTATGTTATCATTGTTGTTTAATTATAATAGAAACTATATAAAGGAGATGAAATATGAAAAATTATGATTATTTAATAGTTGGTTCAGGATTGTTTGGAGCGACATTTGCAAATTTAGCAAATAAAGAAGGTAAAAAGATTTTAGTAATAGAAAAAAGATCTAATATAGCTGGAAATGTATATACAGAAAATATTAGTGGAATAAATGTACATAAATATGGAGCACATATATTTCATACAGATTATAAAGATGTGTGGAACTATGTGAATTCATTTGTAGAATTTAATAGATATACTAACTCACCAATTGCACGTATTGGTGATGAAACATACAATATGCCATTTAACATGAACACTTTTTGTAAAATATGGAAGGATGTATTTACACCAGAAGATGCAATGCGACATATAAATGAAGAAAAAAAAGAAATGGAAGGAAAAGAACCTCATAATCTTGAAGAACAAGCAATTAGTCTAGTAGGCAGATCGATTTATGAAAAATTAATAAAAGGATATACAGAAAAACAATGGAATAGAGATTGTACTGATTTACCGGCATTTATAATTAAAAGATTACCAGTAAGATTAATTTATGATAATAACTATTTTAACGATAAATATCAAGGTATACCAATAGGTGGATATACAAAACTAGTAGAAAAAATTTTAGAAGGAATAGAAATAAGACTAAATACAGATTTCTTTGATAATATTGAAGAATACAAAAATATGGCAGATAAAATAGTATATACAGGACCAATAGACGAATATTTTAATTATTCATTAGGTAAACTTGATTGGAGAAGTTTAAAATTCGAAACAAAATGTTTAAACAAGAAAAATTTTCAAGGAAATGCTGTTGTAAATTACACAGGACATGAAGTAGATTATACAAGAGTCATTGAACATAAACATTTTGAATTTGATACAGAAAGCGATAAAACAATAATAACATATGAATATCCAGAAGATTATGTTGAAGGCTTGGAAAAATATTATACAGTAAACGATGATATAAATAATAAATTAGCCGAGAAATATAAAGAACTTGCCAAAAAAGAGGAAAATGTAATTTTTGGTGGTAGACTTGCTGAATATAAGTATTATGACATGGATGATGTTATAAAATCTGCATTTGAAATATATCAAAATAACAAATAGAGGGGAGCTATTGATGTGGTGGCTAAAAAAAGTGTAACAATAAATTATATTTATAATTTGTTTTATCAATTACTTGCTATTATTATTCCGCTTGTAACTACACCTTATTTATCAAGAGTTCTTGGAGCTGAAAATATTGGAATATATAGTTTCACATTATCTATTACTACATACTTTATATTATTTGGTTCACTTGGTATTGCTATGTATGGACAAAGAGAAATTGCTTATTTTCAAAACGATAAGGATAAAAGAACAAAGATTTTTTTTGAAATGTTTTTTGTAAGGCTTGTTTCTATAACAATTTCAATAGCCATATTTTGTTTTGGATTCTGTACGTTTGGGGATTACAGTTCTTATTATAAAATTTTATTATTAGAAATTATTGCAAATTCAATAGATATTAGCTGGTTTTTTCAAGGATTAGAAGAATTCAAAAAAACTGTTAAAAGAAATATAATTGTTAAACTAATAAGTGTCGTATGTATATTTTTACTGGTTAAAACTTCCAACGATTTATATAAATATTTCTTTATTTACGTATTATCTACTTTTTTAGGAAATGTAACTTTATGGTTTTATTTACCTAAATATATAAATAAATTGTCGTTTAAAGGTTTAAATCTAGTAAAACATATAAAACCTACGATAATATTATTTGTTCCTCAAATTGCAACTCAAATTTATACGGTTTTAGACAAAACGATGATAGGTATAATTATAGGTGATAAAGCTGAGGTGGGATATTACGAGCAAGCACAAAAGATGATTAAATTATTAATGACACTTGCAACTTCTTTAGGTACAGTAATGCTACCAAGAATTGCGGCAACTTATGCAAATGGAGATTTAAAGAAAGTAAAAGAATATATGAATAAATCCTTTGGATTTATAATGATGTTAGCATTTCCGTTGATGTTTGGAATGATTAGTGTTGCTTATAAATTTGTTCCAATATTTTATGGCAGTGAGTTTGATAAGGTTGCACCATTAATATGTGTAATTAGTCCTATTATTATTTTGATAGGTTTAAGTAATGTAACTGGAACACAATATTTGCTTCCAACGAAACAACAAAACAAGTATACAATTTCTGTTGTTATAGGTGCTATAATTAATTTTATTTTAAATATGTTACTGATTAAAAAATTTGCAAGCATAGGTGCTTCAATTGCAACTGTTCTTGCAGAATTTGCAGTAACATTTATACAGATTTATTTAATACGAAAGCAAATAATTCTTAGACAAGTTATAAAAATAACATATAAATATTTTATTGCAGCATTTATTATGTTTGTTATAAGTATTGTTATTTCAATGTTAGTAAAAAATAATATAATCTCAATTATAGTACAATTGATTTTCTCAGCAATAACATATTTTACAATATTGATTGTTATGAAAGATGATTTAGTATTTGAGGGAATTAAGATGATTAAAAACAAAAAATAAAAATAATTAAATGTTAAATAATTTTGAGAAATGGAGAATAATATGAAAATAGCAGTTGCAGGAACTGGTTATGTTGGTTTATCTCTAGCTACATTACTAAGTAAAAATAATGAGGTATACGCATTGGATATACTACCAGAAAAAGTAGAGAAAATAAATAATAGAATAAGTCCAATTCAAGATGAATACATTGAAAAATATTTTATCAAAGAAAAATTAAATTTAAAGGCGACTCTTGATTATAAAGAAGCATTTGATGGTGCCGAATTTATTCTTATTAGTACACCAACAAATTATGATTCTGAAAAGAATTATTTTGATACATCTTCGGTTGAAGATATAATTAAAAAAATTATCAGTATGAAAATAAATACTACTATGGTTGTTAAATCAACAATACCAGTAGGTTTTATAAAATCCATGAAGGAAAAATATGGTATAGATAATATAATGTTTAGTCCTGAATTTTTAAGAGAAGGAAAAGCATTATATGACAACCTATATCCATCAAGAATAATTGTTGGAGAAAAATCAGAAAGAGCGGAAATATTTGCTAATCTATTAAAAGAAAACTGTTTAAATGAAGATGTTGTAATTAAGTTTATGGATTCTACTGAGGCAGAGGCGGTTAAATTGTTTGCTAACACATATCTTGCTTTAAGAGTAGCATATTTTAATGAGTTAGATACTTATGCTGAGATTAAAGGGTTAAATGCGAAGGATATAATAGAAGGTGTAAGTTTAGACCCAAGAATTGGAGAACATTATAATAATCCTTCTTTTGGATATGGCGGATATTGCTTGCCAAAAGATACTAAACAACTATTGGCTAATTATGATAATGTTCCACAAAACTTAATACGTGCAATTGTTAGATCTAATAAAACTAGAAAAAAACATATAACTGAAATGATAATGAAAAAAAATCCTGAAACGGTAGGAGTATTTAGATTAACTATGAAAAGTGGTTCTGATAACTTTAGAGCTAGTGCTATTCAAGAAATAATTGAATTGATTAAATTAGAAGGAATTGAAGTTATTATTTATGAACCTACATTGGAAGTACATACTTTTAATAATTGCAAGGTGTTTAAGGATTTAACTGAATTTGGAGAAAAATCAGATATAATACTAGCAAATAGATCTGACAGTATACTAGAAAAGTATAAAGATAAATTATATACAAGAGATTTATATAGTAGAGATTAATATTTATTTGTAATAATTCGAAGAAAATATTTTTTAGATATATAACAATATAAGTTATAATAATTAGGAATTTTAAAAATCATATAAGGATTTAATAGTATGAGTAATGAATTGAATATACAAGCATTAATAGAACAAAAAATCTACAATTTAATAAATAATCAACTTAAAAAGAGAATAAAACCAAATCTAACATTTCATAAAGTAACAGATTTAGATTTTGAAGTTGTTAAGAATTTAAAATCTAAGTATGGCATAGGTGGAATTATTCTCGATGTCGATGAGACCATTAGAAAAGATATGTTAGATATTCCAGATTGCAACAAAAAGTGGATAGATTTTATGAGACAAGAATTTAAAGTTGTAATTTTAACTAATGGATTTGATGAAAAAGTTAAATCTTTTTCGTGCTCAAGAGGTATAGAGTATATGTCTTTTGCACGAAAGCCACTGAAGAGAAATTTATTGCTTGCCTGTGAAAAGATGGGATTAAATCCGGAAAATGTTCTTTTGATAGGTGATGATATTATTGCAGATATTTATGGTGGAAATAAATGTGGGATAATTACTGCGATAGTTAATTCCGTTATAGAGGAAAAAAGTATAGAAAAATAATATAATATACTAGGATAAATCAATCAAAAGTCAATCAAAAGTTAATCAAAAGTCCATCATAAGTCCATCAAATAGAATTGCATGGATTAATGGTAGAATTTAAGAAAGTATAAATATTATACGGCATCTTTAAAAAAACATTTAAAATCATCTAGAAAGATATTATTTTCAAATTAATTATTATAAGAATAAGGCGAATTATAAAAAAATTTGTCTTTTTTTATAAAATTTTTTATTTTCGACAGATTTCGACAAAACATTTAAAAAAAGTATGATATTATTTCATAAATAAAACAAGGGGGTATTGTTTATGAAAAACAAAAAACTAATAAAAAAAGTAGCATTAATAATGCTAATAGTGTTTATGGCACTAGCAAAAACTGTGTTTGCACATTCAGGGAGAACAGATTCAAGTGGTGGCCATAAAGATAATCAAAACATAAGTGGACTAGGGAGTTATCACTATCACTGCGGAGGAAATCCGGCACACTTACATCAAAATGGTGTATGCCCATACTCTTCTTATACTCCAACATCAAAGACCACAGTTAGTGAAACGAAACCTTTCACAAACTATATAAAAAAGTTAAGCGAAGTTACATCTTTGATTATCGAAAATGATACTATTACTTCAATAGAAGTTGGAGAAAAGCAATTATTATCTGTAAGAATTGAACCAGAAGATGCAACCAATAAAACAATAACATGGAAAAGTTCGAATTCATCAATATTAAAAGTAAATAATGGAGAGATAGAGGGGATAGCTCCAGGAGTGGCAGAAATTGCTGCAACTGCTAGTAATGGAAAATCAACAACAAAAGCGATTACAGTAGAACCTAAGACCACATTAGTAGAACAAATAGTGCTTTCAGAAACTGATATCTCGTTAACAGAAGGCGAAGAAAAACAAATAACTGCAAGTGTTTTACCAGATAATTCAACAAATAAGGAATTAAAATGGACAAGTTCAGATCCAAATATAGTTATAGTAAAAGATGGAAAAGTAAAGGCAAAAAGAAAAGGTGAAGTTACTATAACTGTAGTATCAGATAATAATATACAAAGTTACTGTAAAATAACAGTTAACCCTAAAGATATAGATAATTCTGCAATTGAAGGTGTAGCAAGTGCAGGCATAGTCGGAGGAATAACTGGACTAGGTATATTAGGAGCTATTGGAGCAGTTATGAAAATCAAATCTAAAATGTAATTGGGCAGGTTGTAAAAATTAAAGCTAATACTTAATTGGAGAAGTTAAAAATTAAAGTAAAAACGTAAAAGAAAAAAAAAATTAAATTTTTTTGTATTTTCGACAAGTTTCGACAAATTCTGCAAAAAAAGTGTAGTATAATTATTTTGTTAATACATCTTTTATCATAAAAACTATTGGAAAGGAGGTTTCCTACATAAATTATATATAAATCATAAGTTATATATTATAAAATCTAAAACAACTTTTTTTATAAACTTGATAAAGAGGTATTAATTAATTGAAGAATTTTAAAGAATGGCACAGAACTAGATTATTAATAGCTACAAATAATCTAGTTTTGTGCTATAATATAGATTAGATATCAAAATGAAAGGAGAAAAACAATGGAATACGTGGTTTTACAAGTTATATTAAAAGAAAAATTTATAGGTACTGGTTCAGGAAATTTAACTGAATTAGAACAGGTTATTAATAAACAGGCGGAAAAAGGTTATAGATTACATACAATTACTACAGCTTCAGCTGGAAGCAAAGGAATGCTTGGTGGAGATCGAATTCAAGCAACACTTGTTTTTGAAAAATTGTAAGAATACTATTGACTCTACTTTTAGGGGAGGGTGTACAATATTAATATGAGATTTATTGGGTTTTAAAAAATTTATAAATAGGCTGGATATAAACATAAAAACAAAATATTGAAATATTTAAAAAATAGTCTGGTTATAAATTATTTAAATAGGCTGGTTAGAATTTTAAAATAAGCTGGCAAGAAATCTAAAAAAATTAGCTGCTGAGGGATTCTTAAATACTCTAGTTAGAAATAAAAAATAAGCTAGCTATAATCTGTATAAAATAGGGTGGTGAAAAAATGTACAAAATAGGAATGTTTTCTAAAATTACTAAAACTACAGTTAAAACATTAAGATATTATGATAGAGTAGGCTTGCTTAAGCCTGAAAAAATTGATAAAAATACAAAATACAGATACTATACAACTGCTCAAATATCAGATTTTTATGAGATTTTACTTTACAGACAGGCAGGTTTATCTATAAATCAGATTAAAGAAATCATAATTAATCACAAAAATGTGCAGACTATTTTAGAAGATCGAAAAAATGAATTGATCAATTTAAACAATCGTACCAATAAACAAATCTCATTAATAAATTATCTCTTAGAAGAGAAGAAAGAAGGTTTTTTTATGGAGTATAAGGCAATTGTTAAAGAGCTACCGGAATGTATAGTTTATTCAAAGGAGATGGTGGTTAAAGATTATAACTCATATTTTGAGGTGATACCACAAATAGGGGAGGAAGTTAAATCAGCAAATCCAGATTTAAAATGTATACAACCAGAATATTGTTTTATTAAATATTTAGAAAATGAGTATAAGGAAAAAGATATTCATATTGAGTTTTGCGAAGCGGTTGACAAAATAGGAATTGAAGTTGGGGATATTAAATTTAAAAAAATTCCAAGTGTAAAAGCTTTGTGTGTTATGCATAAAGGCCCATATAGCAAGTTGAACAAGGCTTACAGCTATGCATTTAAGTGGATTGAAGAGAATAATTATCAACTTATAGACAGCCCAAGAGAAAGTTATATTGATGGTATTTGGAATAAGGAAAATGAAGAAGACTGGCTTACAGAATTGCAGTTTCCAATAATGGCTAAATAAGAGGTCTGGATTGCAGAAGTGCAAAATCCAATAATGGCTAAATAAGAGGTTTGGCTTGCGGAAATGCAAAATCCAATAATTGCTAAATAAGAGGTCTGGATTACAGAAGTGCAATTTCTAATATTAGCCAAATAAGTGGAATGGCTTGCAGAAGAGCAACTTACTATTTTTATTAATAAGTGTTATATTGAAAATATGTAATCATTTTTTATAATAAAACAAATAAAATTAAAAAAAGCAGAATAGTAAAATATTTTGCTTTTTTATGATATAATAAAAAACAAATAAATAATCTTATTAAGCATTTTATATAATTTAAAAATTTAAAAGCTACAAAAAATCTATACAGAAAAAATTGAGGTTAAAATTGGAAAGTTATAAAAAATCCATACAGAAAAAATTGACGATAAAATTGAAGCGTTAGATAACAATAAATATAGAAAAAAAGGTTAAAGTTGAACGTTAGATAACAATCAATGTTGAACTTTAGATAACAATCAATATAGAATAATAAGGTTAAAATAAGATGTTAGATAAAAATCAAAATAAAAAAATTGAGGTTGAAAATGAGTAAGGAAAATAAAAGAAAAGATTTTTTAGAATCTTTAAAAATAATTAAAAATCATATGAATTGGTGCAAAATAAAGATTAATCCTGAAGATAAAGAGGAAATAAACGATTCAAGAATAGAATATGATTATGTATCTTGGGAAAACGAGAATGATGATGTTATAGATAAAATTGATAAAATTGCAAATGAATATAAACTAACTTTGATCGATTTAATAATGAATGTACATTTTATGGTTTGTGAATATTTTGTTTTTGACGAATTTTGTTATTTTTTAGGTAAATATGATAGGGAAAAAAATATATGTACGATAGACCAAAAGTATGGAAGAAATCCTAATTCTAAATGGATAGAAGAAAGAAAAAAACATAATAGAAGAATATGTTATGAATTATCTAGATTTGTTGCTTTTAAAATAAAACAGTTAGCAAATGAAGAATGTGATGTTTTTTTAGTGTCAGATGAACATGAGTCACATTATGCAACTGCAGTTATATGCGAGAATTTTATGATTATTATAGATTCTGATGATTTTATTAAAGGTGAAGATTTAAACAGAGTAAAATTAGGGTTAAAACTAAATGGAATTACTATTGTAAGTGATGAAAATGATATTGTTAAAAAAGCCTTAGAAAAAATAAATTTAAATAGAAAATCTAAAAATGATTTTGATAAAGAAGTCAAAGAAGACTCTGTAAAAAAAGGTGAATTTGAATGGATAGATATTTTGTTAAATAAAACAAAAATAATAGACAATGATGGAATCTATAAATATATGAAGCCAATACTTGAATTTAAGGGATATGAGCCAAAAAAGATATGGAAAAAAGATGGTAATAAATATATTCAAACTTTATATTTGCCTTGGAATATGGATTACATGATAATAAATTCATTAGGCTTAGAAATATTATCTTCAAGAGAATTTTTTGATAATATTCAGGAAGGAAAATTTAGTATTTAATTTTTTTGTTGTATAATATAAAAAATAAGCATTTAGGGGGATAATGATGAAACAAATAGAAATAACTGTAAGATTAAAAGAAAAAATTGAAGAAGCAGTAAAAAAACTTGAAGAAAATGGATTTAAAAAAATACGAGAAAGTGATATATATGATATATATTTAACTAATTTAGAAAAAGAAATCACCAACGAAAATATAAAAGATTTTTTAAAACAATCATTATTATTAAGAAGCTTAAAATTAGATTCTAAGGTAATAAAAAAAATAACATATAAAAATAAGGAACTAGACAGTAATGGAGATGTTGTCTCAGAAGAAAAGGTGAATTTAAATTGTGATGATTTAGAAAGTGCTGAAAAATTATTTAAATGTCTAAAGTTTTATAAACTAGTTGAAGTAAAATATCATGTTACAGTTTATGAAAAAGAAGGAAAAGAATTCGCTTTTCAAGAAGTAGAAAACTTAGGAACTCTTATAGAATATGAAAATAACAATGACTTTTCAAATAAATCATTTTTAGAAATAAATAATGCAAAAAAAGAAATGATAAATGATATAAAAAAATATAAAATAAATATAACAGAGGAAACTGATGTAAAAAAAGCATGCGAATTATTAAGACAAAAATTACAATTATCATAATCAAATAATTTGTAAAAAGTTTAAAAAATACGCGGCTGAAATATTTTTAAAAAATTTAGGGAGTTAACTTATTTTTTGGTTTAAATGATTCATGGGTGAACACAAATAAAGATATGATATTTTTATCAAGAGATCAGGTTATTGAATTATTTAAGGATTTATTTGAAATAGTTGAGTTTGATGAGATAGAAAAAGATGGGGAAACAGCGCTAGGAAAACCTAAACACTGGCACATATATAATGTAATTGCAAAGAAAAAATAGCAGAATGGTGCCAAAATTGACAGTGCAACCAGTATTATGTTATCATTAAGTTATTACTGGAATCCAAATGGATTTATATTAAAACAAAGGGGTGCATTATTTATGAAAAATAGTAGTATTTTTAGTGAATTATTTAAAGGGCATTCTAAAAGAGAAAATCATTTTGAACGGAATTTATACAAGATGATTTTTTCAAATCTTTTAAAAAAAGAATCGGAAGAAGTTACTGGGCACATAAAACGGTTAGCCGAACTAAAAGAAGAACTAAAATCTGCAAAGGATGCAATTAATCCTGAATTTGGTTTGATTTTTTTAATGGCACTTTCGAAAAGCGATTTGGGTATTAATGATGACAACAAAAAGAATAATGACAACAAAAACAATGAAAAACACATGGAAATTTATTATATAGCAATAAAAAAGTATATTGCTAATATTGAAGAAGAAATTAATAGTATTAAGCATAATTTATGTATCTTGATTTTAGAAGAGATTAGGATAAACAATTCTAAGTATTTGTTCGAAATACTTAGACAAAAAAAATATAATAGAATTGAGTTGATTAAGGAATATTTGAAGATTTCAGAAGAAATTGTAGAATCAGCAAATAAAGATTGTGGAATATTAAAAAAGTTTTTTTGAAAAAGTAAATGAGAAAATTATGGCAGAAAGTATAATAATTTATACTTTCTGTTTTAAATTTGTTAAAATTGACAATGTTATGTTAATATGTTAGAATTCTATCATATTAAATTTTAATTTAAGTTCCTTTTTAGCTGATTGCATTTTTGCAATCTATTACATACAGACGAACATTCTACAGAGCGTTTACAACTATGTAACGACATTCAAAATTTTGGAGGAATAAAAGTGAAAAAAACATATGAGAAAAGCACAGTTTCTATAAGCGAGGGTTCAAATTTCATTCTTAATGAGGAGGCAAAACAAAAAAGCATATTAGATGAGCAAGATTTAAAATTCCATGGCATAGGGCACAATATATTTAAAATATACGGTATTTTAGAGCATGGAATACTTACACCAAAGGATTCCCATAAATCTGATTTGTATAGCACAAATTATTGTAATTTTGAAAAGGAAAATGTTGTTCCTGTGGTGGAATCACCAAGCATTAGCAATAATAATTGTTTGGCATACAAAAAGTATATTGAAGTTGGAATGTCGTTTATAATTAAAGGTTTATCCAATAAAAGACTGGATAATAAGAGTTATAACATGATTTCTGAGGACGAATTATTTTACAATGGAAGTATATCTCCGAATAATATTTTTGGAATTGTTTTATCATCTAGGATACAAAACAAATCAATTTCTCAGTTAAGAATATTAAATTTCGTGGGATATGCCTATGCAGAAAATACTTGTAATAATATTATTCAATATATAAGCAAAAATGTTGAGATTGACACAGTTGCATTATATAACTGGATTAACAAAAAAGAGCAATTGATACAGGATGACACAATGAAATCTAAGGATAAGAGAATACACGTTAAGGAAATAACTGAACAAATAGACACTCTGCTTTCATTACACATGGAAGAATATTTTAAAAAAATAATGAATATAGAGTCTGTTACAGTAAAAGAAGTTGTAAATCACATCACTCAGGGCAAAATCGCTTTGTTTGATGAGCAAGGCTATTTAATTAAATAATTCCCGCATAACATTATAATTATAAAAATGGATTTGGAGGAAATTTATATGAATAAGCATTTTAAAAGTATTCCAGAGAGTATTTCAAAATCCACTGCACAAAACGAAAACAATAACGTTTCAAACAATGGGCAAAAGAAAAGTTTGTTAAATGGGCAAAAAAATAATCGGAATGTTTCATCAGATTTAAAAAATCAAGAGTCTATTAATTCCATTGGGCAAAAAAATGATCATATTGTCTCATCAGATTTAAAAAATCAAGATTCTAGATTTTCCATTGGGCAAGAAAAGAATAATGTTGTTCCATCAGATTTAAAAAATCAAGATTCTAATCTCACTATAGAAAAAATAAAAAACTGGAGTGAGTGTGCAATTCTTGAAAATAGTAAAGCTGAAACTACAGTTTTATTGATTAAATGGTTGCTTCAAGCTACTGATATTTCTTATTTTTCATCTCAGGCTTTTTCAGAGGTACGAAATGTTTATAGAAAGAGGAATAATTTGTCCAATAGTTTGTATTTTCAAATTGTATTAGATTTTTTGGATAGAAAAAAAGGAGATTTAAATATACAAAATTACAAATATAAATCATTTTGCCATGGCTTAATGTATGACGTATTTGTTTCTGCGTGTAGAAATTTTCCAAAAGTAACCGTGTTAGAAAAATTTCTAAATCTAGCTTTAGAGTTAGATATGAATCTCAAAATTGCAAAAAAAGACATTGTATTTTTAACTAAATTAGGTGTTAATGAAGATATTCTAAATAGATATCAGCTTATGTTTTAATTTCAGAAAATATAATTATAGAACTCTTTTAAATGTAGATATTTTAAATAGATATCAACTTACGTTTTAATTTCAGAAAATATAATTATAGAACTCTTTTAAATATAGATATTCTAAATAGATATCAACCTACGTTTTAATTTCATTATAGAACTCTTTTATAAGAGTTCTATTTTTTGTTTCAATGTTAATAGTTGGGGTGGCAATTCAGAAATGAGTTGCCATCTCTTTATTTTCGCCAATTTTAATATTTTCTATTAATAGTTTTAAAAAAACATGGTGAATTTCAAGGAGAAAGCAGATGATAAGTAGGCAAATAAGAGAAAAAGGAGATATAAGTAAAATAACTAAAATGTTAGAAGATAAAGAATACTTGAATATAATAACATTTACAAAACTCATACGAAGTTTCTTAAATTTTAAATAATTGATTGACAAAGTATAAAATAATGATATAATATAATGAGCATATGCACAAAACGTAAAGGAGGAGTTATGCCAAGACCTAGAAAATGTAAAAGAATTGGATTTATACCAAATACAACAAGTTTTGTACCTGAAGGCGACTTTGAAAAAAATGATGATTTTATTTCTATGAGTTTAGAAGAATTAGAGTCTATCAGATTAATGGATTTACTTGAATTTGATCAAATTAAAAGTGCTGAAGAAATGAATATTTCAAGAGGTACAATGCAAAGAATACTAAATTCAGCAAGAAAAAAAGTAGCAGATTCTTTAATAAATGGAAAAAAAATTATAATTTCAGGTGGAGACTATAAGATAAGTAGTTGTAAATATATTTGTGAAAAGTGTGGAGATAGATACTTAGAAAATAAAGATTCTAAAGTTAAGTGTCCTTCTTGTGGAAGTAATAAGTATATTTGTGGAAGTAAAAAAGAATTTTGTTTAAAGAATTGTAATAGATATAGGGGGGCGCAATATGAGTAATTGTGAAAATAATTTGTTTAAAAATTTTAAATTAGAAAGGAAGTAATAATATGAAAATATTTATATCAGCAGAAACAAGAGAAAAAGATAGTTTAATGGACCCAAGGTTTGGAAGGTGTCAAGTTTTTATTGTATATGATACTGAAACAAAGCAATTTACATCAGTGGGTAATCCTGGTTATACATCAGGAGGAGGAGCAGGAATACAGGCTAGCAATTTTTTAATAGATCAGAAAGCAGATATATTAATAACTGGACATTTAGGGCCAAATGCACAAGAAGTTTTAAAGAATTCGAAAATAAAAGTATATACTTCTGTTCCAAAAAGTATAAGTGAAATATTAAAAGATTATTTGGAAAATAAATTAGTAGAAATTACTAATTAAGAACTGAGGTGTTTTTATTGAATATAGTCGTACTAAGTGGCAAGGGAGGAACAGGAAAAACTCTTGCCTCAACTAATCTAGCTAAATATATGAATGCAAATTATATTGATGGAGATGTTGAAGAGCCAAATGGATTTATTTTTTTAAAACCAATTATTAAAGAAATGATTGAAGTTATAGTGAAAATACCTTCTATTGATAAAGATAAATGTAAAAAATGTTTTAAATGTGCAGAGTTCTGCAGGTTTAATGCTTTAGCCAAGACAAATGATAAAGTATTAGTTTTTGACAAGTTATGTCATAGCTGCGAAGGTTGCAAAATTGTTTGTGAATTTGGTGCAATTGAATATATAGATAAAAAGGTTGGCATTATAGAAAAAGGAAAAAGTAATGATATTAAATGTTCTAGAGGTTTACTAAACATAGGGGAACCTATGGCTGTACCAGTTATAAAAGAATTATTAAAAAATCTAGATGAAGAAATAAATATAATTGACTCTTCTCCAGGAACATCATGTAATGTTGTAAATATTCTAGAACATGCAGATATTGCAATTTTAGTAACTGAACCTACAAATTTTGGACTTCATGATTTAGATAGAGCAGTAAAATTAATAAGAAAATTCAACATACCTTTTGGAGTAGTTATAAACAGAGTTACTGAAAAAGAAAATATAATATCAAAATATTGTATTGAAAATAAAATAGAAATACTGATGCAAATTGATTATGATAGAGAGATTGCTATAATGTATTCAAAAGGTGAACTTATAATTAATAAGGAAAAATATTTAAACATATTTAAAGAATTAAGTATTAATATTAAGGAGAAATTGTTATGAAAATATCAGTACTAAGTGGTAAAGGCGGAACTGGAAAAACAACAATTGCTGTTGGAATTGCAAATACTATAGAAGGTAGTATAAAAACTGATTGTGACGTAGATGCAGCTAATATGCATCTATTTTATAAAGGAGAACAAATAAATTCAGAAGAGTTTTATTCTGGGGAAAAAGCATATATAGATATAGATAAATGTATTAAATGTGGCATATGTGAAGAAAATTGTAAGTTTAATGCTATTAAAAATAATAAAATAGACCTTTTAAAATGTGAAGGTTGTGGTGTATGCAGTTTAGTATGTAAAAGTAATGCAATAATATTATCAAAGAATAAAGTAGCAAATATTTTTGAATATAAATTGGAAGATGGATATTTAATAAAAGCAGATATGGAAATAGGAGCTGATGGTTCTGGTAGATTAATTACTAAACTAAGAGAGAATACTAAAAAATATGGTGATATTAATATAATAGATGGTTCTCCTGGAATTGGTTGCTCAGTTATTGCATCAGTTACAGGTATTGACATTGCTTTAATAGTTACAGAACCTACTTTATCCGGACTAGATGACTTGAAAAGAATATTAGAATTAACTAAAACTTTTAATGTATTATCACTTGTATGTATTAATAAATATGATATAAACCTTGATATGTCACAAAAAATTGAAAAATATTGTATTGAGAATAACATCCAAGTTATAAGCAAAATACCTTATGATAACTTCGTTTTAAAATCTATAAATGAACTTAAGCCTATAACTTTATATAAAGATAGTGAAGCAGGTAAAAAAGTAAAAGAGATTAGCGAAAAAATATTAGGTATATATCAAGATATAAAAACTAAAAAATAAAGATGAAAGTATTTAATGAAAGGAAATAATTAAAATGAAGATAGCTATAGCAAGTAATGAAAATATGTGTTGTGAGCATTTCGGCCACTGTGAAGGATTTAAAGTTTATGAAATAGAAAATGAGAAAGTGGTGTCTGAAATGTTTTTTGAAAACCCAGGACATAAACCAGGATTTCTACCAGTATTTCTTAAGGAAAAAGGAGCTAATGTTGTAATAGCAGGTGGTATGGGAGAGATGGCACAACAAATTTTTAAAGAAAATAATATAGAAGTAATAGTTGGTGTAAGTGGAAATTTAGAACAAATAGTAAAAGAATATATTGCTAAAAATCTAAAATCAACAGGTGCAGTATGTGATAAACATGAAAATGAAGGAAATTGCTAGGAATAATTTAAGGACATTGCGAGGAATAATTTAAGGACATCGCCAAGAATAATTTAATGAATATAAAAATCATTCTATAAAATGAATATAAAAATCATTCTATAAATTGTGTAGAATGATTTTTTTGTTTATTATAGGCAAAATCTTATGGAAAAGATGATATAGTAAATGCTCCAAAAATTGTGTAGAATGTTTTTTTGTTTATTATAGGCAAAATCTTATGGAAAAGATGATGTAGTAAATGCTCCAATTCCAGGAAAAATAATAGTATAATAGAAAGTTCATTTGTATAGTAATTGATTATAATTTTTTAATTTGTTATAATGAAAAAAACTAAGTAACAAAATTAAATTGAATTTAAAAGGAGATTATAAATTCATATGATGAATAAGAAAAAAACTCAAATCCTTATACTTTTTGTAATTGTATTTTACAGTTTATGGGCATGCTTTGAGCTTGTTGGAAAAAGCATTCTTTACACTGTTATTTCAAGTGACTCAATAGCTCAATTTATAGAAAACGGAATAATTAAAAACCTTATTTGGACATTACCTGCAATAATTCTTGTTAAAATATTTGACAAAAGCATGTACATACAATTAAAAGAAATGTTTCACATAAAAACTAAATATCTAAAATATTTGCCGATTTTTATAATTTTTACTATTTGTATATTAGGACCCGTGTTACTAAAAAAAGGACATATAAATTTATCAGATAATTTTAATTTAGGTAAAATAATTATTGTTTTATTTGTTGGTTTAACAGAAGAAATGGTATTTCGTGGGTGGCTTCTTAATGCCACAATTCGTGAGGATAAGAAATGGAAATACATAATTATTAATGCTTTTATGTTTCTTGCAATTCATTTTCCAATATGGATATATAACGGGGTGTTAATAAAAACTTTTACAGGTTTTGGATTTTTATGTGTATTGATTCTAAGCATTATTTTTAGCTGGTCATTTGTAAAAAGCAGGAATATTCTTATTCCGATTTTCCTTCATATGTATTGGGATTTGTTGATATTTATGTTTGTTTAAGAAATTTTTTATACAGGCACTCTATAATTATAAGTTATAGGGTGTTTTTTTATGTAATTGTTCTAGATACTTACTATCAAAATTTATAAAAAAGATTGAAGATTAAAGTATTATTAAATCATGCAATCTAGAATTTGTAGTATATCAATAACATTTTTAAACTATATAATATATTGTAAAATAAAAAAATGTTGAAGCATAGTTATATGCCAAAAATATTTTATAATTGACGATAGAATTAAAACTTTAATGATATTGTAAAACAAAAAAATAATTTTGGATTATAGATATGCCAAAATTATTTTATAATTAATGTTATAATTAAAATCATAATGATAATGTTTAGAATTATATGGTTTGAAAATGTTAAGAATTATATGGTTTGAATATGTTAAGAATTATATGGTTTGAAATCGAAGTCAAATCCCGTATAAGTTGAATTCTTTATATTCAAATAATTATCTATGTTTTCTTTTGCTTTTTCTGATAATATATTAATTCTAAAAACCCCCTTATCAGTTTTGGTTAGTGGAACAATATATCTTCTTTTTCCTTTAACACTAATACAGTATTTTTCTGTAACTGGAATTTCACTTCCAAAAACTGAAGTTGCATTTTGAAATTTAATGAAGTTTTCACTTATATATTTATCTTCACAATTTATTATTTTATCTACTACCTCTTTCTCAGATAAATTATATAAATCATCTATTGTTAAATAACCTTTAACATTCATCGACTTAACTATATCGGCTAAAAATTGCATTGCTGTTCTATCTTTATCGCTTATCCATTCTGGCCATAATTTCGAAATGATATTTATATATTTTTCGCAAATATCAATATTATTAAACCCTAATTCTTCAATTCCGTTATCATTTTTTAAGACACTTACATTATTATATATTTCTTTTATAATATCAAGTTCCCAAACTCTGTGAAATATAAGTCCACTTGAAAAAGTATATTCAAATCTATCAGCACTTAATTGTGGTGTATCGTTATCAGCAATAGGATAAATGTGATAATCTGACACTTCTTCAACCTTAATTCCATCTCTATTTAGAAGTTTCGTTATTTGTTTTGAATTTCGTATTATTTGTTCTGTTCTTTCTTCTGTTGACTCTTGATGTTCTGAGTCTCCATTCATAAAATCTATACAATGCTTAAAAGTTGGTGATGCTATATCGTGAAATAATCCTGCTAATGTTTGTTTTTTATCTTTTGTAAAATGCCATACAATTAAGGCTACTCCAACACTATGGTCTAAATTTGAATACCAATATCTAATGTTAAAGACCTTTGAATAATCCGCTCCACAACTCAAACTTATTCCGTCTATTCTTTGCATCTCAGGTGTTTCAATATACTCTAATAACCAATCAGGAAATTCTGGGGACAATATATTAAAATACTCTCTTATTTCTTTGTTCAATTTCTCTAAATATTTATTGCTCATGTAACATGCCTCCTTGGATTTTAATTATATCATATTTTGTCAAAAAATAGATAGTGTTTTTAAAAGTAAGTTTTGTTGTTTGTAATAATACATTGATTGTAACAATTGTGAAGTAAAAAAGTAAAAAAATTCTGCTTATAGTTTGCTTTTTAATGATAAAAAAAGTATAATAATATATGTAGAAATATATACAATTTTGTAGGAGGATAACAATGGCAAAAACAAACAATAATACAACACTAGGATATGAAGATAAATTGTGGCTTGCAGCAGATAAGTTAAGAGGGAGTATGGACTCATCGGAATATAAACATGTGGCTTTGGGACTTATATTCTTAAAATATGTATCTGATGCATTCGAAGAAAAATATAATGAACTTTTAGATGAAGAGTTGGCTGATCCAGAAGATCAAGATGAATATACATCCGAAAATGTTTTCTGGGTACCTAAAATAGCTAGATGGAACGAAATAAAAAAATTTGCAAATTCGGCTGAAATCGGTAAAATAATAGATTTAGCTATGGAGGCAATAGAAAAAGAAAACCCTTCTTTAAAAGGAGTACTTAATAAAAATTATTCGAGACCCGAACTGGATAAAACAAGATTAGGTGAACTTGTAACACTATTTTCTAATTTAGAAGTAGGAACAGACAAGGCAAAAGAAATGGATATGCTAGGTAGAGTATACGAATATTTCTTAAGTAAATTTGCTTCATCAGAAGGGAAAGGTGGAGGAGAATTTTATACTCCTGCTTGTATAGTTAGAACATTAGTAGAAATGATAGAGCCATATAATGGGAGAGTATATGATCCAGCTTGTGGTTCAGGTGGAATGTTTGTACAATCTGCTAAATTTATAAAAGAACATCAAGGAAATATTCAAAATGTTTCAATATATGGTCAAGAATTTAATCCTGTAACCTGGAAATTAGCTAAAATGAATTTAGCTATAAGAGGAATAGACAGCAATTTAGGGACACATAACGCTGATACATTTCATAATGATTTACACAAAACTTTAAAAGCAGATTATGTACTAGCTAATCCACCATTTAATGTATCTGATTGGGGTGGTGATAAACTACAAGATGATATACGTTGGTCTTACGGAATACCACCAACAGGAAACGCAAATTACGCTTGGTTACAACATATGTTATTTCACTTATCACCTGAAAACGGAGTAGCAGGAACAGTCCTTGCTAATGGTTCACTTTCGAGTGATACATCAAATGAAGGAACAATAAGAAGAAATATGATAGAAAAAGATGTAGTAGAATGTATAGTAGCAATGCCATCTCAATTATTCTATGCAACAGGAATACCATGTTGTTTATGGATAATGAGAAAGAAAAAAACAGAAGAAACAAAAAATAAGATACTATTTATAGATGCAAGAAATCTAGGATATATGGTAGATAGAAAAGTAAGAGATTTATCTGAAGAAGATATAAAAAAAATAGCTGATACTTATCATAATTGGAGAAAAAACGAAAATTATGAAGATATATTGGGATTTTGTAAATCAGCTACTAAACAAGAAGTGCAAGAAAATAATAGTGTACTAACACCTGGAAGATATGTAGGAACAGAAGAAATTGAAGATGACGGAATATCTTTTGAAGAAAAAATAACGGCTCTTGCAACTGAATTGAAGAGGCAATTTGAAGAATCTAGAGAGTTAGAAGAAAAAATAAAAGAGGTATTAGATGGTATTGGATATGGAGTATAGAGAATATAAAATAGGTGAATTGTGTTCAATTGTAACAGATTATGTTTCAAATGGAAGTTTTAAATCTTTAGCTGATAATGTTAAATATTTAGATTCAGGATATGCAAGAGTGATACGCTTAGTTGACTATAATAGCAATTACAAAATAAAAGATTCAATTTGGGTTTCTGAACAAGCTTATATGTTTTTAAAAAAGTCAAAGCTTTCAGGTGGAGAAGTTATTTTAACTAATGTAGGTGCAAATTTAGGCACTGTATTTATAGTTCCTAAAGTTAATTATCCAATTACGTTGGGACCAAATTCTGTAATGTTAAAATCTAAAGAAAATGATATGTATTTATATTATTGGCTTATTTCAAATGAAGGACAGGCAAAAATTAAATCCATTATTTCAGGAAGTGCAATGCCTAAATTTAACAAAACAGATCTTAAAGAAATAACAATTAAAATTCCTTCGTTGGAGTCTCAAAATAAAATAGTAAACATTTTAACTTCTATTGATTCAAAAATAGAATTAAATAATAAGATAAGTGATAATTTGCAAAAGCTAGGAGGAGTATTAATTAAGCAAGAAATTGATAAATCTGATAATTCAATTATATTTAAAGATATAATTAAATTTGTTAAAGGTAAAAAACCAAATAATGTTTCCAAAACAAAAGAATTTGGATATTTAGACTACTTAACCATAGCAAATTTAAAGAATCAAGAGAAAATATATGCTGATGTAGAGAAGGCTGTTTTAACCAAAAATGATATTCTTATGGTTATGGATGGCGCTAGTAGTGGAGATATTTATTATAGTAATTATGGAATAGTAGGCTCCACATTATCTAAAATTGAAATTACAGATAATAAATATGATCCTGGTAAAATATACTTTATGTTAAACTATTATAGAAAACAAATAAAATCTAAAAACACTGGTTCTGCAATACCGCATACTGATAAGGAATATATATATAAATTACAAATTTCTGATATTGATGAAATTAAAAAAAGTACTTATCAAAATATTCTAGATTGTATATTAGATATAAATAATCAGAGCAGTAATTTAATAAATTTAAGAGACACATTATTACCAAAATTAATGAATGGTGAAATAAATTTAGATAAAATTAAAATATAGTTTAGTTACATAAATTATGATTTATAGAAGGTGGTGTGATATGCTTGTATCAAAAAATCAAAAGGATATTATATATAAAATATTAAGCGAGCCAACAATTGAAAAATTTAAAAGTTTAGTTGAAAATCATTTAGGAGAAGCGGATTATATAGATTTTAAAGCTGAATGGCCTGAAAAAGATAAATTAGCTAAGATTATATTAGCTTTGGCTAATTATGGTGGAGGAGCTATTATTATTGGTGTAAATCAATTAAATGATAATGGATTTGATACAAAAGGCATTTTAGAATTTAAAGATAAAGTTAATATTAAAAATGAGATTTCAAAATATTTACCTAACAACTTAGAATATGAAGTATTTGATTTCAATTTTGATGATATAGCATATGAAAAATTGAAGAATAAAAAATATCAACTTTTAATTGTTGAGAATATACCTGAGAATTTACCATATGTTTCTTTAAAGCAAGGTAAAGATATTGAAGAGTTCGTTATATATACAAGAAATGGTACAGAAAGCACAAAGGTTAACAATGAAGAATTACAAAAAATATTAGACAGAAGGATAAAAACATATCATATAAGTGAAAAATTAACATTCAACGAACATTTAAAACAATTAAAAATATTATATGATGAATTGAAATTTGAAAAGACTACAAATGTTTTTTCTGGACTTATGGCAAGTATTGGATTAGCTTTAAGTAGTAAAACAGTTGTTGAGAAAAGTGAACATTATCCCAAAGAAGATTATGAAGAATTTATTTCTAAATGTATAGACAGTAAAAAGAGAAGAATAAAAGTAAATTTAGATATAGATTTTTGAATTAAAATCAATTAAATATAAAAGAATGGCGAGGATGAATATGGAAAGATTAATACCAGAATTTAAAGAATCATTATTTGGAAATTTTAAAGATACAGCTGAAGATTATATTGAGTTAGGTATAGATAGTGTATTAGAAGAAGGATTACTTAGTGAAGTTCCAATAGTTAAAACATTATTTTCGACTTTTAAATTTGCAAAAAACATTTATGATAGAAATTTATTGAAAAATTTAGTTATTTTTATTAAGGAATTAAATTCTGGATCAATAGATAGTGATAAAAAAGATAAGTACAAAGAGAAATTAGATTCTAATCAAAAATTTGCAGAAAAGGAATTAGGACGAATACTTATAATTTTAAACAACTATATAGATAATGAAAAAACAGTTTTTCTTGCTAGGTTATTTAGAGCATATATAATTCAGCAAATAATCTGGGAGGAATTTTGTGAATATTCTGAAGTTATTAATAGATTATTTATACAAGATGTAAAAATTTTAATAGAAATAGCAAGTGCAAAATTTAAGGATACAAGTAATAGAGAAGATTTATTTAGAATAGAAAGGTTAAATTCGTTAGGAATAATAGCACTTTCTATTAAAGGAATATCAGTTTCAAGTCTTTCAGGTGCAAGGCAGGATAGTTATGTTACAATAAATAAGTTTGGGAATAAATTAATAAAAATTATTTTAGTATAAAATTAAAGGAGTAAAACTATGTTTAATGAAGAACAAGTAGAGTTAGGGATAATAGAACAATTAGTTATTCTAGGATATGAACATGTATTCGGACCAGATATTGATCGTTATTATCATGAATGTGTTATAAAGGAAAAGTTATATAATTCATTATTTAGATTTAATGAAGGTATGACTATGGATATAGCAGATGAGGTATATAGAAAAATACGTAATTTTAATTCTATTGAACTTACTTTAGCTAACTATGAATTTAGTAGAATGTTATATCGTGGTGTTGAAATTCCTTTACCAGGAGATAAGACATATACAGCTAAATTAATAGATAGAGATAATATTTTAAATAATAGTTTTACAGTTGTTAATCAATATACAGTTCAAGGCTATAAAACTAAAAGACCGGATATAGTAATTTTTGTTAACGGTATTCCTTTGGTTGTTTTTGAACTTAAAAGTGCAACTAAAGAAACTACTACAATAGAAAATGCGTATAATCAAATTAAAAACTATCAAATGGATATAAAGTCTTTATTTGAATATAATAGCTTTTCTGTTATATCTGACGGGGTAAATGCTAAAATTGGGACTATTACTTCTGATTTAACTAGATATATGACATGGAAGTCTATTGATGGAGAAAAGCCAGAAGAAAATATTAATCAAGTTGATGTATTACTTAAAGGAGTATTTAGAAAAGAACGATTAATTGATATTATAACTAATTTTATTGTTTATCAAAATAGTGATGAAAAGAAATTAAAAATAGTTGCAGGGTATCATCAATATTTTGCTGTTAAAAAAGCTTTAGAAAGTACAAAAAAAGCTTTAGATTACGGAACTAGAAAAGGTGGTGTTGTTTGGCATACACAAGGTAGTGGAAAAAGTTTATCAATGGTATTTTATGCAGGAATGTTAATGAAAGATATAGGTTTAGATAATCCTACAATAGTTGTTTTAACAGATAGAAATGATTTAGATAATCAACTATATTCAACATTTGCAATATGTAATAATGAAATAATTCCACAAACACCAAAACAAGCAAAAGACAGAAAAGATTTAAAAGGGTTATTATCTGTAAATGCAGGTGGAATTATATTTACAACTATACAAAAATTTGAAGAAGGAACAGATTGTTTAACATCTCGTGAAAATGTTATATTTATAGCTGATGAAGCACATAGAAGTCAATATGGATTAACAGCTAAATATAACAGTAAAACAGGTGATTTTAAATATGGTATGGCAAAAAATATGAGAGATGCTTTGCCAAATGCTACATTTATAGGTTTTACAGGAACACCTATAGATTTTGCAGATAGAAGCACAAGAGAATTGTTCGGAGATTATATTGATATATACGATATGACTCAAGCTGTAGAAGATAATGCTACTGTACCAATATATTATGAAAATAGAGTTGCTAAATTAAATTTAAACGACACAATACTTTCTGAAGCTGACGAAGAATATATTACAATGTCTGAACAAGGACATGCAGATGATGAAACTATTGAACAATCAAAAAGAGAACTTGCTAAATTAGAATCCATAATTGGTTCAAAAGAAAGCATAGGTTTATTAGCAAGTGACATAATTAATCATTATGAACAAAGAAAAGATATACTTGAAGGAAAAGCCATGATTGTTTGTATGAGTAGAAGAGTAGCTATAAGTTTATATAGGGAAATTTTATTTATAAAACCTGAATGGAATGAAAAAGTAAAAGTTGTACTAACTGATAATAATGATGATCCGGAGGATTGGCATGATATAGTTGGAAATAAAGCATATAGAGATGAACTTGCAATTAGATTCAAAGATAAAAATAGTGAACTTAAAATAGTTATTGTTGTTGATATGTGGCTTACTGGATTTGATGTTCCTTCACTTGCTACAATGTATATAGACAAGCCTATGCAAGGACATAATTTAATGCAAGCTATAGCTAGGGTAAATAGAGTGTATAAAGATAAAGAGGCAGGATTAATTATAGACTACATAGGAATAGGTGCAGATTTAAAATCAGCACTTGCTAGATATACACAAAGAGATGCAGATAAAATTCCTGATATATCTAAAGCATATGTAATACTTATGGAAAAACTAGAAATAATGAGAGATTTGTTTTACGGATTTAATTATTCAGAATTTTTTAGTGATTCAAATGAATTAAGACTTAAAACATTATCTAATGGTATAAATTATATTTTATCTTTAGATGAAGAGGATAGAAAAGATTTTATACGAGAAGCTACAGCTTTATCTCAAGCAGATACACTTTGCAGATCAATGTTAGATAATAGAACTAAAATAGAAGTAGAATATTTCAAAGGTATCAAAGTTGGTATATGTAAAGTTACTGGTACAGGAAAACTTACAACTAGTGAAGTAAACGAAAAGATAAGCAAAATAATAGAACAAGCAATAAAACAAGAAGGTGTAATAGATATATTTAAAATAGCAGATAGAGAAAATCCAGAAATATCTATACTTTCTGAAGATTATATGAATAACATAAAAAATATGCAACAAAAAAATATAGCTGCTGAATTACTTAAAAAACTATTAGATGGAAATATAAAAATATTTAAGAGAACTAACGTCGTAAAATCTGAATTATTCTCAGAAAAATTAAAAAGAATAATGCAAAGTTATAACAATAGACTTATAGATAGTGCAGAAGTTATAGAGGAGTTATTAAAGTTATCTAATGAGATAATAGAAGCACATAATGAAGGTGAAGAAAAAGGACTTACTACAGAAGAATATGCTTTTTATAATGCATTGGTAAAAGATCCTAATGTGGTTTTAGAAATGCAGGATGAAGTATTAATTGAACTTGCACATGAACTTACTCAAACAGTTCAAAATAGTAGAACAGTAGATTGGGATAAAAAAGAATCTGCTAGAGCATATATGAGGAAAGTTGTAAAAAGACTACTTAGAAAGTATCAGTATCCACCAGAACAGGCAGATGGTGCAGTAGATACAGTTATAAAACAAGCAGAGTTAATGAGTGCTAATTTGATTTAATTTTAATATAAGGATGTATAAAATGATAAAAAAAATAGAAATTTACAGGTATAAGTGTTTTGAAAACTATACAGTTAATTTTCAGAATAGTAACATAATAATTGGAGAGAATAATGCTGGCAAGAGCACAGTGACTGAAGTTTTGAGAATAGTAGCTATTGCTAATAAAAAATTGATGACAACTAACTACTCAAATGCAGATCCATCTTTGAACATAGGAATAAGGAATAAAGGCGTAAAGATATCGTTAAAAAATATAGATATATCAAAAGACAATATGTTTTATAGATATGATAATACCCAAAATGCAGAAATAAGAGTATTTTTTGACAATGATGTTAAAGTAAAAATATATATTAATAAAGATACAATGGAGATATTTTCGAGTCCGGAATATAGAGGTAAAAATATTATAACAAGAGATGAATACAAGAAATATTGCATTGATAAAATAAAAGTATTACCACAAATTGGTATATTAAAAAAAGACGAAGATAAAATAACTGAAGATACAATAATAAATAATATGGAAGGAAGATTATCTTCTTTACATTTTAGGAATGAATTATTGTATTATAAAAATGAAGAACCTGAGATGTATGAAAAATATTTATCTATTTTAGAAATGACATGGCAAGATATCAAAATTGAATCGCTATATCTTGAAGGGAAAACAATAAATTTAGATATAAGAAATGAAGATTTTGTTGTAGAAGTAGCACAGATGGGTTCAGGTATTCAAATGTGGTTGCAAATAATCTGGTTTATTGCAAAAAGCGAAGAAGCAACTGTAATTGTTCTAGATGAACCAGATGTATATTTGCATCCGGAATTACATAAAAAGATAGTTGAAATTTTAAGAAAAACTAAAAAACAATTTATTATTCCAACACATTCTGTAGAAATAATGTCAATGGTAGACTATGATGATATAATTATTATTAACAAAAGAGATACTAAAAGTCAGAAGCCTATGGATATAGAATCAATTCAGACTATTTTGGATAAATTAGGTAGTGTGCATGTTTTACAATATATATATTTAGATAAATATAAAAAAATATTATATGTTGAAGGAGATGATGAACAATATTTAAGAGGGTTTTATAAAATATTGTTTCCTGATGATTGTATTGAGTGGGGAAACATTACAAAAGCAAAGACTGGCGGTTGGGGTAGCTGGAAAGATGAAGTTTCGAGAGCAAAACAAATAAATAAGTCAGGATATGAATACACAATTTACTATGTATATGATAGAGATTATCATCTAGATGATGAAATTAACTTTAGATACAAAGAAGCTAAGGAAAATAATATTAATTTACATATATGGAATAAAAAAGAGATTGAAAATTATATAATAAATGAAAATGTAATCTTAAGAGTATTAATTAAAAGAGGTATAAATTTAGAGCTAGAAGATGTAAAAAAAATTATAGAAATAGAAAGCAATAATTTAAAAGAAGATTTAAAAAATAATATAGCTGATGAAATAAGACAGAAAGACAAAGCAATTTCATATACAAAAATCGATAAAAAAGCGAATGATATTTTACAAGGTATAAAAAACGTATCTGATAGGTGTAGCGGTAAAGATTTATTAAAAAATATAAGAATAAATATTAAAGATAAATATAAAATTGATGTTAAAGAACTTGAAATAGTAAATGGTTTTTTAAAAAAAGATATAGATGGTGAAATTAAAAATATGTTGGAAAAAATAAAAAATGGCAAAAAATTTCCTCAATGACTGCAAATTGACTGCAGTTAAATACGATATATAACCCAAAAATATATTGTAAAGCTCAAAGTAGGTTAACTTAATACATGTGAAAAACGCTACAAAGAACTGCGTTTGTTGAGGGTTGTTGAAAAATTTACACACTTTGTATTTCGTCAGATTCTTACTGCAAAATATTGAATCAACAGTTCAAATAAAATACAATAACCAGAAATGGCTTGAAATCAAGGTGTTTTATCATATTATTTTGCTATATTATTTATACTAAATTCAAATAGTAAAATAACTGCATATGGCAATAATAACCCTAAATATTAAGGAGGTAATAATGGAAGAAAAGTTTATTAATTTAACAGAATCAAACCTAAACAATGAACATTTGTGCTGTGCAATATCAGATAAAAAACATCAGCAGGGTGTTAAAGTTAAAAGAGAGTGGCTTAATAATAGAATTAAAGAAGGACATGTCTTTAGAAAGCTTGATGAACAAGGAAAAGTTTTTATTGAATATGCTCCTATAGAAAAAGCATGGGTTCCTTTGACTGGAGATAACTACATATATATCTATTGTCTTTGGGTATCCGGAAATTTCAAAGGAAAAGGATATGGGAAAAAATTATTAGATTATTGTGTTAAGGATGCTAAAAAGAATAATAAATCAGGAGTGTGTATAATCAGTTCAAAGAAAAAGATGCCATTTTTATCAGACAAAAAATTTATGCAAAAATATAGTTTTGAAGTAGTAGATACAATTAATGATCAATATGAATTATTAGCGGTTTCTTTTGATGGTACTAAACCTAAATTTACTGATAATGCAAAGAAACAATGTATAGATTCTAAAAAACTTACCATATATTATGGTTTGCAATGCCCATATATTCCTAACTGCATAGAGCAAATAAAAGAGTTTTGTAAAGATAATAAAATAGAAATTAATTTGATTAAAGTAGATAGTTTGGAAAAAGCTAAGAGTATGCCATGTGTTTTTAACAATTGGGCAGTATTTAATAATGGTAAGTTTGAAACTTTACATTTATTGAATGAAGGATATTTAAAAAAGATGTTAGGCTTATAAAATATAAAATATAGGAGGCAAATTTAATGTATAGTATTGATATAAGTAAAATTGAATTATTAAGATATAAAGAAATTTTAAAAAACAAATATTTAATACCAAGCAGGAAGGTACTTCTAGACTGTATTGACGAAAATTTTGATAGCATAATAAGTTTAGGTATTGATAACATTTCTAAACTTAAAAAAGAATTAGATAATGAAACTGGCATTATTAATATTTCAGAAAAAACAAAAATACCTATTGAATACCTAAATATTCTTAGAAGAGAAATAGGCAGTATAAAGTCCAAAACAATTAAACTACTAGATTTTAGTGAAATTTTTAATAATTATATATTAAATATCTTAAACAATAATGGTATAAAAAATTCGAAACAATTTTATGAATCCTTCCAAAAAAGAGATAATAAAATATTTAATTTAGAAATACCATCAAAACATAGTAGTGAACCAGAAGACTTAAAAGAACAAAAAGAACTAGCAGAAGAAAAACATATAGAAAAACAAAAACAACTAGAAATACAAAAAGAACAAGAAAAACAAAAAGAACAAGAACATGAACAAATAGAAGCACTAAAAGAACTAGAAGAATTATTTATTTTATGTGACTTCATAAGGATGGATGGTATAGGAATACTTGCTGCAAAAGCATTTTTTGAAGCTGGATATAAATCAATAAGTGAAATTGCTGAAGATAACAGCGAAAATATGTTGATTAAAATTTCTAATATAAATAAAGATAATAAATATTTTAAAACAAAATTAGGTAAAAATGACATGCAATATTGTATTGATTCTGCAAAACTTATATGTGATTTTGAAAATATATAATTATTAATTTGAAATAATATTTGGAGGTAATTTATGGTACATGTAGTTTATTGTGATAATAAAGAGAAAGTTTTAGAAAAAATTTTAGATGGAAGTAAAACCATGATAATTAGAGGTGCTGCTGGGAGAAAAATTCCACATAGTAGAGTTTTTATTAAAGAAGAATTGTATTTTATAGAAAAAGGATCAGGAATAATTAGCGCAAAAGCTATTGTTAAAGATGTACAAAATTTTGTTAAATTATCTGATGATGAAATAACAGATATAATTGAAAAAAATAATTCAAAACTTAATTTATCAGAAAAACAAAGACAAAGATGGCATAAAAAATGTTTGTGCTTAGTTGAATTTGATAAAGTAGAAAAAATTAATCCATTGAATTTAGATCATCAATCTAATATGGATGATTGGCTTATAATTGAAAAAATTGAAGATGTGGTTGTTGGAACAAGTAAAAAATTTAATTATGATAATAGTAAAATGACCTAAAATCAAAAAGCTTTAATTATTTTCAATACTATTTCAATCTCCAACATATATAATTTTAAAAGTGATAAAATGAATATAGAATTATTAAAACCCAAACTCAGCCTAGCTCATGCAACAGCTGAGACTTTTTTAAAAAATTCATTATAAAATTTAAAAGGTGATAAAATGAATATATTAATAAGGATGATAAAATGTATATATTAATAAAGGTAATAAAATGAATATATTAATAATAGAAGACGAATTCAGTCTTGCAGATGCAATAGCTGAGACCTTAAAAAAAGAAAAGTTTATTACAAAAATAATAGTAAATGGTGAGGAAGGCGAAAATGAAGCCTTAACAAACATTTATGATTTAATTTTGTTGGATGTAATGCTTCCTCAAAAAAGTGGATTTGATATATTGAAGAATTTACGAAATGAAAAAATAGAAACACCAATTATAATGCTAACAGCAAAATCTGAAATAGCAGATAAACTAAATGGATTAGAGCATGGCGCAGATGACTATATTACAAAACCATTTCATATGAGAGAATTATTAGCAAGAATAAAAGTTGTTTTAAAAAGAAAAATTAATATACATGATATAAATGTTCTAGAATATTGTGACTTAAAATTAGATTTAAGAAATGGAAAAATGATTTGTAGCAAGACAGAAATTTCAATAAATGGAAAAGAATTAGAATTATTAGAAATATTATTAATAAACAAAAATCAAATTTTAAATAGAGAAAAATTAGCAAATAAAATATGGGGATATAATAGCGAAACAGAGTATAATAATGTGGAAGTGTATTTATCGTTTTTAAGAAAAAAATTAAAGCTACTAAAATCAAAAGTTAAAATTAAGGCAGTTAGAGGAATTGGGTATAAATTGGAGGAAGAAAATGATTAAAAAATTAAGCAATAGAATTTTTTTGTTAATAATGGTATCTCTTTCAATAATTGTTATAGGAACAATAAGTGTTTTTACTATTTTAAATTATAATAATACAATTAATTCAACAACATTTATGATGGATAGATTTATAGATGGAGGACCAAAAGTCAACCCGAAAACAAGGTTCGAAAATAGGTCTAAACAAGAAAACAATATTAATGGTTTATATACATTTGTAATAGAAAATTCAGAAATAATAGCTGTTTCAAATACTATAGAAGATAAAACAATAAATGAATATGCAAATAAAATATCGAAATCAAAAAGCAAAAAAGGAATAATAGGTGATTATATTTATAAAACCAGAGATATAAATGAAAATACTAAAATTGTTTCTCTTATGGAAAATAAAAATACTATTTTACACATTAAAATTGTATTTATTATTTCTGGTGCCTTGTTAATAATTTCTTTAATTTCGATTTATATAATTGCAAAAAAAGTTTCTAAAATTATTGTTAATCCTGTAGAACAAACTTTTGAAAAACAAAAACAATTTATATCTGATGCCTCACACGAGCTAAAAACACCACTTTCTGTTATTGAAGCAAATGCAGATGTACTGGAAAATGAAATTGGAAATAATAAATGGATAAAGTATATTCAAAATGAAGTAAATAGTATGGATAAATTAGTAAATGAATTGCTTTTACTTGCAAAAACAGAAAATGTTGAGGAAATTAAGGAACAAGAAAAACTAAATTTATCTAATCAAGTAGAAATAATTCTTTCTATGTTTGAAAGCATGGCTTATGAAAAACGAGTTTGTATTAAAAGTAATGTTGCAAAAAATATTTTTTTAAATTGTAATAAACAAGATATAGAACATATTGTTTCTAATCTTATAGATAATTCAATTAAACATTCTAATTATAAAAAAGAAGTAGTAGTTAATTTGATAAAAGAAAAAAATGAAATAATATTAGATGTAAAAAATACAGGTGACCCAATTCCAGAAGAAGAAAAAGAAAAAATATTTGAGAGGTTTTATCGTGGTGATAAGTCTAGAAATAGAAATGAAAAAAGATATGGGTTAGGTCTTGCAATTGTTAAATCTATCGTAGAAAAATATAATGGAAAAATTACTGTATTATATAAAGATAATTTTACAATTTTTAGAATTGTCTTACCAAATTAGTATTTATAGGAATTATAAAAAATATTTTATAATTCTTTTTTAATGTGTTTCAAAGTAATTCAATTTATTTTCTTGTTTTGGTTATTTTTTAAACGTATTTTAAATATTATTTCTTGTTTTTCAATTTTTCTTCAATGTTTGTAGATTATATTTATAATTAATAGGAGGTAAAAAAATGTATATTTTAAAAAATAGCATTATTTCTATTGTTAGAAATAAAGGAAGGAATATTTTAATTGGTATTATTATTCTTGTAATTGCGTGCAGTTCTACAGTTACATTAGCTATTAGAAATACAGCTAATAGACTTGTGAAAAATTATGAGGAATCACATGATATTATTGCCAAGATTTCATTTAACAGAAAAGGTTTGGCTCAAAATTTTAAAGGTGGAGCAGATGCAAGAAAAGAAAATATAGAGGCATTTAATAATATTGAATCTATTACAATAGACGATATAAAAAATTATGGAGATAGTGAGAACCTAAAAGGATTTTATTACATGTATTCTACATCACTAAACAGTGATTCATTAACAAAAGCTACAGATTCATTTGAATATGAAGTTGAAAACAGGCAAACTACTACAAATTCATCTAGTACAACTACAGGTGAAAACAATGGAACAGAAAGATTTGCAGGAGAAGGATTTAGACCAGAGAGAAGAACAACAATAAATAATAATACAACTACAGTAATAACAAAATCTAAAGAAATATTTCAAAGTTCTAGAAATTTAACAGGTGATTTTACTATTAATGGGTATTCTTCTTATGATGCAATGACTGATTTCGTGAATGGCACTCATAAAATAACAGAAGGAGAAATGATTACAGGTTTTAATGTTTATGAATGTGTTATAAGTTCTGAGCTTGCGACATTAAATCAAATAAGTGTTGGAGATAATATAGAATTTAAAAATTCGAATTTAAGTAAAAAAACATATCAATTTAAGGTAACAGGTATTTATACAGATAATTCTAATACAGATGATACTCAAAATATGTATTCGAATTCTGTTAATAGCATAATTACAGGAAGCGGAGTTATTGAGCTATTAGTTCAAGATGATAGTACACTTGTAACAAATATTACTCCATCTTTTATTATTAAAACCAAGGATAATGTGGAGAAGTTTACAGAAGAAGTAAAACAAAAAGGATTAAATGAATATTATGCAATTAATACAAATATTGAACAATTAGATACAGCAACAAAATCTATTAAAAATGTAGAAACATTTGCAACAACTTTTCTAATAATTACATTAATTATTTCTGCAATTGTTGTAGTTGTAATTAACATGATAAATATTAGAGAAAGAAAATACGAAATAGGTGTGTTTAGAACAATTGGTATTAGTAAGTTTAAGTTAACAATTCAATTTATTATAGAATTGTTTATTGTAAGTATTATAATGTTATCTATTGGAACCGTTTGTGGCAGTTTTCTTGCAAAACCAGTAGGTAATGAATTACTTAAAACTGAAATTGAAAATGTTAAGGTTGAAGAACAAGAAATATCAACTAATTTTGGAAAAGGTCCAATGAATATGAATTTTAATACAAATGTTCAGGTTGAACAAATTAATTCAATAAATGCTGTAGTTGATTTTTACGTTGTTTTAGAATTGATTGGTATAGGAGTGTTTCTAGTGTTATTAAGCAGTATTGCTTCAATGATTAGTATTCAGAGATTTAGTCCACTTACTATATTGAAAGAGAGGTCTTAAATATGGGAATATTAAAATTAGATAATGTAGGTTATAGATACAAAGATGCAAAAAAAGATGATTTTGTTTTTAAAAACATAAATTATGAATTTGAACAAGGTAAAATGTACGCAATCAAAGGAAAAAGTGGTAGTGGTAAAACAACCTTGCTTTCTATTATAACAGGACTTGAAAAATGCACTGAGGGCAATGTTTTGTATGATGGAAAAGATTTGGAAAAAATGAATTTAGATAAATATAGAAATACAGATATTGGGATTGTGTTCCAAAGTTATAATTTATTACCAAGATTTACAGCAATAGAAAATATTGTATTATCAATGGATGTTAGTAAATTAAAAATCAAAAACAAAAAAGATAAAGCACTTGAATTGATGAAAAGTGTAGGTTTAGATGAAAAACAAAGTAAAAGGAAAATTTTGAAGTTATCTGGTGGAGAACAACAAAGAATTGCAATTGCTAGAAGTTTGGCATATAATCCCAAAATTATAATTGCAGATGAACCAACAGGAAACCTAGATAAAGATACAGAAAACGAAATCCTTAAAATATTCAGAAATCTAGCCAAAGAACAAAATAAATGTATTATTATTGTTACACATTCACAAAACATCTGCGAAAAGGTTGATTTTGTTTATGATTTGGCAAAATATTACAGATAAACCAAGTTATAATAAAAGTATAAGAGAAAAAAATATTTGAGAATAAATTAGAAGAATTAGGAATAAAGCATAAATTAATTAAACCACATACCTTAATACGTAACGAAAAAGTAGCAAGAAGTCATAGAAAAGATCAGAAAAACATACAGAATCATTTTATGAATTTGTTTCACATTGTTGACTAAGATACATTTTAATTATGCAATTTTCTAATTCTTTATTTTCTCTTTTATTTTTTCTGTCAAAATTAGTATAACCAATCTAATTTTTCTTGTTTTTTATACTAGTGCAAATATCATATAATCGTTTTTCTAAATCTGTATTATATTCATTCTTAACTATAAAATCTATTTGCTTTTCGACTTTTTTAAATTGAGGTTCTATTGCCATATAACGAATATCTGGGACATCTTCTTTTGTTATTCCTTCATTACTCATACGTTCCATAAGCATTGATTTTCTTTTACTCATATTAGCTTTTACTAAAATACGAGCTATTGCATTATTCCAATGACTTATTTGTGGTGCAGCATGCCACTCAAAAACAACAAATGCTGGTTTTATTTTAGGATTATAAACCGCCTTTTGGTTAGAAATAAATCTATTATTATTGTTATTAAAGATATCAAAACAATTTAGAGCCTTTAATAGTTCGCTAAATTGCTTATCAACATATTTTTTGGTTAATTTAACAAGGGATTGTTCATTTTTTATTGTAGTATTATCACGAAAATAATGTGAAAACCACTTCTGACCATCTTTTTTAGGTTTGTCTCCGAATTTAGCGTAGGTTTCTTCAGGAAATAGACCAACAAAATCAAACATAATTTCGTCCCCATGTATCGCAGGACAATCTAAAATTTTCGCTATTGTGTTAGAAACTGTTGTCTTTCCAGCACCACTATGCCCAGTTATAATTATAATAGATATTTCATTGTTTTTCCTCATTAAACCCTCCAGCAATGGTATTATAGCACATAATAAATTAAAAATCTAATAATTGACAAAAAAAGTTAAAAATGTTATATTTTAAAAAGGATGGTGAATATGGAAAATTATAATAGGTTACAATCCAAAGATGAAACAAAGATATTACAAGACTTGCAAGGACATACTTTTTTAAATGTTGCCATACAAATAATAACAGAGATAATCGCGGAATTTTCTATAGAAGGTAATAACTCTGCATTAAAGGAATTAGCCTTTGTAAGAGATGAAGTATTAAAAAATAATCCGAAATATGTTACTATAATACTAGATAAGCAAAGGAGAGAAAAATGGATAAAGACACTTTAGAAAAACTTTGCGAAAAATATAAACTTACTCCAGAAAAACATTGTGAATGTTTACAAAGAATCATAAAAACCACATTTTATGGAAAAACACCTGTTGAAAAACCAGTGTTAAAAATTATCATGGCACAAACTGGAGCAGGAAAAAACAGTTTAACGGAACTTGCAATGAGAAAAAATCCAAATGCTGTTCTAGTTGCTGGTGATAATTGCAAGCCTTTTAGGCATGATGCTGTTGAATTAGCTCAAAAATATCCTACTGATTTCAATGCTATAACTAGATATGATTCTCATTTACACATGTTTGAGGTTTTTGAACAAGTTCGTAGTAATAATTATAATGCAATAGTAGAAAAGGCACCTTCAGTTAGTTTTAAAAATTTCTGGGGTGGTTATACAGTCCCTAATAATTATCAGATAGAATATGACATTTTAGCGGTTAGCGAATTAAACAGTGTTTTGTCCACAAGAGAACGTTATGAACAACAAATTTTATTTGGTGCAAAATCACCTAAGTTAACAGAATTAGAAAGACATGATGATTCGTTTGTTGCTCTTCAACAAGCAATGAATGAATTAGATGATATTGCTGTAAATGTTTATATTCGTGGAAATAGTAATGATAAAATTCCAATACAGGTTTATCCAAATGTGCGTTTTCAAACAGCTAAACAATGCATGGATTATTATCGTGATATCGATAATCGAAATACATTAAAAGAATTTCCCAAAAGATACAGATTATTAAGAAATCAAATGCTGCAACGTAATGCACCAAAAGAACAATTTGAACAAATAGTTGAAATATATAAACGCTATGAACAAATGCTCTATTTATATAGAGAAAATGATATAGAGAGATAAATGAAGGGGGAAAATAATGGAACTTATTGTTTTAGGAACTGGGAATGGAGGCGATCCATTATGTTATAATACTTGTTTTTGTCTCAAAAATAATTCACAATATTTCCTTGTTGATGGTGGTGGAGGTAATCAAATACTTTTACAACTAAAAACTGCCAATATAAATATATATGATATTCATGATATTTTTATAAGTCATAATCATCCAGATCATATACTAGGGATTATTTGGGTACTAAAAAGAATATCTGGTGGTATGCGTAAAGGTAAGTATTATGGAGATTGTCGTATATATGGAAGTGATGAGTCTATTAATGCTATAAAGACTATGCGTGATTTGTTATTTGCAAAAAAAAATATTATAGACAGGGTAAAATTTATTGTAGTTGAAGATGATGAAGAAAAAGATATTTGTGGTATGAGTGCTAAATTTTTTGATACAAAAGCTAATAAGGCTAAGCAATTTGGATTTAGTATAAATGATAATTTTTTAGTTTTCACAGGTGATGAACCATTAGTAAAAGAAAATTTTTATAAATTTCAGAATTGTAAATGGTTATTGCATAATGCTTTTTGCCTTGAAAGTGACAAAGAGAAATATAATCCACATAGTATGTCTCATAGTACAGTAAAAGATTCTTGTGATATAGCTAATGAAATTTCAGCAAAAAACCTTTTGATGTGGCATACGGAGATGAAATCTCTTGATACAAGAAAACAAAAATATACTAATGAGGCTAAACAATTATTTGATGGAAATATTTATGTTCCAGATGATATGGAAGTTATTGAATTATAATTCATATACATTTATAAAGAGCAATGTTGGTAATAATGACATACCTTTATCAGTATTATTTTATTTTGATGTTGTATCAAAAACATTTAACTTAAAAAACTTTGACTTTAAATAGGACATGAAATCTAATCAACATAATATTTTAACAAAAATATCACTTTAGCTTGAAAAGTGGTATTTTTTATGGTATAATATAGAAACATTTTAAAAACAAAAGACGGAAAATTAAAAAAGTATAAGGGGATGTAGAAGTGGAAGAAATAGATATAAAAGAACTATTAGGACTTTTTTGGAGCAAGAAGATTGAGATAATAATAATAGCAATAGTATTTACAATATTAGGAACAATATATTCATTCACAATGGTAACACCTAAATATGAAGCATCAACAACATTAGTGTTAGCAAGTTTAAAAGATAATGCAAGTGAATCAATAACACAAACAGACATAACGATAAATTCAAAATTAGTAGCAACATATAGTGAACTTGTAAAAAGTAAAACCGTACTAAGAGAAGCATTAACAAACCTAAATTTAGAGGAAAAAGTAAGTGAAGAAACATTAAGAAATAGTATAAAAGTAAAAGCTGTAGAAGATACAGAAATAATTAAAATAACTGTAGAAAATGAAGAACCAGAAATAGCATCAAACCTGGCAAATGAAATAGCAAGAATATTTTCTGTAAAAGTAGTAGAAATATATAATATAAATAACGTATATGTAGTAGATAGAGCAGAAAATTCGGCAAACCCAGCAAATATTAACCATATTAGAACTGTTGCAATAGCAATGGTAATAGGTTTTGTAATAGGATTTGCAGAAGTATTGGTAATAAAATTATTAGATAATAAAATAAGAACTGAACAAGATATAGAAGGTGCAACAGAATTATTAGTATTAGGTGTACTTCCAAAAAATGAATATTTTGATTCTAAGAGGAGGACTGCTTAATGAATAAAATTAAGAGAATGATTCGAAGAGCTCAAAATAATCCCTTATCTAAATGGAATACATTTCTTAATTTTATTAATAAAAACAACAGAAAGTGGAGGAGATTCAGAGGAGAGCAGTCTATAAAGAATAAAGAATTTCTAAAACTTATGCAGGAGAAAATACAAAAAAATAGTATAAAGGCAAGAACACAATTTAATAAAAGAAAATCAGATTTTGCAAAATATATTACTATTAAAAAAGACGAAAGAATAAAACTAGAACAGATAAGAGCAAAAGAGAGAGTTGAAAAAGAAAAAATACGTGCCAAACTTTTGGAAGAAAAAGCAAAAGCAGATGCAATTGTTAAATTACAAATAGAAAAACAAAAAGCTAAACAAGCAAAGATTGATGAAGAAAATGCAAGAATAGCTGAAACAATAAGATTACAAAAGGAAAAAGAGGCCGAAAAAATCAGGATTGAAAAAGAAAAAGAAAATGAAATAATCATGGCTGAAAAAGCAAGGATTGCTGAAATTATAAGATTAGAAAACGAAAAAATTGCAGAACAAGATAGAATAAATAAAGAAAAAACAGATAAAATTAATTGGGCAATAAAAGAAAAAGCAAGAATTGAAAAAGCAAGAGCAGATGAAATAGTTCGAATAGAAAAAGAAAAACAAGCTCAAATTGCAAGAGAAGAAAAAGAAAAAATAAATAAAATACGAAAAGCCGAGAAAGAAAAAATAAAAGAAATATACAGAATAGAAAAACAAAAAAATAGGATCGAAAAAGAAAAAAAGAATGAGTTATTTAGACTTGAAAAGGAAAAACAAGCTAAACAAGCAATGATTGAGAAGGCAAAAGCAGCTGAAGAACTGAGACTGAAAAAAGAACAAGAAAATGCAAAAATAAGTGTAGATAGAGAATCAATTATAGCAGAAAAAAATAAAATCAATACTGAAGTTGAATCTGTGCTAGAGTTAAATAGACTGAAAGAAATAGAAAAACAAGAAAAGTTAAATAGTCAGAAAGAAATAGAACAACAAAAGAAGTTAAATAGGCAGAGAGAAATAGAAAAACAGAAGGAAATAGAAAAGGAAAGAAAATTAGCTCAAAAACAACTTGAAATTCTAGAAGAACTTAGAATTAGAACAAAAAAAGAAATAGAAAAACATGGTGTATTAAAAGAAGTTCAATTTAAAAATAAACAAAAAGAAAAAGTACAAGTAAAAATTGACTTTGAAGAAAACATTATAAAAGAAAAACAGGAGATAAATAGCCAACAAAAAAATCAAAATGATAAAAAAGAAAAACAAGAGATAAATAGCCAATTTAAAAACGAAAGTGAGAAAAAAGAGAGACAGCAGATAAAATACCAATTAAAAAGGGAGAGGGCAATAAGAAATAAAGAATTTATAGAAAGAAAATTAGGAAATATGAAAAATATAATTGACAATATAAAAACTAAATTTTCTAATTTAGTAATAAGTATTAAAAGAAAAATAAATAGTAGGAGGGTGTTAACTTTGGATACATCAATGCCGAAAGAAATAACAGTTGAATATTCACCAAAATCTTATGTTTCTGAATCATTTAGAACACTAAGAACAAATATTCAATTTATGAATGCTAATAAAAGCATAAAAACAATTTTAGTAACTTCAACAATGCCATCAGAAGGTAAAAGCTATGTTTCTTCTAACTTAGCAGCTACATTTGCACAGGCAAATAAGAAAGTTATTATAGTAGATTCTGATATGAGAAAAGGAAGAATGCACGAAATTTTTAAAATTGTTAAACAACCAGGTTTATCAAATTATTTATCTGGAGTTTCTTCTAATGAAGATTCTAATGAATTAAAAAATTACATTAGAGAAACAATGATAGATAATTTATATATTTTGCCGATGGGAAATACTCCCCCAAATCCATCTGAATTAATTTCTTCTGAAAAGATGATTACATTAATTAAGGAATTAAAAGAGATGTTTGATGTTGTTATTTTTGATGGTACTCCTAGTAAAATAGTTACAGATTCAGTGATTTTATCAAGGGAAGTTGACACTACTTTGATTGTTACAGGTCATAATAAAACTAAAATGGATGATTTGAAAAAAGTTCAAAAAGATATTGAAAACGTAGGTGGGAAAATCGCTGGTGTCGTAATTAACAGTGTGCCTATAGATACTAAAAAATATGCAAGCTCATATTACTATGAAAACCCAGAAGGAAACAGGAAAAAAATAAAAAAAATGTATAGTTTGTAATTATTAATTTAGAATTTTATATGCAGGATTAAGTATTGTTTAAATAAAAAAAAAAGGAGTTGATATTATGGTTGATTTACATTCACATATTCTTCCAAATATAGATGATGGTTCTTCATCTATTTTCGAGACATTTATTATGTTGAAAGAGGCCGAAAAAGCTGGATTTACAGATATAATTGCAACTCCACATTATATATTAGGTTCAATAGAGCAAAATAAAGAAGATATATTAAATCAAATTAATGAAATAAATATTGCAGCTAAAGAACAGGGAATACATGTAAAAATACATCCAGGAGCAGAATTTTTTGGTGTACCTAATATTAGTGAAATAATTAAAAATAATAAATTTTTGTCACTAAATTTATCAAAATATATTTTATTAGAATTTGCTATGCATAATAGACCTTTGTATATTGATAAATTGATTTTTGAATTGTGTAATCTTGGTTATTTACCAATAATAGCACATCCAGAGAGATATAGTTATGTACAAGATGATTTGAGTATTGTGTCACAATGGCAAAATACAGGTGCATTAATTCAAAGTAATTATGGAACTTTGCTTGGGAAATATGGCAGTTCTGCACAAAAAACATTAATAAAATTACTTAAGAATAAACAGGTTGATTTTATGGGAAGTGATTGTCATAATGCGGGTTCTGTTTATGATAACATGTTTGAAGCTATAAAAAAATTAAACAAAATTGTGGATAAGGAGTATTTTGAAGTTATTACAAAAAATAATGCGAAAAAAATACTATAAAATAGTTATCAATAAATTATTTATTAAAAAAGTTTAGAAAATTTTGACATTAACATAATAGTGTATTATAATACTATTTATGGAAGGTAAATCCTTCCGTACAAACCGGTTTCTACAAAAGAGTATTTAAAGTATTCTTTGAATACATGTAGAAAACTGTTAACATAGAACGCTGTGGAAAAAAACCGCACAGAGATAGTAATCTTTTTGCGAAGTACCACAGCGTGTTTTTTTGTGAATTTTTGGTGAAAACCATTGATTTTAAATTTTAATGATGTATAATATTAAATGTTAAGAAATTATTGGGGTATAGCCAAGCGGTAAGGCAGATGGCTCTGACCCATCGATGCGTGAGTTCGAATCTTACTACCCCAACCATTTAGATAATATAGATGGTTTTATGAAAATAAAAAATAGGAGGAAAATCAGTGGGAAAATTAGTATTAAAATGCGAAGGCTTGCATAAAAAATACGGAAAAAAAGAAATACTAAAAGATGTTTCCGTAGATGTTTATGAAGGCGATATTCTTGGTTTTATAGGGCCAAATGGTGCTGGAAAAACTACAACTATCAAATTAATATTAGGTTTACAAAGCATAACTCAAGGTAATGTGGAAATTAATGGATTTAATATTGAAAAAGAGTTTACTAAGGCAATAGAAAAAGTAGGAGCAATAATCGAAAATCCTGATATGTATATGTATTTAACAGGATTACAAAATTTACAATTAGCAGCTAACATGTACAAAAATGTCGATTCAAAAAGAATTGATGAAGTTGTAAAACTAGTAGGATTGGAAAATAGAATAAAAGATAAAGTTTCAAAATATTCTTTAGGTATGAGACAAAGATTAGGAATTGCACAAGCAATATTACATAAACCAAATCTATTAATTTTAGATGAGCCTACAAATGGATTAGATCCTGAAGGTATAAAAAGCATGAGAACACTTTTATCAAACCTAGCAAAAAATGAAAATATGGGTATATTTATACCTAGCCATAACCTATTAGAATTAGAAAGCTTATGTAACAAGGTTTGTATAATTCAAAATGGATGTGTTTTAGAAACAAGTGATGTTAAAGATGTTAAAAAAATGAATAACGAAGAGTGTTATATATTAGAATTAAATAATACAGAAGGATTAAAATCAATTACTGAACAAAAAATGGAAGTGATAGATTCTTCTATTGTTAAGATAATTATAAATAGAAATGAAGTTCCAGAATTAATAGAAAAACTAGTAAAACAAGGAAAGAAAATTTATTCAGTAATACCAGATGAGATGACTTTAGAAGAAGCTTTCCTTAAAAAGACAGGGGGTAATATAATTGGGTAATTTAATTAAAAATGAATTTATAAAAATATTTAAAAAGAAAACATTATTAGTTTTATTAATAATAACAATAGCATATTCTATATTAAATAATTGCATTTATAAATTTGCATATAGCGATTTAATGAGCGGAATTATGGATGATAGTAAGTATTTAAGAGAATCATATGAAAGCGAACTTAAAAATTTAGATCCTAAAAATGCTGCTGATAATGAAAAATATATTGAAACAAAATCTCAATTAGAATTGTTAGATGTAAAATCTAAATATGAAAGAAACTCTTGGCAAGATTACATTGCAAGCACAAAAGTTATAGAAAAAATAACTGAGAAAAATAAGCTTATTTATTCTTTAGAAAAAACGGATGAAACAAATTCTAAGATTGCTAAAGTTGAAAAAGAATACTCAGATCTTGTAAATAAAATAAATGAATCTTCTAAAGAGGACGGATGGAAATATTTTGCTTCTCAAGAAATTGAGAGTGTAAAAGCACAAATACAAGCTAAAAAAGAACTTAGAGAAATTTCTTTAGAAAAACAGCCAATTGATGAACAAATAAGCTCTTTGGAAACTACTCTTAAGGTTTTAGAGATGCGTATAGAAAAAAACATTGGTTATGGTTCTGATTTCTTAAGTCAAGAAGTAGAATTTTATAATATGAACAAAGCTTCTTTAGGAAGTGTAGATTTAAATAAATCAATGTCATTTGCGGATAAAAAAGAAAAAAGAAATTTTAAGGAAAACTATGAAATTTCAAAATATGTTGTAGAAACAGGAAATGATGTTAAAAAAATGGATGACCTAAGAGGTTCAATAAGAAACATTTTTGCGGATTATTCATTATTTATAATGCTTACAATAATAATTGTTGCAGGAACAATAGTAAGTTCTGAATTTGAAAAAGGAACAATTAAATTACTTTTAACAAAGCCATATAGCAGAACAAAAATATTGCTTTCAAAATATATAGTGGTGTTATCTACAATACTTTTATCTTTTGTTGCTGTTACAATTATACAATTTGTAGTTGGAGGTATTTTCTTTGGGTTTGATAGTTTAAATGTTCCAATTGTGGCATATGATTTTAATTTAGAAAAATTAATTGAAATTAATATTTTTAAATTTTTATTAATGCAAGCAATTGCAATTTTGCCAATGTTTATATTAATTGCAACTTTTGCTTTTGCGATAGGAGCAATTGCTTCAAATTCAGCTTTATCTATAACAATTTCATTATTACTATATATGGTTGGTTCAATATTAAATGCTATAGCATACTCATTTAATGTAAAAATTATGAAATTTTTATTCAGTGTTAATTGGGATTTTAACCAATATTTATTTGGAAGAATATCTGAATTAGAACATATAAATTTAATGTTTTCAACATTAATTTGTATTGCATATTTTTTATTATTCATGATACCTGCATTTATTGTATTCAAAAAGAAAAATATTAAAAATATATAATAAAGAAAAATATATAATAATAAAAATTCTTATATAATAGAGGTAAAATATAAAATTATTAGTCAAATAACAATTAATTAAGATATAAAGAAATATGTATAAGTGAAAAATAAAAAAATAACATAAAAGATTAGGAAGAAAAATTAATAAAAAAAAAAGGAGGGTGAAAATGTTGGATAATTTTATTAAATATGAAGAACTTAGAAAAAAATATAAAACCTTTATATATGAAAATTATAAAGTGATAAAAAATGCGGAAGAAATAATACTTGAATATCATTTTATAATTGAAGGATTAACTGAGTTCAGACCTAGAATTGTTATTCCAAAAAAACAGTATATTATTGAAGAGAACATAGAATTTTCTGATGTTTTTGCTTTCCATATTGGTATGGTGGAATTAATAAGTTATTGGAAAGCTACATGTTCTCCTAAAGTAATAATAAAATGTGGAAATCTTAATAATGAACAAAAAGAATGGTTTAAAAAGTTATATTATTATGGGTTAGGAGAATTATTTTTTACAAATGGTATTAAAAATACATATGGAGATTTCTTGACTTTTGAAGATTATAATGCAAACAAAACTAGAGAAAATATTAATGAAACCTTTGAAATTTCAAAAAATAATATGATAAATGGAGAAATTAAAACAAATCAATTAGAAGATATAAGTAAATTAATAAATCTAAAACAGAAGAATTTTGAAGGATATATTTTTCCTATTGGTGGCGGAAAAGATTCATGTGTAACTATAGAGATTTTAAAAGACCTAAAAACTAAAAATTATTGTTTAATAGTTAATCCAAAGTCTGTAACTCTTTCTTGTGCAGAAATTGCAGGCTATGGAGATAATGAAATAATTGTTGTAAATAGAAAAATAGACAAAAATCTTATTGACTTAAATAGTCAGGGATTTATAAATGGACATACTCCTTTTTCATCATTACTTGCTTTTATTACATATTATATGGCATTTTTAACAGGGAAAAAATATATTGCTTTATCAAATGAAGTAAGTAGTAATGAGTCAAATGTTTTGGGAGAAAAAATAAATCATCAATATTCTAAAAGTATAGAGTTTGAAAATGATTTTAGATTTTATATTAAAAAATATATTGAAACACCAATTGAGTATTTTAGTTTTTTAAGGCCTTTAAATGAATTGCAAATCGCTTCTATATTTTCGAGATTAGAGAAATATCATAATATTTTTAAGAGTTGTAATGTAGGAAGTAAAGAAAAAGAATGGAAATGGTGCTGTAATTGCCCTAAATGTATGTTTGTGTATATAATACTAAGTCCATTTTTATATAAAGAAAAACTTGTTAATATTTTCGGGGAAGATTTATTTGAGAAAAAAGAATTATTAAATACTTTTATAGAGCTTACAGGTAATGGAGAAACAAAACCATTTGAATGTGTTGGTACATTTGAGGAGGTTTGTTTTGCTATCACAAAATTAATTGTTGAACTAGAAAACAATGGTGAGAAATTACCATATATGTTAGAATACTACAAAATTAATTTCAAAATGTCAGATTTATCAAATAATATTCTTTCGTATTATAATACAGACAACAATTTAACAGACGAACAAAACGAAATACTTAGAAATAATTTAGAAAATTAATGTATAATTTATAAAAAAGATAGCGAGAATTAAATTTATAGTAAATAATTGATTATAAAATGATTTTCTTTTCAAAATATAAATTAATGTGAGAATTGAAATTTGGAGGAAAAATATGATTGAAAAATTAACCGAATATTTATCAAACAAAAAAGTATTAATATTAGGTTTTGGAATGGAAGGAATTTCTACATATAAATTTATTAGAAAAAATCTTGCAGAACAGAAAATATATATTGCTGATAAAAACGAAGAGGTTTTCGAAAAAAATAGTTTTATAAAAGAAGATCAAAATGTTGAATTAATATATGGAAATGATTATTTAGAAAGTCTTGAAAATTTTGATATTATAATGAAAACTCCAGGTTTGTCTTTTGCAAAAATTGATATAAGCAAATTTAAAGATAAAATTAAATCTCAAGTTGAGCTTCTTTTAGAGTTTTCTGATTCTACAACAATTGGTGTTACTGGTACAAAAGGAAAAAGTACAACTAGTAGTTTAATATATAAAATTATTGCAGACCAATCTAAAGATGTCCTATTACTTGGTAATATTGGGCTTCCTATTTTCGACTATTTGGAAGATATAAAAAAAGAAACCATTCTTGTATTAGAATTGTCTTCTCATCAGCTTGAATTTGTAAAATGCTCACCTAAAATTGCAATATTACTTAATATTTTTGAGGAACATTTAGATCATTATAAATCATATCAAAATTATATAGATGCAAAAATGAATATTTTTAAATTTCAAAAACAAAGTGACTATTTATTATATAATCCGGACAATAAATTGCTTAAAGAAAATGTAGAAAAAATATTAAATGGAATTGATAGAGTGGAATCCAATATTATTAAGATAAGCTTAGATAATATGGATAATAATAAGAACAACAATATTTATAAAATCAATAATAATATTTTATTTGATGGAAAAAATTTATATGATTCAACAAATGAAAGAAAAATATTAGGAAATCACAATCTCCACAATATTATGTTTGCATTAGGTGTAAGCGAAATATTAGGATTGGACTTAAATAAAACTATTCAAACTATTAATCATTTTGAACCATTGCCTCATAGAATGGAATTTGTTGGTAAATTTAATGATATTATATATTATAATGACTCAATAGCAACAATTCCAGAATCTGCAATAAGCACAATAACAACTTTAAAAGACATAAGTTCTCTTATTATAGGGGGTATGGATAGAGGAATTGATTATAGCAGTTTTATTGATTTTTTAAATAATAGCTCAATTAAAAATATTATTTGTTTACCTATTACAGGACATTTAATTGCAGATAAAATAAGTAATTCAGCCATTAATATTTATAAAATTAATACGATGGAAGAGGCGGTTGAAATAGCAAAGAACGTCACAGAAAAAAATAAAATTTGCCTTCTTTCTCCAGCTGCAGCTAGTTATGGATTTTATAAAAATTTTCAAGAAAGAGGAAATGAATTTAAAAGACTAGTTAAATAATTTTTTTATAAGTCAACACAAATTTTCTATAAAAATTCCGTAACAAAAAATAGAAAAATATAAAAAAGAAAAATAAAAAAATAAATATTAATTAAATTAAAATCAAATTATAAAAAATCAAATGATAAATAAATATTGATTAAAAAAAATTAATAATATAAAAAAGAAAAACATAAAAAAGAAAAACATAAAAAAACATAAAGGTATTGTAAAAAAATTGCATAGACTTTTATGTTTTTTATGATATAATAAAAAAAGATGTAATTATAATAATATTAAAAATATTATTAAGGAGGATTTTTATGTATAGAAAAACCTATTTAGAGGTTGATTGTGATAAATTAAAAAATAATATTAAGGATATAAAAAGTAATTATAATAACTATCAATATTATATTGGAGTTGTAAAGGCAAATGCATATGGACACGGAAATTTTGTTATAGAATCTCTTATTGAAGGAGGGATTAATTATTTAGCCGTATCCTCATTAGAGGAGGCAATTAATTTGCGAAAATACAATATAGAAGTACCTATACTTGTTCTTGAACCTGTAGATGTTGAGTATCTTGAGGTATGTGTAAAAAACAATATCACAGTAACTATTTCTAGTTTGAACTATTTTAAACTAGCTTGTAAGAAAAACTTCAAAAGAAAATTGAAATATCATATTAAAATTGATTCGGGTATGAGTCGATTGGGAATTCGCGATAGAGAAGAGCTTAACGAATTATTCAATTTGCAACAATCGGAACATGCTTCAAATAATTTTTTCTTAGAAGGTATTTACACTCATTTTGCAACAAGTGGAGTTTTTGATAAATATTGGGAAGAACAATTATTTAATTTTAAAGAAATAACAAAAGATATTGATTTGGGGAAAATACCTATTATTCATATGGGGCGTTCACAAACACTTGTAAACCATGAAAAAATATCGTTTTGTAATGGTATTCGTTTAGGGATTATTATGTATGGAATTGATTTAAAAATGAATTTAAATTATAAAGGAATTAAAGGTGTATTTAGAAAATTTAAAAATGATTATTATATTAAAAAGAATAATATTAGTTTAACAACAAAAACAAATAACATGAATATTTCTCCAGTAATAAAACTTTGTAGTGAAGTTATAGAGATTAGAAAAATAAAACCTAACAATTTTGTAAGTTATGGTGCTCTTTTTATTGCAAAAGAAAATGTTTATATAGCAACAATTCCTATAGGTTATGCTGATGGAGTTCCTAAAAGTTTAAAAAAGGTTGAAATAGAAGGAAATTTATTTGATATTGTTGGCGAAGTTTGTATGGACATGCTAATGGTAAAGGTTGATAATAGCGTAAAAATATATGATAAGGTTGTATTAATTGGTGGCGACTTACTTTCAATTAAATCAATTACAAGGCAAACGGGACTAAGCTCTTATTCAATATTTACAGGAATTACTACAAGAGTTCCAAGAATATATAAAAAAAATAATAATAGAACAGAGATTAGTTATTTTAGTTAAAAAATAATTGCAAATAACCCAAGGAGGAAATATTAATGAATAATAAAAAAGAAATCGAATTTGAAGTCCTAATTATAGGAACAGATGCAAACGCTTATTATTTGGCAAGATGCTTTCATGAAGAATATAATAGAAAGGCTTATTTAATTGGTAAAAGTCCTATGGCATATACAAAATATACAAATATTCTTAATCTGACATATAACGAAAAAATATGGACAGAACAAGGATTTTTAGATGCAATTGAGAAATTTAGACTTAATCATCCAGGAAAAAAAATATTACTTATAAGTTCTAATGAAACATATGCTGAATTTATTAGTAATAATAAAAACAAAATACATAGTCAATTTGTATATAATTACCCAAGTGTAGAAATAATAAAAACTTTAATTAATAAGGAGAATTTTTATAAAACATATGCTAACTCAATTCTAGATTTTCCGAAAACCTTTTATTACAACTGTTCTAAAGATTCTTTAAATCTAGTACCAGATGATTTTAATTTTCCAGTAATTGTAAAACCAAGCAATGTTGTGGAATATAATCATTTGAATTTTCCGGAAAAACATAAGATTTATAAAGTCGAAAATCAAGAAGCATTGCTAAAAACTGTTCTTACAATTAGCACTAATGGTTATAAAGATACATTAATATTACAAGAATTTATTCCAGGAGACGATAGTTATTTGTTTGATTCTGTTGTTTATTGTGGAAAAGATAAAAAGGTTAAACTTGTTTCATTTGCACAAATCGGTTTGCAAGAACATTCAAAATCTATGGTTGGTAATGCAGCTGTTTTGATAAATGGTTTTAATCAATATGGTGATAATTCTGAAATGATTAATACAATTAGAAAATTTATGGAAAGCATTGATTATCAAGGTTTTGCTGAGTTTGATATGAAATATGATTCAAGAGATAAAAAATATAAAGTTCTTGAAATTAATGCAAGACAAGGTCGTTGTAGTTACTATATAACTCCTCTTGGATATAATTTGGTTAGAGTTTTAGTTGATGATTTAATTTATAATAAACCAATGGATTATAAAGTTTTAGATAAAGAAGTTCTTCTTTCTTTTGTTCCTAAAGGGGTATTAAAAAAATATATTTCTAACAAGGTTTTTAAGAAAAAAGCTTTGTCTTTATGGGGACTTTTGGGAAAAAATGTTGTTAATCCTTTAAAATATAGAAAAGATAAATCTTTTGAAAGAAAGACATTATTGATTAGAAGGCACTTTGATTATTATAAAGAATATAAAAATAGCACTTGGAATTAATATATATAATAAAAAAAATCAAAAATGTAATAGTAGAATTATATTGCAAAAAATTATGGAATTAATCTATATTTTTATACAAATATCAGAATATAAGATATTAGAAAATTAAAATACAAATTTCAATACTTTGTATTAATTTATAAATATAATAAGCATAAGTGAGTGTTGATTATTTTATAAAAAAATATCTTAAATACATATAGACTGAAGTATTTAAAAAAACATAAAATGTATTTTTAGCTTATTTAAAAAAATAAGTAAGGATGTGTTTAATTGTATTTAAAGGAAGTAAAATAATGAAGAAAAAGACAAAAAAAAATCAGAATTTAGATAAGATGGGATCTTCGAACGAATTTAAAGATTTAAGCTTAAAAGAAAACTCGATTTTGAACAAAGTAGACTTTCCAAGTGATTTAAAAAAATTAAATTATAAGGAAAAGATATTTTTAGCTGAAGAAATAAGAAAATTAATAATAAAAACTGTTGCAAAAAATGGTGGACACTTGGCCTCTAATTTGGGTGTTACAGAACTAACAATTGCACTTCATAGTGTATATAATACTCCGAGTGATAAAATAATTTGGGATGTTGGGCATCAAACCTATGTACATAAAATTTTAACTGGCAGAAAAACCAAAATGGATTCACTTAGAAAATTGAATGGATTAGCTGGTTTCCCTAAAACTGAAGAATCTGAATATGATGTTTTTAATACAGGTCATAGTAGTACTTCAATCTCTGCTGCGCTAGGAATTGCAAGAGCTAGAGATATAAAAGGTGAGCAGAATAAAGTGATTGCAGTAATTGGTGATGGTGCATTAACAGGTGGAATGGCTCATGAAGCTTTAAATGATTTAGGGACAAGTAAAAGTAATGTTATTGTAATTTTAAATGATAATGAGATGAGCATTGAGAAAAATGTTGGTGGTGTAGCAGTTCTATTAAGTAAATTAAGAACAAAAAAATTCTATACTGCTACAAATGTGAGAATAAAAAATTTGACCTTAAAAATTCCGGTTTTTGGAAAATTTCTTGTTGATACTACAAGAAGAATAAAAAGCAGTATTAAACAAATTTTTATTTCGAAAATGTATTTTGAGGATATTGGTTTTACTTATTTAGGGCCTGTTGATGGTCATAATATTGAAGTTCTGGAAAATATTTTGAAAAAGGCAAATGATGTTCATGGTCCGGTTTTGTTGCATGTTATAACAAAAAAAGGAAAAGGATATGGTCCTGCTGAAGTAAATCCAGATAAATTTCACAGTACGCCAAGTTTCGACATTAGCACAGGGAAGAGTTTAAAGGAAAAGAAAAATGATTATTCAAAAGTATTTGGAGATAAGCTATGTGAATTAGCAAGAATAGATAAAAAAATTGTAGCAATTACAGCAGCTATGGCAGATGGAACTGGTTTGGAAAATTTTAAAAAAATTTTTCCAGATAGAATATTTGATGTGGGAATTGCGGAACAACATGCTTTGTGTTGTGCAGCTGGAATGGCAAAAAATGGTCTTAAACCAGTTGTTTCATTATATTCATCTTTTTACCAAAGAGCATATGATCAAATAATACATGATATTGCAATTCAAAATTTACCAGTAGTTATGTGTGTTGATAGGGCTGGTATTGTAGGAAACGATGGTGAAACACATCAAGGTTTAATGGATATGTCGATGTTTAATTTAGTACCGAATCTTACAATTATGGCTCCAAAAGACTTTGCAGAATTGGAAAAAATGATTGAATTTGCTATCGAATTAAATAAACCAGTTATTCTTAGATATCCAAGAGGTTCAGAGGGAACAATTAAATTTGATAATTTAGAGGAAATTAAATTTGCAAAAGCAGAAATTATAAAAAAGTTCCAAGATGATAATATTAAAGACAAGTCTCAGTTATTAAAGGCATTAAATGTAGATTTTGAAAATGATAATAAGAATGTTCAAAATAATGATGATATCATTGAAAATGAAAAAAATTTAAATGGAAATAATAATAAAATTTATGAAACTGACAAACAAATTTCTGAAACTGAAAAAATTACAATAATTGCAATTGGAAAAATGGTTGAAAAGGCAGTAAAACTATCAGAAAAAATGATTAATATAAATTCTGAAATAATTAATGCGAGATTTTTAAAACCAATAGATGAGGAAACTATAATTAATTCAATAAAAAAATCTAAAAATGTAGTAACAATTGAGGATGGAATTCTTAGAGGCGGATTGGCTACAACAATTTTAGAGTTAATTCAAAAAAATGATTTAAAAGATATCAATGTAAAAAATTATGGTTATAATGATGTTTTTGTTCAACATGGTTCTATTGAAGAATTGGAAAATTTGAATGGGATGAATTTTTAATAATTTTAAGAAAGGAAAAAACAAGTAGATAAATTTTTAAGATATGTCTAAAAAATAAAGAACAGTAAAGGAAGAAAGATGAATAAACAATTGATTTTAGATAAATATAAAAAATTTGATGATAGAATTTTAGTGGCAAGATTGTTTGATAAAATAGAAATCTGTATCAAAACAAATAAAATTGTTTGTTTAGATTTTTTAGATCCTTCAGAAATAGTCATATTAAAAAACGTTCTAAATTCAATAAAAATTAAAAATTATATATTTTTTGGTGGGACAGATGATTATCAGAGAGCTATTTTGATTGTTTACCCAGAAAAAATGGAAGATTTTTTTAAAAACGGAAATTTTGATTTTAATAGTGTTGTTAAAGTTATTAGAATAGTTCTACCTCAGCATGTACGAGGTACATACGACCACAAAATATATTTAGGCGGAATAATAAAACTTGGTGTGAAGAGAACGAAAATTGGAGATATACTAACAGATAATGAGGGAGCAGACATCATCGTTTGTTCCGATATTTGTGAGTTTTTATTAAGTAATTTAATTCAGTTGAAAAGGTTTAGCAAAGCAATAATTGAGGAAGTTGAACTTTCAAGTGTGAAAAAAGTTGTTCAAAAATTTGAAGAATTAAAAATAATTGTATCATCTTTAAGATTGGATAATGTAGTTGCTGAAATTGCAGGTAAATCAAGAAATAAAGCTAATGAAATTTTAAGTCAAGAGAGGGTTTTCGTAAATTATGAGAGCGAAACAAAACCAACAAAATTGATAAAAGAAAATGATACAATTACCATTAGAGGAAAAGGAAAATTCCTGATTGGAAACATCTTGGGAACAACTAAAAGTGGAAAAATTATTTTAAGCTTAAAAAGGTTTTTATAAAAAAGTTTTAGAAGTAAGAATTGATAATTTAGTGTGTTTAGAATGTAAATTCTAAATTATTATTGTGTGAAAAGTATTTACAAATGTAAGAATTTATAAGATAATTTATATATAAACAATATGGAGGATTTGAAATGGCAAAAATAATGGATGGAAAAGTTTTGGCACAGAAAATAAGATTAGAATTAAAAAAAGAAGTGGAAACTCTTAAAAAAAATGGTGTAAAACCTAAATTAGCTGTAATAATGGTTGGAGAAGATAAAGCCTCAAAAGTCTACGTTAAAAATAAGAGCAAGGCATGCGAGGAAATTGGTATAGAATTTGAAGAATTCTTGTTAAAAGAAAATACAAAAATAGAGGAATTATTAATCATTATAGAAAAACTAAATAACAGAAAAGACATACATGGTATATTATTGCAAAGTCCAATACCGAAAAGCTTAGATATAAATGAAGCTTTTAATAAAATTGATTACAGAAAAGATGTTGACGGTTTTAACCCTATAAATGTTGGTAAACTTGTAATAGGACAAGATTGTTTTATATCATGTACTCCATACGGAATAATTAAATTACTTGAAGAATATGATATTCAAATTGAAGGTAAAAATGCTGTAGTAATTGGAAGAAGTAATATAGTTGGTAAACCTGTTGCACAATGTTTAATGTCTAGAAATGCTACTGTAACAATTTGCCATTCTAAAACTAAAAATATAGAAGAAATTACAAGAAATGCGGATATTGTAATTGCAGCACTTGGTATCCCTAAATTTGTAACTGAAATCATGATAAAAAAAGGCGCTACAGTAATAGATGTCGGAATTAATAGAACAGATGATGGGAAACTTGTTGGAGATGTTGATTTTGAAAATGTTGAGCCAAAAGCAGAATATATAACTCCTGTCCCAGGAGGAGTAGGACCTATGACTATAGCTATGTTAATGTTTAACCTTGTAAAAGCAGCAAAAAAAAATAATAAATAAAAAACAAAAATTAAGGATAATAAATATATCAAATGATGGATTTATTATATAAAAATTTAATAATTGAAAAACAAAATATATAGTATTATAGATGTAAAAGCCTAACAATAGAAAGACAAAATATATAAACTTATAAAAAATTATAGATTTAATAATAGAAAGACAGAATATATAAACTTATAAAATTATAGATTTAATAATAGAAAGACAAAATATATAAACTTATAAATTTATAAGTTTAATAATGGAAAGACAAAATATATTATATTATAAATATAATGATTTAATAATATAAACTTTAGTATTTAAAAATCTAGTAAACAAACGTAGCAAAAAATGAAGAAAAAAGGGGGATTAAAAACCTCTTTTTTTAGAGCAAAAAAGTTGCTAAAAACAATTAAAATAAAATCGGATTATCTATTCTTAATGTGATAACACAAAGTTTATATAACTAAAATAATTAATTGACAGTAATATCAGAAACGAAAGGAATGAGTATGAAGGAAATAAGTATGAAGGAATATAGATATTGGATTTGGATAAAGTAATATCAGAAACGAAAGGAATGAGTATGAAGGAAATAAGTATGAAGGAAGATAGATATTGGATTTGGATTACGAGAATAAAAAATGTAAAAAAATCTACAATTAAGAAACTAATTAATAAATATAAAACACCAGAAAAAATATATAATTTGAAATATACAGACTTAATAGAAAATGAAATAAGTAAAATTGAAATAGAAGAATTACAGAATGAGGAATATAAAGCAAATATTGATAAATATATAGAATATATGCAAAAAAATGAAATAGAGATAATTTCAATTAATAATACTAGATATCCTCAAAAATTAAAAACACTATCAGATCCACCTTTAGTTATTTTTGCAAAAGGAAACATTAAGGTGCTTGAGAATAAAGGTATTGCAATTGTTGGATGCAGAGATGCAAGTATGTATGGAAAAACAGTTGCAGATAAAATATCATATAATTTAGCTAAAAGAAATATAAATATTATAAGTGGATTAGCTGTTGGTATAGATTCATATGCACATATAGGTGCTATAAAAAACAATGAAATATCTGGTAAAACTATTGCTGTAATTGGAAATGGATTAGATGATATTTATCCAAAAGAAAATAAAATATTGGCAGAAAAAATAATAGAAACTGGTGGTGTTATAATTTCAGAATATTTAATTGGAACAAAACCAGATAAAATGAATTTCCCAGCAAGAAACAGGATTATTAGTGCTCTCTCAGAAGGAGTCTTGGTTATTGAGGCTAAAGAAAAAAGTGGAACATTGATAACTGTAGATTTTGCATTAGAACAAGGAAAAGATGTTTTTGCAATTCCAGGGAATATTACTAGCTTTAATTCCTATGGAACTAATAAATTATTAAGAGAAGGTGCTATAATAATAACTGATATTACAGGAGAAGAAATATTAGAAACCATAGAAAGAAAAACAGTAAATGAGCAATGAACAGTGGTTTTATAGGAGAATAAATAACAGAACGTATTAGTAAGTAAAACATTAAATGTGCAATAAATTTTTGATTTTAAAAGAGAACAAATTTTAGACATTATACAAGTAAGTTACTTGTTGACTTAAATCTGTTAAATTTTTAAATATAATAAATGTTAGATCTTATAGATATAAAAACAGTAATTAAAATTAAAACTCAGTTATAAAAATTAATAGATATTTAAATGATGTATTCTTACAAGAAAAGTTGATGTAAAAAAGTAAGTGCGATTTAGTAATAAGTCTTAGAAGAAAATATAAAAAATTACTGAAAAGTATTTTATTTTTTTGAAATATGTAATATAATATAAATGTAGTTTTGGCTATATATAAGAATATTATAGCTAGAAAGGAAGAATAAAATGAATAACAAAAAAAACAAAAAAACAAGTACTAAAAAAACTACTAAAGGAAATACTAAAACTATAGAACAAAATAAGAATACAAAAAATTCTTTGATAGAGAAAAAAGGATCTAAATTTAATATAATTAAAGGATGGAAAAATATGGGTAAAATTCCAAAAATAATTATTTTTTTCATTCTATTTGTAATATTATTAATTATGATAGGAATTGGCATTTTTGCTGGAATTTTCTTTAGTGATAAGTTCGCAATAACAAAAGAAGATTTATTAATAAACTATGCTAATACAATAGTTTATGATAGTGAAGGAAATGTAATTGCTGAATTATCTGGTGATGAAAATAGAAAAATAATAACAATGTCAGAAATGTCAGAATATATTCCCAAGGCATTTGTTGCAATAGAAGATGAAAGATTTTATAAACATCAGGGTGTTGATATTAAGAGAACAGCAGCAGCATCTGTATCATATTTATTTAATGGAGGAAGCTCATCTTTTGGAGGAAGTACTATTACACAACAGCTAGTAAAAAATATTACTAATGAAAAAGAAGCTTCAGGAAAAGCTGGTATGGAAAGAAAAATAAAAGAAATGTCTAGAGCATACCAAATAGAAAAAATGATTTCAAAAGACCAAATACTAGAATTATATCTAAATTTAATTCCATTGGGTGCTTCAGGTAAGGATTTATGTGGTGTAGAAATAGCATCAAATTACTATTTTAATAAATCTGCAAAAGATTTAACAATAGCTGAAAGTTCATTTATAGCTGGTATAAATCATTCACCTAATAAATATAACCCTTTTAAAAACAATGATAATAAAGATATAATAAAATCAAGAACAAAAACGGTTTTATCAAAGATGCTTGAATTAAAATACATTAATAATGATCAATATAATGAAGCAGTTAAAAATGTTGATGATGGATTAGCATTTAAAGAAGGTGCTCTGCCATCTTCAAAAGTAACGTCTTATTATATTTCATCTGCTATTAATGAAATAGTTAATCAATTAGTAATAGAAAAAGAATGGTCAAAAGAATATGCTCAAAGTCGTGTATTTGGTGGAGGATATAAAATCTATACAAATCAAGTTACATCAATTCAAAATATAACAGAAAAAGAGTATTTAAATGAAAAATATATTTTACAATCAAAACTTGTAGAAGGCGCACATTCTCAATCAGCTATGGTAATTATAGATCATGCTACAGGTAAAGTTGTTGCTTGTATGGGTGGACTGGGAAGTGATGTTAATGCAGTTGGTATAAACAGAATTAACAGTCCACGTCAGCCAGGTTCTTCAATTAAACCATTAGGAGTTTACGGTGCGGGAATGTATTATGGCAATATTACTCCAGCAACGGTTTTTGATAATTCAAAAACAACTTTTGGTTCATCATATAGTCCAAATAATGCTAGTAGTCAAAGATCTGGTTTATGTAATGTTAGAGGTGCTATAGAAGTTTCTGCTAATATTGTAGCATGTAAGATTATGTCTGAAGTAGACCCAGATAAAGCTATAGATTTTATGAGAGAGTTAGGTATAACTTCGCTTGTAAAATCAAGTGAAAATGCACAAGTTAACGACTCTAACTTATCTTTAGCACTTGGAGGAATTAGTAAAGGTATATCAACTTTAGAAATGGCGACAGCGTATGCAACAATAGCAAATAAGGGTGTTTATAATTCGCCATCATTCTATACAAAAGTTATAGATGAAAAGGGGAATATAGTAATTGAATCAAAACAAACTTCAAAAAGAGTTATAAACGAAGATTTAGCATATATGATTAAAAATTTATTGCAAGAACCAGTTAATGGAAGTATGGGAACCGCAAGAAATTGCGCTATACCAGGATTTTTTGTTGGAGCTAAAACAGGTACAACAAATGATAACTATGATAGATGGTTATGTGGTATGACAGAATATTACACAGGTGCAACATGGTTTGGATTTGATAAAAACGAAAAGATTAATTATTCTGCTAACCCATCAGCATTAATATGGGCTTCAATTATGAAGCAAGTTCATACTGGATTACCAGCTAAAACTCTTCAAAAATCTTCTAATATTGTAACTGCAAAAATATGTAGAGATACTGGATGCCTAGCAGGAGATACATGTACTAACACTTATACTGAAGAATTTATTTCAGGTACTGTGCCAGCACAATGTCCTGGTCATGCAAAATATAAAATTTGTAATGAATCAGGTAAATTGGCGACAGAGTATTGTACTAATACACGTGAGGTAACACAAAAACCAATACCAGAAAAAGAAGCAAATGCAAAATGGTTTACTAATCCAGGAGATAAATATCTAATGATAACAGAAAAATGTCATATACACACTACAGCACCAATTGTTAAGGAAGAAATAAAGCCACAAGATTCTGATATTACAGTTCCAGATGTAGTTGGAAAAAAAGAAACTGATGCACGTGCTATATTAACAGGATTGGGTCTTAAAGCAGAAGTTATTCCAGTAAATGATAGTTCAAAAGAAAATGGAATAGTAACAAAACAAAGCGTTGGAGCAGGAGTAGTGGTTTCAAAAGGTGCTACTATAAAAATAACTGTAGTTAAAAAAATAACACCACCTGATGATACCAAACCATTACCAGAAAATGGAAATAGTGTTTAAATATTTTAATATAAATTTAAAAAAGCATAAGCTAAATTATTAGAAACTAAATCAAATAATAAGAAAATATTACAAAATAAAAATATATTACAAAATAAAAAAATTAAATAACAATAGTATAAAATAAATTATTAGAAATTTGAGTTAAAGTTGTTTTATTATTTATTTTAGTATGACTCTATAGAAGTTAATAATATAAAATATAGAAACCAATGCAATTATATTGCGAAAAATATATATCCTAGACAGTAAATAAAAAGAGTAAACTCTTCTGCCTAGGGTATTTATGTATAAAAGTTGTATAGCTATTTTAAGAAGGGGGACAACTGATGGGTTTAAGAGAAAAAAACAATGATGATAAGAACAATAAAGATAAAAATAAAAAAGATAAAAATAATGAAAATATATACAGAGAAAAGAATAAAAAAAATAATAATGAAATAATGAATAAGGAAAAACCAGGTAAAAGGATTAAAAATAAAGATAGTAAAAACAAAGAAAAAAGAAATAAAGCAAAAAATAAAAATAGCAAGGTTAAATTCCCAAGCTCAATTATTTTAATAATTAGCATTTTAATATCTATATTATTAGGATATATATTATATCAACAAGAAAATAAAATAAATAATGAATCAGAAATGTCTTATACAGAATTAATAACCAAAATTGAAGAAAATAATGTAGAAAAAGTTGAACTTACTGTAGATAGCACAAATGCTACTGTGAAAATCAAGGATGACGAAAAAGATAAAAAAGTTAGTTTGCCAGACACTTCAGCATTTATGGAATTAATACAAATAAAAATTCAAAATGGAAATAGTATAGAATTAATCCAAAAAGAAAATAGTATTATAATAAAAACTCTTAAAACATTAATAACATTTTTACCAACATTAATATTAATTTCACTAATATTTTACTTAGTAAAAATGCAAGGATTTGGTGGAAAAGGTAAAATATTTGATGCAGAAACACAAGAAACAATTACTAAATTTGATGATGTTGCAGGATTAGATGAAGAAAAACAAGAAATGATTGAAATTGTAAACTTCTTAAAAAAACCCGAAAAGTTTCATGAAATGGGTGCAAAAGTTCCAAGAGGAGTTTTACTTTGTGGTAATCCTGGAACAGGAAAAACTCTTATAGCAAAAGCTATAGCTGGAGAAGCTGATGTTCCATTTATTTCTATGAGTGGTTCTGAATTTATAGAAATGTTCGCAGGACTTGGAGCTTCAAGAGTTAGAAGTTTATTTGAAAAAGCAAGAAAAATAGCACCATGTATTATTTTCATAGATGAAATAGATGCAATAGGTTCGAGAAGAACAAGTTCAAGTGGTGCTGAAACTGAAAACAACCAAACATTAAATCAATTATTAGTTGAAATGGACGGTTTTGATACAGAAGAAACAATAATAGTATTAGCAGCAACTAATAGACCAGAAATGCTAGATAAGGCATTATTAAGACCAGGAAGATTTGATAGACAAATTACAATTGCACTTCCAGATTTAAATGGTAGAGAAGCAATTTTAAATATTCATGCTAAAGGAAAGAAATTTTCTGAGGACGTTAATTTAAGAAGCATAGCAGAAGATACAGCTGGATTTACTGGAGCAGAATTAGCTAATATATTAAATGAATCAGCTATTATTGCGACAATAAAAGAACAACAATTTATTACAAACCAAGATATAGAAGATGCAGTAAAAAAAGTAACTGTAGGAATCGAAAAAACAAGCAGAGTTGTATCAGATAAAGATAAAAAATTAACAGCGTTTCATGAAGCAGGACATGCAGTTGTAAGTAGTTTTTTAGAAACACAAAAAGACATAAAAGAAGTATCTATAATACCAAGAGGTGTTGCAGGTGGATATACAATGTATAAAACCAATGAAGATAAATTCTATATTTCAAAAACTGAAATGGAAGAAAAATTAATTGCATTACTAGGGGGTAGAGTTGCTGAAAAACTAGCTTTAAACGATATTTCTACAGGTGCAAGTAATGATATTGAAGTTGCTACAGCAATTGCAAAAGATATGGTTACTAAGTATGGGATGAGTGAAAAAATAGGACCAGTTTCTATTGATCTGGAAAAAGATCCTTACCAAATGCAATTATTTGGAGATGATTTTGGAGATAGAATTGGAGAAGAAGTTAAATTTATTTTAGATAAAGCATATAGAAATGCGCAAACAATTTTAGTAGGCAATATGGATAAATTAACTAATGTAGCAAAAGTTTTATTACAAAAAGAAGTTATTTCAGCAAGCGAATTTGAACAAATAATGTCTTTTGAAGGATAATAATATAAAGAGTTAAATTGTAAAAGTTAAATATATTTAGAAAAACTATCTTCTAGTTACTGATTAAAAGTTAAAAAATCTAAATAATTATAAAAGTTATGTAAAACTATTGAACATTGTTTAAAAAAATGATAAAATATAAGCATTAATAATAAAAACGAAGTAAAGGACAACACAAATAAAGTAAAACTTAGTAGAGAGCTAGAGATGGTGGAATTCTAGCAAGAAAATAATTTATTTGTTATCACCTTTAGGTTGCATATTAGAAATAATAGTAAAATATGCCGTACTCTTGCGTTAAAAGAAAATGAGAGAAAAAGATTTAAATATTAATTTTATGAAAACTGAATTATATAATAAAACTTTTTAACTTAGGTGGTACCGCGGAATAAAACCATTTCGTCCTAGTATGTATTTATATAATATACACATGGATGGAATGGTTTTTTATTTATATGAAATAAGGGGAGGAAAAAATATGTGCGAAAATTGTGAATCAAAAAAAGATTATGGAGCAACACTTAATCTACCAAAAACAGAATTTCCAATGAGGGGAAATTTACCAGAAAATGAACCGAAAATATTCGAAGAGATATATAATAAGAATCTATATGAAAAAATGTTAAAGAAAAATGAAGGAAAAACACCATTTGTATTACATGATGGACCACCATATGCAAATGGAGAAATCCATATGGGACATGCTTTAAATAAAACATTAAAGGATACAGTTGTAAGATATAAAAATTTAAAAGGATTTTATACCCCATTTGTTCCAGGTTTTGATACTCATGGAATGCCAACAGAAAAAAAGGCAATAGAAAAGCTAGGATTAAATAGAGATCAAATCCCAGTTAATCAATTCAGAGATACATGTAAAGAATTTACAGAAAAATATAAAGACACTCAAATAAGTGGATTTAGACGTCTTGGAGTTTTAGCAGATTGGGAAAATCCATATATTACATATCAACCACAAATGGAAGCAAAACAAATCTGGGTATTTGGCGAAATGTATAAAAAAGGATATATATACAGAGGTTTAAAACCAGTGTATTGGTGTACTGATTGCGAAACAGCGTTAGCTGAAGCAGAAATTGAATATAAGGATGTTAATTCTCATACAGCTTATGTAAAATTTCCAGTTATAGATTCTAAAGGATTATTTGATGAAAGAGAATCATTTATTGTTATATGGACAACAACACCTTGGACTCTTCCAGGAAATATGGGTATTACAATAGGTTCAGAATTTAAATATAGTCTAGTAGATGTTCAAGGAGAAAAATTAATTATTGCAACAGAATTGGTAGAAAAAGTAATGTCTTTAGCAAAAATAGAAACATATCAAACAATTAAAGAATTTGAAGGTAAAGAACTTGAAGGCGTAATGTGTAAACATCCATTCTTACCAAGAGAATCTAAGGTTGTACTAGGCAGTACTGACACTATTGATGTTGAATTAACAACAGGAACAGGAGCTGTTCATACTGCACCAGGATATGGAAAAGAAGATTATCTTTGTGGATTAAAAAACAAGTTAGACGTAGTTGTTACTGTAGATAGCAAAGGGCATCAAACTGAAGAGGCTGGACCTTTTGCAGGAATGTATTATTCTAAATCTGATAAAGAAATTATAAAATCGCTAGATGAAAACAATTTATTATTAGTATCTCAAGATATAATGCACTCTTATCCTCATTGTTGGAGATGTAAAAAGCCAGTAATATATAGAGCGACAAGTCAATGGTTTGCATCTGTTGATGGATTTAGAAAAGAGTCTCTTGAAGCTATAAAAAATGTTAAATGGTACCCAAGTTGGGGAGAAGAAAGAATCACCAAAATGATAGAAGAAAGAAATGATTGGTGTATTTCTCGTCAAAGAACATGGGGGGTTCCAATTCCAATTTATTATTGCAATGATTGTGAAAAAGAATATGTAACAAATGAAAGCTTAGAAAAAATTCAAAAAATATTTAAAGAAAAAGGTTCAAATGCATGGTATGATTTAGATGAAAAAGATTTATTACCTGAAAATGCAAAATGTGATTGTGGATCAACAGAATTCGTTAAAGAAACAGACATAATGGATGTATGGTTTGATTCAGGGTCAACACATGAATCAGTTTTAGCTGAAAGAGGACTTCCAGATGCAGATATGTATCTAGAAGGAAGCGATCAATATAGAGGTTGGTTTCAATCTTCATTATTAACATCTATTGCTTCAAAAGGGAAAACACCATTTAGAGAAGTTTTAACACATGGTTATGTAGTAGATGGTCAATGTAAAAAAATGTCTAAAAGCCTAGGAAATGGAATAGATCCAAATCTAGTTATGAATGAATCAGGTGCAGATATATTAAGACTTTGGGTTTTGTCATCAGACTATACATCAGATGTTAGTATTTCAAAAGATATAATGAAACAAGTTCAAGAAGTTTACAGAAAAATACGTAATACTGCAAGATTTATTCTTGGTAATATAGATGGATTTAATGTTAATGAACAAATTAGTTATGAGGAACTAGAAGAAATAGACAAATGGGCACTAATGAGACTTAATAAACTAATTAAGGATTGCACAAATGCATATGATTCATATGAATTTAATAAAGCATATCAAGCAATAAATACATTCTGTGTTGTTGATATGAGTAATTTCTATTTAGATATAATTAAGGATAGATTATATACTGCAAAACCTAATTCAAAACAAAGAAAATCAGCTCAAACTGCTATGTATAAAATATTATCAGCCTTAGTTAGAATTTTAGCTCCAATAACATGTTACACAGCTGAAGAAATATGGAAATTTATGCCACATACAAAAAATGAAAATACTGAAAGTGTAATGCTTTCAAATTATCCTGAAATAGAAGAAAAATATAATAATAAAGAATTAGAAGCTAAGTGGGATAAGATACTAAAAATTAAAGAAGCAGTTTCAAAAAAACTTGAAGAAGCTAGAGCAGAAAAAATAATTGGCCACTCTTTAAATGCTAAAGTCATTTTAAATGCAGAAGGAATAGAATATGAATTCCTAAATTCTAATAAAGAATTACTAATGGCAGTTTTTATAGTTTCAGGACTAGAAATAGAAAATGGAAAATCTGATGTTACTGTTAAAATAGCAGATGGTCAAAAATGTGAGAGATGCTGGATGTATTCGACTACAGTTGGGCAAAACAGTAACCATCCAACAATTTGCGAAAGATGTATTTCTGAATTAGAATAAAAAAATTACTTGTTAATATTATTATAATTATTATTTCAATTTAAAAAACAAATACAATAATAAGTATTAATTCAAAAGAAATTAATGAGTTATATATATAAATATGGAGGTGGAGAATAAATGAAAACACTAATAGTAGGAGGAGTTGCAGGAGGTGCAACTACAGCAGCCAGATTGAGAAGATTAGATGAAACAGCTGAAATAGTAATATTTGAAAAAGGAAATTATATATCATTTGCAAACTGCGGGTTACCTTATTTTATAGGAGATGTTATTAAACAGAAAAAAGATTTGGTGCTTCACACTCCGGGATCGTTTAAAAACAGATTTAATATAGATGTAAGATTAAGACAAGAAGTAATAGATATAGATAGAGAAAATAAAATTGTTACAATTAAAGATCTTGAATCAGGAGAACAATATATAGAAAATTATGATAGTTTAGTATTGTCACCTGGAGCGGAACCTATTAATCCATTTGCTTTTATAAAAAGTGAAAAAATAAAAACAATTAGAACAATAGATGATTCTGTATTTATAAAAAAATATATACAAGAAAATAATCCTAAAAGTATTGCTATAATTGGTGGAGGCTATATTGGAGTTGAGATGGCGGAAAATCTGAGAGAATATGAAAATATTGAAATTTCTATTATACAAAAAACCTCTCATGCAATACCGCCAATAGATATTGATATTGCAAAGTTTGTTCATGAAGAAATTATAAATAATAATATAAAATTATATTTAAATGAAGAAGTAAAAGATATTAAGCAAAAAAATGATATGCTTGAAGTAGTATTAAACAATAAAATAATTGAAACAGATTTTGTAATAGTAAGTATAGGAGTTGTACCAGATACTAAACTAGCAAAAAAAGCAGGATTACTTACGAATTCAAAAGGTAGTATTATTGTAAATGAATATATGAAAACTAGTGATGAAAGTATATATGCATTAGGAGATGCTATTCAGGTTAATAATTTTGTAACTGATATGCCTGCATATATACCTTTAGCGGGGCCAGCAAATAAACAGGCACGAGTTGTTGCAAATAATATCTGTGGAAGAAGGGGAACATTTAAAGGAACTGTGGGAAGCAGTATTTTAAAAATATTTGAATATAATCTTGGTATAACTGGAATAAGTGAGGAAATTTGCATATTAAATAATATAGAATATAAAACATCAATTATTTCTCCATATTCACATGCAACATACTATCCGGGTGCTACTCAACTTACAATTAAAGCCATATATCAACCCAAAACAGGAAAAATATTAGGAGCACAAGTTTGGGGTAAAGATGGGGTAGATAAAATAACAGATATAATCGCAACAGCAATTAGAATGAAAATGACAGCATTTGATTTAGAAGAGTTAGAATTATGTTATGCACCTCCTTTTTCCTCAGCAAAAAGTCCAGTAAATATACTTGGGAATTCAATAGTAAATGAAATAGATGAATTAGTACAAAATATTAGCTGGAGTGAATTAGAAAAGTTGGAAAATCCTTATATTTTAGATGTTAGAACTGAGTATGAATACAGTTATGGACATATTAAGGGCTCAATAAATATTCCAGTTGATGAATTAAGGGAAAATTTACAAATATTAGATAAAAATAAGGAGATTTATGTGCACTGCCAAACAGGATTAAGAAGCTACTTAGCATGCAGGATATTAAATCAACACGGTTTTAATTCAAAAAATATAGTTGGTGGATTTATTATGAAATAAAATAATCTAAGTTTTATAAATATTTTTAAGAGGATGGTTTAATGGAAAATGTTTTAAAAAACTTTAAAATAAGAGAAATGGTGCATTGAAATAATAGTAGTATAGGAGAAAAAAAGCATTGAAATTTTGGTGATATAGGAAAAAATGCATTGAAATAATATTAATATAGGAGAAAAAAAGCATTGAAATTTTGGTGATATAGGAAAAAATGCATTGAAATAATAGTAATATAGGAGAAAAAATGAAAGTATCAGATTTTAATTATAATTTACCAGAAGAATTGATTGCTCAAACCCCATTGGAAATTAGAGACGAATCAAGGTTAATGGTATTAGATAAAGAAAAAAATGTAATAGAACATAAAAAATTCAAAGATATTTTAGAGTATCTTCAACCTGGTGATTGCTTGGTAAGAAACAATACAAAAGTATTGCCTGCAAGATTATATGGTTTAAAAGAAGAAACAGGAGCAAATATTGAATTTCTATTATTAAATAGAATTGAAAATGACATATGGGAAGTTATGGTAAGACCAGGAAGAAAACTTAAAACTGGAACTAGAGTAATATTTGGTGAAGGGTTATTAAAAGCTGAAATACTTGACTATTTGGAAGATGGAAGTAGAAAAGTAAGATTTGAGTATAAAGGTATTTTTAATGAAATATTAGATCAAATTGGATTAATGCCGCTTCCACCATATATAAAAGAAAGATTAAAAGAAAAGAATAGATATCAAACAATATATGCAAAACATGAAGGTTCTGCAGCAGCTCCAACAGCAGGATTACATTTTACAGATGAATTGATTGAAGAGATTCAAGCAAAAGGAGTAAAAATAGCAAATGTAACTCTTCATGTTGGAATAGGTACTTTTAGACCGGTAAAGGTTGAAACAATTCAAGAGCATAATATGCATTCAGAGCAGTATTATATAAAAAATGAAGATGCAGAAATTATAAATTTCACAAAGAAAAATGGAGGAAAAATAATTTCTGTAGGAACAACTTCAACAAGAGTATTAGAATCTGTTGCGGATGAAAATGGATTGGTTAAAGAAGCAGAAGGAGATACTAATATTTTTATATATCCAGGATATAAGTTTAAATGTGTAGATTCACTTATAACAAATTTTCATCTTCCAGAATCAACTTTAATAATGCTTGTTTCAGCTCTTGCTGGAAAGGAATTTGTTCTTGATGCATACAAAAAAGCAGTAGAAGAAAAATACAGATTTTTTAGTTTTGGAGATGCTATGTTTATTAAATAAAATTATATGGAAATCAATAGTATATTTAGATTTTTGATAATATGAAAATCAATAGTGTATATAGATTTTTATTAGTAATGAATATTTTAGAATCAATATAATATTAAAAAGTTTAAAAACTATAAAGGAGAAAATAATGAAAAAACCAGCAATTACATATGAATTATTACATGTGTGTAAGCAATCAGGTGCAAGAAGAGGAATAATACATACGCCTCATGGTGATATTCAAACACCAGTATTTATGCCAGTTGGAACACAGGCGACAGTAAAATCTATGACTCCAGAGGAATTAAAAGAAATAGTTAAAGCTGAGATTATTTTATCAAATACTTATCATCTATACTTAAGGCCAGGTAGTAAATTAGTTAAAGAAGCTGGCGGATTACATGAATTTATGAAATGGGACAGACCCATTTTGACGGATAGTGGTGGGTTTCAAGTATTTAGTTTAGGTAAATTAAGAAAAATTTCAGAAGAAGGCGTGGAGTTTAAATCTCATCTTGATGGAAGTAAACACTTCTTTTCACCAGAAAGTGTAATGGAAATTGAACAGGATTTAGGTGCAGATATAATAATGGCATTTGATGAATGTGTAGGTTATCCTGCTACATATGAGTATACAAAACAATCTATGGAAAGAACAACTAGATGGGCAAAACGCTGCAAAGATTCTCATAAAAATACTGAGAATCAATCTTTATTTGGTATAATTCAAGGAGGATTTTATAAAGATTTAAGAGAACAAAGTGCAAAAGAACTAATTGAGTTGGATTTGCCAGGGTATGCAATTGGTGGAATTAGTGTTGGTGAACCAAAATCTGAATTTATAGATATATTGCATCATACAGCACCATTTTTACCAGAAAACAAGCCTAGATACCTTATGGGAGTTGGAACTCCAGATTATCTTATAGAAGCTGCTATTGCAGGTATAGATATGTGTGATTGTGTTTTACCTACTAGAATTGCAAGAAATGGAACAGCTATGACATGGAATGGAAAAGTTGTTGTAAGAAATGCAACATATGAAAAGGATTTTACTCCATTAGATTCTGAATGTGATTGTTATACTTGTAGAAATTATACAAAAGCCTATATAAGGCACCTTATAAAGACTAATGAAATATTGGGAATAAGATTATTATCAATTCATAACCTAAGGTTCTTGACTAAATTAATGGAAAGAGTTAGAATAGAAATAGAAAATGATAATTTATTAACATTTAAAGAAGAATTTTATAAGAAGTATGGTTATGATTCTTAGTGTTTATAAATTTCAAGTATAAAATACAAAAGAAAATAAGGGAGGAATAGAATGAATCTTATAAGAGATAATTATAATGAAAAAAAGCAAAATAATAGTCTTATAACTATGATAATAGTGATAATGATAATATTAGCTGTTGTTGCAGGTTTATTAGTAGCATTAGTAAGTTCTTTAAATAGTAAAAGATTTAAATTTTACGTAGATAAAACGCCTAAAAATGTTTCGGAACAAGTTTTTACAGAAATTGATGGGGTTAGGTATGTGAATGTAAAAACAATTTCAGATTTAGTTGGTTATGAATATAATAATGGAGAATATAATAATCCATATCAAGAAGATAAATCTAAGTGTTATGTTAAATCTGATAATGAAATTGCATCATTTATTGCTGGAAGTAATAGAATGTATAAGGTTGTTCTTGATGATGAGAATATTGATATTAATAAAACAGATTCAACAGGAAATACAACTACCAAAACAACTCAATCAACTCAAACATCTCAAAGTACTACTACAACAAAAACTACTACAACACCAAGCACTTCACAGGATACAACGACAGTGGCAAATAAAACAGATGCTAATAATGTTGAGTATTATGAATTATCTAATGAAGTAAAAATGATTAATGGAGAAATATATGCTTCAGAACAAGCAATAAGAATTGGATTTAATATTTATTTCAAATATGATAAAGAAGTAAATACTGTAAATATTAGTACAATTCCATTTTTAGTACAGTCATATTCAAAATTTGAAGGAGCAGTATTAGATGATAAGTGCGTATTCAGTAATAAAAAACTATTATTATATGATATGATATTAGTAAAAAATACAAAGGATGAATATGGTGTTAAAAAAATATCATCAGGAGAAGCTATTTTAGGTACAAAATATGCTGCTATAAAATTTATTGAAAGTAGTATGAATTTTATTGTTACTACACAAAACGGGAAGCAAGGTATTTCATCTATGTCTCAAACAAAAATTGCACCACAATATGATGAATTAAAACAATTAGATAAAGATTTAGATTTGTATCTTGTAAGAAATGAAAATAAATATGGTGTAATAAATGGTGAAGATCAGGTTGTAGTATATATTGAATACGATCAAATTGGTATAAATGCAACAGATTTTGTAAATAATAATATAGAAAATAAATATGTTTTATATGATAAATATATTCCAGCAAAAAGAGATGGCAAATGGGGATTATTGAGTATAGGTGGAAAAATCTCTTTACCAATAGAATATGACTCATTAGGATGTATTGTAGGACCTTCTATAACAAAATCTGAAAATAATTTATTATTAATTCCTGATTTACAAGGAATAGTTGTTTCAAAAGGTGGTTTATACGGATTAATGACACCTAATGGTTCTAAGCTCGTTCCTACATCATTAACAGAAATATATAAAGTTACAAATTCAGGTATAAATACTTATTATATGACATATAATGAACAAAAAATTGATGTTGTTGAATGGGTAAAAGCCAAAACAAATGAAACAACCAATAAAACAGAAAATACTGCAACAGATAGTACTACAAATCAAGTTCCTACAGCATCAACCACTCCAGTAACTCAAACCCCAGGAACTACTATTGCTGATACAAATTCAAACAATGCTTCAAATCCAGTATCTAATACAAATCCAGATACTCAAACATCAAGTTCTGCTATAAATATAGATGCTATAATTAATGAATAAACAAAGTAATAGTGTTAAAAATGAATAATTACATATATAAAAAAGATAAAAGTAGTACTAGAATAAACAAAGCAATAGCATTAAAAAATGAATCAAAAAAATTTATGGTTAAAAACAATTAACAATATTATTAATTTTTGATTATAATATATAATTTAAATAATAGTTATAAGTTTAGCAATTTACAGTTTAGGTTAATAATTAACAATATAAGATTATTATAAATTTAAGGAGGAACAAAAGTGAAAAAGAACACAATTAAAACAATACTAATTATCTCAATCATAGTTTTATTAGGATTAGTTTCATTTGGAGGGGTTTACCAAAAAAGTCTAAATTCTATGAAAAATGTAGTTAAAGATTACAATTATGGAATGGATTTTGGAAAAACTTTACTAATTGGATTAAAAATTGAGGAAAAAGATGAAAGTTCTAAAGAAACAAATGAGCAAAATACAGAGGCAACAGCAAATTCTGAAACAGAGAAAACAGATGAAACTGCCGGTAAAACAGATACAACAGAACCAATCGAAAATAAAGAAAATGCAGAAAAAAAACCAATTGTTAGAAATGATATTGAATCTGCTAAGAAAAAAATTGAAAATAGACTTGAAGCTCTAGGAGTTGAAGAATTCTACATAAGGGCAAATTATACTGATGGAAGTATGATAATAGAATTACCTGAAAAAACCGATTCTAAATTTATATCAGATATAACTGCTGTTGGAAATTTCTCAATAGTAGATAGTGATGGAAATTTTGTTGGTGGTTCTGAGAATATTAAAGAAGTAAAATATGTACTAGATAGAACATCTTATGCAATTCCTTGTGTTAAAATAGAATTAGTTTTCAAATCTGATTTTGTTAAAAATCTAGTTAATAATCAAACATCTTATGTTTCTGTTATTGATGATCAAGGAACTGTAACAGATAAAAAATTAGAATTAAAAATTGATGAGTCAAAAATCTACACAGATACAGCAGTAAAGATGATTGATGATATAAAATTAAGTAATACACTAACATTATTTTTAGGACAATCAGGTTCTACAGAGGAAGAATTAAAAGAGTATTACAATAGTGCTGCTATACTTTCAACAATGATTCAAGATGGCAAAATGCCAGTTACTTACAAAATTGATTCAAGTGATATAGTAAAATCAAATCTTGATATTAGTTCAGTAGTAATTGTTGGAATTATAATACTAGGAATTGCTACTATTTGGGCAATATTTAAATATAAATCAAAAGGTGTTTTTGCAATATTATCGTTAATTGGATATATCGCTTTAATGTTATTGTTAATTAGATATACAAATATTATAATTGCTTTTGAAGGTGTTTTTGCATTAGGAATTATTTTTGGTATTGCATATGTTTTCAATTTAAAATTTATTGCGAATTCTGAAAAAACAAAAGAGAAAATGATTAAAATCTATAGTAAAACCTTAATGCAATTTATTAATGTGTTTGTAGTTGGATTTATAATTTCATTAGTATTTTCAATACAATCATGGGTGCCAATTAAAAGTTTTGGTACAATTATGTTCTGGGGAATAATTATTATGATAGCATATAATTATCTAATAACAAAAAATTTGATTGAAAGTACAAGAAATAAGAAATAACTTAAGATTCAGATTGTTGTTCAAACCAAAAAATATATTAAACATTATTAAATATGAAAGAGGTAAAATATATGAAAAAGAAAATATGTGTATTTGTTGCTTTAATTATAATTCTTGGAACAGTACTAACATTAACAGTTGGATTAAATGTCAGTTTAGATTATTCGGCTCATACAATGGTTAAAGTTGATTTGGGAAAAGAATTTAGAATATCTGATGTGCAATCAATAACTAAACAAGTATTACCTAAAAATTCTGTTCAAATTCAAAAAGCATCAAATTTTGAGGATAGTATTATTATTAAGACTAATGGAATATCAGATGAACAAAAAAGTTTATTAACTCAAAAAATTAATGAGAAGTTTGGTACTGATATTTCTGTAGATAAACTAGTTGTGGAAATTGTTCCAAATACTAGATTAAGAGATGTTATTTCTCCTTATATTGTTCCTGTAATTAGTGTTACATTAGTAATTCTTGCTTATATGGGAATTAAGTTTAGAAAACAAAATGCATTTAGTATAATATTACAAACAGGAATTTTGGTTGCTGTTTCTGAATGGCTATTCCTTGCTGTTCTTGCTATTACAAGATATCCAATTAATAGAGTGGTTATTCCAGCAGGATTAATGATCTATTTGGGTGTATTACTTACATTAAATTATATTTATGAAAAAAATAATATAATTGAAGAAAATAATATAAAATAAAAATATAGAAAATACAAAAAATTATAAAATAAATAAGATACTAAATATAAAACTGCAAAAAATAATATAAAAATAAATTAATTCTAAGGAATATCAAATTAATTAAAAAATTGTATATATTTTGCAAAAAAAAACTAAAAGAATTAGAGGATATAAATTATAGAACATTAAATAATTATATTGAATAAACTAACTATAATAGGAAAAGTATAACTACTTTTTCAATTATAGTTTTTTGTTTAGATAAATAAGTAATTATATGATTTTTATAAATCTATTAAAAATCATATCAGAAGTACAAAAAGATATTTATGCTTTTTATAAAAAAATTAAAAAATATTTATCTTAGATTTTGTATGATTTGGGTGATTTGTTTAAGGAAGAAAAGTTAGTATATTATTTTTATAGTTCTATTTATAAAAATATTAAAAATATTTATCTTAGGTTTTGTATGAGTTGGGGGAGTGGAAAATTGTATTTTATTAAATTTTTAAATTTTAAGAGATTCGAGAAAAGTTTGGATGATATAAATTATAATGAATTATTAAATTTAATGAGAGAAACACAAGTAATTTTGATATATGTAAGAAGTAAACAAGAATATTTAGAAAATCATTTATCAGGTTCTAAAAATATACCTGTATACGAATTAGAAAAAGAAATAAAAAAAAATAATATTGATAAATCTAAAACTATAGTGGTTTATTGTCAATATGGTGTGCGTAGCAGAAAAGCAGTTGGAATTTTAAAAAGGCTAGGTTTTAAAAAAGTATATAGTCTTATTTATAATGGTTAATAAAAAAATTAAGACATTGATTATATTTATCAATGTCTTAAAATAAAATAAATTTTTCTTTGGATTCCAATTCAAGTAGCATAAGTTATCGATTTGTTGTCCTAAATTAAAATAATCATAATTCTCTTTAAATCTAAGTATCTATAATTAAAGTAATTATAAGTCTCTTCCAATTTTAGTGTCATTATATTTATCAACAAAATAAAGTGGTCGTCCTTTTGTTTCATAGAATGCACGGCCTAAATATTCTCCAATAACACCAAGTACTATTAACTGAATACCACCTAAAAATAGTATTACAACCATTGTAGAAGCATAACCTGGTACGTCAACACCTAGTAAAATTGTTTTGATTATTATATAAATCATATATATAAAACCAATTCCAGAAATTATTAAGCCAAGTATTGCTGACCATCTTAGTGGTGCAGTAGTAAATGAAGTTATTCCATCAATTGATAAATCAATTAATTTTTTATAATTCCATTTAGTACTTCCTGCTGCACGAGGGTCTCTATCATATAAAATTTCCTTTTTATTAAATCCAATCCAACTAAATAGACCTTTTGTATAGCGTTGAGACTCTCTAATAGATTTTAATGCATCAACACATCTTCTGTCCAATAATCTAAAATCGCCGGTATCTTTTTGTATTTCAATTTTTGTAACATTTTGTAAAGTTTTGTAATACATTTTAGATGTGAATTTCTTAAACCAAGTTTCTCCACTACGAGTTTTTCTTTTTGCATAAACGTCATCATAGCCTTGTTCCCAATATTTAATCATTTCTGGGATTAGTTCTGGTGGATCTTGTAAATCAGCATCTATTATTATTACAGCATTTCCTTTTGAAAAATCAAGACCAGCAATCATTGCTGTTTCTTTTCCAAAATTTCTAGATAAGTTTAAATAGCAAATTCTGTTGTCTTTTTTTCTTAAATCTTCCATTATTGATAAGGTTTTATCTTTGCTACCATCATTTATTAAAAGAATTTCGAAATCATATTTTGTATTTGAATCAATTATCTTTTTTAATCTTTCATATAGCATATGCAAAACTTCTTGCTCATTATATGCTGGTACAAGTATTGTTATTAGTTTTTTTTCATTTTCTGGCATATCTAACCTCCTATAATTATTACTGAGGAAATTGTATCATAATAAAGAAAAAAAGTAAATCATTTAGATATTGTAATTAAAATTGTGATAAAAGTTATGAGTATTTGTTTATAATTATATTTGAGAATAGTTTGAATTTGTTTGTAGAAAAGTATATATCAGATAAAGGCATTGTGATAAATTGTGTTTCCAGATAGCCTAAAATGTTAGTGCTATTTGTTTTTATGCAAAATGACTTCATCTAAAATCTCCTTATTCATTCTTTAAAGGAAAATTATATTGAAAAATATTATTAATGTATTTTTTATTTTATAATTTGTACTAGTTAATTTTAATGTTATTAATTGATAATTAAATGCTTTAAATAAATTACACTGAAATTAATAATTAAATAAATTGCCAAAACTGAAATTAATTAATAATTACATGTATTAAATAAATTACTAAAAGATGAATAGGGTAGAACATGTAAAAAAATGTTGGTAAATGTTTTCCTTTTTTTCCATTGTACAAAAGTATTGCAATTAATGCAGAAATAGTAAAAGCGAACAGTCCAAAGAAAAAAATATTGAAATGTAATATTAAAATATTAATGTATTTTATAATACAAAGAATCACATATAATAAGCCTAATAAAATTTTATTTTCTCTAAAAATATAAAACATTAGAATTAAAGTTACTCCCCAAGCACCATAGTCGACTCTGAAGTATGATGCAATAAAGATAAGAAAAAGTATTATAAAAAATTTTAAAAAATTATTGATTTTAAGTGAATAAAAATAAAGTGCTAATAAACCTAATATCAAGGTAAAAAATATATTCAATCTAAAAATATTATTTGTAAATGTAGAAAGAAACAGCATAAAAGGTATTTGTGAGACAAGCGCAAATGTAAAAAGTCGTTTTATATAGTTTTTTAAGTTGCTGGTATTAATATAGCCTTGTACAATTTGAAAAGCAAAAATAGGAAAAGAGCAAACTCCAACTAAATAAAGAGGAGTTGCTCCAGTTAAAATTGATTTTGCTGAATGGTCACAAATCATAAAAATCATTGCAAGTATCTTTAATATAAAACTGCTCATATTGTTCCTTTCAGAAAAATATAATTATAATTATTTAGTTTTTTATAGTCTTATTTCTATTTATTATATTATAATTTCATTTTTTATATTTTTATAACTCTATGTCTTTTATATTTTTGAATATATATTTTTAAAGTATTAATATAATGATAATTCTTTGTTTTTAAGATAATTTAATATTCCACTTTCTGTTTTAAAATTAAATTTTAATTTATAACTACAAAGTTCTTGTGTTTTTTTGTTGAATTTTTTATTTGTTTCATTTATGCCATACTTGCCATCTCCTAATATAGGATGACCAATAAATGCAAGATGTGCTCTTATTTGATGGGTTTTTCCGGTATGTAGTTCTACATCTAATTTTGATAAATTGTTTTTTTTGTCTGTCTCTATAACTCTGTATGAAGTCACTATTTTTTGGTATCCTTTTTTTAGTGTATCTGATATATAAACAATAGATTTTTTGTTATCCTTAAATAGGTAAGCAGACAATATGCATTCTGATTCCTTTGGAATACCAATAACAGTACATAAATAATGTTTTTCTATTTCTTTATTTTTAAATTTATTTAAAATGATTTCTAATGCTTTTTCATTTTTGGCATAAAGAATAAGCCCAGTTGTGTTTCTGTCTAGTCTGTGGCAAGGCTCAATAAAATCGTATTTATTAGAATTTTTCAAATATGATGTTAAAGAATTTTCTCCAGTTGTCTCTAGAGAAATAGGCTTGTTATAAATTACAATATTTTTGTCTTCATAAAAAATTGTAAAACAATCTGTTTTAAATAATAATTCATCAGAAATGTATATTTGTACTTCATCATTAGTATTTAATACTATATTTTCTGAAATTCTTTTTCCATTTACTTTGACATCTTTTTTTCTTAATGCTTTATATAATGTGTTCATATTTAAACCATTAAAGCTTTCTAATAAAAATGTATTTAATTTTTTTTCGTTATATTTTTTTTCTACAATTAAAGTTCTCATATAAAGATTATACAGGACTTTTTATGAAAAATCAATGAATTTTAGTAATATATATTTATTAATAAGAATTTGTGAAAATAATAATAAGTAAAAATATAATTTATGTTATAAAAAATAAGCATAATTGTTATCAGAATAATAGTC
>DAOOQE010000002.1:0-90452 GCA_035388585.1 Clostridia bacterium
AATTAGCTCAGGAACAATATCACATAACAGACATAAACAAAAAACAAATTAGATCTACACAGAGTCCGACCAGCAAGGAACGAGAATGTATTTTTGGTGAAAACAAATTAGATCAACACAGAGTCCGACCAGCAAGGAACGAGAATGTATTTTTTTTTGGAAAACATATTATAGATGGAAGAAATAAAACAATAAAATAGAAGAAACATTTACAAAATCAAAGTGACGCGCAGCTTGGAAGAACACTAATTAGATCAGGAACAATATCACATAATAGACATAAACAAAAAACAAATTAGATCAACACAGAATCCAACCAGCAAGTAACGATAATAAATTTTTAAAAAACGGTACTAATCTAATTCTTGTAATATATTCATTAATCAAATTATTTTCACACTTTAAATCTCCTTCCTTTTTTATTAATACTATATTGTCTAGTATTTCACTAGGTAATATCTCTCGTAACTTTTCTTTTTCAACAACAATAACTGACAAATTCATTATTGGATCTTTTAGTAGATTACCTGAGTCTACCAAACAATTTATATCAGTATCATTGTTTTTTATAATAATTTTCACTTTACAGTACATACCATCTTTTGTTAATCTATTTTTAATAAATTTAAAAGCAATTTGTATAATTATAAAACCTACTATTCCTGATAATAGTGCTATTTTAATTGGATATTGATAAACACCATTTTTCATAAGTACATTCTGTTGTTTTACAAAATACAATAAAGCAAATGCACATCCTCCAAAAACAAATGATATTTAAATTCTGTCATTTCTTAGGGGCGAAAAAAAGAAATAATCTACATAAATAGATTATTTCCTTTTTTTAATTTATAATATTAACATATATTACTTATTTCCTACATTTCCTTTGTTTTTTCTTAAAAATGAAGGTATGTCTAAATCATTACTTGTATTTGCTGTATCTATAGTTGTTGGAATAGAATTTATTTTTTTATCCCAAGCTTTGTTAACTATATCATTTACTGGAAAGCTAGCAATTGTTGAATTATTTGATAATAATGTTGGGTCTTTTTCAAATCCAGTTGCAATTACAGTTATAACAATATCTTCATCAAGACTTTCATCAATAACTGCACCAAATATAATATTTGCCTCTGGGTCAACACTTCGTTGAACTAATTCAGCTGCTGTATTCACTTCATGTAATCCTAAATTGTATCCACCTGTGATATTTATAATAACTCCCCTAGCTCCTTCTATAGAAGTTTCTAGTAACGGACTTTGTATAGCTTGTTTAGCAGCATCTTCTGCTCTTGATTCTCCTGAAGCTCTACCAATTCCCATATGAGCCATACCTGTATTTAGCATTATTGTTTTTACATCTGCAAAATCAAGATTAACAAGTCCTGGTACTGCAATTAGGTCTGATATACCTTGAACACCTTGTCTTAATACATCATCAGCCATTTTAAATGCTTCAACAATTGATGTTTTTCTGTCTATAATTTGTAATAATTTATCATTTGGAATTACAACTAAGGTATCAACCTTACTTTTTAAGCTTTCAATTCCTCTTTCTGCTTGTGATAAACGTTTTTTTCCTTCAAATGTAAATGGTTTTGTAACAACACCTATTGTTAATATTCCCATTTCTTTAGCACATGCTGCAACTATTGGAGCAGCTCCTGTACCTGTTCCTCCACCCATTCCAGATGTAACAAAAACCATATCAGCTCCACGTAGAGCTTCTGTAATTTCAGCCTTACTTTCTTCAGCAGCTTGAGCTCCAATATCAGGATTTGCTCCTGCTCCAAGACCTCTTGTTATTTTTTCTCCTATTTGAATTTTTGTTGCTGCCTTTGAAACTAGTAAGGCTTGTTTATCTGTATTAACTGCAACGAACTCAACTCCTCTTATTCCAGAGTCTACCATTCTGTTTACCGCGTTTGTTCCTGCTCCACCTACACCAATTACTTTAATTGTAGCTGTACCATCGATCATTAGACCGCTTTCTTCTATGCCATCCCTATACATCCTTTTTTCCTCCTATTTTTTATATTAGTAAAATTAAAAACTACATATACTTTTTTTATTCTGTTTGATTTACTAAATTTTTCTTTTTTATAGTATACAATACAGAAAATATCAATTTTATATTATTTAATACTATGAATAAAAAAATTCTTTTACTTTTTCTAATACCGTTCTAAAAATTTTTTTATCTGATGAAGAATCTATATTGCTTGAAATGTTTTTTGCAAAAGGCCTTGATGCAATATATCTAACAAGAGAATATGCTGTTCTATAACTTGGCCTTACAGCACTAATCATTCTGCCTGTTGACATTTTAACTGGAATATTCAAATTTATTTTACCAGCCACATCACTTTTACTAATTGTTGTTATTCCTTGTCCTGTAAGAACAACATTATTTATTCTACCTTTAACACCTTGTGTTGTAATATCTTTATTTACTATCGAAAATATTTCTTCCACTCTTGCTTCAATTATTTCTATTAAATCCGAACTATTAATCACTCTACATCCTGTTTCATCTCTGCCAGTATTTAAAATAATTTCATTATCATTATCTATAAATGATCTCATTGCTAGTCCATATTGTCTTTTCAATTTATCTGCTTCATCTTGGGAGATATTTAATACTAATGCTATATCATTTGTTATATTATCTCCACCTAATGGAATTGTATTTGTATATATGTATTCTGAACCCTCAAAAACACCAATTTCTGTATTTCCTGCTCCTATATCTAATAGCATTATATTGTCATTAAATTCGTTAGTATCTAGTATTAGATTTCTCTCAGCTAGTGTTATTGGCACTAGACCATCTATCTCTAAATTAGCTTTTTTGAAAATTCCATTAATTTGTCTTACATAATCTTTATCAGCTAAAACTATTTGAGCTTTTAGAGTTATATTTGAACTTAAATTTCCAACTGGGTCTGAAACTATTTTACCATCATCTAATATGAATTTTTCAGCAACTATATCAATAATTGTTTTACCATCTGGCAAATCAATATCTTTTGCTTGCATTATTACAGAAGAAACGTCTTTTGCTGAGATCCCTAAAAATCTATCTTTTACCTCTCTTACTACACTGTTTTGTACTAATGTAACATATTTACCACGAATTGTAACATATGCTGAATTTATTTTAATTTCTGCCTCTGATTCCGCATCATCTACAGCTCTAGATATCGCTGTAATAATATCTTCTTCATCAACAATTTTGCCTTTTCTTATTCCACTACATTTTTGACTAGTACTGCAAACAACTTCAATTTGATTGAAATTATTGACTTCTCCAATTACAAGGCTCACTTTAGAAGTACCAATGTCAATGCCTACTATTATATCTCCGATAGCCAAAACTAACTCCTCCATTTTTTTGTACGTTTTATTTCTTGATAAGAATATTATATTTCTTATAAAATGTCAATACTTATAGTTGTTATTTTGTAATATTTTCGTAATAGATTTGTAACAATATTTTTCTATTAACTTTTTAATTTTATTTGCTCTTAGAACTAATCCATTTTTCCAAATAATATCTACGAATTATTCCCAAATTATTAAACATTCTATATACAAAAACAAAAATTGCTGCTAGATAAATATCAATGTTTAATTTTTGTCCCAAATAAGTTAATAATATTGATAATATAGCATTTCCAAAAAATCCCGAAACAAAAACTAACATATCAAAGTTCTTACGTGCCAAAGATGTTAGGCCTCCAAATACTGAATCTAGAGCTGCTACAATACCTATTGCCAAATAAAATGTGTATGTATATGGAATTGTAGGAATAAAATTTCCTATAACTGCACCTACAATGCATCCTATAATTATTGCAACTAATATAATCATTTTTTTACACCATTTGTATAAAATACAATCCTTTCATTAATTATTAATATTTTCTAATTTTATTTCTCCTTTGTAAGCTGGAATCAATATTTCAGAATTAAGTGTTACACTTACTTTTTTTCCGCTACTGTTGTATCTATCAACATATCCACTATTTTTCAAATTTAAAGTACTACTTAAATATGATTGATTACCTATAGCTTTTACAGTATATGGAGATAACACTCTTGCCCCATCTAAGGAAATATATTTTGAACCTACTGATACAATATAAGAATCAAAAATAATTCTTTGTTCATTAACAGAAATTGCTTCTGCGCCGGCATATCTTAGTTCATTAATTAATTCCAATAAATCTTCAGATTCAACTATCCCATCTGGCCCATCTTGTAATGTTACTACAACCCCTTCGCCTTTTGTCGCTATTCTTCCAGACATCATATTTTTTTCTAAAACTTCATTATTTAACAACTCACCTGCTTGTTGATTTGTATCTATTTTATCCTGATAATCAATTGTTTTTTGTTTATTATTATTTATTTGCTCCTCAATTTGAGAATACTTTGTTTTCCAACTTGCAATTTCTGTTCTCAATTCTGATTCCTGCATAGTTTCAATTTCTGCAACATCTGTTTCATCTATTGTTTTAAATTGTACAGACATCATTGCTACTAATATAGTTGTAATTAATAATACTATTATAGCCATAAAAATATCGTCTCTGTTTTTCAAAAATTTCACCTCTTTTATAATTAATATTCTTTTCTTTAAATTTATTTTACTAAATAACTTTTTATAAATATACTATGCTAATCCATTTATGTTTTTCAATCTAATTATATAATATTAAACCTTGATTAGCTTAGGATTAAGCTCAGATTTATGGTTTCCAAACCAATTATATCACATTAAACATTTGTATTGTATAAATGTTTTAATATTATTCAATATGAATTCCTAATCAACTTTTTTTAAATACTGTGTACTTATGCCACCATTGTATTTTTGAATTGTAATGTTGTTTTGGTTTTTAATAGCTGTTTTAACACCAGTCTCTCCCATAAATTCGAAATACCCACCAGGTCTAGCGATTGCTGAATATAATGATTTACCAATTGCCTTAATTTCAAAAGGTGATCCTGTTATTTCTCCATTAATTTTGATTATATTACCATCACACACAATTGATGTAGTAGATACGATTCTTTGACCATTGATAGAAATTGCACCAGCACCAGCATTCCATAACTCATTTACTATTGTTTTAATATCAGTATCATGCACCAAATAATTTTCTACAGTTAAATCTAGATTATTTTTATATGTGTTATCTTGTAATGTTATTATAATTCCATCTCCTTGAACTTCTGTAAGTCCAAGAATTATATTATTTTCTTTTATTTGTTTTTCCTTTTCCATAGATGTCGAATCATTTTGTGTTGCCTGTTTTCTTGTTTTTTCTAATTCTTCCTCTGTTTTTTCGTATTCTTTAACAGATTTTTCGTACTTTTCTTTCCAAATTATAGCTTGCTCTTTTAATTCTTTATTAGCAGTTGAGGTAGAAACTACTGAATTATCTTCTTTCATTGTCTTAAGTTGAATAGATATTGCAAATGTTAATATTAGACATAAAATTCCTAATGTTAATGCAATTTTCATCTTGCTTTTTTCCATAACTACTCCTTTCTCTTATTCTCATTTTATTTTAAACCTTCTCTCTGAAAAATGGATATTGTTTGTTTAGGTCCATGTTAACAAATATTTCTCCTGATTTTAATTGTTCTTGTTGTAAAATAGATTTTACATATAATATTCTTGTACTCAAATTTGAGCAATCTCCTATATATGCTATTTTATTTTCATTTTCAAAAATTATTTTATAATTTTCATCATCTGTAATGTCAATCCCTGTAATAATTCCGCCCAAATCGTTACTTTGAGCAACATCTCTTATTTTTAATACCATCTCTAATTTTTTTAAATCTTCATTATTCAATCTATTTCCTGTAACTAAAGAACTATTATCTGTTGCTTGTCCAATTATAATTGGGAAAGTTAATTTTTCATTTGAAACTTCCAATACATATCCTTGATTATTTATATAAACATAGCCTTCTCCCAGTTTTATCATAAAACTAACAGTTCGTTCTTTTATATTAATTTCCAATGTGTTTGAAAGCTTTTTGGATATTTCAACATTTTCTATATATGCATTTTGCGAAATATTTTTTTTGACATCTGATTTCCTTATCTTAAAAATATTATTATTTATACTTATACCTGATAAACTAATTATTGTCTCAGATGAGATATTTTGATTTCCATTAACATTAATATTTTTTACATTAAATATTGGAGATAATAGAAAATAAATAAACCCACCAATTAGGATTATAATTAACATTGACCATTTGGTTACTTGAATTATTAATTTTTTAAATCTATCATTTATAATTTTTGTCGAAGAATTCTTAGATTTTAAGCCTCTATTTTTGTTTTTTTGTTTTCTATTTAAATTTTTATTTTTAGATTTTATATTAGAGTTATTTATAATTTTTATATTTGAGTCCTTTTTTGTTTTTATATTTGATTTATTTTTACCAATTTTATTATGTTTTACTTTTTTTCTTGAATTAAAATTTTTTTCATTTCTATCTAATTTAGTAGTGTTAGGCTTAGGAGATACTTTAAGTCCAATAACAACTTCATTATCATAATCAAATAATTCGTCAGACTTAGAGGCAGATTTATTTTCTGCCTTTTTTTTATTACTATTAATATTTGAAAATACCATTTTTGTTTCTCTAGTATTTTTCAATCCTTTACACCTCTTTATTTCTAATTAATTACATAATTATTTCTACTTATTTTATAAAATTCTCTATTTCAAATTATGTTATAAATAATATTTTCTTTTCTAATTATATTATAAGTGATTTTCTATTTATAAATTATATCATACTATAAGAAAAATACTATATTTTAATTTTATTTTTCAATATATTTTATATTTGCTCCTAGTTTTCTTAATTTATCATCTAATTTTTCATAACCTCTTAATATATATTCTATATTTGTTACATTAGTCCTTCCTTTTGCTACTAATCCTCTATTGTTTTCAAGAATTATATCTATTTTCCTTAATTATATATTAATTTACCACCTTATTATTTAGTAAATCCATTTCTATTTTACCATCTTTAACTTCTATTATTCTATCTGCTTTTTCAGCTATTCTTCTATCATGTGTAATAATAACAAATGTAGTATTATATTTTATATTTATTTCGCGTAATAAATTATATATATTTTCAGTAGCCTCTGAATCAAGATTACCAGTAGGTTCATCTGCTAATATAATTTTAGGATTATTCATAAGTGCTCTCGCAATTGCAGTTCTTTGTTGTTGTCCCCCTGAAATCATTGTGGCATTTTTATTTTTAACTGTTGACAAACCAACAAGATCTAATAATTCTTCTGCTCTTTTTATAACATCCTTTGTTATTTTCTTATTTTGAATTTTATATGGAATTAAAACATTTTCTAATACTGTAAATTCTGGAAGTAAATAGTGAAATTGAAATACAAATCCTATAACTTCATTTCTAAGAATCGCAAGTTCATTCTTTTTCATAAGATCAGTTCTTTTTCCATTTATATATACTTCACCATTTGTTGGTTTATCTAATGTTCCTATAATATTTAACAATGTACTTTTTCCACTTCCTGATTGGCCAATTATTGAGTTAAAAGATCCTTCTTCTATATTTAATGAAATATCAAAAATTACTTGTGTAATCAAATCTTTTCCGTATATTTTATTTATGTTTTTAAGTTCAATTATATTACCCATTTCTTATCACCTCCATAGGTTCAAGTTTTGAAGAATTTACAGCTGGTATTATAGATGCAATTGATGATGCTATTATAGCAATTATTCCTGATAAAATAATAAAAGTCCAATCAATATATAAAGCAATTACAGGTGTACCATCTGGATTAACAGCAAATTTTGTAAAACTATATGCTAAACCTAAACCAAAAATTATTCCTAATAATGCACCAAGTTTTCCTAGTATTACACCTTGAAATAAAAATATCATACTTGCTTTTTTATTGTTTATTCCCATAGCTTTCAAAATCCCTATTTGTTTAGATTTTTGAGATACTGAAATTGCAAGAACACTTGATATTCCTAAAACAACTGAAACCATAACAAAAACTTGTATCATAATACTTGATATACTTTGCCCACTTAAACCACTTAATAATTGTTCATTTTGAATTTTCCAGTTTTGTATTATTAAACCCTTATATGTTTCATCGTTTTCAAACTTAGTTGCGATTTTGTCAGCTTCAAATACATCTTTTACCTGAATATCTATAGAAGTTACTTTACCTTTTAAATCAAACATATTTTGAACTGTAGAAAAATCAGCTATAACCCATAGTTTATTTAAAGATAATATTTTAACATCAAATATTCCAGATATTTTAAATTCTTTTTTTGTTCCCATAGGAGTAGTTATTTCATACAAATCTCCTACTTTACATTCTATTTCTTTCTTTAAATCAATTCCTATTAAAATTTCATTTTCGTTTTTTGGTCTTTCACCTTCAATAATTCTATCATATATTTTGTAAATCTCATTTGGGTTATTAATTCCCCTAACTAATATAGGATAGGAATCCGAATCAGTATTTAAAAATGCATTTTTATCAACAGATGAAGTTACATATTTAACTCCTTCTATTTTTTTAGCTTTTTCCTCTTTTGTTATATAATCAGAAATTCCACTATCATTTTTATCTGGAAGTACAGTAATATGCTGAGAACTTCCTACCGTTTTTTCAACTAAATCTTTTTGCAGACCCTGTATTAAAGAACCAATAAAAATTTGAACTGATACTCCTATTGCAATACCAATTATAATTAGTATTGTTTGTGCTTTATTTGCTTTTAGAAATCTAAATGCTATTTCTAAAGATAATTTCATATTAAATTCCTCCAATTTCTTTAATGTCTTGATATGTTTCAATATATCCATCAGCGCCTATTTTTTTATACATATTTTCTTCTGTTTTAAATGCACTTCCAGAAGCATATATTTTAATACTATTTCTAACCTTTTCTTTTATTGAATCAACATATTTTTTTGCTGAAACAATATTATAATAATCTGTAACATCTATTATTACATACTTAGGAATTATATAATCAATAACAGATAAAAAATCAGATTTTGGTGTATTACTTCCGACAAATATTGATTCATAACCTTCTATAGAAAACAAATCTGTTATCATTCTTGCCTCTAAATCATAATATTCTTCTTCAGGGCATAAAACCACTACTTTTTCATTTTTTGTAGATTTTTTTTGTTCAACAACATATGTATAACAAAACTCTATTACAGTTCTTACAATTCCACTTCTAATATGCTCTTGCCATGTACATATATTTTTTTCACTTAATTTACATTCAATTTTATTAATAGATGGAGTTATTATTTTTTCATATAATTCAACAACATCAACAACTTTTTCATCTAGTAATTTTTTTACAAATTTAATACATTCATACCTGTCCTCTTTTTCTAAAAGCTCTATAAACTTATTATAATAATTCTCCATTTATTTCATTGTAAGATTTTCTATATCTAGAAATATCTAGAATCATACTCTCCTTGTAAGATTTTCAATATCCAGATATATAGAATCATACTCTCCTTATTTAAAATATTTAGGTTTTATAGAAATACCCATAAACTATTCTATTTCCTACCAATACTAATTGTACAACTACTTTTTCTCTATATTAATTGTATAACTACTACTTCCTCTATAATTATTTTTTTCATCAAAATCATCATTACCATTATAGGTAAATACAGTTAATTCGATGTCAGATATTATTTTTTCTATTTTGCTTCCAGCAGTAAGTTTTATTGAAGCAAGAATTGTATTTTCATTATACTCCTCTTCAGTAACATGGCTATACCATTGTCCAATCTTTTTTTGAGGTCCATTATATAAATAGGTTTCTAAATATTCATATAAATATTGAGTATCTTTTGGAGATAAAATTGTTTTTTCTAAAATTTCTCCACCTTCTATTTCAAATTTAATTTTATATCCTATTTTATAATTTGAAGGATTTTCGAATTTATTATAATATTCATAAAAAACATTTTGCAAATATCCATTACTTACATTTTCTTGTGTAGTAAATAATGTTGTAAAAGTTTCAATATCTTTCTTTTTTACCCAATTATTTTTATATTGTTTAACAATTTGTCTTTTAGAATCAACTGTAGTATACAATCCAACCTTTACAGGGTTATCATCAATATAATTATTTTTAGAATCCTTATTATTATTCGAATCATTATTTTGAATTTGCTCGTTTTGATTTTTTTGTTCATTCTTTTCCCCATTATTTTTTATTTTAGAATTATTTATAATTGCAAATAATACTAAAATCAATAATGAACATGTTAAAAATATTATTACTAGTTTCTTCATATTAACTCCTCCACTATGTATTAATTATAAAGGTTTAACAAAATGTTTTAAGCTATATTTTTGATATATCTAAAATATAATAACTTATCATTTACTTTTTTAATTAACAAATTTATATTTTTGTTTGACTAATTTATACTTTTATTTAAGTAATTTATACTTTTAATTAACCAATTTATATTTTCGTTTGACTAATTTATACTTTTCTTTAACTAGTTTATACTTTCGTTTGAGTAATTTATTTCATCTTTAATTTCGTTAAACAAAATGTTTTTTTCGCTTATCAAATCTTTTAATTCAGTACCTTTTTTTGCATTTAAAATCTCATTTCTTGTTTTTTCAGTAAGTTCTTCCTTTTTCACTTTAAGATTTGTGTATTTTTTCTCGTTTTTTTCTAAATTAATAATTTCATTATTTAAGTATGATATCTGATTTTCACATTTTTTTATTTCATTATTTTGAAAAACTATTGCTGAAAGTATCATAATTACAATTATTACAACAATTACTATATACATTTTAATTTTCATAATATATCGCTCTCTTTCCTTGAAAATCATATACTTTTTCAAATTGATTTCTATCATATGCTCTTGATGTACCACTATCAGGATCTGAAGTATAAATATGTGTATCATCATACCCTGTAATTACTAAACTATGGAAATCTCTTGGCCAATTAACTTTTAAACCAGTTTTTTCATCAATCCAAGATGTTGCATAATATGCTGCTTTTACATTCATCGAAACCCAAACCTGAACTGGATTTCCTGAATCTATAACTTTTAAAACTGTATTTAAGTCTGTACCTTTAGCGTTTTTCATCCCAGATTTAAATTTTTCTGCAACATCCAATATTGGACCTTCATAAACACCATATCCATAAGTTTTTGTAGGATCTCCTAAAAAACCTCTTTCTGGGTTTCCTCCATATCTTACTCCTGCTCTATAATATGGTCTTTCCTCTCTTGCTAAATTATTAATTATTTTAAATCCATCAACATCAACACCATAATATTTTAAAACAGATAGTAATGCGATTGATTCACATCCTGTAGGAAATTCAGGAAATTGATCTATTATAGGAACATTTGATAAATAAACAAAATTTGTTTTATCATCTTTCATAATACCTGATTTAGCAAATTTTTCTAAATCATTTTTTAAATAGTTTACTTTCTCATTTTGTGCATTATATTTAACTTCAATTTCTTTTAATTGTATGTCTTTTAGATTCTGTTTTTCATTTGTTTTAATTAAAACAAAAAGAAGAATAAACAATAAAAGAACAATAGAAATTAATACTATTTTATTTATCATACTTTCTTTTTTCAAAACTATTTCCTCCCTATTTTTCAAAACTATTTTTTCTTCTTTTTTAAATAGCAACTCTTTTTTCTCAAATATATTCCTTAACTTTATTTCCAAGATATTTTCGATTTCATGTTTCAATTTTTTCGTATTAATCTAATTTCATTTTTTTCTTATTCCTCCGAAAATTATTACTTAAAATATACTTTATACCATATCAAGAATACATATATTGTGTAAAGCTTTCTTCCATTATTTATTAATTTATTATAATGATCATCCAATAATTTGTTAATTTTTTCTTTTTCAAAAAATTCCGAAACAAATTCTTCATTAAATATTTGCTTGACTTTTTTATAATACTTATCTTCTCTAATCCACATAGAAAATGGAACAGGAAAACCTAATTTTCTTCTTTTTGCCCATTCTTCAGGTATTTTTTTTATTGCTACATCTCTAAATACCTTTTTAGTTTCATTATTTTTTATAAAATATTTTGTTGGTATTTTTGAAGCTAAATTCCATACTTCTTTATCTAGAAGTGGTACTCTTAATTCTATAGAGTTTGCCATACTCATTTTATCTGCCTTTAATAAAATATCTCTTGGCAGCCAAAAATTTAAATTAATGTACATCATTTGTGTTATTTCATCTTTATCTTTTACTTCTTCATAATATGGCTTTATAATATCTGTATATTTTTTTCCAGTTTTACAATCTTTTGACAATAATTCTGTTGCATCCTTATCATCCATAATAAATGCATTACCAATAAACCTTTCACACAAAGGCTTTCCATATTCTAGTATAATAGTTTGTCCTTTAAATTTTTTCTTATTAGCAACTAAATCAGCCATTTTTTTTCTAAATTTCAATGGTAATTTTGAATATATCCTAACAAATTTATTAACATTTAATTCATTATATCCACCAAACATTTCATCAGCGCCTTCACCTGACAAAACAACTTTTACATAATCTTTAGTTAATCTAGATAAAAAATATAATGGTACTGTTGAAAGATTCGCATGTGGTTCATCTGTATGATATTGAACTTTTGGTAATATATCAAAAAATTCATCACCTGTAATCAATTTATTATAGTTTTCTGTTTCAAAAATTTTTGATAAATCTTTCGCAAATCCTGATTCATCAAATCCTGTTTTATCAAACCCTACTGTAAAAGTTTTATCTGGTTTTGCGACACTAACCACATATGATGAATCAACTCCACCAGAAAGATATGAACCAACCTCAACATCGCTTATTTGGTGGTATTTTATTGAATCTTCTAATGTTTTTTCAACTTGATTCATATAATTTTCATATGTATCTTCTTTTTGATTAAATTCAATTTTGTAATATTGATTTATTTCTATATCCCCATTTTTATATTTTATATAACTACCTGGTTTTAGCTTAAATGTATTTTGAAAAAACGTTTCATCAAGAACAGAATATTGAAAAGTTAAATATGGTTTTAGAGCTTGTTTATTTACTTTTTTTACAAAACCAGGATGTTCAATAAAGCTTTTAATTTCAGATCCAAACATAAATGTTTTATCATCTTTGTAATAATAAAATGGTTTTATTCCAAATATATCTCTTACTCCTATTATTTCATCTTTCACAATATCATATATAACAAATGCATACATTCCTCTTAATAAATCAAATAATTTTGTATTATATTCTTCATATCCATGCACAAGAATTTCTGTGTCTGAATTAGTTTTAAATATATGACCTTTTTCTTCTAATTCCTTTTTTATTTCCTGATAATTATAAATTTCTCCATTAAAAACAACTACAATCGTTTTATCTTCATTAAACATTGGTTGTGTTCCATTACTTAAATCTATAATTGATAATCTTCTATGACCTAATGCAATTTTTTCATCAACATAGTAGCCTTCTTGATCTGGTCCTCTATGTATTATTTTATCTGCCATAAGTTTTATATATTTATTTTTTTCTTGTTTTGACAATTCATCTGAAAAACCAACAAATCCACACATACTAATATTATCTCCTCTCTTACTTTAATTAAATTTATAAAATCTAATTATTAAAAACATAACATACTTTTAAACAATTAAAAAAATTATTTATAAAATCTAATTATTAAAAACATAACATACTTTTAAACAATTATAAAATTTTTTTATAGAATCTAATTATTAAAAACATAACATATTTTAGACAATTAAAAAACTTTAAAATCAAATATAACTTGATATTAGACTAATTAAAAAATTGTTTGTACCAAATTAAAAACACATAAATAGTCCAAATTTTTCTGCTATTATCTTTTTTAAATTTATAATGTTCATCTAATAATTTAAGTATTTCCTGTTCATTAAAAAATTTTTTAGAATTTTCTGTTTGAAATTCCTCTTTAACCTTATTATAATATTTTTCTTCTTTTAACCACTCTCTAGTAGGAACTGGAAATCCAAGTTTTGCTCTTGAAGCAACTTCCTCAGGAATATTTTTCATAGCTGCCTTTCTCATTGCCATTTTTGTTGTCCAATCTGCTGTAACTTTATATTTTAAAGGCAATGTAGATGCTACTTTCCAAACTTCTTTATCAAGAAATGGAACTCTTAATTCTAATGAATTTGCCATACTCATCCTATCAGCCTTTAATAATATATCTCCAACCATCCAAAGATTCATGTCTACATTTTGCATTTTAACAATATCATCTTTTTCTTTTACTTCATCATAATATTTTTTAGTTATATCCTGAGGTTTAACCATATTTTCTGTGTTTTTTAATATTTTACGTTTTTCCTTATCTGTAAAAAGATTTGCATTTCCTATAAATCTCTCTTCAACTTTTTTACTGGCTCTTGCTATATAATTTTTTCCTTTAAACTCATATGGTATAATTTTACAAATTGTATTTAAAACCTTCCATACTGGTATAGGTATTTTCATTTTGTTTAAACTAAATGGTTCATGATATATTCTATAACCCCCAAACAATTCATCTGCACCTTCTCCTGACAAAACAACTTTTACATGCTTACTAGCAATATTGCATACAAAATATAAAGCTATACAAGATGGATCTGCATGAGGCTGATCCATATAATATTGAACTTTTGGAACTGCGTCCCAAAATTCTTCATCTGTTATTTTTTTAGAATAATGATCTTGATTAATCATTTTCGCAAATTCTTGTGCATATGTTATTTCGTTATAATTATGTTTTTCATTGCCATGATCAAACCCGACTGTAAAACTTTTTTGTCCTTTAAATTGTGATGCTACATAACTTGAATCAACTCCACTTGATAAAAAACAACCAACCTCAACATCACTTATTTTATGTGCTTCAACTGAATCCTTAAAAATTTCATTGATTTTATTTACAGCATTTTCTAAATCTAATGTTTTATCTTCATTAAATTGAATATTCCAATATTTTGTTATTTCAATATTACCATCTTTAAATTTCAAAAAATGCGCTGGTGGTAAACAGTTAATTCCTTTAAAAAAGGTTTCATTTGGAACACTATATTGAAATGATAAATAATTCTGTAATGCTTGTATATTTAATTCTTTTTTTATATCTGGATGTTCTAATATGCATTTTATTTCTGATGCAAAAATCAAATTACCGTTTGAATTAGAATAATACAATGGTTTTATTCCAAAAAAATCCCTCGCAATAAATAACTCCTTTGTGTTTAAATTATAAATTGAAAATGCAAACATACCTCTTAATTCACCAAGAATTTTTTCTCCAAAATGTTCATATCCGTGTAATATAACTTCTGTATCTGAATTAGTCTTGAAAATATGTCCTAAATTTATTAATTTTTCTCTTATTTCATTATAATTATAAATTTCACCGTTAAAAATAATAACCATTGTTTTATCTTCATTGTAAATTGGTTGACTACCTTCTTCTAAATCTATAATACTAAGCCTTCTAAACCCTAGTGAAATATTATTATCACAATGAAATCCACTGCTATCAGGCCCTCTATAAATAATTTTATCACTCATATTTTTTATAATATCTTCTTTATTTTCTTTACTTCCTGTAAATCCTACAAGACCACACATTTTGTTTTTCCTTTCATTATTACTATGATTAAATTTACTAAAAACTCAAATTTAATAAATAATATTACTTTAATATTTCTTAAGTTTTCGCGAATTTAGTATATCATTAACTTGATTATTATTAAAGTTTTTTTTCAAATTAATGAAATTTGTTTCAAAAATTATACAACTTGCAGTTATCTTGCAGAATTGCATTATTTAACAAGATGTATATATTTATTTTATGAATAAATATGATTGTATTATTCTAAACTTAAAAAGATATATATATTTATTTTGTATTAAATATATATATCTTTATAATTATTATTCTAATTCGAAGGCTCCTGTATATAACATATAATATTCGCCTTTATTTTTTAATAAGCTCTCATGATCTCCTCTTTCAATAATTTTACCATTACTCATAACCAATATAGCTTCAGAATTTCTTACAGTAGATAATCTATGTGCAATTACAAATACTGTTCTCCCTTCCATCAATTTATCCATTCCATCTTGAACAATCTTTTCTGTTCTTGTATCAATACTAGAAGTTGCTTCATCCAATATCATAACTGGTGGATTATTGAGTGCTGCTCTTGCTATTGATAATAATTGTCTTTGACCCTGAGAAAGACTTGAACCATTTCCATTAATAACAGTATCATATCCTTGTGGTAACATAGAAATAAAATCATGTGCATTTGCAATTTTTGCTGCTTCAATTATTTCTTCATCAGAAGCATTTTCTTTTCCATACTTTATATTATCTTTTACAGTTCCTGTAAATAAATTAGTATCTTGCAAAACCATACCTAATGAACGTCTCAAATCATCTTTTTTTATATTTTTTATATCAATTCCGTCATAAGTTATTAATCCATCATTAATTTCATAAAAACGATTAACTAAATTTGTTATTGTTGTTTTACCTGCACCTGTTGCTCCAACAAAAGCAATTTTTTGTCCTGGCTTTGCATATAAAGATATATCATGTAAAATCTCTTTTTCTCCATAACCAAAAACAACATTTTTAAATTCAACATGGCCTCGTAATTCTAATAATTCACCTTGTTTTGTCTTCCATGCCCAATTATTTGTATTTTCTTTTGTTTCAAATATACCACCATTTTTATCCTTTTTGCAATTAATCAATACAACTGTTCCATTATCTTCCTCAGGTTTTGAATCAATTAATTCAAAAATTCTTGTTGCTCCCGCAATTGCCATTACAATAGAATTTAATTGATTTAATATTTGAGTAATTGGTTGATTAAAACTTCTCGTTAAAGCTAAAAATGATACTAATGTACCTATTGTAATACCTGCACCAAAATTAATAGCAATTATTCCACCAACTATAGCAACTAAAACATATTCTAAATTTCCTAAACTACCACATATTGGCATCAATATATTAACAAACTTGTTTGCCTTATAATTATTTTCAAACAATTCATCATTTAATTTGTTAAAATCCTTAATAGATTCTTCTTCATGTGTAAAAACCTTTATAACCTTACTTCCATTTATCATTTCTTCCACAAATCCATTAACAGTCCCAATAGAATTTTGTAGATTCATAAAATATTTTGCACTTTTACCTGCTATTGTTTTTGTTATATAAATTATAAATATTGTAATTATCAATACAAAAATTGTTAATGGAATATTAATAAAAAACATAGCGATTAATACAAACAATACAGATGTAATACTACTAATTAACTGTGGCAAACTCTGTGAAAACATCTGTGCTAAAGAATCAGTATCATTAGTATATCTACTCATTATATCCCCTGTGGAATTTCTATCAAAATAATCTATTGGTAATTTTTCCATTTTATCAAACATTTCATCTCTAATATCTTTTTGAACACTTTGAGAAATAACTGACATTAATCTATTATATAATAATCCTGAAATTATTCCTACAATGTAAACACATGTCATTACTGATAGTGCTTTTAATAACCCTGAAAAATTAGGATTTAATACTCCTATTAGAGGTGTAATATAATCATCTATTAAACTCCTCAAAAAAACAGAACTAATTACAGTCGCAATTGTACTTAAACCAATAAGAATAACAACAATTATAAACTGTTTTCTGTATTTGCTAATATATTTTAATAATCTTTTTAATGTTTTTATATTAATTTTTGAATCTTGTCTATTTTCTAAAGTGAAATTTTTATTGTTTTTTTTACTTATTTCATTTTTTATATTTTTATTCTTATTCACTTATTGAACTTCCTTTCATTTGGGAATCATATACTTCTTTATATATAATATTTGATTTTATTAAATCTTCATGTTTGCCTACTGCATCAATTGTTCCATTATTCATAACAACTATCTTGTCAGCATCTTCTATACTTGCAACTCTTTGGGCAATAATGATTTTTGTTGTATTTGGTATTTTTTCTTTAAAAGCATTTCTAATTAATTTATCTGTTTTAGTATCTATTGCACTTGTTGAATCATCTAAAATTAGTATTTTTGGTTTTTTTAATAAAGCTCTTGCAATACATATTCTTTGTTTTTGTCCTCCTGAAACATTATTTCCTCCTTGCTCTATGTAAGTATTATACTTTTTCTCAAATTCCTGAATAAAATTATCTGCCTGAGCTAATTTGCATGCATTAATTATCTCTTCATCTGTTGCACTTTCATTTCCCCATTTAAGATTCTCTATAATAGTACCTGAAAACAATACATTTTTTTGAAGTACACATGCAACTTCATTTCGAATTGTTTTTATATCATATTTTTTTACATTTATTCCACCAATTATTACTTCTCCTTCAGTGACATCATATAATCTAGGTATTAAATTCACAAGACTTGATTTACTACTTCCTGTAGAACCAATAATACCAACTGTTTCTCCTGACTTTATTTTTAAATTTATATTTTTTAGAACTTCTTTATCTTTTTTATTAATATAACTAAAACCAACATTTTTAAATTCAATATCTCCATTTATTAATTCATTAATTGGATTTGGATCATTTTCTATATCCGGATTTTCTTGTAAAACTTCCGCTATCCTTTTTATTGATGTTCTAGATATTACAAGCATTACCAATACAACAGACAGCATTAATAAGCTAAATAAAATTTGTATAGAGTATGTAAACATTGTCATTAATTGACCTGTTGTTAATTGTGTCATATTAGAATTAATTATTATTTTTGCACCAAACCAAGAAATTAATATTATACATATATAAATAGCTGACTGTAATACAGGAGAATTTAAAACAATTATTTTCTCTCCCTTACTAAATTCCTTATATATTTCATTAGATATTTTTTCGAACTTATTCTTCTCTTTTTCTTCTCTTACAAGTGATTTTACAACTCTAATACCATTTATATTTTCTTCAACTACATTGTTTAGCTCATCATATTTTTTAAAAACCCTAGCCATAATAGGATAAGCATTTTTTAATATTAATCCTAATCCCAAAATTACAATTGGGATTATTATTAAAAATATTGAGGCTAATCCTCTATTTACCTTCATAGCTAATGCTAAAGAAATAATAATCATAAGTGGACATCTTACAGTTATTCTAATAATCATTTGAAAAGCTCTTTGAACATTTGATACATCTGTTGTTAATCTTGTTACCAAACTTGCTGTTGAAAACTTATCTATATTAGAAAATGAAAAATTTTGAACTTTGCAATACAAATCCTTTCTTATATTTTTTGCAAATCCACTTGAAGCATTTGCTGCAGTTATTCCAGCAGTCGCTCCAAAAGCAAGTGCTAAGATTGATAAAACTATTAATTTTATACCAATTCTGTAAACAGAATTCATATCCCCTACAGAAATCCCTTTATCTATTAGTTCTGCTGTAACCAATGGTAATAGTGCTTCCATAATCACTTCTAGTGTTACTAAAATTGGTGTTATAATTGTTGATAATTTATATTCTTTTATTGATTTAGCAAGTGTTCTGATCATATCTGTTTCTCCTTTAATATTTTGAAATATTTAGTTATTTTACATCTTTTTTTCTTAATAGTCAAATAATCTATAAGTCTATATTTTATGCTACGAATATGAAATTATTTTTATATAGTATTTTTAAAAATGGTAATATATTTAAACGAACTAGAGAAAAAACTAGATCAATTTATACAATATGGAGAAATAGAATAATAATATATTTAAAATAATTATGAGAAATAGATAAGTACTATACAAAATATTTTATAAAAATTATACTAGACCTGATAATTATTTTGTTATATAATTTATTAAACGGAAGATGAGGAAAAAAAAATGAATGATTCAAATAAAATACTTTTTCGCCAATTTGTTTGGTATATGCTTATTTTTAGCATAATAGGATTAATATTAGAAACAGCTTACTGTTTTATTACCACAGGAGTTTTAGAGAGTAGAAAAGGCCTTATTTTAGGTCCTGTTTGTCCTATTTACGGCGTAGGAGCAGTTGTAATTATTGCAGGATTAAACAGATATAAGGGTAATAAATGGAAGTTATTCTTAATGGGAATACTTTTGGGAAGTCTTGCTGAATATATAATTAGTTTTGGTTTAGAATCTTTATATGGAAGCAGATTTTGGGAATATTCATATATGAAATATCATTTAAATGGTAGAATAAGTATTCTATATTCTCTTTTTTGGGGAATACTTAGTGTTTTAGTTATTCAAATTGTGAAACCATTAATAGATAAATATATTTGTAAAATAAAATATTTTTGGATTAATGTATTAATATTAGTAATTCTTGTTTTTGATGCTCTTATAACAATTTGGGGAGTAAATGTTTATATAGAAAGAGTTGAATTTGGAAGAAGAAAGCCTGAAAAATCTTCATATTTTGAAAGTGCTAAATATGATTTTGAAGAGATTTGTTTTTCAAATAAAATAATGTCTGCTACATTTCCAAATATGAGAATCATAGATAGAAACGGTGACGAAATATGGATAAAAGATTTAATTAATAAATAATACTAAAAAGCTTGAGTGTGAAATATTAAAATATTCGCATTCAAGCTTTTTAAAGTTTATACATGAAAATAAAAGGGGATGATAGTAACTGGAGTAATTAGTTACTTATCATATATATATGATATCAATTTATTTTGTCCATTGTGTGAACAAACTGTGAAACTTTATCTATTACATAACAGGCCTTATATTATTGTTTATTATATTTGTTTTAATTAATTTAAATTAATTTTTTAAACTAATAACCTGCTATCTTCCCTTTCCTACTACATCTTGTTGTAGACTTCTCCAAACTTCACAGCCAATTATTCCGTCTGGTGACAAGCCTTTTAGTTGTTGATATTTTATTGTCGCATCTCTTGTTTTCTTTCCAAAAATGCCATCTAGACCACCTGTACTAAATCCTAGCGTATTTAATCCATCTTGAGCAATTAAGTCATACACACCTTTGCTTCCTTGTCTAGCAGTTCCACAGCCTTTGAAAATCAGTTTTTTCATACTCACCTCCATAATTTATTAATAATACAGTATATTCATTCAGGTACTAAATTATATTCGGTAAATATTTCTACTCAACTTCTCTACACTTAACAACTAATCTTTGTGTTCCAGAATTTGCACAAGTTATTAAAGTAATTTCTTTTTTTCCATTTGTTAATTGACTAGTAGCACTAACATCATCTGGTTCTACTATAAATTTATTATAAACTTTGTATTCTAAAATTCTACCTGTTGAATCTTGCAGATTAACTATATCTCCATTTTGAATTTTTGATAATTTACCAAATAATTTTCCATTATTACTATAATTATGACCCACAATACAATAATTTCCAACTGTATTTGGTTCTCCACCCCAAAATTTATTAAGCGATATTTTTAGTAAATCTTCTGATGTTTCAGTTAAAACTGGATATTTGATTTCTATTGAAGGTATTGTAAGAACAGCATCTACTGAGTATTGAACTCCACCTTCCGAAACATAAACACTGTATTTGTTTGTTTCTGTCAAGCTTAAATTCTGAATTTTTGAAGTTTCCATTTGAGTTTCATCATTATTTGAGTCTAACCCAACAACTAATATGTCCTCTTGAATCATTGTATCTGATGCATATCCAAAACTTATTTCATTTAAAATCTTTTTAGATACTGATTCTTCTTTTGTTCTAATGTATTCTCCATAAATATAATACAAAACTAGAACCATAATAGTAATAATTGAAATAGAAAATAAAATTTTGTATTTTTTTCTTTTTTTTCTAACAACTGGAGTATCATATATTTTATCTGAAATAAGAATTTGATTCATATTTTTGCTCCTCACAATATATGTAAATAAACTTTTAATGGTTTTTACATATTTTTTTCTTAAGATTAAATCTCCTTATGATATAATTAAATATTAATTTTATATTTTTTTGCACATCATTTTATTTAGCTTAATTCTTGCGTTATTATTGCAAATTGTTCTATTGTTAGGGTTTCTCCTCTAACATTACTATCTAATTCCATTTTATTTAGTACTTGTTTAAATTCTTCCTTATTTTTTACTAGTCCACCATTTGCAAGTGAATTTATTAATGTTTTTCTTCTTTGCATAAAACTTGTCTTAATTACTCTGAAAAACAATTCTTCATTTTCAATTCTTACTGGTGGTTTTTTTCTTATATTTAATTTTATAACCTGTGATTCAACTTCAGGTTCTGGTATAAATGAAGAATTAGGAACTGTCATTATACTCTCTGATTCCGCATAATAATATACACAATAGGTAATAGCGCCAGTTAGTTTGTCTCCAGGAGTAGCAATTAAACGTTGCGCTACTTCTTTTTGGATCATTACTGTAATACTTTGAATGTCTAGTTTTTCTTCTAATAATTTCATTACAATTGGTGTAGTTATATAATAAGGTAGATTTGCAACAATTTTAACATTATCAAAATTATTATAGTTTTTTTCATTATTAATTATACTATTTAAATCCACCTTAAGTACATCCTGATTAATAATTTCAAAATTAGTGTATTGATAAAATCTCTGATTTAAAATTTCTAACATTCTATTATCAAGTTCAATAGCAATCACTTTACCGGCTTTTTCTAATAAATGTTCGGTAAGAGTCCCTAACCCTGGTCCAATTTCTATAACCAAATCTTTTTCAGTTATATTAGATGAATTTACAATATTCTCTACAACTTCCTCATTAATTAAAAAGTTTTGTCCTAAACTTTTATTTGCAGATATATTGTATTTTCTCATTATATCCTTCGTTTTTTTATATAAATTTTCCATTTTACACTCCCTTTATCCACATTCAAAATTATGATATTTTTTATTTATTATTTTAAATATTTATAATTCTAAAATACTTTTTATTGTTTATACAACAGTATTAAATACAAATATCTCTATTTTAAATAACCAAATCAATATTCTTATAATTTATCTTGATATTGTTTATCTTGATATTGTTTATCTTGATATTATTTATCTTAATATTTTTTATCTTGATATTATTTATCTTAGTACTATTTATCTTGATATTGTTTATCTTGATATTATTTATTTTTATAAAAATTATTTTCTTTATTTTTATATTCATTAAAAAATCACTAATTCTTACTATAAATAATTTTTTTTATTAAAATCTCTACACCAATTATACAATAAAAAATATTATATTACAACAAAAATAGAAACATCATCAAACTATGCTAACCATTTTAATTCTAGTACTTCACCTAAATCATAAAAGCCTTATAAAACAATATTGGAGTTTGTAAATAATGCTTTTATAATATCTGTTTTATATGATTTATTTTAACCATTTTTTTATTAATATAAACTTCAATTACATCAACTCTTATAAATTTTTTTTCAAGTTTATTCTTAAACATATAATACTTTATACTATTTCTCAGATGGTTTAGTTTATTTTTTGTAACTGAATCTGCTGGTTTTCCATAATTTAAATTTCTCCTCGTTTTAACCTCTAAAAAAACAATTTCTTTATTTTCTAAATCAATAGCTATAATATCTATTTCTCCGGATCTACAATAAAAATTTTTTTCTATTATATGATAATTATTATTTTGCAAATAATCACATGCAAGTTCCTCACCTTGTTTTCCTATCTCTTGATTAATTTTTTTAGGATATATAAAATTCTGAATGACTCCTATCTCTCCTTTTACAATTTAATATTATTTATTTTCATTTTTATAAAATAAAAATTTATGTACTGCTAGAATTATTATATTTATTAATTCTTATTTTATATAATACTTTCTATTTATTCGCTTTTTTTAAATTATTTACGGTATAAAAATAATGTTGTTTATGATTTTATATTTACATCCTGTTGTCATTTCTATAATATCTTCAATCTCCAAATTTGTTAATATAGAATTAACCCTATGAACCTGTAAATCTAATATTTCTGATATATTACTAGAATCAATTTCCTGATTCTTTTTTATAGTCGTAATTACCTTTATAGTGTTTTCATCATATTGATTTAATTTAACTGTTCTATCTTTTTGTTCTTTATTATTTTTTGATTTCAATTCTGATTTTTTCTCTTTTACACCACCGATTTTTTTCTTGAGGTTGTTTTATTAGTTTTGATTCTATTTGTTCTACCAGATTTGCAATATTCAAGTATTCTATATTATTATATATTTCATTTTCCAATTTTGATATTTCTTTTTTATAAACAACATTTTCTGAATTTTTTTCTAAACTTTTTTCTAAATTTAATTCAGAATTTTTTTCTGAATTTATTCTTGAATCTTTCTCTAAATTTATTTTTGAGTCTTTTTCTGAATTTATTTTTGAATTTTTTTCTGAATTTTTTTCTGAATTTTTTTCTGAATTTATTTTTGAATTTATTTCTGAATTTATTTTTGAATCTTTTTCTGAATTTATTTCTGAAAATATTTTTGAATTATTTTCTGCCATTTTCTCTTTTATACAGTTTATAGTATTCAAATTATTACCATTATTTTCAAATGTAAAATTTTTCAAAATTTCTTCAGGTTTTGTTACTAATATGGCTCCTTTTTTTAAAAGAGTAATTATTCCACTACTATTTTTATTATCAATACAATTTGGGATGCAAAAAACTTTTTTACCTTGTTCCCATGTATTATTTGCTGTAATTGTTGTTCCACTTCTATATGTAGCCTCTACCACTAGCGTTCCAATAGATATTCCACTTACAATTCTATTTCTATGAGGAAAATTCTTTTTTTGCATCTTAATACTAGGAGCATATTCAGATAAAACTGCACCCCCTGATTGAATAATTAATTCATACAATTTTTTATTTTCTTTAGGATATATATTCTCGAATCCACAACCTAATACTGCAATGGTTTTGCCCCCATTTTTAATTGTTTCTATATGAGCAAATGTATCTATCCCAATAGCCATACCGCTAACTATAACCAATCCTTTTTTACATAACTCTTTTGCAAATTTTCTTGATTGAATTTCTCCATATTCACTATAATTTCTTGATCCAATGATTGCAAAAAGATTTTGATTTAGTAAATTTATGTTTCCTTCAACATACAATATTTGTGGTGGTTTCTTTATTTTTCTTAATAATTCGGGATAATTACTATCTTTAATATTAATTATATGCATTTTACAATATCTCCGTTCAATTACTTTTTATAGTATTTTTTTCTATTCAATTGCATTTGTTATTAGAAAATCGCAATTACTTTTTCACTTCACCTTTAATTTAATTTTGTATTTAATTCTATATTTAATTTTAAAATTTATTTTATTAAAACTGTATATTTTTTATCTAGACTTCTATATTGAATTGCTTCTAAAATATGATCTTTCTCTATATCTGTTGATTCCTCCATATCCGCAATTGTTCTTGCAACCTTTAATATTTTATTATATCCCCTTACACTTAAACCTAATTTATCGAAATATTTTTCAATAATTTTCTTACATTCATTGTTTAATTCACAATATTTTTCTATCAATTTAGGTGTTAATTCTGAATTCATAGTTATTAAATCATTAATATATCTTTTTCTTTGAATCTCTCTTGATTTATTCACTCTATTTCTTATTATTTCTGAGCTTTCTTCTTTTTTGCCATTTTGTAATTCATTATAATTTACATTACTAACCTCTATCTGAATATCAATTCTATCTAATAAAGGGCCACTGATTTTGCCAAGATATCTTCTAATAGCTTCCATAGAGCAAGTACATGGTTTATCAGAACCATAATATCCGCATGGACATGGATTAAGGCTACATATAAGCATAAAATTACATGGATATGTAACACTAGAATTTATCCTACTAATGGTTATCTTATTATCCTCTAATGGACCTCTTAAAACTTCTAATGATGATCTGTTAAATTCAGGAAGTTCATCTAAAAACAAAACACCATAATGAGCTAAACTTATTTCCCCTGGTCTTGGATTCCTTCCACCACCAACTAAAGAAATTGGAGTAACTGTGTGATGTGGATTTCTAAAAGGTCTTTCTAATACAATGTTATTTTCTCCTAAATTACCTGTTAAACTATGTATTTTTGTAATCTCTAATGTTTCCTTAAAATTTAGATCTGGCAATATACTTGGAACTCGTTGTGCCATCATTGTTTTTCCTGAACCAGGGCTTCCAATTAGCATACAATTATGACCTCCACTTGTTGCAACTTCTAAAGCTCTTTTAACATTTTTCTGTCCTTTAACATCTGAAAAATCCAACTGATATTTTTTATTTATTTTAGTATATTCAATAAAATTTCTTTTTTCTGTTTCTATAATTATTTCATTGTTCAAATATCCTACTACCTGCCTTAAATCTTGAACTGGTACAACTGTCATTCCTTCTAAAATTTCAGCCTCTCCAGAATTTTCTCTTGGCAAAATAACAGTATTCATTCCATATTTTTGTGCCTCAATACACATAGGCAAAATTCCATTAACCTTATTAATCTTACCATCTAAAGATAATTCACCTATAAAAATTGTATTATCATTTATACTATTATTAATAATTCCAGCAGCACTTAAAATCGATATTGCAATTGCTAAATCAAATGTAGACCCCTCTTTTCTTAGGTTTGCCGGTGCTAAATTAATAATTATTTTCCTACTTAAGAAATCATAACCTGAGTTTTTAATTGCAACTTTAACCCTTTCTTTGGCTTCTTTGATACTTATGTCTGGCAATCCAACAATATCTAATGATGGTAAACCTGTCGAAATATCAGCTTCCACATCAATACAAAACCCTTCCAATCCTTGAAGAGCAATACTTTTAACTTTTGATAACATTAAAACCTCCTTTTTTTAATTTTTAAATTTAACATAATTGAATTGTGCTTTAGAAATAAAGCATGAAATTTGAATAAAAATTTTTGACTAATTAATATATTAATAATAACAATTATTGAATAAAAAGTCAATACAAATATATTGCATTTTACACAATGTTCATATAAAATAGAAGTTAGAAATTTAGTTTTCATATAAAATAGAAGTTAGAAATTTAATGTTTATATAAAATATAAATTAGATATTTAATGTTCGCATAAAATAGAGATTTTAAATTTATGGAGAAAAGATGGTGATTAATATTGAAATCAAATAAAAAAAATATAAGACTTGATGATTATAAAAAAACGATTAAAAAAAGATCAAAATTATTTATTTTTATAGTATATTTTCTTATGTTTTTAATAATTATAAAAGTCGGTTGGCTTCAATTCGTTAATGGTTCAACATTGAAAGAAGCAGCATTAAAACAACAAACCACTAATAGAATTCTTAGCCCTAAAAGAGGTACTATATATGATTCTACTGGAAAATCTTTAGCTCTAAGTGCAGAGGTTGATACAGTAACAATAAATCCTCAAAAATTTGTAGATAAAAACTCATATGATAAAACAACAGAACGACAAAAATCAGTTTCACAAGCTTTTTCAACCATATTTGAGTTAGATTATAATAGTGTTTACGAAAAAGTTACAAGTAATACAACATATCAAACAATCGTAAAAAAAGTTGAAGAAGATAAAATAAATAAATTAAAAGAGTGGCAGTCTGAAACAAAAATATATTCTGGAATAAATATAGATTCAGACACTAAGAGATATTATCCATATAATAATTTAGGTTCAAATCTAATTGGATTTTGTGGTGATGATAATCAAGGCTTATCTGGCTTAGAATACTATTGGGATTCCATATTAACAGGCACGCCTGGAAAAATATCTACAACCCAAGATGCTTCTCAATCATTTATTTCAGATGAGAATGAAAAATATATAGCCCCAGAAAATGGAAGCAATATAAAATTAACTCTAGATTTAAATATTCAAACAATAGCTGAGAAATATTTGAAACAAGGTGTAATAGAAAATAATTGTGATGGCGGAAATGTTATTATTATGAATCCTCAAACAGGCGATATTCTCGGAATGGCAACATATCCAGACTATAATTTAAACACACCTTTTGAACCAAATGAATCTTTGTCAAAAACCTGGAACAATCTAGATAATAATTTAAAAAGCTCTGCACTACAAAAAATGTGGAAAAATACGGCAGTATCAAATACATATGAACCTGGATCTACTTTTAAATTGATAGTAGCATCTACTGCACTTGAAGAGGGAGTTACAACTACAGATGTCTCAGGAGATTTTTTCTGTGATGGTACTGAACAGGTTGCTGAATACAACATAAAATGTACTAGCACAACTGGACATGGGCTTCAAACACTAAGACAAGCATTACAAAATTCTTGTAACCCAGCTTTTATCCAATTAGGTAAAAGAATAGGTGCAACTACTTTATATAAATACATAGAGGCATTTGGTTTATTTGATAAAACTGGAATACAAACATCTGGAGAAATAGTTGGTGTATCACATAAAATAAATAACGTTGGTCCTGTAGAACTTGCTACAATTTCATTTGGGCAGAGATTTACAATTACACCAATTCAATTAATTACATCTGTATGCGCAATTGCAAATGATGGTTATCTTATGACACCTAGAATTGTGAAAGAAATAGAAAATACTGATACCGGAACAATTACAACAATTAAGCCTAATACGGTCCGTCAAGTTATATCTTCTGAAACAGCAGCTGAAATGTGTGATATGATGGAATCTGTTGTTGTAAACGGAGGAGGTAAATATGGACAGGTTAAGGGATATTCAGTTGGTGGAAAAACTGGTACTTCTGAGCCATCACCAGATAAAAAAGAAGAAGGATATGTTGCATCTTTTGTTGCAATTTCCCCTACAGAAAATGCTGAAGTTGTTGTTCTTGCAACATTTTATAATCCTAAAGGAAAAAGCTATTATGGAAGCACTGTAGCAGCACCAGTTGCAGCACAAATACTGTCAGAAATTTTACCTTATTTAGAAATACCATCAGAAGAATCAACAAATAATATTACATCTTCTACACAATTAGGATCGAATTTTTTAACAAAAAATTTACCTGATGTTAAAAACAAGACATTTTCTGAAGCAAAAAAAATATTAGAAGATTCAGGATTTAAATGTAATTTTTCTGGAAATAATGATGAAATTATTACAGAACAGGTTCCAAAGCCTGGTGTTCCTTTATATCAAGGTTCAATTGTTAAAATATATTCAACATCATCTTCAACACGAACCTCTATACAGGTTCCAGATTTAAAAGGACTAACATATTTACAAGCCAAAAATTCACTTTCATCTAAGAATTTAAACATTAAGATTGTAGGCACATCTGGAAAAGTTATTAGTCAAGATATCACTGCTGGTTCATCAGTTGAGGAAGGAACAGTTATAACTATAACCTTACAAGAAGAATTATCTTCAACAGCAAGATAACAATTATTATAATTATTTTTATCATTAATTTACAAATATTAAAATTTTAAATTAAATACATATTAAAAAATATCGTTATTAATTATTAAATACATATTAAAAAATATCGTTATTAATTATTAAATACATATAAAAAAAATCGTTATTAATTATTAATAACGATTTTTAAAATTTTTTTACATATACCACAATTATTTTATAAAATTAAGTATTACTATACAAACAAAATTAATTTTATTAATATAAAAATTTCTTTTTTTACAAAATAATAAATAGTTTTATACAAATATATTTTCAAATTCTTCTGAATCTATTTTTTCTTTTTCAAGTAATAATTGAGCAACTATATGAAGTTTATCTGCATTAGCTCTTAAAATTTGTTCTGCAGAGTTATATGCAGTTTCTATTATCTTCTTAACCTCTTTATCAATCAATCCCGCTGTTTCTTCAGAATACTCTTTTGAATGTGCAAAATCTCTTCCTAAAAATACTTCTTCTTGATTTCCACCAAGCATCATTGGTCCTATTGTATCACTCATACCATACTTTGTTACCATATTTCTAGCAATTTGAGTAGCTCTTTCTATATCATTACTTGCACCTGTAGAAATATCATTTAAAACTAATTTTTCTGCAACTCTTCCTCCCAATAATGATATAATATTTTCTTGCATCTCAGATTTAGACATAAAAGATTTATCTTCTGTAGGTCTATACATTGTATAACCTCCAGCCATTCCTCTTGGAATAATAGATATTTGATGTACTGCATCTTGAGTTGGTAAAAACCTACTAACTACAGCATGTCCTGCTTCATGATATGCAACCAATCTATTTTCTTTTTCACTTCTAACCTTACTTTTTTTCTCTGGGCCCATTGTAACTTTTATCATAGCATCTTCTACTTCAGCCATGCCAATTTCAGCTAAATTTCTTCTTGCTGAAAGTAGGGCAGCTTCATTTAATAAATTTTCTAGATCTGCTCCTGAAAAACCAGAAGTGTTTTTTGCAATTATTCTTAAATCAACACTTTCTGACAATTTTTTTCTTTTTGAATGAACCTCTAATATTTGTTCTCTTGCTTTAACATCTGGTTGAGATACAACTATTTGTCTATCAAATCTTCCTGAACGTAACAAAGCTTTATCTAATACATCAGGTCTATTTGTTGCAGCTAAAACAATTACACCTTCATTTGGAGCAAATCCGTCCATTTCAACTAATAATTGATTTAATGTTTGTTCTCTTTCATCATGACCACCACCTAAGCCTGCTCCTCTTTGTCTACCAACTGCATCAATTTCATCTATAAAAACAATACAAGGAGCAGCTTTTTTTGCTTGTTCAAATAAATCTCTAACTCTAGATGCTCCAACACCTACAAACATTTCCACAAAATCAGAACCACTTATTATAAAAAAAGGAACTCCTGCCTCTCCCGCTACAGCTTTTGCCAGCAATGTTTTTCCTGTCCCTGGATGTCCAACTAACAAAACACCTTTTGGTATTCTTGCTCCCATTTCTGTAAACTTTTTAGGGTTCTTCAGAAATTCAACAATTTCCTCTAATTCAAATTTTTCTTCATTTACACCTGCTACATCTTTAAAAGTAATTTTGTTTTTTTCTGTTTGATTTAATACTCTCGCCTTACTTTTTCCAAAAGACATAGATTTTTTTCCGGCTTGATTTCCAGACATAAATACAAATAAAAAAGATAATAATATTATAACAAATCCACCTATTCCTACAATCATTAAAAACATAGTAAGCCATGATTCAGATTCTTGATTAACTTTTATTTGACCTACAGCCATTGGTTCTCCCAAAACTGTCATTAAATTATCTACACTTGTAATATTTACTTCTTTTTTTATATTATCATCTTTTAATTTCACTTCAGCAGTTTCACCTTTTGGCCCAATTGTAATTTCTTCAACTTGTCCAGCTTCTATATTAGTTATTAAATCTGAATAAGCCATTTTTTTAATAGCATTATCTGAAATATATGAAACTAAAATCGTTAATATTAGTCCTATAGCTAGCCAAACAACTAAAGTTTTAATTTTATTTTTCAATTTTTTTCCTCCTTAACAATATATGTATATGTTTATATATAACACAAAAGTTTTCCGTTACAATATAAATATATTTTTTAATATAACATAATTATTTTTTCATTACAATAATTCAGTAAAATTAATTTTGATTATTCAAAAATGCAATTACTTTTTCACTTAACTGATTATTCAAAAATGCAATTACTTTTTTACTTCAATGATTATTCAAAAAATTTACAATTTGATGAAACATTATATGATTATTATATATGATATTTCACAAATCAATTTTACTTTAAACTATAATCTATATGCTAGTTATTTTTAAAAACTATATCTTTTCTGAATAATTTTAATTATTGTCTATATACTAAGTAATTTTTATAAAATAGATCTTTCCAGAATTAACTAAAATTTTAATACTTTTATTTGGTGTTAAATATTTATTTCCAATATTATTTCCACAAAGCTTAATAATATCATCAATATTTATTTTTTCTATTCCTTGAGTTGAATTTACAATTTTTTGAATTGCTAGCAAAACAATTCTTGATTTAATTACAACATTTTGTTTATTAAAACCTTTTAAATCTAAAACAATTATTTTTTTATTTTCTACATTTTGTTCTTCAATTTCTAAGAACTTAAATTTTTCTGATTTATTTTTCATTACTAGATTCTCTTGTATTTCTGATTTATTCTTCATTACTAGATTCTCAAGTATTTCTGTTTGTTCTTCTATTATCAAACCTTCAAATATATCAGCAGCATTTTTTTCTATATACTCATTTTCAGCTTTAGCAATTTCAGATAATCTGTTAATTGATGATACTATATTTGGATTAAATTCTTCTTTTATATATGGAATCAAACTATTTCTAATTTTATTTCTTGTATAAATATTCTCATTATTTGTTTTATCTAATTTAGGCTCTAACTTGTTTATTTCACAATATTTTTCAATATCTTTTCTTTCAAATTCAATAATTGGTCTTATATATTTTCCATTTCTTATTGGTTCTATTCCTTTTAATCCAGAAGTACCTGTTCCTCTTATTATGTTCATTAAGACAGTTTCAACATTATCATTTAAATTATGAGCAGTAGCAATTTTATTTGAATTTGTTTTATTCATTACTTCTTCAAAAAATTCATATCTAGCTTTTCTACCTGCTTCTTCAGTACCTATTTTATTTTTTTTTGCAAAATCAATTATATTAATTTTTTTTACAAAACATTCTATACCAATTTTTTTACAAAAATTCACTACATACTCAGTTTCCTCATCTGCTTCTTTTCTAAGCATATGATTAATATGTGAAACATAAATTTTGATATCCAACTTTTTTTTGAAATCATTAAGCAGATTTAATAAACATATAGAATCCGGACCACCTGAAACTCCAACAACTATACTATCACCTTTTTTTATTAAATTAAACTTATTAATTGTCTGTAAAAATTTTTCTTCCAAATTTTCTCCTTTAACTAAAAGCCTTTAAAACTCTATTTATATATTCTTTTTTACTTATTTAATACTTTTCTAATTTATCATCTAATTTATTTAAATATCTAATATATACTTTTTTACTTACCTATTTAAATACATATATATAATATTCTTTTATACTTATGTACTGCTTTTTAATCTAGTTAACTAAAAAACTTTAAATATAAATTTAATATTCCTTATATTTATTAGCAAATTTTGTAAAATTAGCTAACCATACTAACTCTTCACTACCAATTGAACCTGATCTATTTTTTGCCACAATAATATCAGTAATGTTTTTCTTTTCTATTGTCTCTGGATTATAGTATTCTTCCCTATGTAAAAACATTACAATATCGGCATCCTGCTCTATAGATCCAGATTCACGAAGGTCAGAAAGCATTGGTTTATGATCTGGCCTTTGTTCTACAGCTCTGGAAAGCTGAGATAAAGCTACAACCGGTACATTAATTTCTTTTGCTAATATTTTTAAAGATCTACTAATTTCAGCAATTTCTTGTTCACGGCTTCCACCTTTTCTTCCTGCTGGAGTTATAAGTTGTAAGTAATCTATAATTACTAACCCTATATTTTTTTCTAATTTTAGTTTTCTACATTTTGCACGAATCTCCATAATTGAAATACCAGGTGTATCATCAATATAAATTGGAGCATCAGATAATTCTCCTGTAGCTGCTGCTAATTTACCCCAATCTTCATCTTCCAATTTTCCAGTTTGAATTTTGCTACTATCAACCATAGCTTCACTTGCAAGTATTCTGTTCCCCATCTGTTCTTTCGCCATTTCCAAACTAAATACAACTACCGGTATTTTTGATCTTATTGCTGCATTAGAAGCAATATTTAAGGCAAATGCCGATTTTCCCATAGCTGGTCTTGCTGCAATCAAGATTAGCTCTGAATTATGAAGGCCTGCTAATTTATAATCTAAATCTCTAAAACCTGTTGGAACACCAGTAATATGTTGTTTTCTATTATATAGTTCTTCCAATTGAGCTAATGATTCTATTAATATTTCCTTCATAGCAGTATAGCCTTTTTGATTTTTCTTTTGCATAACATTAAAAATTTTTTTCTCAGCACTATCCATAATATCATCAACTTCTTGGGTAGGATCATATCCCAAAGTAATTAGCTCATTTGCAGTTCTTATTAATGTTCTTAATGTTGACTTTTCTTCTACTATTTTTATATATTTATCAACATTTGCTGTTGTTGGAACTCTTTCTGGTAATTCCGCTAAATACTCTAGCCCACCAACCGCGTCTAATTTTCCCATAGATGATAATTCAGATTTCAAAGTTATTATATCAATTGGTTCTGCACGATTATACAGGTTTAATACTGCCTTATAGATTAATCTGTTATCTTCTCTATAAAAATCTTCTTCTTTTAATACTTCAATTGCCGATATAACAGAATCTTTATCTGTTAACATACTTCCTATTACTGCTTGTTCGGCTTCCAAATCATGTGGTGGTATTTTACTTAAATCCATTTTAACAGCTCCCTTTTTTATTCCCTATTTTTTTGTCATTTGTTTTTTAAATAAAATTCTTATAATAGAAGTATGGTTTTATATTTTAATATAGAAAACAATAAATACTAAAATATTCTGCTATTTTCAATTTTTCTTAAAAAGAGCAATTACAAATTTTTACTAATGTTTTATATACCAAAACATAAATTTAATTATATATTTGTATTTCTAAATATTTTCAAATAATCTTTTTTAAAATTATTCTGATACAACATTTACTTTTAAAACTGCGTTTACACCTTCAAATAATTTTACATTAACATTAAAAACACCAAGATTCTTAATTGTTTCCTTAACTTCAATTTTCTTTTTATCCACTTCTATTTTAAATTGATTTTTTAGATTTTCTGATATTTCTTTTGCAGTTACACCTCCAAAAATTTTACCACTTTCACCTGATTTCACTTTTATAATAAGAACAATTTCATTTATTTTCTGTTTGATTTTTTCAGCGTTTTCTTTTTCTGTATTTTTCTTAAACTGTTGAGAATTCTTTTTTGCATTCAATTTGCTCATATTTTCTGTATTTGCTTCTACTGCGAGATTTTTTGGAAACAAAAAATTTCTTGCATATCCATCACTTGCTGTTATTACTTCATCTTTTTTTCCAACGCCTTTTATATTGTCTAATAAAATTACTTTCATTTTATCTCCTCCTTTTGCTTACACTATTTTACACTATATACATAAAAAAAGCAAGGTATAGCCTTGCCTAATTATGCACAATTCTTGTTGGTCAATGACATGAAACAAATTAATATATTATTCTAGCTATTTTTTAGATATGATATTTTAATTTTTTTCTAATATAATTTTTTCTTCTACTGTTATATATTTAACCTTATATTAGGCATAATAAAAAGCATCATTTAGATGCATTTTATTGCTGTATAATTCATTCACACTAATAGTCTATATTGTAAACTACTTTTTCACTAGTCCATACACTTAATTGATACTCGACAGTACACTTATTTGAGCTACTAGGCACTTCAAAATAAATATATCCCTCGCTTTTTTTATTCTGAGATAAAGTGGCGCTAAGACTGTCATTATTAAAAAATCTTTGTTCAACTTTTGTGTTGTCTACATAAGCTTCAAAATCATAGATAGATGCATACTGATCACTACTTCCTATATTTTCAAATTCAAACTTTAATTTAATAAACTTATTTCCCTTATTAGGCTGTGAATAAGGGTTATCACTTACATAATTTTCGACACTTTTCAAAGTAATTTTCAACCCGTCTTTTTGAGCTGTTTCCCCAACACGATATTCAGATTTTAAACTGTTTTCTCCCAAGTTATTAAAAATCTCGCTTACCTTAGGTGTACTAGCTGATACTAGACTATAAATCAGTATAGATATTATGCACATAATTAGGCCTGCAATCGCCAGTCCTCTTTGTTTATTTATTATTATTGCTATTATTCCCAATATTATTCCAACTATTGACGGTAGTAATATAATAACATTACAAAATGGTATCCCTCCTAGAATTAAACAAATTATTCCAATAATTAACGAAGCTATTCCCATAAAAATTCCTCCTTTTTTTAACATTATATTACACATATTATTAGAAATCAATAGTAAATTTTCAACATTTTCTTCAGCTAGATTTTAAATCTACACTAAAAATCTATGTATAGTATATTATAATTTTTTATTAAAAAAATAATTTTTATAGTTCAACTCACAAATTATATATAACAAATACAATTTCATACATCAAATATAAAAATAATAATATAAGGTGAGTATATAAATCTAATTTAATTATTATATCTATATTTTTTATTTTATTAAAATATATTAATAGTATAAACCTTAAAATTATATTCAATAAAACAACAATTATTATCACACCAAAAAAATTGAAAAGATAAGTTGGATCTGCAAACACCTCTCCAATATTTTTTATATATCTTGTACCACCACAAAGTGGACATTCTTTTCCAGTTTTTTGTAAGTATACACATTTAGTTAATGTTGGATTGATTTTTTCTAAACCTACTGAAATCAAGGGAAAAATAACTACATATATAGCTAATAAAATAAATGTAATATTAGTATATTTATAATTCTTTTTTAATACTGCAATTAACGTTTTATAAAGAGTAATTATAATCATAAATTGCACTTACACTATTTAATTCATTTGCTATATTATTTATCTCATTTGTTGAAGACATATCAGGGATCAAAAATAGTAAATAATACGAAATTATAATAGTAATCGATAATGCACACAATACCAATCCTGCAATAGACATTCCATTATTCTTACCTGATTTATTATTTCCAACTAAATCCACTATACCTAAAATCAATCCAATTATTGCCGGTGCTAGTGCAATTATTCCACAATATGGTACGAAACCAATTATTAATGCTATTATCCCTATTACAAATGAAGCTATTCCCATATTTATTCCTCCTTCTATTTTATAAAATAATTGTATATTATTTACTATATATAGTCAACAAAATAATTTTTAAAAGTATAAAATTCTAATAACTTTTTACTAAATAAGAATTCTAATTCTTTTATTATTTTTGAATAAAAAAAGAGCCTTCCTAAGAAAGCTGCTTTATAAATTATTTTAATATTTTTATTTTTCCTATTAATGGAACTTCTTTTTCTTCTTCTTGTATTGCATATATTAATCCCATTACCCAGCAAACAAAAACAAATATTCCAGCTATCCATCCAATAAATGGAATCCAGCTTAAAAATGCAAATAATGCTATAACTAATGCTTGATTAATGTGGAATTTAGCCCCTTCTTTGTCTCCTGCAACTAATGCTATAATTAAACCTATCCAAGTTAAATATGCAACTATACCTGTTACTTTTTTATCCATGAGTTTATCCCCCTTCGATTTTTTAAATTCTCTAAAAGAATTCTAAATAAACAATATCATATTTACTATTTTTTTTCAATACTTTTTGACAATTTTCTACAAAATCACTTTTTTCTTTTACAATTGCAGTTAATGTTACAAAATTGCAATTACTTTTTCACTTCACCAAATCATTTTTTTCTTTTACAATTGCATTTGTTATTAAAAAATTGCAATTACTTTTCACTTCACCAAAAATAAATTTATGCTAAAGGACTAATGTTTACAGTTTAGAATACTGAGAATAATATCTATTAATTTTCTGAAAAATATTCTTTAATTTTAGATATTAACTCTTTTTTTACCTCATTAATATTTTTTCCATCAACTTGTGCTCCTGCTAAGGTAATATGACCTCCACCACCTAGCTTTTCAAGTATAACCTGAACATTTATATCTCCAATGGATCTTCCACTGATACAAATTTTGTCTCCTAACCTACCAATAACAAAAGCTGCTGTAATATTACTAATTGTTAACAGTTCATCTGCTGCTTTAGCACAAATAACATTAGAATCCTTTTCGATTTCATCATATATTGAAATTGCAATTGAATCATATATTATTTCTGAATGAACTACAATCTCAGAAATAATATTATATGTTGATAAATCACTTTGAAACCACTTTTTAACTTTTATAATATCAACACCACATTTTCTTAAAAAAGCTGCAGCTTCAAATGTTCTAACACCAGTTTTAAAAGTAAAATTTTTAGTATCCATCATTATTCCAGCATATAAAACTTCAGCCTCAAATTCAGATAATTTTACATTTTTTTCTGAGTACACAATAAGTTCTGTTACAAGTTCAGACGCTGAAGAAGCATATACTTCTTGAAAACTAAGGGTTACATCTTCTATATAATCTGTACTCATTCTATGATGATCAATAACAACAATTTTATTTGTTTTTTCTAATAGTTCTGGAGCTTCTACATATGATTTTTTATGAGTATCTACAATAACTAGTAAAGTCTTGGAATCAACTAATTCTATCGCCTGGTCTCTATTAATAAATACACCATTATATTTATTAGATTTTTCTATTGAATCTATCAAACTACTTAGACCTATTCCAAAAGTTTCATTTACAATATTTGCCTGTTTTCCATTTTGCTCTACTATTCTATAGATACCTAAACTAGAACCTATAGAATCAATATCACCATTTGTATGCCCCATTATTATTACATTACTAGATTCTTGAATTAGCTCCTCGAGAGCATGTGCAATTATTCTTGCTTTTACCTTTGTTCTTTTTTCTATTTCCTGAGTTCTTCCTCCAAAAAAAACATATTTTCCATTACGTCTAATAACTGCCTGATCTCCTCCTCGACCTAATGCAATATCAATTGCGGCTTGTGACAATTTGTATTTTTCATAATTTGATTTTCCTTCACATGAAACTGCAATACTCAATGTCGCTTGCATTTTACCTGATGTATCAATTGATTTTATAGTATCTAAAATATTGAATTTCTTATCTTCTATTTCCAATAAATTTTTTTGTTCACAAATCCATACAAAAGTATCTCTATCAGATTTTATAACAAGTCCTTCAAATGATGTTATCCAATCAAATATATTTTTTTCGATTTCAGCAATAACTCTTAGCCTTTCCTCATCTGATAGCCTCTGCATAATTTCATCGTAATTGTCTATCATAATAATTCCAATATAATTTTTAGAATCATTATATTCTTTTAAAAATCTAATATTTTCAGTTTCATCAATAAAATATAATGTTGCAATATATTCTTTTTCAATTTTTTTGTCTTGACCACTACTTTTAATTTTTGCATATTCACCAATTACTTTGTATTTTTTTTCCCCTATTGATATTCTTTTTTCTATTTGATTATTTTTTTTATTTCTTGAATTTTCAATTTCAAGTTTTATTTCTTTTATAACATCATCTAATATTGTATATATCTCAGTGCTATCAAATTCATACAAAAATTTTGGACTTTTCCACACTATTTCCCCAGTTGTCTCTATTATAATTAAAGGGAAAGGTGAGCTTACCAAAGAATTTTTTACAGATTTATCTATATTATATTTTAATTCTTTTATTTTCTCTAAAATCTCTTTTTTCCTTTTTTTGTTTGCCCAAAAAGTATATGCAATTATAATTGCATATACTATAATAGATGTCATTATGTAATTTGGTTTATAAATACATAATATCACTAATAATAATGCTATCATAACCAAATATTTTTTTGTTCTTGAAATTAAAATATCGAAAAAATTTATATTATTATCAGACATTTAACTCTCCTTTTTTATGCACGAATTGTTCATTTTCCAATATAATGATCATTGCAATATTATATAGAAAAAACTTTAATAAAAAATATGTATCAACTATGAATATAAACAAATTTGCAATGTTAATTATATCCTTTTTAGAATAATAATGTAGTGATTAATTAACTATTTAGCAAATTTATTCCCTTTTGAACCTTTTGTTCCACCGAAACTTACGTTACTTAATATATTACTATCAAATGAATAATTTAAGTTTTGTTCTTGTCTTTTTCTTTGTAGAGCATATTCTAAAACTTTGTTAAGCATATCTTTATATTGCATTCCTGATGCTCTCCATAAATGGAATGATAAACATCCAGGAATTGTATTTAATTCATTAACATACACATTACCATCTTCTTCATCAATAATAAAGTCTATTCTTATTACACCTGAACACCTCATAACTTCAAATGTTTTTTTAGCCATTTCTTGTATAGTATTTTTCATATCTAAACTTATATCAGCTGGCAATTTCAAACCAGAAACATTCATTCCCTTTGAACCACCAATCTTTTTTCCTCCTGATACATATTTGTCTTTATAACTTAAAATTTCTTCTGTTTTTATTGGTTCTTCACATTCAGAAGTGAAAATTTCTTGATCATATCCAAGAACAGAGCAATTTATTTCTCTCATTTTAATTACTGCTCTTTCAATCAAAATTCTTTTTGAATATCTAAAAGCATCCTCAACATTATCTTCTAGTTCATTTCTATTTTTTGCAATAGCTATTCCAACACTAGATCCAGAATCAACAGGTTTAACTATTACTGGATAATTAAATTTTTCTTCTATTTTTTCATACAAATTTTCTTCAAATTCACTAAAACATAAGCATTCTAATATATTTACATTGTTTTCTTTTAACATACATTTTGTAACATATTTATCCATACTCATAGCTGATGATAAAATATCACATCCAGTGCATGGAATATTCAATGTTTTAAAAAATCCAAATAATGCACCACCTTCAACTTCTGTTCCATGAACAATTGGAAAAGCAATATCAAAATAGTCATATTCTTTTTTAGATAATATTCCCGCTTTTTCCTTTATTATTAATCCTTTACCATTTTTACTTGTAATTGTAATTTTTGTACTTTTTTCCAATAAATTTTTTATATCTTTATAATTCTCAACATTTCCTATTTCTTCCCCCACATACATTTCATTGTTTTTTGTCATGTACACAGGTATAACTTCATATATTTCCCTATCTATATTTTCTATCGCTTGTAAAGCAGTTATTACAGAAACTTCATGTTCCACACTTTTCCCACCAAAAAATACACCTAATTTAATCTTCATTTTCTCATTTCCTAACATCAAATATTTAGATTTTAAGGCTAAATCTATAAACCAAATACTATACTAATAATTAAATTGCAAAATCTATTGCACCACATATAATACTTATATATATTTTGATATACATATACAAAATATTAGACTTATTTTTTTAACAAAATATATAAACCAAGTATTATAATTAAACTTATTTTTTAAAATATTCAAACCAAATACTTTACTTATATTTATGATGTAAAATTTATAAAAATTATTTTAATTATAATTATCAGGCAAATCATTTTCTAATAAAATAATTTTTATACCTTGTAAATTCATCATTTTAACTTCATTTACAGCTTGTTCTGGACTATCAACTACATGAACTTTTTTCATATCAAAATCAGTTGATTTTATTCCTTCATATATAGGTTTCGAGTGATTTTTTCCAACAAGAAAAATATAATCACATTTTCCCGCTGCATATTTTCCTAATTCAAAATTATATTTATTTTCTTCAGAACCTAATTCAATTAAACCTGGTGTTACAAGAATTTTAATACCTTTAAACTCTGACAATGTATCTATTGCCGATTTTGAACTAACCGGGTTTGAATTGTAACTATCATCTATTATCAAAAATTCACCATTTTTTATTAATTGCAATCTATGTTCAACACCCTTAATTGTTTTTACTTGTTTAACAATTTCTTTATGTGGCACTTTAAAATAATCTGCAACAGCTATTGCTCCAGCGAGATTAACGCAATTATGTTTTCCTAAAACTTCTGTAGTAAATCTTTCATCAAAATTATCAACAGAAAAATGAACACCTTTTTCATCAGCTGAAATATCATAAGCATTATAATCTATATTATCATCTGACCCTGCACCATATTTAATACATTCGTATTTTTCTGCTTGTTTCAAAATATATTCATTACTGCAATTAAGAAATACTTTTCCACAATTTTCCATTACAGAATCTGCTAATTCAAACTTTGTTTTAATTATATTTTCAATACTCTTAAAACTTTCTAAATGTTGAGGTCCTATAGAAGTTATAACTCCATATTTAGGTTTTACTATATCACATATTTCTTTAATATCATTTAATTTTGTAGCACCCATTTCACAAATAAATATTTGATGTGTTGCTTTTAACTCTTCTCTTATGGTTTTTACTACACCAAGAGTAGTGTTATAGTTTTTAGGAGTAATTAAAACATCATATTTTTGTGACAAAACACTATATAAATAATTTTTAAAACTTGTTTTACCATAACTCCCTGTTATCCCAATTATTATAAGATTTTTATGTTGTTCTAATATTTTTTTTGCACTATTTATGTAGTATTTTTGTAATAGTTTTTCAATTGGTAAATTACAAATATTTGCAAAAACGACTATTAATGGAATTAGAATATATATAATTCCTATTTTAATTGAATCATCAAAAATAGGTATTAATATTAGACCAATTATAATCAATACAATTGTAAATATTTGTCTTTGAACTCTCTGCGTAATTTTTAATTTAATTTTTATTTTTTTGTTTTCTCCATTACATATTATATTAATTAATGCAAGCATTATTGTTATCAAATATAAATCTTTATTTATGCTTAATACTAAAACGCCTAAAAATACTGGCAATGTTTTATAAATAATATTTACAATATTTGTTTGTATCCACTTAAAATGTTTTTTTGTTTTATACGAATTTAATTGGAACATGTGTAAATTGTATTTTGCAAATAAAATAATATTTGAAAAATATAAAAAAATAATAAATGTTTCTATTTTCTGATTCATATTTTACCATAAAATCAATCTTTTCTATATTCTAGATTGATTCCTTTCTTCTTTATTAACTTTAAAATTTATTCTAAGAACTTAAAAATATCTTTATCTCTTAATTTAAAGGTAAATAAATAATTCTACTTTTATAAATAATACCTAACAGATAATTTATTTTATCTTAAAAAAGCATCAATAATTTTGTTAACATATTGAGTTTGTTCAATAAATACAAAATGAGATCCATTTCTTATTTTTACCAATCCAGAATTTTTTATCAACTTATTCATTAAAATACCGTCTTCAATTGGTGTTTCTGTATCATTTTCTCCCCAAATTAGTAATACCTCATTTTTAATTTCTGGTAGTAGATTTGTTAATTCTTCGTTAACTGCCTTTTTCATACATTCTTTCATAACAGGACTTGCATTTCTATAATCAGAAGAACCTGATCTACTAATAAATTTATCTAACAGATCTGGAAAAGCCTTTTTAACAATTTTATTTGAAAGTATTTTCTTACCTATTTTAAATGTTCTAATTTTCATTTTTTTATTAAAGCTTAATTCATGTTTTATTCCTGCACTACCTATTAATATAACTTTTTCAATTTCAAAATTCAAATCTTTTCTATTTAGCATTTTAATAATTACTCTTCCACCAAAAGAATGTCCTATTAAATTCACTTTTTTAATTTCCATTTTCTCAATGAATTCTATAATAAATTCTACAAAATCATCTAAAGACCATCCTTTTTCTGGTTCATCCGATTTACCAAACCCTGGTAAATCTAGTGCAAATACTTTTGCATATTTAGCAATATTATTTGTAATTCCCTTATACAAATCTATATTTGCTCCCCAACCATGTAACAATAAATAGTTATCACCTTCCCCATTTACTGTATAATTTATATTTATATCTTTTATTTTAATTCTCATAATTATATCCTTATATAGTTTATTTAGATTTTAAGGTTTTATCTATAAACCTTCATTAGATTAATTATATTTATTATTTATTATTTATATATGCTTTTTCTAATTTATATAGATTATAATTTTTTTAAAAAAATTTTTACTTCTCATTTTAAACTAATCAACATATACAATAATAATATCAAATTACATGAAAAAAGTAAACCAGAAACTTAAAATTTCTGGTTTACTCTTAAAATATTATTACAATTATTAATACTATAAATTTAGTTACTAGTACTACATTAATAATTTTTTAGTTACCTTCTGATGCTGCAACTGTTTCAATTTCAACTTTTGATTGTTCTTCTACTTCAATTTCAGATTCAGATTGAACTTCATTTTGTTGTATACTTGGATTCAAATCTTGATCCTCAGTATTTATTTTTGTATCTAAATATCTTTTCATTCCAGTACCTGCTGGTATTAGTTTACCTATAATAACATTTTCTTTTAATCCTATTAACTCATCAACCTTACCTTTAATAGCAGCTTCTGTAAGAACTCTTGTTGTTTCTTGGAATGATGCTGCTGATAAGAAACTTTCTGTTGCAAGAGAAGCTTTTGTTATTCCTAACAATACTCTTTTTCCTTTTGCAGGAGTTTTCCCTTCAGCTATTATTTTATTATTTGCGTTTTCAAACTCATACATATCAACTAATGAACCAGCAAATAATGCTGTATCTCCATTATCTTCAACTCTTACTTTTTTAAGCATTTGTCTTGCAATAACTTCAATATGTTTATCATTAATATCAACACCTTGGTTTCTATATACTTTTTGAACTTCACGAGTCAAATAATCAAATACACCTTCTGGTCCTTTAATTCCAAGAATTTCTCCTGGATTCATTGAACCTTCTGTTAATGGATCACCTGCTTGAATTTCATCACCATCTCTAACACGTAATTTAGAACCAAATGGAATAATATAAGTTTTAGCTTCTTCTTTTCCTTTGATAACAACTTCTTTTCTGTTTTTAATATCACTAACACTTATTTTACCATCTATTTCTGCCATGATAGCCAATCCTTTTGGTTTTCTAGCTTCAAATAACTCTTCAACCCTTGGAAGACCTTGAGTAATATCAGCTACACCGGCAACACCACCTGAGTGAATTGTTCTCATAGTTAACTGAGTACCTGGTTCACCAATTGATTGTGCAGCAATAATACCTATAGATTCACCAATATTTGCTCTTTCTCGAGTTGCTAATCCCATACCATAGCATTTAGCACAAACACCATGTTTTGTTCTACATCCTAAAACTGTACGTACTTCAACCTTATCTATTCCTGCTGCAACTATTTTTTCAGCAATCTCTTCAGTTATCATTGTTTCTTCATCAACCATAACTTCCTTAGTTATAGGATTTAGTATTGGGTGCAATGGATATCTACCTAGTAATCTTTCTTCTAATTTTTCAACTACTTGATTTCCATCTTTTATATCAGACATTATCATTCCTTCAGTTGATCCACAATCTTCTTCTCTAACAATTATATCTTGTGCAACATCAACTAATCTTCTTGTTAAATATCCTGAGTCAGCTGTTCTTAAAGCAGTATCAGATAATCCTTTTCTCGCTCCATGGGCAGCAATAAAATATTCTAATGCACTTAACCCTTCCCTGAAACATGAAGTAATAGGAATTTCTACTGTTTTACCTGTTGTACTAGCCATAAGTCCACGCATACCAGCAATTTGTTTTAACTGGTCAAGATTTCCTCTGGCTCCAGATTCAGACATCATGAAAACAGGATTTAAACTATCAAAGTTTTCTTTCATTGCATCTTTTACTAAATCTGTTGCTTTACCCCAAACTTTAATAACAGCATTATATCTTTCATCATCTGTTATCAAACCTCTTTTATATTGTTTAGTTATATCATCAATTTGTTTTGTAGCATCTGCTAGTATTGCTTTTTTTGCCTCTGGTACCTTAACATCACTAACTGAAACTGTTATAGCACCAATTGTTGAATATTTGTAACCAGTTGATTTTATATAATCTAGTAATTCGGCTGTTCTACTTAAACCATGAATATTAATAGCTTTTTCTATTATTTTACCTAGTTTTTTCTTTGTAACTGTGAAATTAACCTCAGGCTCAAATTCATTTTGTGGTATTGTTCTATCAATAAAACCAAGATCTTGAGGAATTCCTGTATTGAAAATTATTCTACCAACTGTTGTTTCAACTTTAGAGAATTTTTCTATTCCATTTACAATTTCACCTAATCTAACAAATACTTTAGCATGCATTCCTAAATCATTATTTTCATAAGCAATAACAGCTTCTTCAGGTGATGCAAAATAATTTCCTTGCCCTGGTTCTCCTTCAACATCCATAGTTAAATAGTAACTTCCAAGTATCATATCTTGTGTAGGTACTGTAACAGGTTTACCATCTTGTGGTTTTAAAAGGTTATTTACTGAAAGCATTAAATATCTTGCCTCAGCTTGTGCTTCAGGAGACAACGGAACATGTATAGCCATTTGATCCCCATCAAAGTCAGCATTAAAAGCTGTACAAACTAATGGATGCAATTTAATTGCTCTACCTTCTACTAAAATCGGTTCAAATGCTTGAATACCAAGTCTATGTAGTGTGGGAGCACGGTTTAACATTACTGGATGATCTTTAATTACATCTTCTAATATATCCCATACTTCTGGTCTTAATCTTTCTACCATTCTTTTAGCATTTTTTATATTATGAGCAATTCCACGTCCAACAAGTTCTCTCATTACAAATGGTTTAAATAATTCAACTGCCATTTCTTTTGGAAGACCACATTGATAAATCTTAAGTTCAGGTCCTACTACGATAACCGAACGTCCAGAATAATCAACCCTTTTTCCTAATAAGTTTTGACGGAATCTACCTTGTTTTCCTTTTAACATATCAGACAATGATTTTAATGGTCTATTTCCAGCACCTGTAACAGGTCTTCCACGTCTTCCATTATCTATTAATGCATCAACAGATTCTTGTAACATTCTTTTTTCATTTCTTACAATAATTTCTGGAGCACCTAATTCTAATAATCTTTTTAATCTATTATTTCTGTTTATTACTCTTCTATATAAATCATTTAAATCTGATGTAGCAAATCTACCACCGTCTAATTGAACCATTGGTCTTAATTCTGGCGGAATAACTGGTACTACATTCATAATCATCCATTCAGCTTTATTTTCAGACAATCTAAAAGATTCAATAGTATCTAATCTTTTAACTATTTTTGCTCTTTTTTGTTCACTTGCTTTTTTTAATTCTTTTTTCAAGCTTTCAGCTAATTTATCTAAATCAATTTCAGCTAATAATTTTTGTAATGCTTCAGCACCCATTTCAGCTTTAAAAGAACCTTTTCCATATTTTTCAACAGCTTCATGATAATCTTTTTCACTTAATACTTGAGCTTTTATTAAACCTGATGTACCTTTATCTGTTACTATATATGAAGCAAAATAAATAACTTTTTCAAGACTTCTTGGAGAAATATCTAGCATTAACGCAACTCTACTTGGAATACCCTTAAAGTACCAAATATGAGCTACAGGAGCAGCTAATTCAATATGTCCCATTCTTTCTCTTCTAACTTTTGCCTTTGTTACTTCAACACCACATCTATCACAAACAATACCTTTATATCTTACTCTTTTATATTTACCACAATGACATTCCCAGTCCTTTGTTGGTCCAAATATTCTTTCGCAAAACAATCCGTCTTTTTCAGGTTTTAATGTTCTATAATTTATAGTCTCTGGTTTTTTAACTTCGCCTTTTGACCATTCTCTAATTTTTTCATCTGATGCTAATCCTATTTTAATTCTATCAAAAATATCTAATTCATCCATTAAGATGGAGCCCCCCTCAATTTGTTTTTTGGTGCATATTTTTTTCACTTTTGAGATATACACCGCTGCACAATTCTATAGATTGAATCTCAAAAGTTACTTAATATACTATTTAATTATTTTTTAAAGAGAACTTTATTCCTCAATTTCTTCCAAGTTTTCTTCTATAATTTCTTCCAAATCTTCATCTTCTAATATATCTTCTTCATAATCATCTTGTTCTTCTATCATTTCTAAATCTTCATCAGTTTCAATAAAGCCTTCTTCTAATTCAGTTTCATCAAGGATTTCTTCATGTTTATCTAAATTAAAAGTAATTCCATCTTCAACATTTTCCTTGATTTCTAACTCATTATTTTCTCCTGCAAATAAACGAACATCTAATCCTAAAGATTGAAGCTCTTTTATAAGAACTTTAAAACTTTCTGGAACTCCTGGTTCAGGAATATTTTCTCCTTTTACAATAGCTTCATATGTTTTAACTCTTCCAACAACATCATCAGATTTAACTGTTAACATTTCTTGTAATGTATAAGCTGCACCATATGCTTCTAATGCCCAAACTTCCATTTCTCCAAAACGTTGTCCACCAAATTGTGCTTTACCACCTAGAGGTTGTTGTGTTACTAAAGAATATGGTCCAGTTGAACGAGCATGAATTTTGTCATCTACTAAATGGTGTAATTTTAACATATACATAACACCAACAGTAACTGGGTTATCAAATGCTTGACCTGTTCTTCCATCATATAATGTAGTTTTTCCATCTTTTGATAATCCTGCTTGTTCTAATAATTCTTCTATTTCATAATCTTTTGCTCCATCAAATACTGGTGTAGCAACATTCCATCCTAATACTCTTGCTGCCATTCCTAAATGAACTTCTAAAACCTGACCTAAATTCATACGTGAAGGAACACCTAATGGATTAAGTACTATATCAACTGGTGTACCATCTGGCATAAATGGCATATCTTCTTCAGGTAATATTCTAGAAATAACACCTTTATTACCATGACGTCCTGCCATTTTATCTCCAACTGATATTTTTCTTTTTGTTGCTATATAACATCTAATTACTTGATTTACACCAGGGCCTAATTCATCAGAATTATCTCTTGTAAATATTTTAACATCTACTATTGTTCCAGCTTCTCCGTGAGGTACACGAAGTGAAGTATCTCTTACTTCTCTTGCTTTTTCTCCGAAAATAGCACGTAACAATCTTTCTTCTGCAGTTAATTCTGTTTCACCTTTTGGTGTAACTTTACCAACTAATATGTCTCCTGGTCTAACTTCTGCACCAATTCTAATTATTCCATTTTCATCAAGATCTTTAAGTCCATCATCACCAACATTTGGAATATCACGTGTTATTTCTTCTGGCCCTAATTTAGTATCACGACATTCACAATCATATTCTTCTATATGTATTGATGTATAAACATCTTCTTTAACTAATCTTTCACTTATTAAAACAGCGTCTTCATAATTGTAACCTTCCCATGTAGCAAATGCTATTAGAACATTTCTACCTAATGCCATTTCACCATTTTTAGTTGATGGTCCATCAGCTAGTAATTCTCCTTCTTTTACTTTTTCTCCTCTAACTACAACTGGTCTTTGATTTATACAAGTTCCTCCATTTGTTCTTTTAAACTTACGAAGTTTATATACATCAACTTTATTATCATTAGTTCTAATTCTAATTTCGTCTCCAGTTACTTTTTCTACTATACCTTCATTTTTTGCAACAACTGTTATTCCTGAATCTTTTGCTGCCTTATATTCTATACCTGTTCCAACTATTGGTGATTCAGAAATTAAAAGTGGTACTGCTTGACGTTGCATGTTAGAACCCATTAATGAACGCTTAACATCATCATGCTCTAAGAAAGGAATCATTGCTGCTGCAACAGATACAAGTTGTTTTGGAGATACTTCAACATAATCAACTCTTTCTCTGTCTACTTCTGTAATATCTTCTTTAAATCTTACTTTAATTCTTTCACTTATAAATTTTCCTTGTTCGTCTAGTGGTTCAGAAGCTTGAGCTATAATATATTTATCTTCTTCATCTGCTGGCATATATTCTATAATATCTGTTACTATTCCTGTTTCTTTATCTACTTTTTTATATGGAGTCTCAAGGAATCCATATTCGTTTATTACAGCAAAAGATGAAAGTGCTGATATAAGTCCAATGTTTGGACCTTCAGGAGATTCAACTGGACATAATCTACCATAATGAGTATGGTGAATATCTCTAACCTCGAATCCCGCTCTTTCTCTTGTAAGACCACCAGGCCCTAATGCAGAGATTCTTCTTTTATGAGTCAATTCTGAAAGTGGATTTGTTTGATCCATAAATTGTGACAATTGAGAACTTCCAAAGAATTCTCTTATTGAAGAAGTTATAGGTTTTGTATTTATTAATGTTTGTGGTGTTATAACATCTAAATCTTGTACTGTCATTCTTTCACGTACTACTCTTTCAAGTCTTGTTAAACCAATTCTAAATTGATTTTGTAGTAATTCGCCAACACATCTTATACGTCTATTACCTAAATGGTCAATATCATCAACTTCGCCTAAACCATGCTCTAGGTTTAACAAATAGCTTATTGATGAAATAATGTCTTCATTTGAAATTGTTTTTGAAACTAATTCTTCAAATCTCTCTTCAATTACTTTTGACAATTCAGCTTCTTCAGTTGTATCTAATATAGATTTTAAAACAGAATAATTTACATATTCTTTAACATGTAGTTTACTAATATCAATATTTGTAACGAAATCATGAATGTTTACAGTTCCATTACCTATTACTCTTACTTTTTTATCATCAATTTTTAAATCTACTATATTTAATCCAGTATTTTGAATTTGATTTGCAATTTCTGCTGAAATAACAGTATCTTTTTCTACTAATAACTCTCCTGTTGTAGGATCTATAATATCTTCAAATGCTATTTTTCCAGTAATTCTTGTTGCCAAACATAATTTCTTGTTAAATTTATATCTTCCAACTTTTGCTAAATCATATCTTCTTGGATCAAAAAACAAACCATTAAATAAGTTTCTAGCAGCATCAACTGTTGGAAGTTCCCCTGGTCTTAATTTTTTGTATATTTCTACTATTGCTTCTTCAGGTGTTTTAATTGTGTCCTTGTTTATTGTTGCAATAATTTTTTCATCTTCTCCAAACAAATCAATTATTTCTTGATCTGTTGTAATTCCGATGGCTCTTAATAAAGATGTTACAGGTAATTTTCTTGTTCTATCTACCCTAACATTTACTATGTCATTTGAATCTGTTTCATACTCAATCCATGCTCCTCTTATAGGCATTACAGTTGAGTTATAAATTCTTTTTCCAGTTTTATCATATTCTTTTGAATAGTAACATCCTGGTGAACGAACTAACTGACTTACAACAACTCTCTCAGCTCCGTTTATTACGAATGTTCCGCTGTCAGTCATTAATGGGAAATCTCCTAAATAGATTTCTTGTTCTTTAATTTCTCCTGTTTCTTTGTTAATCAATCTTACTTTTACATGTAATCTTGTTGAGTAAGTTGCATCTCTTTCTTTTGCTTCTTCTACACTATATTTAGTTTTTTCTTCCATGTAATAATCAAAAAATTCAAGAACTAAATTTCCTGTATAATCGATAATAGGTGAAACGTCTTTTAACACTTCTCCTAATCCTTCTTCTACAAACCAATCATAAGAATCTTTTTGGACTTTAATAAGGTTTGGGATTTCGATAGAATCACCGATCTTTGCAAAAGTCTTTCGTGTACATTTTTCATGTTTAACGTCTTTTACCAAAATAATCACTCCTAAAAAAAATTAAAGCAGAATAAAATTTATGTGAATTAAAAAAGAGACCTTCTTATACAAGATTATTTCCTTACTAGACATTGATTTGCTGCTCCTTCAAACCTACTTCTCCGTAATATAAAATCATATAATTCCTCTCGTTTTTTAAAATTGCATAACAAATTAATATAATCCATTTAATTATACCTTATTTCCGTAGGATTTGTCAACGGTTTAACAAACTTTTCACAAAAAAATACTAGACATTTTTATATATTTATAATATACTAAAAAACAATTATTAATAATTTAAGAAAGGAGTGTATGTTATTTACATTTATATGCAAAAACATACGAATTTTTATGACTGAATTAATACATTTTACAACAACAACATTAAACGGATTACCTACATATTTTAAATACATAATTACATTTTTTGTAAGCATGATTCCAATAATCGAATTACGAGGCGCAATTCCAATAGCTGAAGGTTTAAATTTAAGTATATTCTATTATTATCCTATAGCTATAATTGGCAATATACTTCCTGTTCCAATAATTTATCTTTTTGCAAGAAGAGTTCTTGAATGGGGAAAAGATAAAAAAATCATTGGTAAGTTTTTTACATGGTGTATAGAAAAAGGTGAAAAAGGTGGAGAAAAACTAAAATCTACAGCTGGAAATAATGGACTATTTTGGGCTTTACTAATTTTTGTTGGTATTCCTTTACCAGGAACAGGTGCATGGACTGGTACTCTTGCAGCAAGCTTTTTAAAAATTGATTTTAAAACAAGCATTATATCTGTATCGCTAGGAGTAATATTAGCTGGTATAATAATGTCTTTAGGTAGTAAAATTGTTTCAATTCTTGGTTTACCTGGTCTAATTACAATAATATCTATTATATTATTATTAATATTCGGAGCTTTTTTAATTAAGAAAAAAACTAATAAGAATAAATAATAATTATAAAACCATTATTTGCTATAGTTATTTTAAAATTGATTTATCAAATTATTAATTAAAAAAATAAACAAAAAATGAAGTGAGATAAACTGAAACTTTACAACTTTTCCTTCTATATTAATATGTGCTAATACAAAAAAAATGAAGTGAGATAAAAAGAAACTGAACCTAAATTATTAAACTTTTTTGTCTAATAATTTAGGTTCAGTACAACTAGGCTCACTTCATTTTTCTAACTTTTTTCACTCAATCTTATATAATTCGAAACTTTTTTAGCACTCAATCTTATATAATTTTAATATTTATTTCCACTCAATCTTATCTTTGATTCTTTTTGTCACTCAATCTTTTATAATTCGAATCATTTCTTACACCTTAATCTTATATATTTTGAATCTTTTTGTTTTCTATATAATCATTTAGTAATTCCTTTAATACTGCCGCAACTGGAACTGCTAAAAACATTCCTAAAACTCCAAAATATGCTCCACCAACTGTTACTGCAAAAATAACTAATAATGGACTAATTTTTAATGTTCCTCCTATAATTTTAGGATTTATAATATTAGCATCAATTTGTTGAATAATAGTAACTATTATTACCATCCACAATGCTTGTGATGGTCCTCCTGTTAAAACAGTAATTAATCCTGCAATTATTATTGCTATTATAGCTCCAAAATAAGGAATTAAGTTAAATAAACCTATCATAAATCCAAGTAAGACCGCATATTTAATACCCATAATTGACATTACAATCGAAGTTAATACTCCAACTACAATTGCATCTAATAATTGACTAGTAACAAATCCAAAGAAAATTTCGCTTCCTCTATGAAAATATTTGTCAATATTTTTTGCAACATTTTTTTTACACATTGCATCCACAATTTTTTTTCCATATGCTATTATTTGTGTTCTTTGTGCCAATATATAAATAGAAACTATAATAGCAACAAAAAAGTCTAGTATACCTGCTGCAAAACTCATTACACCCTGAGCATATTCTGTTAGTTTTTCAACATTTATATATCTCATTGGATCAATATTTTTTGCCTCATTAATACTGTTCATAACAGTTGGACTTCTTAGAATAGATTCTTCTGGTAATTCATTAATCATGCTCACAGCCATGTTATAATATTGCTGAAAATTATTTACTAAATCTAAAATACTTTCAACAATTACTGGTATAATAAATTTAAACATTAAAACTATTATTCCTAATGCCAAAATATACACAGTTGCAATACTTAATACTCTAGATTTTTTTTGTATCATCTTAATTTTTTTTACTTTTCCATAAATATTTTCAAACTTTTTAACTGGCATATATAATAAATATGATATTAATATTCCCCCTAAAAATGGAGCAATTATTTCAAAAAATTTAGAAAACCATAGCCCTATTTCATTAAAATTATCCAATGTTTTATATATCAATATTACAGCCAGAGAGAATGTGAACCAATACATCCACTTTCCCCATTTACTTATTATTTCTTTCATATTTTCACTTTCCTTCTATAAATATAAATTATTTTATAAGTTATTATACAACAATTCCTCTAATTAAGCAAGTTAGAACAACTTGTTCTATAAATTTAAAACTAAAAAGGATAGAAAACTTCTATCCTCTTAGTCTTAATGTAATAAATTTAATTGTACGAATTGTTAATATGTATAAATTTATTTTTAAGAAAATATAAATTTTGTACTTAACAAAAATATGCCATTAAAAAAAGCATTTAAAATAAATTAAACATACATTTTCTAAATACAAACCTTAATCTAAAACCTATTCAAAATAATATATAATTTTTTACTGAAAAAATTATATAAATTCTAAAATTGATAAACATAGCACTCTAGGTTTCTTCTTCCAAAAGATAAAGCTGCTGAATGAGAACCAAAGAATACATCTAAACTTGAATTTGATATTGCACCACCTCTATCTTGAACAACAAACCATCCACCATTTGGCTTATTTGCAAAATATGGTATATAAATTACTGTTCCTATTGGATAACCACTTCCTGCGGCCAAAGTATACCACTCTGAAGCTTTTGCCCCTGATGAAGTTATTCCATTTGTTTTTCCACAACAACTTGCACATGCACAATAACCAGATGTATTCATAGTTCTAACAGTTGGAGTAATATCAGCCACTCTTTCAGCTAGTTGAGTTGATGCATTTACTGCAGGATTCGTAGTTGCAGTTCTAACCTCAGAACTTCTTGATGTGATTATAATGTCTTTTATCTCAACAACCTTAGTTGTAGGTTGTTTAACAATATTTTCCGAAAGAATTATTGATTCTAATTCAGTATTATCTTTATATTTTATTTTTTTTGTTACTTCTTTTAATCCATCAATACCTTTTGTAATAACCACTTCTTTTTTATCTGCCGAACCTTTAGAAATATCATTTACCTTTGTTTCATATGGAATTACAATTTGTTCTGTTATAATTTTTTCTATAATAGAATTGTAATTTTCAGCCAATAATTTTTCTACAGTTATATCTTCTTGATTTTGAATATTACTATTATCAGTAGTATCTATTTTTTTTACTATATCCAAATTCGAATTTTCACTAGAACTATCTTTTGTTTCTACTACTTCAGAAATAACTTTAGAATAATTTTTTTTATCATATATTCTTATAGTTTTATTATCTGATATATCTTCCTCTAAATTTGGAGTTACTTGTTCGTTTGGAAGTAATATTATATGATTCTCATCAAGTATATCACTAACTTTTGTTTTAGAAGTTAAAACTGTAATTTCATAACCATTTGATAAAATAATCTTTACATTAGTAACTTTAGAGTTAACTGCGAAAACTGTAATACCCATTAAAAATATAAGAATTATACCTACGGCTATTACTTTTTGAAGTGATATTGACGCTTTATCGTCTTTTTTCATAAGTATTTTTTCCTCCTTTTTACTAGACAGGCTTATTATACCATTCAAGGATAGGTGTGTCAATTAATTTACGGAAGCACATAATCCGCATTTATCAGCACTTACAAATTATTAAATATCGATTTCCCTTGAAATACTTACCATTAAATTTTTTCTACTTATTTTATAATTTATAAAAACTTTCTAGAACAAAAATTCTAAAAAATTTCTTTATTCATTATATTTAAATATCTATAATAAATAAAATAACAAATCATATGCTATTCTTACATGTTAAATATTATATGCAGCTTGTACAAAAAATATTACTATTTTTAGAAAAATAAACTTCTCTTTCTATTTTAGAAAGAAAAGCTTAAATCTCTCTTTCTTCAAACTTACTTTTTAGATCATATTTTATGCCTTGTGTTGATTCAATTTTTATTTTTATTAAATTACGCAAATCAGATAGTAAATATAACATATCTTCTCTATAATATTCTTCTTCATCAACTGCTATCATGGCATTTCCGACTTCCTTAGTTAAATTTTCACTTACAACTTCTTTACCATTTACTTTTACGTTATATATTTTCAAATATTCTTGAATAACATCATTTTCTTCATCAGATTCAAAAAAATTCTCTGAAAGGTCCTCTATTTCATCATTTGAATTTCCCAAATTATTTTCTTGTGCATATTCTAGCAATTCTCTATTATTAAAACTTTCAATTTTTGAATTAGTCACCACTATTTTTTTAAATTTATATTCTTTGTCACTTATATTTATAGAGTCTTTTTGAGTATAATTTTGGTCAATTATATTTGTAGACTCATTTTTAATATGATTTTTTTCAATTATATTTGAAGACTCATTTTTAATATGATTTTTTTCAATTATATTTGTAGACTCATTTTTAATATGATTATTGTTACTTATAATTATAGAATCATTTTGGATATTTTTTTTATCAATTCTGTTTATAGAATCATTTTGAATATTTTCTTTTATTTTTTCTGTATCCATATCTTTTAATTTATTATTGTTTAAAAAATATTCCGAACCACAATAATTACTGTTATCCAAGCTTATTATAGCAATTTTAATAAGTTCATTTTCATCATTTCTCATAAGATAAGAATAATAATCACAATATTTTCCATCTTTTCTCATAACAATAATCTTATTAATATCATCACCTAAATCTTCTAATGACGATATATAGTAATCATCTGTGATATTGTCTTTTATATAAAAACTATTATCAGAAGATTTTACACTTATATTTGAAAATTCTTTTCCATTTATATTTTCTATAATTTTAAAAGAATTATCATTAACAAAATCATCGATTTCTTCCTTAGAACATGAATAATTAAGATCATTATTCACCTCAATATTATCACTATTATTATTTATTTTATTATTTTCTTGAATAATAATTATATCTTTATTATCTTTTAACTTTGAATTTAGATTTTTTAATTTCTTTCTTAAAGTATGCATTTATTTCTCCTAACCTTATTTGGTTTTCTATTAGATCATATCACTACATTATAATTTTAACTAATTCTCAAAAATATATTTATTTTATACTAATTCGTATATCTACTTTTATTATTTTATTCGCAATTGAATACAAAACTACCTTTTAAAAACCAAAACTTTTTTTAATATATCCTATAAAAATATCCAATACTCTTTTTTAACTATTAAAATTAAAATTCTCTTTTTAATATTACAAAATCAAGATTTTTTAAATATATAGCATAAAAACACCAAATACTCTTTCTTATAAAAATAATACTTTTTTTATTATAAAATCATATTGATTGTGAAAGTGTTAAATGCTATATGATAAAAAAATATCCAATACTCTTTTTTTACTATATTATAAAAAATTTTAAACAATCTTTTAAAATTAAAAAACTATTATACAAAATAAATTAAGAAATATCAAATAACTTTATAGTGTTATTATATGTTTTTTCAGCAATTTGCTCAGGACTAAGATTTTTTTGTTCAGCAATTTTTTCAATTATATATTTTAAATTTGCCGAATCATTTCTCATACCTCTTTTAGGTTCAGGTGATAAATAGGGACAATCTGTTTCCACTAAAATTTTGTCTAAAGGTATTAAATTAATAATTTCATTTGCATTTTTTGAATTTTTGTAAGTAACAGGACCCGCAAAAGAAATATAAAAACCTAATTTCAATCCTTGTTTAACAAGTTCTTCGTTAAAAGGACAACAATGAAAAACACCCTTTTTAATAGGATTAACACTCTCCTTCAATATAGAAATAGTGTCTTGTATTGCTTCTCTACAGTGTATTACGATAGGTAAACTATATTTATTTGCCAATTCTATCTGCCTAATAAAACACATTTTTTGCAGCTCCTTATTATCTTTATTCCAATAATAATCTAATCCAATTTCACCAATTGCAACGATTTTTTTAGAGCTTTTAATAATTTCTTCCAACTCCCTCAACTGCTTATCAATCTCTTCCTCAGAATCTGGAATATCATTCGGAGAAATTCCACAAGTTGAATAAATAAAATCATATTTATCAGACAACTGAATTGATTTTCTAGACGAATCCAAACTATACCCTGCACTTATAACTTTTTTCACACCATTTTTTTGTATATATTTAAAAACTTCTTCTCTATCACAATCAAATTTTTCATCATCATAATGTGCATGCGAATCAAAAATTTCCATATTAATCTCCAATCTTTTAAAAAACTACTTTCGTTGCTCTGCAACATTCAAGGTTTATAATATTTTCTTCCAACTTTATAATATATCTTTCAAATTTATAATATCTCTTTTAACTTTCTATTATCGCTTTAAGATTTCTTATATATCTTTCAAATTCATAATATCACTTACAGATTTCTTATATCTCTTTCAAATTTAAAATATCACTTACAGATTTCTTATATATCTTTCAAATTCATAATATCACTTACAGCTTTCTTATATCTCTTTCAAATTTAAAATATCACTTACAGATTTCTTATATTTCTTTCAAAAAATTCTAGTGTTTATTTCAAGAATTATTATATATTTTCAAACTTTATTTTAAAACAGCTACTACAGTTGCAATAGCAGTCTCTTTTACATGAGACAAGCTAATATCTATACTTAATATTTTATCATTTTCTTGTCCATATAAAACAACTTCAGGTCTACCCGATTTAGAGTTTTTTATCTCAATATCTTGCCATTTCAATGTATCACTTCCAATTTCAGATAAAGCCTTAAAAACAGCTTCCTTGGCCGCAAAACGAACTGCAAAATGCTGATATTTTGTATCAGCACTTATATTGCAGTATGCAATTTCATCTTTAGTATAGATTTTATTCAAAAATTTTTCTCCATGTTTTACTATAGAATTTTTAATTCTTTCAACCTCAATTATATCTGTTCCTACTTTTATTTGCACAACTTTCTCCTTTATTAAATATATTTTAAAAATAATTATCTGTTAACAGACCAACAATTCATCATAAATCTAATGTCCTGAAACAGGAAACTATTTTTAAAATCAAGCGAAGGCGACGTGGGGACCGCCGAAGGCTGTTAAATGCGAAAGCATTGTTACAGCGTCGGTGGGAGAGCCTATGCAGGATTTAAAAATAATTTCCTGTTGATGGACCAACACCCTATTATAAAAACAATTCCATGCTGATAGACCAATACTCTATTATAAAAACAATTATCTGTTAACAGACCAACAATTCATCATAAATCTAATGTCCTGAAACAGGAAACTATTTTTAAAATCAAGCGAAGGCGACGTGGGGACCGCCGAAGGCTGTTAAATGCGAAAGCATTGTTACAGCATCGGTGGGAGAGCCTAAGCAGGATTTAAAAATAATTTCCTGTTGATAAACCAACACTCTATTATAAAAATAATACCCTATTGATGGACCAAACTCCATAAATAATTTTGCAAAAACCTAATTAGAATCAGTATAATAACTAGAATTCTCATCCCTTGAAACATACCATTTCCCAATATTCTTAGGATTATTACTCTCATCTGGAACATCAGCAACAACTAATGAAACACCATTTGCTTCAGCCTTTTTAACAAGATCAGTTTCAGAACTAGTCTCATTATAAACTAAAATCTTTCCAGAACTATCAACTAAACCATACAGATTCTCCTTAACAGTAACTATACAATTCTTATATCCCTTCAATGCATAAACCTGTTGGAATTCACAAGGCAAAATAACATTTCCATCAATACCAATCATACCATATTTACCATTTTTAAAAACCTTTAAAACATTATCTTCATACCATACCTTATTTTTTTGATTAAAATTTTCCAAAGCTTCAATTTTTTCATATTCCGAAAACAGCTGATTACCATTTTCATCAATTGCCTTAGTTTTGTAACTTCCATTATTATAATCAACATCATAATTGCATATAAAAACCGTTTTTTCTTTATTCACAACAATTATCATTTCATCATAACTTGGATCAATAACATTATCCCCATTAGAATTAATAATTCCCCATTTTCCATTTGAATATGATGAATAATAATATCTTTGAGCACTATTAACTTGTTTACTATTATTCTGAGTTAATATTTTGTTTATTGCCACAAAAAACATTATAATAACAACAACTGCAATAACTACAGCAAAAACTTTCTTAATATTAAGTTGTTGATCTGGATCATATCTTTTTCCTCTGCCCATATATACCTCCAAAAATATAATTATTAAATATACTATATCATTTATTATCTAAAAAGACAATACAACTATTTTCGAAATATATTATTTCTTTATTTCATTATTATTTCTAAGCATTTTTTTGGAATTTTTTAGATTTAACTATCAAATCATATTTTTTTATTCTACTCCTTTTTACCATAGTTTTTCTTAATAATATTTCTATCTAAAACATTTACAATTCCATCTTCATTCAAATCATACATTCCTTTTTCTTCCTTATTATCCTCTGTTATAATTGTTCCATAATAATCAACAATTTTTACTAAATCTGAAATTTCAATTTCCCCAGATTTACTAATATCTCCACCAATTAATTCATATTCATCTAATATAATCAATTCACCATTTTGAATAATAAGATCATTCACCCTATGGCTTAAATAACCTTTTTTTGTTACTATAACGCAATATTCTCCAGCATCTGGAACTTCTATTTCAACATTACCTATTTCATCTGTCTCAGTTTGTAAAATCGGTTCAATCATATTTTCAGTTTTGTAAACTAAAACTGATGCTTTATGAATACCATTTTTATTTTCTGTAATAATTTTACCATCAATATTAGTTGTTTTAATAATGTTAATATTGAATTGTTTTTCTGTTTCATCTTCAGAAATAACTTTTATTACTTTGTTAGTTAAAGGTGAACTTAAATTAATACTAGATGAATAATTAGATAATTGCTTTATACCACCAAGTTCTATACTTGCCTTACCACTTTCTGATGTTACTACAATATTCACATCAGAAGTTCCACCTTTAACTTTACCTGTATAGTTTCCATCTACATCTGGCGTTAGAACATTTTCATTTAACTTAACTATAATATTAGTATTACTATTTCCTTTATATAAAACAACATTATAAGTTTTAATAGTTGTACCGTCTGGTGCTGTTACAACAATTGGAACAATTGTCCTTTCTTCTTGAGGATTAATAGTAATTTCACTTTGTGCTATATTTCTAACAATCAATTCATCACCTATTCTTATTTGAGCATACTGTGCATTTGTTCTCACCTCAATTATGGCTTTTTGAACTAACCTTTTTACCATCATAGGATATGAATCTGTAGTACCTTCTTCTAGTTGAGCAGTTTTTCCATTTACAACAACACTATTTAAACTAATATCATCTGATTCCCTAATTAATTCAATACTAAATATTTTTTCTAAACCACTTTCAGACTTAACCTTTATAGTAAAAATCTTTCCTTGTAAACTTTCTAGCATATTTACATTTACTCTTAAACTAGCTACATAGTCTACTCCTTCATATTCTATTATAGAATAATTACTTTCTGCCATAATAAACATTTCATATTCTGTTCCGATTTTGTCAACAACAGAACTAAATTTATTAGTTTCATTTTCAAAAACAGCATCTTTATCATTAATTTTTACTGTAGAAATATTTGTTGATGTAGAAATTTTTTCAATATACAAATTTGTAATTTCTGTCACTCCAGATTGAGAAATAACAGTAATTGGAATTATACTTGATTTTTGAGGTTCTAAAGTTACATTTTCTTGTGTAATATTCAAATTTTCTGTTCCAAGTAAAATTCTTACTCTTGCATATTCATTATTTGTTATTGCTCTTATTTGAGCTGTTGACTCAGTATCAAGGACTTTTGCAACATATTTATCTTCAGCATCTTTGCTTATTAACTCACCATTAAAATATATCTCTTTTAATGACGCATCTGTTGACATTTTTTCAATTTCTATATCTGTTTCTTCATAATCACCACTTTCTGCTGTTACTTTAATTTTAAATTGATTTGTTTGCTCTAATGTTTGTACTTCATGTGTTAAAGTATGAGTTTCTTGTGCTAAAATATTTTGATTAATATCTAAAATCTCTATTTTAGCATATTCACTTTCAGCTGTTGCGCTAATCATTACAGTATTTCTATTTTCATAAATAATTTGTTTGAATTTACCTTCTGCTTTTTCTACATTTTCACCTTCAAACTTAATATTTTCTATATTTTTATTAGTAGATATTTTTTCAATTTTAATCAATTTTTCATTCACCAATCCTGATTGACTTGTTACTTTTATTGGAATTTCAATAAATTTAACAGGTTCTGAAATATCAACTATTTTTTCTATTACTTGAGTACTTTGTTGTCCTTGTATCTCAGCCACAGCATAAATATTTTCCGCTACCAATCTTATATTAATACTCTGATTTGTGTCTAAAAGTTTCAAACTATAATTATCATCAATATCTTTATCTATTATTATTTCATTTACAAATATTTCCTGTATTGCATTATTAGTAGACTCTCTTGTTAAACGAATTTCATAATCCTTATATGTTCCATCTTCCGCAACAATTCTATATGGAATATTATAATTTTGTGTTTCTAATTGATTAGTATTATATGTAAATTCCATAATACTAAAAATTTCTGTTTCATCATATATAATTCTTGCATATTCAACTTCAGATTGTATTTTTATATTTACCTGTGTAGCATCTGAATTTATAAAGCTTTCACTTACATTATTTATTGTATTTAAACCAACCTCGTTTATATAAACACTTTGCAGATTAGAATTATGTGAAATAATATCAATATTTAATTCATATGATTTCAATGTTCCATCTTCTGCACTAACATTTATTGGTATTACTAAATTTCTATTAAATCCTTTTTCAATTTCAACTATTGATTCACCTGTAACACCAGTATCTATATTATTAATAACAATTCTTGCTCCTGAATGAGTTGTCTTAACTCTTAAAATACATTTGCTATTTTCATCAGTTACAGTTGTCATATACTTACCGTTTTCTATGCTAAAAATTTCTAATCCATCTAATTCTAATAATTCGATTGATGCATCATCAGATAATTGCATAATTTCCAAATATCTTATTTCTTCTGTTGAATCAGCTGCAATAACCTTTATTTGAACAGTTGTAGTACCAACACCAACTAAATTCTTATCTATTTGTGCAATTTGTGTACCTGTTGAAATATTATCTATAACTACAATTGCTTCTGGCGATTGCGATGTAACATTTATCACTGTATTACCATTTCCTTTTTTTACAACTACAGAATATGTTTTAGTACTACTATTATACATTGTAACATTTTTTGTTATTGGAATATTTTCTTCTTCTCCATCTACAATATTAGTTTGTATATCAGTTACTGTAATACTTTCTATGTTTGTATTGCTACTTACTCTTGTTATTTCTAATTCATAAACTGATTCTTCTCCATTTTCAGACATAACTGATACATTAAATAACTTAGTTTGTCCATCACCTACTATAACGCTTGAATTTAAAATATTGTTCTGACTATATATTCCTAAATCAATTTTAATTTTTGCGTTTTTGTCAACAGCCTTAATTTCTACAGGTATATCAGATTTTCCAGAAACAACAGCTTTATATTTATTTTCGGTTTCTTTATAAGTTCCAAGTCCATCAACTTTTAGATAATCAATTCCAGTTTCCTGAGATTTTTTACGAACAGTTAATATATTTTCTTCAAAACCTCCACCACTATATGATTCAACCTTTAATATATAATTCTTAATTTGTTCATTTTGAGGCATATTCAATGTTACAACACCTATACCTGATGCTAAAACTGTATTTCTATCTTCACTCAAAATATAAACATTTTGTACTTGTTTTTCTGATTTAAATTCAATATTAATATTTTCTGTAGCATTTACAACACTATAATACACTCCAGAAAAATCATCAAACATAACAACCTTAGTATTTACCTTAACCTCTAAAATTTCTAAATTGGCTATTTTAAAAATAGTTATTTTATATACTGTGGTTGTAATTTTGTCTTCTGCCAAAATTTCCAAATTCAAAATAATTCCATCTTCTGTATACCCTGATAAACTAATTAATTTATTCATAATATTTACGCTATAATCTGTATCTGTGTCTAATTTTTGAACAGCATTAATATCATTAGTTGTAATTTCTAGATTTATTTCAGCCTTGTCCTCGTCAACATATATATTAATATCTGTACCATCTTTTTCTAATTTCAATATATCCTGACTTGTAATATCTTTTATAAGACAATCATTAGATTCTTTTTCAATATTAACAAAATATTTTTTTTGTGTTCCATCTTGTGCTATAACAGTAACCTCAATATTATTAATCTCATTAGGAGTATTAACTAGATTAGTTGAAGTCTTAATATTTTCAAGATTTGTTACAATTTTCACACTTGAAATATCTGATTCCGCAATTGCCTGTATATATAAATTTTCTGTTCTTTTTGTTTTATAATAGTATGTTCCATCTACTTTAAGTTCAGCAGGTTCCATATTTTCCTGATCTAAACCAACATATATTCCACTTAAATTTGTATTTCCTTCCTGTTGCTCAACCTCAAGATTCTTAATCTGTGTTGTTCCATCTTCTGCGATAACCTCAATTTCATAGTTCATAATTGGTTCAACTATTTGATTTACTATTGTATTTCTATAACTATTGTTTGTAATACCACCTATTACAATTATTGCATTTTCATCTTCTGCTACAACATTTATTTCAACTTCTGAAACAGTATGAGAAATTTCCGCCTTATAATTTCCTTCATCATCAGGATTTATTAATTTATTATTAACTTCAATTGTATCAATTTCTGCATTACTTGATTTTTCTAAAATCACAATTTTATATTTTTGAATTTCTATTCCATTTTGTGCTTTAACAATAACATCTACAATCGTTTTAAATGTATCTTTTACTATTAATATAGAAGAATTTCCCATTTTTTCTTCTTGATTTCCCAATACAACCTTTGCCAATGAGTCTTCTAATTCAACATATACATTATAATTTTCATCATCAATCTTAATTTCATATATATTTTGACCTTGTTTATATTCAGGAACCAATCCATTAATAGTAACATTTTTTATATTAGTATTATCAGACAATGTTTCTATAACTAATTCATAGTTTTCTGTAGTTCCATCTTCTGCTTTTACAAATAATTCAAAATTATTAATTCTAGAATCAATCGAAACATCTTTAATAAGTGTATTTAAATTATATTCATTATAATTTAATCCTACACTTGCTAAGCCATTTTCACTTACTGCTTGAATACTTACAGTATTTAATGGTTGTTGTAACTTATAATAATAAATCCCCTCACTATTTAAAATAACTTCCTCACTATTTACACTAAGTGTTTTCAAATTATTATTTGATGACATTTTTGTAATATTTAAAGTATATTCTTTTGTATAAATAGGATCTTGTGCTTGAACATATATTTTAACAACTGTTGTGTCTTCTAATAAACTAATTGTTTTTGTTGTTTTGTTTATTTCAAATTCATTTTCATTAACTTTTACCTTACTACTAATATATCCAGTTATTGCAGTTACATCTAATTCATTATATTGATTTGGAATTTTCACCTCGTAAACATCGCTATTACTATTAATTTCCAAATTTTTATTAAATGTACCTCCAGATAAATTAATATACTTTAAAGAAGTATCTTGTTCTTGTTTTTTAATTATTAAAAAATATTCAATTTCATTTAATGATTCATCAATAATCTTTATAGAAAACTCATTTCTAGAATTTGTAATATCCACAATTTGTTCAGATTCAGCTAATTGTTTTTCAAAATCTCCTATTTTTACAGAATAATTTGAGTTAATTGATTTTGCATAAACAGTAGCATTTTGTTGATCTGATGGAACAAATATTTCATATTTATTTCCATTTGGAATAATTAATTTCCCATCAACAGTTAATTGTTCTAAATCATTTACTTGTGATTTTTTATAAATAATCAAAACAAATTCCTCAACAATTCCATTTTCAGATTTAATATTTATTGGAACTGTTTTAATTAATGCTGATTCAACAGATATCTCTTTACTTTGAGAACCTATTTCGTATTCTTTTCCATCTATGCTTACACTTGCATACTGATTTTTCGCTATTACATTACTTACACAAATCTGAGTATTTTCTTCAACTACTATCTCATATCTAGATAAAGAAACAAAACTTGCCTCAATTCCATTTACTAAAATCTTTTCAATACTTGTATTATTTGAAATTTTTTCAATGTTTAACAAGTATTCTAAAACTGTTCCATTAGAAATTTTTATAAATACAGGAATTTGATTTGTTTTATCTATTGTACTAATTTGTATTTCTAATTCACCAATTCCAGAATTTGTAAAACCAATACCATCTAAACTTATTTCATCTGTTGCATTATTTGTAGTAATTTTTAGTAAAGAACTATTTTCATCTGTTACAACCTTACCACTATACTCCATTTGTCCAGAAACATTTAGACTAATATCATTTACTGTTACTGTTTTAATTCTTTGTTTTTCTATTGGAACAACATATCTTTCAATTGTTTGGTTTTCACCTGTCACCTTATCTGTAACTGATATAGTTGCATCACCGTCCGAATGTGCAGTTAAACCCCCATCAACAACTGTAACAGCTTCCTCATTAGAACTTACCCAATCAAAATCTATTAATTCTTTAGAATTTTTATTAAATACATTAAACATATCTACTTTTACTTCTAGTATTTCAGTATCATTTACTGTCATAATTTTAGATTTTGGAAGAACTTCGTATTTTTTATTTCCAATTAAGGTATGTATTAAACTATCGTTTCTTGTTGAATTTCCTAAAGCACCATATTCATTTTTTCCAGAGCCATAAACATTTCCCGTATTTTCTATAATATAAGAATTATTATATCCACTACCTACCGCAAATGTGTTATTTGAATATTCCTGTGGCTGAACAGGTGTTAATTGGTTAATTATGCTATTTAATCCTAATTGTCCAAAATTATTATTACCCCAAACATATACTTTTTCATCAATAGATTGATACATATTAGTATTTTCTACAGCTGATATTTCTATTGCATTATTTTCTGAAACTAAATCCAAAATCCCATTTTCATATTTATAAATACTTCCTTGTTTTGTTAATATCAATAAATAGCCTTGGCCTACCTGAACTTGTTGAACATCAGATATAATATCTAAATATCCATTTAAAATTTCACCATAACCAAATATTTTACCATCTGCTGTTAATATAATAGATTGATTTTCTCCTGCTGCAACATCTAATATTCTTTCATTTATAGTACCTATAATAACTGGAGAACTTGTATTTCTACCTACATTATTTTCACCTAATTCACCATTTGAATTTTTACCCCAACCATAAATTATTCCTTTTTTATCTACAGCTACTACATGAGATTTTCCTGCAGAAATTTTAAAAATATTTTTTATACCTAAAACTTGTACTAGTTTATTTTTAGAAATTGTATTTCCTTGCCCTAATTGTCCAAAAGCATTATCTCCAACAGACCAAACCGTATTATCATTTCTTAATGCAATAAAAAAGTTTTTACCAGCTGATACTTTTTTGTATGTAACCAATATATTTGTTCTATTTGGAATATCTCTTGTTATATTTGTACCATCACCCAATTCTCCATTTGAGTTATATCCATATGACCAAATTGTACCATCCGCTTTTAATACAGCTGCAAAATTTTCTCCAGATTGCACTTGTGGTGCAACACTGTAATTTTCATCTACTACATTTACCTTTATGATATATACTTTATTTTCTTGTATATTATTAATTCTAACCCATGTTTTCCCTATTTTTTCTCCACGAATCATTTTTGTTCCTGTAATAGTTGCAATCATTGTGTTTAAAGAATTGTATTCTAATATATTTTCCACTTCTGTTTCTACATTTATTAAATTAAATTCATGTATAAATTGATTTTTTATATCTTTTGTTTCATTTACTTTTATTGTAATTTCATTATTTTCAAATCCTGATTCACTATTTCCAACCCTTTTTGGTATTATTCCTTTTGTTTTACTTATTAATGATTCATCACCTTGATTATAATCTCCAGATGCCCAAACTGTTCCATCTTTTTTTACAAAGTTTGTATATCCACTTCCACCTGAAACATTTATTACATTATTTATTGTACTTAATTTTACAAATGTTGTTTTATCAGTTTTTGTTCCATCACCAAGTTGGCCTAAATTATTTAAACCTGAAACATATACATTATTTGCAGAATCTATTAATAAAGAATATCCTTTTCCTCCTGTTACATATCTAATATTTTGAATTCCTTGTATTTCTACAGGAATATTGCTTTGTGTTTGAGACTGGCTATTTCCAAGATTTCCATATATATTTGAGCCCCATGTAAATAATTTACCATCTTTGTTTAATGCTAATGAATGTGAATCACCTGTTCCAATTTCTACTACTTTGCTTAGCAAATTAATTTTTCTAAATGTATTTATTTTTCTTGTTTCTTGTTCTCCAAATCCCAATTCCCCATATAAATTAGAACCTGTTGCATATACTTCTCCTGTAGATTTAAGTGCTATTGTATGATTTTTTCCTGGTTTAATATCTATTACATCAGATAAATATTTTGTTTTAGTGATTGTTATTTTATTTGTATAACTTCCAATTCCACATTCACCATTTGCATTTAATCCCCAAGAATAAGCATTTTTGTCTTGTGTTATAACAAAACTGTTACTGTTTCCAGCTGCTATTTTTGTTGCATTTGCTATACTTTCTATTTTCTTTGGCGAACTTACAAATATATCTGTAGAATTTCCTAATTGATAATAATTATTTCTTCCCCAAACATATACATTTCCTGTAGAATCTAAAGCCATACTATGTTCTTCTCCACAAGCAATATCCACAATTTTTACACCTGTTTCAAAATTTACTTTTATTGGATTATCAGTTGTTTCTTGTGTTCCTATTCCTAATTGACCATATACATTTTGTCCATATGCCCAAACTGTTCCATCAACTTTTAATGATAATGTATGTTTTCCACCTGTTACTATTTTTGGCTCAATATTAATTAATGTTCCTTCAGGTTTTGAACCTGTTTCTAATATTCTAACCTGTATTACACCTATTTTTTCTGTTCCAACTTCTTTTGCAATTACAGTTGTTCTTCCTTCTTTTAAACCTAGAATTTCTCCAGTTGTAGGATTTGCCAGTATTCTTCCAGAATCTTTTGACTCATATTCTATATTTGCAACTTTTTCTTCATATAAATTAAAATAATTTATTGTTCCATTAATATCAAATGTTTCTCCCACCTCTAAAACAATACTATTTTTATTTGTTTCAATAATATTTTTTCCAACTAATTGTGGTATTGCATAATTATCATTTGAACCATTTCCTAATTCTCCATTTTCCCCATTACCAAATGTATATACATTTCCTGGATTTGTTATTACACTAGAATGTTTTACACCTGCTCTTACAGCTATTACATCATTTATATTTGGTTGAACAATTGCAAATGCATTTTCCTGAATTCCTTCATGTCCTAATTGTAAATTACCATTTATTCCCCATGTATAAATATTTCCATCACTTGATAATGCCATAGAATAATTTTCTCCTGCAGAAATATCAACTATATTTTCCAATAATGTCGACATTCCTGTTTTTACTGCTGTAGAAATATTTTCTGTTTTTCCAACTAAACTACCATCACCAAGTTGACCATAAACATTTATTCCATAACTATAGACTTTTCCAGACTCACTTAATAATAGCAAATGGTCTGTTCCTTCTGATATTTGCACAATTTTTTCGTTTTCTATTTCTAATATTTCTGGGTTAGGATTTTGTCTTAAACATAATTGTATTTCTGTATTATTTTTTATTGTTCTTACTTTTCCATCATCTGCTAAATAATATGTTTTTCCTAAATCTATAACATTTGCATTTATAGAAATAAGTGCCGGAGATCTTGTGTAACCCTCTCCCCATGCATAAATTTTACCTGTTGAATTTATTGCAAAAGATGTATTACCTACAGACTTAACTTTTACAATATTTGTAAGTCCTGGTATTTCTGTTGGTATTTTTTTGTTTGTTGTATTTCCCAATCCTAGCTGTCCATTAGAATTTAGTCCCCAAGAATAAACTTTCCCAGATTTTCCTTGTACTAAAGAATGATTTTTCCCTACAGATATAGTTTTAGCAATTTCTGGTAATTCTATTTTATTTGGTATATTAATATTATTTGTATTTCCATTTCCTAATTGTCCAATATCATTTTTTCCAAAAGACCAAACTGTTCCATCTTCTTTTAATGCAATAGTAAAACCATCACCATTTTCTACATTTGCAGAAGCTTCAGCATTATAACTTCCAGAAATATCAACATATACATTTTTTTTATTCTCTTTTGATTGATCTGAAACTGTTATTACAGTTCTTCCAATTTTTTTCCCTGTAACAGTATAATTATAATTAATTTTATTTTCATCTAGAACCTCAGAATTATCAGCATTCTCTATTTTTTCTATTTCAGCTATATTTTTATTATTATTATTTATTATTAAATCATCTGAATTAATAATATCAGTTTTTAAATTAAATGAATTTAATAATGCTATAGCTATATTTTTATATTCATCTTTTTTTACAAATATATTTTCCGGAATACTTTTTATTTCTGTATTACCTATTTTCGTATAAATTTTTCTTGTATTATAATCTTCTGTTCCTAATTGACCCATTATCCCATTTCCAACAGAATAAACATAACCATATTCATCAACTATTAAACTATTATTTAATCCTGCTGCTATTTTTTCAAATCTAGGAATAGTCAATTGTAAATCCTTTTTATCCTGAACATTGTTTATTTGAATTGCTCTGTTAGTATTAGTTTGTGTAATACCTAATTTGCTATAATTATTGTCTCCCCAAACATATACTTTTCCATTAGAATCAACAGCCATTGAACAATCTATTCCAGCAGATATATCAATAATATTTTCTAAATAATTGCCATTTATATCTATTACAGGAACAGGCATATTAGTATCATTATAATTTCCACTGCCAAGTTGACCTTTTGCTCCCTTTCCAGCACAATATAATTTTCCATCTGATGTTAATACTATATAATGTTCATTTCCAGTAGATATTTTCGCAATATTATTTAAATATTCATTTTTAATTTCCGGATTAAATATATCATATATATGTCCATCCTTTGATAACATTTTGTTTGCAGATATATCAATAATTTCAGATATTGTATTTATTTTTTCTGGTTTATTATAGTTTTCACCAAAAATATATACATCACCTTTTTTATTTAAAACTATATAATTATTTTTATAAATTGAAACTTTAATTATTTTAAGCATTTCCAATTCCTGATTAGGTTCATTGTAAAATACAGAATCCTCAATAATTGTAGCATATTGTTGAATAGAATTCTTGGTTCCTAATGTTATATTTCCCCATGTATATACTTTACCTGAGTCATCAACTGCAATGTTTGAATTAAAGTCACTACAGATATCTACTACATTTTCTAATATAGAATTATCTTCTTTTATTACCTGAACTGGGTAATTCTTCCCAATTAAAGTTCCATCTCCTAATTGTCCTAAAGAATTATATCCAAAGCTCCATACTGTTCCATTTTCCTTTAATACAGTTGTATGAACATATCCTATAGAAGATTTTGAATCTGTTCCTTTATTTATTTTTATAAAAACATATGTAACAAGATTATTATCTGTGTCAGTTATTTTCAATCTTGTATTTCCAGATTTTTTTGCAATTATATACCCATTTACTATTTCAGCTATATCAAGATTTTCAATTTCATATACCATATTTCCTATTGTTAAATCTTCTGTTTGAATTTCATTTAATTTTACTATTGATAATTTATTATTATCAATATAGTAACTATCCCCCGTTTTCAAATTTATAGTTTTATCTGAATAAGTTAATAATGAACCTAAAATATTTATAGTAATACTTCCATCTCCACCTGCACCTCCAGGAATTGTACTTGCAATACCATTAAATTTAAGATTAGGCATAGAAGTAGATTCTCCCCCATTTGCAACTAGATTTCCACTAAATCTATTATTATTAGTAAAAATATTTATACTTCCACCACCTGAACTTCCTCCTGCTGTTGAAGCTCCTACTTTTCCTTTTAATCCTGAATATACTGGCGCTTTATTACCATTTGAAGAAATGCTTCCTTTTCCACTAATCGAATTTCCATATAAAATAAGAAGTCCACCTGTTCCATTCCCTGAAGTTTCTAAATTTGGTAAAGCATACGATGATGTTTTCCCTTTAAGATAAGATATTCCCTCTAATGGACCTGCTCCAGAACCAGCAAAATTAGAGTCTATTCCTGTTTCATATACTGATCCATTTCCACCAAAAGCAATTCCACTTAAAGGTTGAGAAGTTGTTTTTGCTGTTCCCTTATATACAACTCCTCCTGTTCCTGAACCTCCTGAATAAGATGTTCCAGAGCCTGTTTGAGCTAAAACACCTATATTACCATTTTTTATTACATATGCTCCTCTTCCTCCACTACCTGTTTGTCTTCCTGTACCAGAATTACCTTTAATTCCAGAAGAAGTAGCAGATGTAGATATTTGATTCAAACCAGTTGCTCCGTTTTTTGAAACATACTCATATGTACCATCAATATTTTTCCATAAATACACATCTTCACCTTGTACATTATATGTACCTCTTGAAGACATACTTATATTTCCATTATTTTCAACTTCACCTAAAACACATATATACATACCTTTTTTATAAACTATATTTGAAACTTTTTTTGCTGTAATAGTTATTCCTTGATTAATAATTAAGTTTTTATGATACTTAACAATAAGCATTTTATTTTCTGTTGTTGTATCTCCCAATTCTATCGTTTTTGATGTTTCTCCCTGAGTCAAACTATATTCCATATCATCATAATAATTAATTAATTCTATTGAATATATTTGATTATTTACATATATATCATAATTTCCATTTGGTAAGTTTTTTTCCTTAATTCCATTAACAATACTGTCTAATTTAATAATAACAGTTATATCAATTTGTTTTGAAATTCCGGTAGGAATATGTGTAACATTTAATTTAGTTTTTCCATAATTCAAACCTTTTATCTTATTTCCTTCAACTTGTATTTTTGATTCGTCTTCAATACTATAAATAAAATTTGATTGATCGAATTCTGTACTATCAGATTTCACATTACACATATTTTCCATTCCAAATTCAAGAGTTATTTCTTCTCCAATGTCTAAAAATCCATTTCCTAAATTTGATGAAATACCATTTTCTCCAATTTCTGTAAAACTGGTAACCTTACTAATATCAGGTAATCCAAGTTCTCCATAATTATTTAAACCTGTTGCAAAAACAATTCCTTCGATAGTAGAAATAACAGAATTATTTCCTTCACTTTCAGAAATATTTTCTATATAATCTAAACCATTAATTTTTGTCATCACAGTAGCTTTACTCAAAGCTTGTAAACCAATTGTTCCATCTAAATTATTACCACATACATATAATTCATTATTAGAAGTTATTGCCATACTTGTATCAACACCTGCTGCTATGTCAATTACATTATCTAATATAGAAGTTGTAATATAATTACTAGACTTACCTAATTCACCATTAGTATTATTGACCCCCCATGAATAAACACTGCCTTTATCTGATAATGCAAGATAGTGATCTGAACCTGCACTAATTTCAGAAATTCCTACCAATTCAACTATTGGATTTTCTAAATTAAATAAACTAAAAACCTTTCCTTCTTGGCTCAAACAGATATCACCAGAAATATCTACCATTTTTTTATTTGTAATTAATTTAATTGGATATATTGAATAACCTTGTCCCCAAATATAAACTTTTCCTTCTTTATCTAATGCAGTTGAAAAATTTTTATATCCATCTATTTTGACAATATCTTTAAGACCCTGAACGATTTGTGCATAATTTCTACTATTAGAAACTGAACTTCCTAATTGTCCATATTCATTGCTACCCCAAGTATATACAAAACCATCAGCAGATAAAGCCACACTATGATTATATCCTGTTCCTATCTCAACAATATTTTCTAATTTTGTGTTTTCATTTATATAAACTTCTGTAGGAACAACTGTATTAATATTATTTCCATTTCCAAGTTGACCTAAATCATTTTTTCCAAAACCAATTATTTTACCATTTTCTTTTAACCCTAATGTAAAATTCTTACCAACAGATAATTGAGATTTTATTTTATTTGTTACAACTATATATATACTTGTCTCAAGATTATCTATTGGATTAATAATTTTAATTTTTGTTTTTCCTTCATTTAATCCTGTAATTTTACCTTGTGAATCAACTACAGCAATATCTGTATTTAATGACTGAAATGTAATAGAATTCAAAACAGATTCTTCCAATTCTCTTTCCATAGTTCTATCTACTAATTGTATTTTAGATTTTTCTATTTGATAATTTTCGGTTTCTTTTAATTGAATTTCTTTTACAGGATAGTTAAGTGCTGTTGTAGTAATAGTAACACTTCCATCTCCTCCTGCTCCTCCTGTTACTACAGAATCTGAGGCACTAGAGAAAAAGTTTGGCATTGTTACCCAATCTCCACCAGTTGCACTAATTGTTCCTTTATATTTATTAGAATTAGTAAAAATATTTATACTTCCTCCACCTGAACTTCCACCTGCTGCTGCTGGCAAATAATTTTTGTATGATGAATAAACAGGTGCTTTTGTACCATTTGAATTTATACTTCCACTACCTTCAACAGTATTTGAATATAAAACCAGTAACCCTCCAGTTCCATTTCCATCTGAAACAAGATTTATGCCTGTCATATTTTCAGAACTAATACTTGTAAAATATGTTGACCCTTGGATTGGTCCTGCTCCACCAGCAACAAAAACAAATCCGCTATTTGGAATATCTCTAGACCCATCTCCACCTTTAGCATAGCTCGAAGAAGCCTGAGTACTGGTTTTAGCTGTTCCAACAAATGTAACTCCACCTGTTCCTGAACCACCTGAATAAGAAGTTCCAGAACCTGTTGGTACAATTATACCAGTATTTCCATTATTTACAATGTATCCTCCTCTACCACCACTTCCAGTTTGTCTTAATATTCCGGAATTACCTTTTGTTCCTGCTGAACTAGTAGTTGTAGATAATTGATTTAAACCAACTGCACCAATATTAGGAACATATTCATATGAACCATCTATATTTTTCCATAAATATACATCTTCTCCAGCAACATTATATGTTCCTCTTTTTGTCATACTTATTGAACCATTATTAATAGTTGTACCTAAAACACATATATACATACCTTTTTTGTACGATAAACCTGATACTGTTTTTGATGTTAATGTAACACCTGAATTAACTGTAAGATTTTTATGAAATTTAACAATTAACATTTTATGTTCTGTTGTACTATCTCCTAATTCAATAGTTTTAGATGTTTCTCCACCTGCTAAAGAATAAACAACATCATCATAATAATTTATTAATTCTATTTTATAAGTTTGACCATTTACATGAACATTATAATTTCCATTTGGAAGATTGGTATCTTTTATACCTTTTACTATACTTTCCATTTTAATTACTACAACAACTGGAATTTGTTTTGTAACACCAGTAATGGTATGTGTAACTGTTACATTAGTTTGTCCATAAACCTCTCCTTTAATAGTTTTTCCATTTAAAGATGCTATAGATGGATCTGAAATTGTAACATTAAAATTATTTTGATTATAGTCACTAGAACCTGATTTAATATTAAACATATTTTCCATTTTAAATTCTAATGTTTTTTGTTCACCTAAATCTAAAAAAACATTCTCAGAATTTGAAATAATAGAATTATTTCCAACTTCTGTGTAACTTGTTACTTTTTGATAACCATTATTTAAACCTAATTCACCATTAGTATTAATTCCTGTTGCTAGTACTTTTCCTGTAATATCTGATATTAAAGAAGATGAACTTTGTGTTCCAGAAATATTATATATTTTATTTGTAATATTTACTTTTGTCATACTTGTTGCATTAGGTGTTGATTGCAATCCAATTCCGCCATCTGAATTATTCCCACAAACATATAAATCATTATTAGATTTTAATGCAATACTAATATCATTTCCTGCAGAAATTTCTAAAACATCTTGTAAAATAACTGTTGTAACTGTTGTTGCAGTTTTTCCTAACTCACCATTAATATTATTCAATCCCCATGAATATACATTTCCACTATCAGATAAAGCCAAATAATGATCTGAACCTGCACTGATTTTAGAAATGCCCATTAATTCAACAACAGGAGATATTAAATTATCTATTTTATATATTTTACCTTCATCACTTAAACATATATCACCAGATATATATACAAATTTTTTACTTGATAAAAGTTTTATAGGAAATGCAGAATATCCTTCTCCCCATATATATATTTCTCCATCTGAATTAATAGCAGAAGAAATATTTTTATATGCATCTATTTTGACAATACCACTTAATATATCAATTCTTTTTGCTACATTTTTAGTCTGTTCAGATGTATTTCCTAATTGCCCATAGTCATTTTTTCCCCATGAATAAACATATCCATCCTTAGACAAGGCAACTGAATGACTATTTCCAGTTTCTACCTGAATTATATTATCTAATGTAGTTACAGAATTGTCCTTGCATACATCAATAGGATTAATAGTGTCTGTGTTTGAGCCATTTCCCAATTGACCTAAATCATTTTTTCCGAATCCAGTAATTTTACCATCTTCTCTAAGTACAAGTGTGAAATTTGAACCAACACTTATTTGTGACTTAAATTTATTTATAACCGTAATATATATTGATGTTTCTAATCCATCTAAATTGTTAATTATTTTTATTTTTGTTTTACCCTCTTTAATACCTGTTATCTTTCCATTAGAATCCACTAATGCAACTTCTGGATTTTCTGACAAATATGTAATTGATTCCCTTGCTTGTACACTTAAACTTTTAGAACCCGTATTATCTATTATTTTTAGTTTAGAATCATCTATTAAATAATCTTGGTTTTTCTTTAAAGACATCTCTTTTTCTGGATAACTTAATGAAAAAGTAGTTATATTAAAAGTTCCATTTCCACCAGAACCTCCTCCTACAACAGTATTTGAAGTAGAAGTAAAAAAGTTTGGCATTGTAACCCAATCTCCTCCTGTTGCGGTAATTGTTCCATTAAATTTATTTGATTTTGTAAAGATATTTACACTTCCACCACCTGAACTTCCGCCAGCAGCAGCTGGCAATGCTGCTTTAGATGATGAATATACAGGAGCTTTTGTCCCATTTGAAGAAATAATTCCATTTCCTTCAATATTATCAGAATATAAAACAAGCAATCCCCCTGTTCCATTTCCATCTGAAACAGCTGTTATTCCTGTCATATTATTAGCAGTACTTTTACTACTAAAATAAGTTGTTCCCTGTGGTAACCCTGCACCACCTGCAGCAAAAACATACCCGCTATCTGGTGGATGCTTACTTCCATCACCACCTTTAGTATAACCTGTAACAGACTGTGTAGTGGTTTTAGCTGGTCCCACAAATGTTACTCCACCTGTTCCAGGTCCACCAGAATATGATGTTCCAGAACCAGTTGCAGCAATTACACCAGTATTTCCATTATTTACAATATATCCTCCTCTACCACCACTTCCTGTTTGTCTTCCTGTTCCAGAATTACCTTTTGTACCTGATGCACTAGTGGTTGTGTTAAATTGGCTTAAACCTACAGCACCAACTTTTGGAATGAATTCAAATGTTTCATCTATATTTTTCCATAAATAAACATTTTCTCCAGAATTATTATATGTTCCTCTTCTTGTCATAGTAATAGTTCCATTATTTATAGTTGTTCCTAAAACACACATATACATACCTTTTTTATATGTTAATCCAGATACAGTTCTTGCTGCAAGAATTACACCAGGATTAACAGTTAGATTTTTATGATATTTTACTACCAACATTTTATATGTAGTTGTTGAATCACCTAATTCAATTATTTTAGAAGTTTCTCCATTTGCTAATGAATATACAACATCATCATAATAATTTACAAGTTCGATGTTGTAATCTTTAACTTCATCAATACCATTTACTTTTCCAGGTACTCTAAGAATATAATCTCCATTTGGCAAATTATTATCTTTTATTCCTTGAACAATACTCTCACATACAATCATATTTGAAGGCAGGTCTTCTTTTTGTTCTGAAGTTTTTATTTGTATATTTTCTATATTTTTTTTGTATATATTTTTTCCATATAACTTAAATAAAGTTATAGCTAATATTACTATAACAATTATACTTATAAAAAATATTATTAAATTGATTTTTTTTTCAGAACTGTTTAATTTCATATTTCAAATGCCTTTCCTAATATTTTAATATTACTAACATTTTATTCTTATATATATTAAAAGACAACCTAGTTTTATATATGAAACTAAGATATTCCTACGGATATAATTAATTATTGATTTTTTATATTTTGATTACATTTATATTAAATTATATGTAATATTTTGTCGAATTTTGTAATATTTACTAGGGAAAATAAAGGAAAAGAAAGTTATCTAAAATAAAGAGATGACAATTCATTTCTGAATTGCCACCCCAAATATTAACATTAAACCAATTTTCTTGTATATTTTTAAATAAATATAATAAATAAGCTTGTGTATCTAAAATATTTAATACTTTTACATATTTAAAGTAAGACTGTATAATTTAATTGCATTATTAATTTCTTGTTCGTATTTACTTGATTCACCAGAATAAGATTGTAATACACGTATTGCATTAAAAATCAAAACATCTGATTTTTTTCCATCATCCACAAATTTTGTAAATTCCAAATTCCTTATTTGCGTAGAGTTTGGAGATAATGTAATATTTCCAATAGGTAAATTAATTGCTCTGGTTTGATCTCCAATATAAATTCCAATTTCAAACTCTTCTTTATTATTTGCAAGTACAATTGGATATTCAGATTTATTTGTAAATTTTACATTATAAATTTCAGAATCATATTTTACTGTTTTCCCTAGAACTTCTATTTTTAAATATTCATCTTCTGCAAAAATATTTATATTTTCTTTAGAAACAAAATTTCCGATATTTATTTTAAGATTATTTGAATCATCACCCTTAATTGTTATTTTTTCCTCATAATAACCATACCCTGTTGTTGTTCCATTTGCTAAAATATCTTCCAAGATTTTAATCTTATAAATATAAGTATTATCTAAATTTGAATAGGACTGGATATTATAAATTTTTTTTGTATTACCAAAAATCTCTTTTGCATAATTTTCAAATAATTTATATGAAGTAAAATAATTAGATTTACATTCTTCACTAATTAAATCATATGCTTTTTGAAACTCACCATTATTACAATGATTAAAATATGTATCAATTATTGTTTGTATGGGTTGTTGCAATTTTTCAGGTACTTCCTTATTTGTGTTCATTACAGAAACATGAGGATCATATGTTGTTTTAGGAGTTAAAAGATTATTATTTTGATTTCCTAAAAATCTATTTATAACAAAAATACATGTCCAAATAATTAAAACAATAAATATAATTAATTTGTATTTTTGATAAAAATCTCTAATCTTTAATTGTATTTTAGCTCTATAATTCATATTCTCCTCCTTTATTATTTTAATTTTTAAATTTCCAATATTAATTTATAAAAATATTTAAAAATAGTTTTATATTATTTAATTTATACAAATCGTTTATAATTAGTTTTATATTATTTAATTTATACAAATCGTTTATAATTAGTTTTATATATAATTTTGTATAATTTTTTTATAAATATTTCTTTATTTGCATAAATTATTTATAAATAGTTTTATATAACTTGAAAAGATAAAACAAAATTATTATAATCATTTTCTTGAACCACTATTCTTTGACTAAATTGTTTAGAATTATCTTTAGCTAGACCATCATCAATCAACACTGTTGTTACATATATATTACCTTGTCTGTCAAAATCATCATAATTTATTGCTAAAATTTTTGGATAAACTTTTATAACATATTTTTTAAACTCTTCAATAGTAGGGAAATATTTCTGTCTGAAATCTGGATATAGAATTTGATATGCTTTTTCATAATTTTTATTTTCTATATACCTAAAAAATTGTCCACAATAATATTCTATTCTATCACGTTCAGTTCCTTTTTTTAGTAGTTCTAATTGATTTTGTTCTGAACTAATTTTTTCAAAATTTTCAATATTATTATCATTATTATTAACGTTTTGAGTTTTACTAATTTGTTTCTGTTCTTTTGATTTTGGTAATAATATTTTTTGGATAACTAGATATAAATTAACACATAATAAAACAAGAATACCGATTGTTAAAAATAATTTAATTACTTTTTTATCATCAGTTTTTTTTCTTGTTTTATATACACTATTTTTAGTCTTGTAATTTTTTTTCAATCTAGTCACCTCTTTCATAATTTTGATTTCAAATTATTTATTTAGTAAAAATATTATATTTTTTTCTGTACCTTGATCTTTTTTGAATACTTTTATTATCATTGAAATTTCTTTATTATTTTCATATAAAACATCTATTTTCGCCATGGTATAATCTGTTCGTGATATTATATTATTTTGATCTATTTTTATAGATCTGAGTATAAGTTCATTTCCTTTTATATTTCTCATAAATTTTATTAAATCTAGAAAATCTTTTTTATTATTTATTGTTAAATCATTATAAATATTTTCCTTGTTTTTTTCGTAATATTCAGATGTCTGATTTTCACTTTGGTTTAACAAATCTTTATAATATTTTGGAAAAGATATTTTATAAAATTTAGATATTGTGTCATTATATTCTTTACTATTTATAATACCTTTTCCATATTTTTCAAAGAAATAATATGAATTTTCTGTTAAAACAGTTCCATTTTCAACTACTTCAAGAGGTTTATCCTCAATTTTTTTTAATGTATATTTATAGTTAAGTAAAAAAACTAAAGATATAGTTAAAATTATTAATATACAAAATAATTTAAAAATAGAATTTTTTTTCATAACATCTCCTTTTATTGTTAATATCCTGCTCTAATTAATTCCTCAAGTTCATCTTCTGTAAATTCTCCATTAATTATCCTTGTTGCAATATCTGTTTGTCTTATAACTCTATTATTCCATCCTTCATTAAATTCATTACCTGAAGTATTTTCAGCTTTTGAAGCTCTAGCTCTATTGATAATAGCTTTTACTAATTGCTCATCAGACATAGTAGGATATATAACATTTTCTATTCCAGAATAGTTTCCTGCCCAAATCTTTGCAGAAATATAAGTTCCATATACTGCTCCTCGTCTCTCAGTTATCCATTCATATCCTGCTGGAGGCTGCCCATAATCTTCTAACATACATTCAACCTGTAATTTCAGAAATGTCTCATTATCCCTGGCATTTATTTCTCTAAATGCTTTTCTGATTTCACTATTTTCACCACTTCCAATATCCGCAATAATTGTTGACGATTGCCAACTTGCAAAAGTTTCTAAACCACCACATAAAATAGGATCTTTTTCTGCTAATTTTCTACATATATTTGCAACATTATTCATACCGCCACTTGTAGTTGTCCATTGTATAATTCCAACTGCCACCTCTGTTCCTGAAAGCATTGCAACAGATTCAGTTCCACTTCCTGGTGTATCTAGTGTTCCAGATTCAAATGGAAGGAAATATAACAATTCCCAATCTGAAATAGATTTACTACTTTTTGGTAATCCAATATAATCTTCTATATTTCCAATAATTGCCTTATTTTTATCTCTCAATATTAATTTTATATTTTGTGTAGTTGTTACCCCAATAATAGTGCCTTTTTCAATTGCATATTTACTAATACCATTTATATCTGGTGTAGATCCAGATGTAAAATTATTACGTAATTCGCCATCAACAGTTATTCCACTTATAATTAATGTAAAGCCATCTAAAGGTCTTAAACGCGGATCTTGTTCAACAGAAAATTCTATAGTAATTTGATTTTCTTCTACTGCTGTAACATATCCAGCTCCTGGTGTTATAACATCTAAACCTTCTATAAAACCACCATTAGAAACATTTTTCTTAACAATTTTTGTTATAATATTTGTAGATAATTTTTGAGCTGAGAATCTAGGGTCTAACCAACCAGTCTCTGTAACTCCTCCTCCAGTTGCATCAATAAATTTAACATTATCTAAATTCAAACATACATTAAACAAATTAGTATTATAATCATTTATTCTCTTATTTTGAGCAACAATTTCCTTAGAAGCTTCTTCTAGAATATTTGGTTGTTCAAGTGGCAAAATTTGTAAAACATAAATTGCAACATCAGGTGACTCATAATTTTGCTCTTTTAACTTGTTCCTAATATCTTGTAATAATTTTTTTGTATTATTTATTGCATTTGTATCATCTTTTGAATTCGAATTTAAATATAGGCAAATTGCACTAGGTTTTGCATTTATAATTCTTGTAACAATTGAATCTGCATCTAAACCAGTATTAGAATATGAAATATTACTTCCTGCACCTTGTAATGTACCCATATCATATATTCCATCAGTATCTGATAAAAATATAAAATTATCTAAACTAGACATTTTTTCTATTAATATTGTTTTTTTATCTTTTATATTTGAACTTGATAATAATATTGTTCCGTATTCTAACATATTTTCATCATCTTTTACTGGTGGCCACTCATCTGGTGTAAATGCTGGTATAAACCAATCTAGTAAACTAGTTTCTACTTGTTCAATTTCTGCTCTAGAATAATAACCCAAATCAATTAAAAATTCTTTAAATTCTCTATATATGTAATCTGCATCTAGTGAATGCATTCCTTCTAATATTGATAATGCATTTAAAGAAGCTGTATTATTAATAATATTAACTTTTTTTCTTCTTATATCTGAACCAACAGATTTTAATGCATTATTTATACTTTTTACAGATTCTTTAGTTTGTTCAAAAGTTCCATCAACTGGTGATACATATTTTTTTGGTGCTCTTATAACAAAAGCCTTCAAAATAGTATCTGCACCACTTGCACTTTGTAAAACATTTCCATTTTTCTTATATGTAGTAATAATCGGATTTGAACTTGGTGCACTTCCTGTATCGTCTCTCACAACTCCAGTAATTCTTCCATTTTTTGTATATACCTTTATATGTTCACCTTCATTATATGCTTCTATCAATTTTGCATTTGCTATTTCATCAGCTGTTTCTTTAGATCCATCATATTGATAATAATATCCTTGCGTAAATAATTTTCTAGATGTTTTATATCCTTGTCCTAATGTATAATCATTTAATAGGTTTTGTGTTTGAGGGTCAACTGGTACATCTGTTATATCAGATTTTACACCTTTTTGTGTTACAACATCACCTTTAATAACATAAGGTTCTCCATCCTGAACAGGATAATTTTCGTCTAGTGTTTTAAATTGATAAAATAATGCAAACTCAGGAACATTTTCACCCGGGTATGGTGTTTCAAAAACTGTACCCTTTTTTGTGTATTTATAATTAAAAACCAAATCTTTATACCAATGTTTTATAACACTTTGAATATGTGGTACAAATGTTTTTATTTCTGGATTTTTTACCAAAAAATCATCATAAATCATATCTAATTGTGTTGAAGTCAGACCTATCTCATTTGCTAATATTTCCTTTAATTTTTTTGCTGATGCAGCTACACTTTTTTGAACTTCTAAATCTTCTCTAATCTCTTGTAAAAAATTATTTAATCCAGATACCTGTTCTTCTGCCCATTCTTCTTTATAGTTATTGTATTTTCCTTCTTTTTCATACTGGCTTGCACCTTCTAAATCATTTTGTTGAATATATTCTATAAACTCTAATGGTGCTTCTAATCCATCTACCCATAAGTTAAAACTATCAACATAGTAACTTCCATTTCCATAATTTAATTGTTCTTGACTAACTGTTTCTCCTAAAATTAAATTTTCAAAATAAATATCTATTCCATTAAAAATAGTATAATACTCTGTTTTTAATCGAGTTTTCCAGCTTTCAGAAAATCTTGGGTAATCTGATGAAGTAGCTTCTTCTTGCAAAATAATCTCATCATTTTTTAATGCATTTTCAAATGCTGGTAATGCTCTTAATCTATATGCTACTGTTTGTTGAGATCTTGTTTCTCCAGACTCATAATGATATGTATAAATTATATTATCACCATCCCAATAATCAACACTAATAGAATTATTGTATAATCTTGTGTTATTATTATAAGCATAATCAATATCATCTGGAGTACCTATATATCTACCAAATACTAAATCTGAAGCATTTGAATCTTTATATATCTGTAGGCTTGTAGTATTAATTAATTCTGCTATTTTTCTATTTGTTTCTGTTTCTCCTATTGAACTTTGAAAATCTGTTAAAGTAATTTCAAAATTATCAAAAGCATGTTTTATTGAAGCAACACTATATATTCCTTCTTTAAGTCCATTTATTATTTGATCTTTATTTTCTATCCCATAATCTCCAGTATCTTTGTTTCTTTTAAAAACAATTGGCATTGGTTCATCATTTATTGTACCTATATTTATATCTGCTTCCCCATTAGGTCCTACTAATTTTAACCCAACTTCTAATTTAACTTCCTGAGTATTAATATTTACAACTGTTTGTAAGTTTTCATTTGATATGAATTCATATACTAAATCTGGCATCATTGTAGATGTATGTAGAGCAAGTAGAAGTTCTAAAGGAGTTCCATATCTTCCTGCCCAGCCATCAATGTTATATTGATAAACATCAGTTTTAAAAAATCCATTCATATTTTTAAATGTTAGTGTTAAATTTTCTCTATCTAAATCAACACCATCTACCAAGCTTACTGCCCCATAGATATTTAACATTCCTTCTCCCCAATTTGACAATGTTCCAGTTGTTTTTAATATTGCATTTATTGGGTTTACATTTTTACTAACAAATATTCTTTCATTTGCCAAGTAATATGAAAATAAGTAACTTGGTTGTACTGTTGTATTAAAATCTACATTAATTATTTCTTCTATAAAGCTTGTTATAACTTGTTTCTTAGGGTCATCTTGTGATTCTGCTTTTCTTACACTTCTAACAAAACCCATTCCTACTACATCATAACCCATATCTTCTAAATAATTTAATAATTCAAGTTTTTTTGCTTGTAGTTCTTCTTCATTTATATTACTTAAATCTTCTTGTGTCCACCATTGTTTTATACTTATTGATACTTTATCTATAGTAGTAATTATTTTGTCCACAATTGCTCCAGGCATATTAATGGCAAATGCTATAAATCCTATACACATAATTAATATTATTAAACCTGCTAATATATAATATAAAACTTTTCCAATTCCTTTTGCATATTTTCCTTTTTTTTGTGCTTCTTTTGCTTTCTTTATTGCATTTCTGGTTTGTTTTCCAGCTTCATCTTTTGCTCTATCAGCTGTTCTACTTACACCAGTGGATTGTTGCTGTTCTTGCTGCATATAATCCAAATTATCATCTGCCATATTTTCACCTTCTTTTCATTAATTTAAGTACATATATTTTTATATAGAATCCATATTTGTATTATTATTTGATTGACCTGATTGTGCTGTTTGAGATGCTTGTGCTGCAGCTCTTGCTGCTTCTCTTGCTTCTTGCGCTCTTTTTTCAGCTTCTTGTCTTTCATTACTATTATAAGAATTTGCTTCTCTAGTTGCTTGAGATAATTTTTCGTATCCACCTGTACTTTGATGTCTTGATGTATTAATATAACCCATTTGCGTTTTTCTAATAGTATCTAAAACATGTTGTTTTGAAACACTTTCATCATCTCCGCCACCTCTATATTGTTCAGCAAGGCTGTCTAAATATTTTCTATATTTTAAATCACCAGAATCTAAATTTCCTTTTTCTAAATCTGCATTCATAATTTCATCTGTTCTATTTATTAATTGTTCTGGATCATCTAATCCTTGTTCTTGTGACCAAGCAATATATTCAGCACCTAAAACTTTTTCATCTTCTTTTGTATCTTTTCTATATTTTGTATTATTTATCATGTTTGAAACACCTTTAGCTGCACTTCCACCAAGAGCCGCACCTGCCATAAATCCCTTGCCATCTCCTGTTCCAGCACCTAAAATTGCTCCTGCAGCTGCTGCTCCAACTTTTGCTGAAGCTTTTGCATATTCTTCAGCAGCATTTCCTACAATTCTTCCAAAATTTTTTAATTTAGTTATTTTCTGAGGTGTTATTGAATTATTTGATTGTGCACTACCTAATTGGCCTGAAGAACCTGTACCTTGAACATTTCCATAACCACCATTTGTTCCACTTGCCGCACCTGCATTTTGAGAAACTAATGAATTTCCACCAGAAACACCTGAATCTTGATAATCTTTTCCAGCTAAATTAGGTGTTTTGTCATTAGTCATTTTACCTTGTGATTTTTTTGGTTCTGAATTTTTTCTTTTTAACATATTCATTGCTGATAATGCAAAAGCTCCTCCAGCAAAAACATTTCCTAAACTACTTGGTTGAACACCAAATATCTTTTTAACTAAATCTTCTGCTTTGTACATAAATAACATTGCAACAATTGACATTATTAATGTTGCTACAGACTTGTCTGTAGACATTGCTGTTACAGATGTTAATACTAAAGCCCCATATATAATACAATGAAATGGTTGTATTAAAATATTATATGTAAATTCTTTTAACCAGTTATTTAATGCTTGAGATTTTCCATCTCCCATTTTATCTATTGAATAAGTAATAGTAATTAGAGGAGAAATAATAATTAAAAATGCTGTAATAATAACACGTTTTAAATACATTATTAAAAATAGAAATGTTATCATAATTAGAATTCCATATAAAATGGTAGTTCCTACACCTTGTGTAAAAGATGGTGACCATGCCTCTGCATATAAATATGTCATAACTTCTCCTAAAGCATCATTTCCACTACCAAATGAAAATGCATCTTTAAGAATTTTTACTAATACATTATTTATATCTATAATAATTATCATAATATATTGTAATATATAAACTAATACTAAGCTAACTGCCCAATCTTTAAACATTTTTTTGTATTTTGCTTCTTCTGATGCTACTGTAGAAATTGCCATTCTTATTCCTACATAAAGTAGTATTCCTAATAAAACAATTACAGATATATTTCTAATTGTTACATACCACAAAGCTACAGAATTTTGCAGGCTTGAGATAAAATTCAATCCAGAATTATTTGTATTAAAGAAATTTATTGTTGTTATTGGTAATTCATTAAAAATAATATCTGCTGGAGTTAAATTTACACCTAAACCTTGTCCACCACCAGTCGTTATAACTCCTGATAATATAAATTGTATAACAATTAAAATTACTAAAACTACTAATTTAACACCATAAACTAGAATTCCTGCTACACCATCACCTATAGCATCCACGCCTTCTGGGCTTTCCTCTTCACCTATTTGAAGATCCCATTCTGCTGCATAAGTAGTGGTATTAATAGCAAAAATAGTAATTATAATTAATGTTATTATACAAATTGCATATATAATTTTTTTCTGTTTTTTTGTCATTTTTATTCCTCCTATTACTTATTTTTTTCTTCGCCTGTAATTTTTTTAATAATCTTATCGGCTTTTTCAACTTTTTTTCCACTACCTTCATATATGTTTTCGTATTCTCTAATTCTCTCTTGTAATTTTTCTTTTAATTCCTCAACTTTATCATTTTTTGTAGAATCAACTTTTGTAGATTTTATACTTCCTTTTTGAGCTAAACCTTTCTTAAATGCTGATTGCATATCAGAGGAAATAATAACATTTTTTCTACTTCTAGACTTGTTAGACTCCATTTTTTCCTCTAATGCTGTTCTTATATTATCTAATACATCACTATCAAATTCAAGTTTTTTACCTGCTTCTGATTCTCTTCTTTTAATAATATTCATAATATTATCTACATCAAGTTCAGATAAATGTGTTAAAGAATTCCCGCTCATATATTCATCAATTGCGCCTTTAACTGTAGAACTTTTTACTCTTTTTATCATTGCTTCTTTTGCTGTGCTTCCAAATTCCTTATTAACTTTATCTTTTAATTTATCAGCTGTTATTCCTGAATTTACCTTATGTATTTCATGTTCTATCTCTTTATAAATCTCATTAATTTCTTTTTCTGTTTTATCTGCTTTTTTTAATGTTTCTATAAGCCTATGATTTTTCAATCTTGATTCCTCGTATTTGTCAATATCAAATCCTGCAGTTTTACCTACACCACCTGCACCAAAACTTGCTAAAGTTCCTGCAATAACCGCTGGGCCAGTTGCTAACTTAGTAGCTGTATTTTTTATTTTATTTCTTCTTGCATATTTTAAGGCAGATTCTATTTGATTATCATTTCCACTATCCACAAATCTTTCATACTGTTTTTGCAATTCCATATTATTAATTGCAGTTTTATCTGTACCTTGTTTTATTGCACTAACTGCACCAACTGCGGTACTAATACCAGCCATTGGATCAACTATAGTAGTAGGAATAGATAAGGCAATTTTTGCTGCGCCACCAATACTTGTAGAAGCTGCTTTTAATACTCTTTTATATGTTTTTTGATTAAGCTTCATATTTAATTGAAGTGCTGCTATAGCTGCTTTATCCATTTTCTTAGAAGATTTTTCACCTTGTAATAAACTTAATGCTGCAATTGTTGAAATCTTATCTCTTGTTATAAAATTTAATAATCTACCTACTTTACCTGCATTCTTATAAATAAATCTTTGATTTTGTTTCTTTGTTTCACCTTCTTCTCTTTCATACCAGATATCTCCAGCCTTTTCAGAAAATTTAATTGCTTCTGTACTAGCCTTATAAACGCCTTTACCTGCTCCTGATAATGCTTTTGCTGTTAATTTTGCACCAAAAGTAATTTTAGCAAATTGTTCTAACAAGCTTTCAGATTGAACTGTATCACCCACTGATTTAGCTCTATCAAAACTAAATATTTGCATAAATATTTTGTCTGAATTAAGCATAAAATTTAAAATAATTAATGCAATTACAAAACCTGCCAATGAATCAAATGCCATACTTATTGCTATTTGCATTAAGCATACATATAAAAGTGCATGAACAGATTGAAGCAAAACATTCATAGCAAATTCAAACATCCAATTAGCTATAGTTTTAGTTTTTCTTCCTGTTGCTCTTTCGAAAGCATATTTCAAACCAATTACAGGTCCAAGTAATCCAAGTATTGTAACTGTTAAATATCTTTTAAAATACATTACAGAAAATCTAATTAGCATAAAAACTAAAAACATATAAATAATAGTACTTCCAAAACCTTCTGTAAATTTTGGCGCGTATGATTTTGTTCTTATTGTTTCATACAAAGAAAATTCTCCACCATTCATTTGTAATGCTGTTTTTTCAAATATAGTAACAAAATATTCATTAATTTCAAAAATTACATACATAAACAAATGAATTGCTAGTACAGATAAAAATGCTACTAACCATCCAACTAGCGCAGATTTATATTGTGCTTTTTTATCTCCAATAGTAGTTAAAGCTATTCTTATACCCATATATATTAATAATAATAATAATGAAACAATACTTATTGTTCTAATAATAGAATACCATTGTGCTATATTTGTTCTTAACATATATACAATACTATCTTCTGCTATTTCGCTTCCACCTGCTTGTTCAACTCCGAAAAAGTTAACATCTAAAATTGGAATTTTATTAAATAAGATTTCTTCTATAGAAACTCTTGAATCCAAATTGTTTGCTTTTCCTGTTAATGAATTTACATATGAACCATTAACATCTTCACTTAATCCTAGTAATGAATCATGTACTAAATTTTCAACTAAATTTGTCCAACCAATAAGCACAGCTCTTACAGCATAAGTTATTATTCCTACTAAATAATCTAATATATTTCC
>DAOOQE010000003.1:0-70223 GCA_035388585.1 Clostridia bacterium
ATTAGAGGATTAAAAAAGAGATAAAAAAATTGCCTACATTTACTTGACACATACAGTGATATAGAAATTTTTAAGCAATGATTGACAAATAGATTATGTTGAGTTACAATTATAAAGAAGTAAATTGAATAGTCGCGTATAGCAAGGTTGAAAAACAGCGTACGAGGAAAGTCCGGGCTCCACAGAGCAATGATGCTGGATAACGTCCAGTGAGGGAAACCTTAAGGAAAGTGCAACAGAAAATAACCGCCTGAAAAGGTAAGGGTGAAAAGGTGAGGTAAGAGCTTACCGCTGATATGGTGACATATTGGGTCCATGTAAACCCCATCTGGAGCAACGCCGAGACAAGAAGGATAAGACTGCTCGTCATCTTCTTAATTTGGGGGCTTAAGACATATAGTAATATATGTAATAGATAAATGACTATTCACGACAGAACCCGGCTTATAGATTTACTTTATAAAAAATAACTTAATTGATATGTGAATTCTTATTTCACATAAAAATTAAGTTATTTTTATTAAGTAATTTTCATATCGTCTGGTAAATCTGCAGTGTATTCTATCTTATTCTTATATATAGGATGTATAAATGATGTTTTATAGCTATGTAGTGCCTGTCTTTTGATTAAAGTAGTCTCAGTACCATAAAGTGTATCTCCTAAAATAGGATGTCCAATATGCTGCATATGAACACGAATTTGATGTGTTCGTCCTGTTTTTAAAATATATAATAATTTTGAAATATATTTATTATCTATTCTATAATTATTTAAAACAGAGTAATATGTTATAGATTTATCACCATTTATATTTACACATCTTTCTATAATGCTATCATTTTTTCTTGCAATTGGAGCATTAATCACTTCATCGTTTCCAATTAAATATCCAGTACACAAACCTATATATTCTTTTATAAAAGTACCAGCTTTCATTTGTTTTATTAAACATTCTTGAATATACTCATTTTTTGCAAAAATAACTATACCAGAAGTATCTTTGTCTAGGCGATTAACTGGTCTTATTTTTTTATTTAAACCTATTGTGTCAAAATAATATTTTACACCATTAGATAAACTATTATTCTGGTGAGCCATACTTGGATGAATTGAAATGTGGGGTTCCTTATTGACTACTAAATAATAATCATCTTCATAAATTATATTTAAATTCATCTTAAAAGGTAATATATTAGAATTATCTTCTTGAAAATCTAATAAAACTTTAATACAATCATTTGCTTTTACAACATTATTAACAAATACTTCTTTATCATTAAGAAAAATTTTTTTGTTGTTTTTTAATTTTAGTAATAATCTGTCTGAAACATTAAAATATTCTTTTAAAACATGTTTAACATTTATATATGAATCTGATTTCAAAATTTTATAATTTAGTTCCATTTTTTCTCCATTTTAATATTTTTGATTTGATAAATTTACAAGTTCATAAAGTAAAACAATAAGAAACAACTATATTTCTTCATACTTTAATATACAAAATTTTATATTAGAATTAAATTATTTCTCTTACTATATATTAAACTAATAAGTGTAATATATAGTATCACTATTAATTATTTTTGTCAAAACAATTAAAAAAGCTTGACTATTTGAATGGTTTATAATTAAATAGTATTGTAGTTTAAACACAAGAAAAAAGGGGTATAATAAATATGGCAATTTTGCAACCAAAATTAGATGGATTAACAGAGTATAATACTATTAAGGAATTAATTGAAGAATCGAGAAAAAAGTCTTCAGATATTGATTGTTGTTATTTTAATGGCTGTTATGAAGCAAATATAGACACATTCCAAACTGAATTTAATGCATGTGAATTTAATAATTGTATATGTATTAATAGCAAATTTAATAAAGTTTTTTTTGTTGATGTTTTGTTTGAAAATTGTGATTTTTCTAATACAAATTTTATAGAATGTAATTTTATTAGAGTAACATTTAGAAATTGTAAATTAGTAGGATGTAATTTTTCTAATTCTAATATGTTTAATGTTTTAGTAGAGGATTCAAATGCCTCATATTCAAACTTAGGATTTTCGAATTTTAAGCAAGTATTATTTACAGGAACAAAGCTATCTAATTCATCTATGCAGGAATCTAATTTTGATAATGTTAGATTTAATAATAGTAACTTAATAGGTTCTCAATTATTTAAAACAAAATTAGATGGAATAGATTTTACAACTTGTGATATAACAGGAATTGTAATTTCAATTCAAGATTTACAAGGAGTTATCGTAGATGAATACCAAGCATTAGAATTATCAAGATTAATGGGAATTATAATTAAATAAGGATTATAATTATCAGGATTTATATGTATTATAATTAAATGAGGATTATAATTATCAGGTTTTATGTGTATTATAATTAAATGAAGGTTATAATTATCAGGATTTATGTTTATTATAATTAAATAAGGAGATGATAATGTGTCTTTTATAGAAGATATAAAAAATAGAGCACTAAAGAATATTAGAACTATTGTATTACCAGAGGGTAATGATATAAGAACATTAGAAGCTGCAGCAATTGCATCATCAGAAGGATATGCAAATATTATTATTCTTGGAGAAAAAGAAAAGATTTTAGAAAATGCAGAAAATAAATATGATTTATCAAAAGTTAAAATTATACAACCTTCTAAAAGCGATAAATATAATGAATATGTGTCTGCATTTTATGAATTAAGAAAAAATAAGGGCGTAACAATAGAACAAGCCCAAGAACTACTAAAAAATGAAATATACTTTGGGGTTATGATGGTTAAACAAGGAGATGCTGATGGATTAGTTTCAGGTGCTTGTCATTCTACCTCAGATACATTAAGACCAGCATTACAGATATTAAAAACAGCTCCAGGAACTAAGATAGTATCTTCATTTTTTATTATGATAGTTCCAGAATGTGAATATGGAGAAAATGGAACATTTTTATTTAGTGATTGTGGGCTGGTAGAAAATCCAAATAGTGATGAGCTATCTGAAATAGCAATATCTTCTAGTAAAAGTTTTGAAAAACTGATTGGAACAAAATCAAAAATAGGTATGTTATCTTATTCTACACATGGAAGTGCTAACTCAGAATTAACAAAAAAAGTTGTTGACGCAACTAAACTTGTAAATATAAAAGAACCTAATATTCTATGTGAAGGAGAATTACAATTAGATGCTGCAATTATTCCAGAAATAAGTTCCAGAAAATCTCCTGAAAGCAAACTAGAAGGAAGAGCAAATACTTTAATATTTCCAGATTTAAACTCAGGAAATATAGGGTATAAATTAGTTCAAAGATTGGCAAAAGCAGAAGCATATGGTCCTTTATGCCAGGGAATTGCAAAACCTGTTAACGATTTATCTAGAGGCTGTTCAGCATCTGATATAGCAGGAGTTATTGCAATAACATGTGTTCAATGTGAATAAATATAATAATATAAAAGGAGGATAATAAATGAAAATCTTAGTATTAAACTGTGGTAGTTCATCATTAAAATATCAGCTGATAAATATGGAAAATGAGGAAGTAATGGCAAAAGGTGTTTATGAAAGAATAGGCCAACATAATTCTTTTATAACCCATAAAATAAATGATAAAAAATATGTTATAGAAAAGCATGCGCCTACACATGACGAAGCTGTTAGTATGATGGTAGAACAGCTTACACATGAAGATTATGGAGTTATTTCTGATTTATCTCAAATAAATGCAATAGGACATAGAGTTGTTCATGGTGGAGAAAAATTTAAAAATTCAGTTATTATAAATGAAGATGTAATAAAAGGAATTCAGGATTGTGCAGAACTTGCACCTGTTCACAACCCTGGAGCTTTAATGGGTATAAAATCTTGTATTAAATTAATGCCTGAAAAACCAATGGTTACAGTTTTTGATACTGCATTTCATCAAACTATACCAGAGGACAAATATATTTATCCTATACCTTATAAATATTATGAAGAATATAAAATTCGTAAATATGGTTTTCACGGTACATCACATTCTTATGTATCAAAAAAACTAGCTGAAGTGGTTGGCAAACCAATAGAAGAATTAAAAATTGTTGTTTGTCATTTAGGTCAAGGTGCTAGTTTATGTGCTGTTAAAGCAGGTAAATCTATTGATACAAGTATGGGATTAACACCTCTTGGTGGAATTATTATGTGTGCAAGAAGTGGAGATTTAGATCCTTCTATAGTTACATATATTATGAAAAAAGAGGGTAAAACACCAGATGAAATGGATCATATGCTAAATAAAGAATCTGGTATTTACGGAATTTCAGGAGTATCTCCAGATGTTAGAGATATAGAAGCTGCCAGACAAAATGGAGAACATAAATCTATATTAGCATTACAAGCATATGATTTAAACATAGCTCAATATATAGCAAAATATGCGGTATCAATGGGTGGGTTAGACTATATAGCATTTACTGCGGGAGTTGGTGAAAATCAATCTATTAGAAGATCTAATATCTGTAATAATCTTAAATTTTTAGGTGTAAATATAGACGAAGAAAAAAACATAACAAAACAAGGTGAATATGAAATTACAAAATTAGATTCTACAGTTAAGGCATATGTTATACCAACAAATGAAGAACTAGTAATTGCAAGAGAAACACTAGAATTAATAAAATAGAATAATTTATAATTGCAAGAGAGACACTAAAATCAATAAATAAGAATAGGTTTAAACAATCCTCTAGTAAAATTTTAGTAATATTTATTAAAATTTAGCTAGAGGATTTTGATTATTTATAAAATTTATGTTATAATAGAACTATGTTTTTATAAATATCAGTAATTTAATTAAATTATTGAACAAATTTACACTAAATTTATTAAGGAGGTTTCATCATGGCAAATAATAATTATCAAGCAGAAAAACAATTTGAAGAATTTCCAAGTGTACAGGTAATACTTAAGAAGAGGAAGCGGAAACCGAAGTGGAATCGAATTGTAATAGCAATACTTTTATTGCTAGTTATAATCCTTTCGTCAATGTTGTTTGTTAATAAAGTTAAAATCAGCGAAAAAAAGAAAATAAGTGAAAATGACCAACAAAAAGGATTTATCGAAGAGCAAAAAAAACAGCAACTTTTAGATTTTGTAGCAAGTTATGATGAAGATCCTCAAAATGCTACAAAAATCAATTTTGAAAATACAGAAAATGTTAATACTATAGAAAATCCTGCATACGTGTGGGGGATAGACATCTCTCATTGGCATGAAGGAATAGTAACTCAAGAATGGCTTTCCAAAGCAAAAGAAGCTGGATGTAGCTTTGTGTATATACAATTTGCAAAAACATCTACAAACACTGAAAACAATCCAGTATTAGACTATAGTGATATTGCAATTCAATTTTCAGATGCAGCTGAAAAAATCGGACTCAATTTCGGGTTCTATTTTCTAACAGATGCTGTAAATGAAACACAAAGGTTATCTGAGTTAGCGACAATATTAAAGTTTTTAACAGAAATAAATGAAAAAAACTATCAATATTTGTCATTTCCTCTTATGTTAGATCATGAAGTATATGGGACAGAAGAACCCATAGAAAAATCTAATGCAAGAGTTCAAATGCTAGAAAAACAAGTCTATGAATTAAGTCAATTAGGAATCCAAACAATTGTGTATACTAGTTCTTCGAAATATAAAGAACTACATGAAAAACTAGGAGACAAACAATATTTTTGGCTAGCAAATTGGTCTTCTCCAAAGGGGGAAGTCCCTAAAAGATTTCTAGATGGATATGAGGAAACAAAGACTGTTAGTATATGGCAATATACTAATGATGATTTAACAATTCAAGAAAGAGGCTTATCAGTAGAGGCCTCTTATCAACCAGGAAAGCAACAATCATTAGATAGAAATCTAATGAAAGCAGAATTCTATGACACATTTGCTAAATAGTAATAGAAACAGTTATTAATACGACACGAATTTATTAATAACTTAATTAAATTTTGTGCAAGATTTTTATTGTCCATAACCTATATGTAAACATTAGAAAAATGAGTAGAAAATTCTACTCATTTTTTTTCGTAAAATTGCTCTTACTTGTATACATAATATCATATTTAAATAATATTTAGTTTTAAGAAAAAATTTATATATATTTATTGTTTTAAATGATATTTATTATTAATATAAAAATTATATATATCAATTGTTTTAACTGAGTTTTATTTTTTTAAAAATCATATAGACATATTATTTTTTTATAGAATGATTTGATTTTTTAAAAAATTATATAGATATATCTATAATTGTTGTAATACAAGAATTTATAATGATATAATAATATTAAAATATACAAAAGAATGGAGAATAAATATGATTAATACTGAGGGAAATCCAAGTTTTTTAAACTCGTTTTTGGATTATACAGCAACAATTTTAAATAAATCACCAAATACAATAAAGGAGTATAATTATGATTTAAATAATTTTTTAAAATTTATCCTTGTTCATTTTAAAATGACTGATTTAAAAGATTATAAAGAAGTTAGTATTAGAAATATGACTATAAAAGTTGTTGAGAAAATATCATTAGATGATATTCATTCATATTTGTTCTTTTTGAATAATAATTTAAATAGTAAAGCTGCTACGAGAGCTAGGAAGATAGCTTGTATTAGAACATTTTTTAATTACCTAACAACTAAGGCAGGTCTATTAGAAAAGAATCCAGCACAAAATCTTGAAAGTCCAAAACTAGATAAACGTTTGCCAAAATATCTTTCTTTAGACGATAGTAAAAAATTGTTAGAAGCAGCTACAAATATTGAAGATAGAAATAAGGAACGCGATTTTGCAATTCTTACATTGTTTTTGAATTGTGGTATGCGTTTATCAGAATTAGTTGGAATAAATTTTAAAGATATAGATTTTAGTGATTGTAAATTAAATATAATAGGAAAAGGAAATAAGGAGAGAACTATATATTTAAATAAAGCTTGTATCAAAGCTGTTAATGACTATATTAAAATAAGGCCGAGAGATAGTGTTAAATATAATTCTAAAGATGCACTTTTTCTTAGTGAAAGAAAAGAAAGAATAAGCAATAGAACTGTTCAGCATATAGTTAAACAAGAACTTTTAAGAGCAGGTTTAGATCCAAGAAAATATTCTGTTCATAAATTAAGGCATACTGCTGCAACTCTTATGTATCAATACGGAGATATTGATATTCGCGCATTACAAGAGTTGCTAGGACACGAGAGCATTTCTACTACTGAAATTTATACACATGTTTCAAATAATCAGGTTAGAAATGCTGTTGAAAGTAATCCACTTGCAAATTACTAATACACTACTAATTTTATTTTGATATAAATATATGTTAATATTTTTTCTTTCTATAGTAATAAACAAAAGGGGAGTAGGGTGATGCTGTGTCATTTTAATACTTATAAAATATACTTTTTATTAAAAGTATATTAGCATAAAATTTAAAAAATAATTTTTAATAAAAAACCTAGAATTTGTTATTTATCAATAATTTTTACAAAACAATTATAAATATATAAATCTAAAATTATAAATATATAAATTTAATTTAACTTTAAAATTAAATTTAAGCAAATTACATTTATACTAATGTAATTTGATATCAGACTACAATTTGATATCAGACTATAACTTATGATTAAAAATTGATTCCAGAATTATTACGTTATATATGAAAATTATATAAAAAACTAAAAATGGCTGATTTTCAAGGAATTCTAAAAAAGCTAAAAAAAGCCCAAAATAACGACGCACGAGGATCGTTTTTAAGACGTTTTTATAAAATAGACATATAGTTTGTTGTCTCAAAAATACAGCAAATGCATAGAAATAGGCGTTTTTGAGACTTTTATAAATTTCAAATTTACTCCTATCCTTGTTTGCACAAAACTTTCATTTTGTGCAATGTTATACAGTGTAATTTTGCTAGAAATTTATTCCATTGAAAATTTCACTCTGGATATCTATAATTTCATCTAAACTAATTCTAGTCCCTTCTGCAGTGAGAATTTTTCTGTTATAATAATCTAATTTAATTATAGTGTTTTTTATTGTAACATATTTTCCGCCATCTTTCTTATCATCGGGAATAAAATATGTTATTTCAACTTCTGGATTAGATTTTATTCTATCTTTTATGACTTTTAATTTCATATCTAAAATCGCTTTAATTTCTTCGTCAATTTCTACTCTCTTAGAAGTTAATCTTGCTTTTTCTTTTACCTGTTCTTCAAATCCTGAAAGCGCAGCAAAAGAAGCAAATTGTGCAGATCTCTGTTCCAAGCTCATTCTGGATCTTTTAGAATTCGGTCTTGATAAATTAATAATATCATTATAATCATTCATTTAATTTTTCTCCTATATACTTGTTAAAATTTTTTTCTACTACTAGAAAATTTCATATTTAAAATTTATCCCTTAAACTGTAGAATTATTATAATTTATACATAAATCATCTGTAAGATTAGCCTTTGTGACCACCCACTTGAGAATTTCTTTGTATTGTTGTAGCACCATCTTCAAAATTTTTTCCTTTTAATATTGCATTTTTACCATATTTTTTCTTAATTCTTAGAATAGATTTTTGAAGTTCATGTTCCTTTTTTTCTTTTTCTTCTTGTTTTTTTAATTCACAATAATCTGTAAATAAATCTATTTGCTTAATTCTTCCTCTATTAATTGCTTCATCTTCATTTATAAGATTATTTGTTGATATACTAATTTTTCTTGTTAATAGTCTCTTGTCTATAATTCTCTCGTAAAGTTCTATTATAGATTCTGAAATAATTTTATTTGAAGAAGTATAATATTTTAGATTTTTTGTTCCATGAGCATGTTTTGGAATACTTCTTCCATACCTATCAATAGAAACTTCTCCTTTATACTCTATTAAGCTATTGTTCAAATTGTCTTTATCATAGTCTACTGTCAAAACTAATTGGTTTGTAACTACATTTTTATCAACTAAATCTAAAACTAATATATCTGTCATTTCCTTAACTATTAATTTTGTTTTTTCATAATCATATGGGCAATGTAATACTTGGCCAGAACATAAACTAGTAGTTGATGGTTTATATGACTTTATACTTTCTATTGTACATGGTTCATAGCCCCAAGCATGATCTATCAGAAGTTCAGCATTAATGCCTAATAATTTAAATAGTTTGTCTTCATTACTTAATGAGCATCGAGCAACATCTCCCATTGTAAAAATATTATTTTTTTCTAGCCTTTTTGCTGTTCCCCTTCCTACCCTCCAAAAATCGGTAAGTGGTTTATGTGTCCATAGTATTTCTTTATACATTTGCTCATCTAAGCATGCAATTCTTGCACCATATTTATTTGGGCTACTATGTTTCGCAACTATATCCATAGCAACTTTTGCAAGATATAAATTTGTGCCAACTCCACAAGTTGCAGTAATTCCAGTTTGATGATATACATCTTGCATAACCATTGTAGCTATATCACTTGGTTTCATAGCATATTTTTTTAAATAGTGTGTAACATTTATAAACACTTCATCTATTGAGTAAACACATATATCTTCTGATGAAAAATATTTAAGATATATATTATATATTTCTGTACTATATTTCATATATTTATTCATTTGAGGTGGAGCTATTATAAAATCTAATTCGTAATTGTTATGTTGTTTCAGTTCGTTATCATCATAAGATTTTCTAATGAATTTTCTTCCCAATATTTTATATCGTCTTTTATTATTAATTTCTTTTACTTTTTGAATAACTTCAAATAAACGTGCTCTACCTGAAATACCATATTCTTTTAATGATGGACTAACTGCTAAACAAATTGTTTTTTCTGTTCTACTACTATCTGCAACAAGCAAATTTGTTTTCATAGGGTCCAATCCTCGTTCCATACATTCTACAGAAGCGAAAAAACTTTTTAAGTCTATAGCTATATAATAATTTTGCATTATTAATATCACCCCCCTAATTATCTTAATTTTCAAAAAAGCAACTAGATTCCTTTAAGAAACTAATTGCTTTTTACTGATTCTATTTAAATCTATTTAAATAATCTTCTATATTTCTTAAAAATTCCGAATTTGTTTTAGTTTTTATCATTTTAGAAATTAATTCTTCTGTTACTTCTGATACTGGAATGCTATTCATTGCTTTTCTTAAAGCGAATACTGTTTCCATCTCTTTATTTGTAAGTAATAAATCTTCTCTTCTGGTACCAGACTTATTAATATCGATAGCAGGGAATATTCTTTTTTCTGATAATTTTCTGTCAAGTACTACTTCCATGTTTCCAGTTCCTTTGAATTCTTCAAATATAACATCATCCATTCTACTTCCTGTTTCGATTAAAGCAGTGGCAAGGATTGTTAAACTTCCTCCATTTTCAATATTTCTAGCAGCTCCAAAGAATTTTTTTGGTTTATGAAGTGCTGCAGGATCAAATCCACCTGATAAAGTTTTACCTGAAGAAGGGATAACTAGATTGTAGGCTCTAGCAAGTCTTGTTATACTATCTAATAAAATGACAACATCTTTACGTTGTTCTGTTAATCTTTTGGCTCTCTCAAGAACCATTTCAGCAACTTTTACATGATGATCTGGTATCTCGTCAAAAGTAGAGTATATTACATCACCATTTATTGAACGTTTCATATCTGTAACTTCTTCTGGACGTTCATCAATAAGTAAAACTATTAATTCAACTTCAGGATTGTTAATTTTTATACTATTTGCTATCTTTTTTAGCAATGTTGTTTTCCCAACTTTTGGTGGTGCGACAATCATTCCTCTTTGACCTTTACCAATTGGAGAAATTAGATCAATAAGCCTTGTAGAATAGTCAGAAGAAGAAACTTCTAAACGTAATCTTTCATTTGGATGGATAGGAATTAAATCATCAAATTTAATTCTTCTAAAAGCTTTTTCTGGTGACTCTCCATTAACTTCTCCAACAAAAATTAATGCTGGAAATTTATTGTCCCCTTCTGCTGGTATTCTAGCAATTCCTTTTACTTTATCACCCTTGTCCAATCTAAATCTTCTAATTTGAACAGGAGAAATATATACATCTTTTGGTGTTGATAAATAGTTTGATCCTCTCAAAAAACCATATCCATCAGGTAATACTTCCAAAATACCTTCTACAATCTCATCACCTTCATTAGTTAATTTATATCCTTCTGAATAATTGACTGTTTCCTTATTATTTAAGTTTTCAACTATTTCTGTTTCTTTCGGATTATTTAATATTTCTAATTCCTTTGTTAATTCATCTTTTTTTAATTTAGAAACATTTTTAATTCCTTTATCTTTTGCATATTGACGCAATTCGACTAGTGTAAAATTTTCGAAGTCCATATTTTGATAAGCCCCCTTTTATATTTTTTATTTATATCTCTTTTGAAAATTTTTAAGAAATTTTAAAGAATTGATAAAAACCTTTTGATATTAATAAGAGACTAAAAAGCCTCTTTTGATTGATATTATTTTAATATTTTATAACTAATTCATACTATTTTTAGATTAAAACTATTTACTTACATCTATATAAACTCTCTCGTTAGGCAGGTACATTCCTAATTTTTCTCTAGCTACATCAGTTATATACTCTGTTGAGTTTAAATTTGATTTTAAATTTATTAAATCTTGATTTTTTTCCTTTGTTTTTGATAATTCTTCATTATAATACTTTTCCTCATTTTTATATGCATTTAGCGTTTTTTGTTGCACAAATAAAGTATAAATAACGTAAATTAATATTCCAATTACAATTAATCTTTTGAATTTAATATTTTTCTTCATAAGTAACTCCTTAAAACCTAATAATAAATTGTCTGGAAACAACCTTTTAAAACATTATAACATATTTTTTTTTTTATAGCACTACTTTTTTACAATTTTTTCAAAATTAGTAATGGATTAAAATAAATAACATACATTTATAACAAAAAATTACAATTAATATAACACACAAATTTTAAAACAATTGTGTCCATATAAACACACCTTCTTTATTATAAATTAAAAATTATATTATAAATAAACAATATAATTCTTAATATTAATATACTATTTTATATTTTTTTGTTACAAAAAATATAAGAATTATTATCTTCCTAAAGAATAATATACAATAATAGCCATTATAAATAATGCAAATAATGCTATTTTAAGTATTCTTTTTATTATCTTAAACTTTTCAAATTTTACTTCTTCTTCAGAAATTCTTTCATCTACTTTAAAATTGTTTATAAACTTATTTGTTTCTTCTGGCGATACAAATAAAGTTGAAAAAGATAATTCCTTAATTATTCCATTAGTATCAACATATTTTATAACGATATTATAATCTTTCACTAAATGCAAAAAACTATAATCATTATATTTTGAAATATAAATACACTTTATTTTTTCATATGGAAAAAATACTTTTTGAAAGCCAAATGAAATAGTAATTCCTTCTTTAGAACATACAAATTTGAATGCATTAAAAACAGTAACAATTAAGCAAATTCCAAATAAAAAAAGCAATGTAATAAAAAAAGTAATAATATCATTATACATGGTTGATAATAATAGTGCTATAACTATTATACTAGTTATAATTATTATATATTTATTCTCCTTAATGATTTTTTTAGGATTAGAAATAAGAGCTGCATTTTCTGACTCAATTCCAATTATTTCATTAAATCTCTTATTTTTATGTAAAATAAATACATCTTTAAATCTCAATTTATCTTTTCTTTTAATATTCTTTTCTAATTTCAAATTATCTTTTCTATTATTATTATTTTTCAAAATTTACCTCTTTCCATCTAATTAATAGTTTTTAAATAAGCTTCCATAAATTCATTTAGGTCTCCATCCATTACACTTTGAACATTCCCAATTTCAACCCCTGTCCTATGATCTTTTACAAGTGTGTACGGACAAAAAACATATGATCTTATTTGACTTCCCCATGTAATCTCTTTTTGCTCACCTTTTAGATCTTCAATCTTTTCTTTTTGCTCTTTTTCTTTTAAATCTAATAATTTCGATTTAAGCATCCTCATTGCAGTTTCCTTATTTTGTAATTGAGAACGTTCAGTTTGGCATGCTACAACTGTATTAGTTGGAATATGAGTTAGTCTTACTGCAGAAGATGTTTTGTTTACATGTTGTCCTCCAGCTCCTGAAGCTCTGTATGTATCTATTCTTAAATCATCTGAACTTATTTCAATTTCTATATCCTCAGATATTTCTGGCAAAACTTCTATTGAAGCAAAAGAAGTGTGTCTTCTACCTCCAGAATCAAATGGAGAAATTCTCACTAATCTGTGAACACCTTTCTCACTTTTTAAATAACCATATGCATAATCTCCTTCAACTAAGAAGGTTACACTTTTAAGCCCTGCTTCATCTCCATCTAAATAATCCAATTCTGTTACTTTATAATTATTTGAATTTGCCCATCTTGTGTACATCCTATATAACATCTCTGCCCAATCCTGTGATTCTGTTCCTCCAGCCCCAGGATGTATAGTAATAATTGCATTATTTATATCGTATTTACCTGCTAATAATGTTGTAACAGCTAGTTTTTCTATTTTTTTACATAATAAATTCAGACTGCTTTCCAATTCTTTAGCTAGTTCGTTATCATAATCTACTAAAAGTAATTGTGCTAAGTCCAACAATGAATTTAATAAAGAACTATATTCATTTACTATTTCTATTTTATATTTCATATTTTTAATTTTTTGAAGAATTACTCCTGATTTTTTAGAATCACTCCAAAAATCAATCTCTAATGTCTTTTTTTCTAATTCTGCAATTTCTAATTCAATCTTAGGAATACAAAGTGATTCAATTATTATAGCTAATTTTGTTTTATATTCTGATATTATATTTATAATATTTTCAATTTCTACCATTGTGTTCCCCTTTCAAATTAATTAATTTATTTATTTAATAGTATTATAAATAAATAAAAAAGTCAATAAATTTTACTGAGAACTCATGAAAAGCAATTAGGGACTTTCACAAGTCCCTTTGAAAAATAATTATTATTGCTATATATAATGTATTAAATTATAATACATATATTAAGGAGGAGAAAAAATGAAAATAAATGAATTTAGTAAAAATATTGAGATTTTTTACTAAAACATAAATATGAGTAAATCCCAATACATATGAAGTAATATAGGCAATACCAAATTTTTATTTTTAATAAATATGTAACTAAAAATCAAATTTAAAAATATTACTCCTACAAAACTCAAATTAGTAAAATTGTTAAAAAAGTCTCCCTTAGAAATCCATATAGGGAAATGAATTGCTAAAAATAGTAATGAATTAATTAAATATGACAATATTTTTTTTTCTTCTCTATACAGTATATTTAGTAACCATCCTCTAAAAACAATTTCCTCTGTTAATCCAACAAATAAAACAATAATTAATTTATCAATTCCAAAATCATTTGATATATATAATCCTTTATTTACGAAATAAGATCTTACCAATATATACAAAGTAAAAAAAATAAATAATGGCAAATATTTTAATAAATTAATTTTAATATAAAACATATATTTAAGTTTAATTTTTACTTCGTTTTTATATCTGACAATTAATATTATAGCTGGAAGTGTCCATATTAAATTTTTTATAATGGCTTCTTTTATAAATTGAGCTAAAATACCGTTATTAACTATACGATCTAGATTCTCAAATATAAATAATTCATTAACAGTCCACGCTGTAAAAAAAATTAATATATATATAATTACAAATCTTTTACTTATTGTAACTTCATTTTTCATATTTGCTTCTTTCCTATCTTTTATTTAGATATCTTACTTCATATAATTTCCATTAGAAATTAAAATCAAGATAAACATATTTATCCATTTTATATGACAAATTATCTTGTATAAACTTATTTGCTTGTTCATTAATTTTTGAAATCCTTAATCCATTTAATAATGGATCAATATATCTTACCTTTGAACCATGATACACATAATAAACATTTTCCGGCTTATTATCTGATATTAAAACAAATTTTGATTTCCTCCATATGTCAAAAATATCTTTATAACTAGATTTTTCAATTATATTTATAATATCTGATTCTTTCAATATGTATAAATCTCTTCTATTAATTACACCCTCTTCATTAAGCTTTTTTAAAATATCTGCGACAAATTGCATTGAATATCTTGTTCTATCTTCTCTATAAATAATAGACAATTTGCTTGTCATCTTTACAAATTCTTTTGCAATAAATTCATTTTTAAATCCTAACTCATCCAATCCGTTTTCATCTTTGAATATGATTATATCATTATACATAGTTTCTATTGTGTTAATATCCACTAATTTATATGTTAAAAAACCATTTGATAAAGAATACTCCAATCTATCAGCCGAAAGTTGAGGCGTGTCATTATCAGCTATTGAATATAAATGATAATTATCAACTTCTGTTATATCAATATTATCTCTCTTCAATAATTCCATAATTTCTTTTGATTTCAATATTGTTTCAGTTGTTAAATCTTCAGTGGCTTCTTGTTTCATATAATCTCCATCAAGAAAGTCTATACAATGTTTAAATGCTGGTGTTGATATATCATGAAATAAACCAGCTAATGTTTGTTTCTTATCATGAGTAAAATGCCATACAATTAATGCTACTGCTATTGAATGATCTAAACTCGAAAAGAAATCCTCACTTTCAAATAAGTCCGAATATATGGTTCCACATGTTACACTTATGTATTGTTGAGACAATAATTCTTTTGTGTTTATGTAATCATTTAACCATTCTGGGAAATCAGGCTCTAATATTTTATAGTATTCCATAATCTTTTTATCGATTCTATCTAAATAATTCACTTTATTACTCCTTTTATAAATTCCATTCTATCCGATTTTTCCATTTTCTTACTCATTTTAAAAATCAATTTCTATCTAAGTAATCAATTTCATTTCAATTTATAATGCTTTGAAACAAAATACTCGGAGACTATCCCCGAGTATTTAATTTAGAAATTATATGGGTATCCCCTTAATTGATTATAAATTAAACTTTTTGGATAATTCATTACTATTTTATAGAATTTCTGCTAGTCAAATCTATTTACCGCAACAGTTTTTATATTTTTTTCCTGAACCACATGTGCAAACATCATTTCTTCCAATTTTTGGTTCGATATTAACTATTGGCTTAGTAACTGCGTCAGGGCTTTTTTTAGGAACTGCATTATCCAAATTTGCTATTGCAGTATCTGCAAGACTTGCATTCATAATTTTAACTGTTTCAGTTCTTCTTATATTTTCATTTTTTTGTGTATTCATTATCATTTTCGTAACTTCTAATTTGATATTTTCAATCATTGTGTCAAACATATCAAATCCTTCAATTCTATATTGAACAACTGGATCTTTTTGACCATATGCACGAAGTCCTATACCATCTTTTAATTCGTCCATACTATCAATATGTTCCATCCAATTATTATCTACAACTTTTAACATTATAACTCTTTCAAGTTCTCTCATATCTTCAGATGTAAATTCTATTTCTTTTTCTTCATATTTCTCATGAACTTTATTTTTTATTTCTTCTATAATTTCTTTTGTATCTAATCTAGCATTTTTAATTGATTCTATAGAATCTGTAACACCTAGCGTAGTTCTAATGTCTTGACTAAATGATTCCTCAACTATTGTATTATCTTCTGGAGTATATGCTAAAACAAGATTTTCAACTGTTGAATCAACCATTTTAAGTATAGTATCTTTTAAGTTTTCTCCATCTAAAACTTGTTTTCTTTGTTTATATATTATTTCTCTTTGAGTATTCATAACATCATCATATTGAAGAACATGTTTTCTTGTGCTGAAATGCATTCCCTCTACCCTTTTTTGAGCTGTTTCAACTGCATTAGAAATTATTCTAGATTGAATTGGCATATTCTCGTCTGCACCTAATGTTTCATATACTCTGTTAATTGTGTCTCCACCAAATATTTTCATCAAATCATCTTCTAAAGCTATATAGAATTTTGATTCTCCTGGATCACCTTGACGACCTGCACGCCCACGTAACTGATTGTCAATTCTTCTTGATTCATGTCTTTCAGTTCCAAGTATTTTCAAACCACCTGCAGCAATAACTTTTTGTTTTTCTTCTTGAATTGCACTAGAATGTTTTTTCTCTAATTCTCTAAATTTTTCCCTTAATGCAAGTACTTCAGCATTATCTGTTTCATTAAATGTTATTGCATCATCTATTTGTTCTGGAGTATATTTAAGTTTTTTCATTTCTTGTTTTGCTAAATATTCTGTATTTCCTCCAAGCATAATATCAGTACCACGACCTGCCATATTAGTTGCAATTGTAACAGCTCCAAACTTACCTGCTTGTGCAATTATATCTGCTTCTTTCTCATGTTGTTTAGCATTTAATACTTCATGTTTAATTCCTTCTTTACTTAGCATTTTACTTAATTTTTCTGATTTTTCTATTGATACTGTACCTATTAGAACAGGTTGACCTTTTTCATAACTTTCTTTAACCTCTTCTACTATTGCTCTAAATTTTCCTGCTTCATTTTTATATATCGTATCAGAATGATCATTTCTTATCATTGGTTTATTTGTAGGAATTTCTATAACATCTAAATTATATATTTCTTCAAATTCAGATTTTTCTGTCATAGCTGTTCCTGTCATTCCAGATAATTTTCCATACATTCTAAAATAATTTTGGAATGTTATTGTTGCTAATGTTTTTGATTCGTCAGCTATTTTAACTCTTTCTTTTGCTTCAATTGCTTGGTGTAATCCGTTATTATATCTTCTTCCATACATTATACGTCCTGTGAATTCATCTACAATTAGAACTTCCCCATCTTTAACTATATAGTCAACATCTTTTTTCATTATTCCATGAGCTCTTAATGCTTGATTAACATTATGAACTATTTCTGAATTTTCTATATCATTAAAATTTGATAATCCAAATTCTCTTTCAGCCTTTTGAATTCCTTTTTGTGTAAGAGACGCAGATTTTGCCTTTAAATCAACTATGTAATCATAATTTTCGTTATCTTCTGATTGAATTTCATCTTTTACATCTTCTTCTATTATTATTTTTGGTGTTAATCTTTTAACAAAAGAATCTGCTTTACTGTATAAATCTGAAGATTTATTTCCTCTTCCAGAAATAATAAGAGGAGTACGTGCCTCATCTATTAAAATACTGTCAATTTCGTCTACAATAGCATAATGTAATTCTCTTTGAACTAATTGATTTTTATAAATTACCATATTATCTCTTAGGTAATCAAATCCATATTCATTATTTGTTCCATATGTTATATCACATGCATATGCTGCTTGTTTTTGATTGGGTTCCATTCCTGCTAATACTAATCCAATAGAAAGACCTAGGAATTTATATAATTTCCCCATCATCTCTCCTTGATATTTTGCAAGATAATCATTTACTGTTATAATGTGAACACCTTTACCAGTTAAGGCATTTAAATATGCTGGAAGTGTTGCAACTAAAGTCTTTCCTTCACCTGTTTTCATTTCTGCTATTCTACCTTGATGTAGGATAATACCACCTATTAACTGAACATCAAAATGACGTAAACCTAAAACTCTTTTTGATGCTTCTCTAACAACAGCAAAAGCTTCAGGAAGTATTTCATCTAAAGTTTCACTTTGATTTAATCTATTTTTAAACTCTTCTGTTTTACCTCTTAATTCAGAATCTGATAAGTTACCAATTTCCTGCTCTAATGAATTAATTTTTTCTACTAATGTCATAACTCTTTTTACTTCTTTTTCACTGTATGAGCCAAATATTTTGTTTAATATTCCCATTTTTTAACTCCTTTTCTCCTGTTTATTTTTTTCTATTAACTCATTGTAATATATCATTAATTATTATTTTTAGCAATAAATTTTAACATAAAATTGGAAAAAAATGTATTTTATCATTATATTTTGACTAATATTATTTACTCACGAATATTTCTATATATTTTGATTAAAATTATTTACTTACGAATATTTCTATTTGATAAAAATCAAACAAAAATAATAGCAATAATAACAAATCTGATAAAAATAATCAAAACGATAAAACTGTAAATAATTTATTTAGGGACATTAATAATTGTAAGTTTTGCAATTATCAATGTCCCAACATCTTATATTTATATTAAAAATTTGAATTTGTAATTTTTTTTTGAAAATAAATATTAAAAATTTTAATATTTTAAATATTAAACTTTAAACATTTACATTATTTTCTTTAGGAATTTACCTGTATATGATTTCTCGTTTTTTGAAACCTGTTCAGGTGTTCCGGTTACAACAATTTGTCCTCCACCATCTCCACCTTCTGGTCCTAAATCAATTACATAATCTGATGTTTTAATTAAATCTAAATTATGTTCAATAACTACTATACTGTTTCCAGTATCTACCAATCTCTGCAAAATATCTACTAATTTATGAACATCAGCAATATGAAGCCCTGTTGTTGGCTCATCTAAAATATATAAAGTTTTCCCTGTTGGACGTTTTGATAATTCTGTAGCTAATTTAACACGTTGTGCCTCTCCTCCAGACAAAGTCGTAGATGGCTGTCCTAATTTAATATATCCTAAACCAACATCATACATAGTTTGAATTTTTTGTTTAATTTTTGGAATTTTATCAAAAAATTCTAACGATTCCTCTACTGTCATTTCAAGTACATCTGATATTGTTTTTCCTTTATATTTTACTTGAAGTGTTTCGTGATTATATCTTTTTCCCTTACATACTTCGCATGGAACATACACATCCGGTAAAAAATGCATTTCGATTTTTATTAATCCATCACCATTACAATTTTCACATCTTCCACCAGCTACATTAAAACTAAATCTACCTTTATCAAATCCACGAAGTTTTGCATCATTTGTTCCAGCAAACATGTCTCTTATTGTATCAAATACTCCTGTATATGTTGCTGGATTTGAACGTGGTGTTCTTCCTATAGGAGATTGATCTATATTTATAATTTTATCTATGTTTTCTAATCCATTAACTTCTTTGCATTTACCTGGTTTTTCATTTGCTCTATTTACTTCTTTTGCTACTGTTTTATATAGTATTTCATTTATCAAGGTACTTTTTCCTGAGCCTGAAACCCCAGTTACACAAACAAATTGACCTAATGGAATTTTAACATTAATATTTTTCAAATTGTTTTCTGACGCCTTTATTATTTCTATTGACTTTCCATTAGATTTTCTTCTAGTTTTAGGAATTTCTATCTTTTTAACTCCACTTAAATACTGTCCTGTAATAGATTCTGGAATTAATTTTATTTCCTCAGCTGTTCCTTGAGCAATAACATTTCCACCATGTACACCTGCCATTGGTCCTATATCTATTATTTGATCTGCTGCATACATAGTATCCTCATCATGTTCAACCACTAATACAGAATTTCCTAAATCCCTTAATTTCTTTAATGTTGCAATTAATTTTTCATTATCTCTTTGATGTAATCCTATACTTGGTTCATCTAAAATATATAAAACACCTGTTAATCCAGATCCAATTTGAGTTGCTAAACGAATACGTTGAGCCTCTCCTCCTGATAAAGAACCAGCAGTTCTTGATAATGTTAAATATTCTAAACCAACATCTATTAGAAATTGAAGTCGTTGATTTAATTCCTTTAATATTTGTTCTGCTATCATTGTTTGTGTTTTATTTAATTTTAATTCATCTAAAAAATGTTTGATTTTTGTTATAGACATATCTGTTAATTGGTAAATATTCTTGTCCCCAACTTTTACTGCTAAGCTTTCTTTTTTTAATCTTGCACCATTACATGTGTCGCAATGACTGCTACTCATATACATTTCATAAAAATCTCTCATACCTTGAGATTTTGTTTCTGCATACCTTCTTGTAAGAGTTGGTATAACTCCTTCAAATGGTGCTGTGAATTTTCTTGTTCCTGCTACAGAAGTATATTCAAAATCTATGTTTTCATCTCCAGTACCGTATAGAATTTTGTTCAAAAATGCTTTAGGAAGTTTTTTTATTGGTTGAGATATATCAACTTTGTACTTTTTAGCAATACTTTCAAAATACATTCTTGCCATGGTATCACCTTTTTTCATTGTGCTTGTTCCAAATGCTTTTACACCATCATATAATGTTTTGTTTTTGTCTGGTATTATTAAATCTTCATCTATTTTCATAACAAATCCAATACCTAAACAAGCTGGACAAGCACCTAAAGGATTGTTAAAAGAGAACATTCTTGGAGTTAATTCTTCGAAACTTATACCACAATCTGGACATGCATAATTTCTACTAAATAGCATTTGCTCTCCACCTATTATGTCAACACTTACTAAATTATTTGCATGTTTTAATGCAGATTCTATAGATTCTGTTAATCTTGGTCTCATATCATCACTAACAACTAACCTATCTACAATTAATTCTATATTGTGTTTCTTTTGTCTATCTATTTCGATATCATCTGAAAGCTCATATATTTGTCCATCTATTCTTGCTCTAACAAATCCTTCTTTAAGAAAATCTTCTAATAATTTTTTATATTCACCTTTTCTTTGTCTTACAACTGGAGCTAAAATCTGTATTTTAGTGCCTGTTTCAAATTTCATAATTGTATCAACTATTTGATCTATGGATTGTTTTTCTATTCTTTTTCCGCAAATAGGACAGTATGGAATTCCAACTCTTGCATACAATAAACGTATGTAGTCATATATTTCTGTTACTGTTCCTACTGTTGAGCGTGGATTTTTCGAAGTAGTTTTTTGGTCAATTGATATCGCAGGTGATAACCCGTCTATTGACTCTACATCTGGTTTTTCCATTAACCCTAAAAACTGTCTTGCATAAGATGATAAGCTTTCTACATATCTTCTTTGGCCTTCAGCATAAAGAGTATCAAAAGCTAAAGACGATTTTCCTGAACCAGATAATCCTGTTATAACAACTAGCTTATTTCTTGGTATTTCTAAATCTATATTTTTCAAATTATGAACTTTAGCGCCTTTTATGATAATTGAATCCTTCATTTTCCCACTCCTTATATACTTATTTTCTAATATTTAATACCGGATAATTCTAATGATTATACTTACTATTTTATTTTTTATATTAAATAGTTTTTTTAAAATTTCATCATCTGTATTTTATAAAAACTTAAAAATAACTTAATTCGATAATTGTTTAATTCTATCTCTTATTTCTGCTGCTTTTTCGAATTCCATAGAAGCTGCATATTTAAGCATTTCATCAGTCATTTTATTTATTATTTCATCTAAATCTGCATCTTTTCCCAAATTATATTCTGTACTTACTTCTTCAACAATTTTAGCACTAATTGATTCTCTTACTGATTTTTTAATTGTTTGAGGAGTTATTCCATTATCAGAATTATATTTCATTTGTATTTCACGTCTTCTATTTGTTTCCCTTATTGCTTTTTCCATTGAATCTGTTAATTGATCAGCATACATTATTACTTTTCCTTCAGTATTTCGAGCCGCACGTCCAATTGTCTGTATTAAAGATCTTTCTGAACGTAAAAATCCTTCTTTATCAGCATCTAGTATGGTAACTAAAGAAACTTCTGGTATATCCAATCCTTCTCTTAAAAGATTTATACCAACCAATACATCAAATTCACCTAGTCTTAATTCTCTTATAATATTCATTCTTTCTAGTGTTTTTGTTTCAGAATGCATATATTTTACTTTTACTTCTAAGCCAGCTAAATAAGCTGTTAAGTCTTCTGCCATTTTTTTTGTTAAAGTAGTAACAAGCACTCTTTCTTTTTTATTAGTTCTTATTCTAATTTGTTCTAATAAATCATCAATTTGGTTTTGTACTGGTTTCACTTCTATTTGAGGATCTAATAATCCTGTTGGTCTAATTATTTGTTCAACAACATTATTTTTTGAATGTTCTTTTTCATAATCTGCAGGTGTCGCACTAACAAATATAACTTGATTTATTCTTTCCTCAAATTCTTCAAATTTTAAAGGTCTATTATCAAATGCTGATGGAAGTCTAAATCCATAATTAACTAACGATTCTTTTCTAGCTCTATCCCCATTATACATTGCCCTTATTTGTGGTATTGTTGCATGAGATTCATCTATTAATAATAAATAATCTTTTGGAAAATAATCAAATAAAGTATATGGTGGACTACCTTCTGGCCTACCACTTATATGTCTAGAATAATTTTCTATACCTTGACAAAACCCTGTTTCTTTCATCATTTCCAGATCAAAATTTGTTCTCTCTTCTATTCTCTGAGCCTCAATTAATTTTTTTTGAGACTTAAATAATTCAACTTGTTTTTCCATTTCATCTTCAATAGTTAAAACTGCTTTATCAAGCTTTTCCCTGCTTGTAACATATTGAGAAGCTGGTGGAATAAGAACATGATTTCTTAATCCAATACTTTTACCAGTTATAGGACTTATTTCGTTTATTTTTTCTATCTCATCTCCCCAAAATTCCATTCTTACTGCTGATTCACTTTGTGAAGACGGATATATTTCTAAAACATCACCTTTAGCTCTAAAAGTTCCACGTTTAAAATCCAACTCATTTCTAGAGTATTGCATTGATATAAGTTTTCTCATTACTTCATTTCTGTTTTTTTGCATTCCTGGTCTTAGTGATAACATCATTTCCTGGTAATCTTCCGGATCTCCTAAACCATATATACAAGAAACTGAAGCTATTATTATTACATCTTTTCTTTCAAATAAAGATAATGTTGCAGAATGCCTTAATTTGTCAATTTCATCATTAACAGATGAATCTTTTTCAATATAAGTATTAGATGATGGTATATAAGCTTCTGGTTGATAATAATCATAATAAGAAACAAAATATTCAACAGCACTATCAGGAAAAAACTCTTTAAATTCTGAATATAATTGTCCAGCCAAAGTTTTATTATGTGCTAATATAAGAGTTGGTTTTTGAGTTTGTTCAATAATATTTGCCATTGTAAATGTTTTTCCAGAACCAGTTACTCCAAGAAGAGTTTGATATTTTTCCCCTGTTTTTATTCCATTTACTAAATTTTCTATTGCATGTGGCTGATCTCCACTTGGTTTATATTCCGAATGTATTTTAAACATATTACCTCCGTTCTTTTTATTGATTTTTTCTATTTTGTTTTATAATATTTTTTTCTTCTAATTATCCATAATGTACTTAATAACCATTCAATTTTATCAAGAGTTTTTTCCATCAACTTTTCTAATTCTTCCATATTATAAAATGTGAGTTCACTATTTGATTTTTCACACTTATTTAAAAATTCAACAACTTTTTCTATATCATTTTTATTAACAGAAACTCTTTCAACTAGTTTTAGATGATTTTCTAATTCAATTAAATCATTAATTTCTATTTTATTTTCTATATATAGGTCATTGTGACTTCTGAACTCCGAATGTTTTATTTTTTTTAATTCATCATATGTTAAATTACATATATGTGATTGCTTGCTGCGTAAATAAAAATCTTTATTAAATAAAAAATCTGTATATAAATGAACTAAACAACCACATAATATAGGATGATTAATATTATTCTTGTATATTTTATAAAACTGCATGTATGTTGGACTTTTATCTATTTTATAATGAGTGTAATCATGATCAAAAACTGTTGAAATATCTTTGACTATATGTCCATTATTTATATCCAATAATATATTTCCCAGCAAAAACAATTGCATTTCTTCTTCTGTATAATTTAACTTATTTCCAATTCTTTTTCCTATCTCCAAATGAACCTTCCAGTTAGGCATAATCAAATTCCCCTTCTAATTCAATATTTATTTTATAATTTTTATATATTTTAATGAATTTAGCTAATATATCTACTATTTAGTTCTTAAAATAAAACTTCTATTTTGAATTAATATTATAATTTTTTCGATTATTAGATTTTATAACCAACCACTGAATTATTGTATAGTTCTTAATTATAATTCTTAGTAATTATTATAATCTATAAAACCTCTACTTTAATATTATTAATGTAATTTATAACCTCTTTAATACTCATATCAGGAGTAGATGCTCCTGCCATTATACCTATTCTGTCATTTTCGTCAATTTTAAATTCCTTAATGTCTTGATATGTTTCTATACAAAAAGTACTTTTGCAATTTTTTAATGATATTTCATATAATTTTTTTGTGTTGGAGCTTTTTTTACCTCCAATAATTATCATTTTATCTACTTTTTTAGATAATTCTTCTGTTTCTTTTTGTCTTATTTCTGTTGCTGCACATATTGTATTTTTGACAATTAAATCATAATTCTTATCTAATTTATTAGTAGTTGTGTTTTTGATTTTGTCTGTATTTATTGTATTAATTTTTTCATTATTTATTGTCTTAATTTTATCTTTATTTATTGTCTTAATTTTATCATTATTAAAAATATTAATGCTATCTTTATTTAACGTGTCAATTCTGTGCGTAATTATAGTTTCAATAATTTTAAATTTTTCCAAACTAAAAGTTGTTTGAGAAAGTAATATTATTTTTTTTATTTCTAATTTATCAATTTTATTTAGGACTTCACCAATATCCTCAATTTTTTCAATTATAGAATACTGATTTTTACAGTTACTTACAATACCTATTACTTCAGGATGATTTCTAGTTCCAGTCAATAATACATAATAGCCTTTATCAACATATTTTTCTGCTATTTTGTGTATTTTCAAAACATTTGGGCATGTAAAATCTATTAATTGTATATTACTTTTTTTGGCTTCATTATAAATATTTTTTTCTACACCATGAGCTCTAATAATTACTTTGCAATTATTACTCTTTACATCATTAAATTCTTCTATAAATTCTATACCCTTACTTGATAATTTTTCTATCACCTGTTTATTATGAACTAATTCTCCAAGACAATATATTTTTTCTTTTAAATTATTATTAACAATTTTTTCACTTTCTTCTACTGCTCTTTTTACTCCAAAGCAAAATCCTGCAGTTTTTCCAACTATTATTTCCATATAATTCTATATATATTAAAACATAATATAATAGCTCTATTACGACATAACATAATACTACTTTATTATAATTTAATATATTACCCCTTTTCATTTATTTACACATTTTAATAATTTCTTCTTTTAAAACATTTACTATTTCTTCTTGTTTAACCTTTTTTATAATTTCACCTTTTTTAAATATCAAACCTTCAGAAATGCCTCCTGCTATTCCTATATCAGCCTCTCTCGCCTCTCCAGGACCATTTACTGCACATCCCATAACTGCAACAGTTATATTAGACTGTATTGTTTGTAAAAATTCTTCAATCTCTTTTGCAATCGGTATCAAATCTATTTGTGTTCTTCCACATGTTGGACAAGCTACAAGTGTTGGAATTCCGTTATATAAATCACAATCTTTTAATATTTCTTTTGCAACCTTAATTTCTTTAACAGGTTCATCTGATAATGAAACTCTTATTGTATCACCAATACCATTTAGAAGCATATACCCAAGCCCTATGCTTGACTTTATTGTACCACTAAATTCTGTACCAGATTCTGTTATTCCTAAATGAAGTGGATACTCAAATTCTTTTGATGCTTCTTCATATGCTTCCATACATAATTTTAAACTAGATGCTTTTAATGATATTGCAATATCGTAAAAATCTAACTTTTCAAGTATGTCAACATGTCTTTTCGCACTTTCTACCATTGCTTTTGCTGTTGGCTTTCCACCATATTTTTGTAGTAAATCTTTTTCTAACGATCCACCATTTACACCTATTCTAATTGGGATTTTATTATTTTTACAAGCCTCAACAACCATTTTTACTTTTTCTTCAGAACCTATATTTCCTGGATTTATCCTTATTTTATCTACACCTGATTCTATTGCTTCAAGTGCAATTCTGTAATCAAAATGAATATCTGCTACAATAGGTATACTTATTTCTTTTTTTATTTCTCTAATTGCTTTTGCGTCTTCTAAATCAAGACAAGCAACTCTTATAATCTCACATCCTGCTTTTTCTAAATCCTTTATTTGTTTAACAGTTTCTAATACATTTTTTGTTTTTGTATTACACATTGATTGAATTACGACTTTATTTTGGCCTCCGATTTGAACATTTCCTACCATGATTTTTCTTGTGTTTATTCTATTCATTATAGTATTCCTCCAGTCATATAAATTATTTACTGAATTATATCATAATCGACATATTTTTACAATAAATATAAATATTATTCAATTGTATATATTTTTCGATATTATTATTATTAAAATATAATTTTATATTTTGATATTTTATAGTTTTTATTTATATTTATCTCTATATTTTAATAATTTTTATTTTCTACTAGACATTTATTTGTAAGTTTGATATTATAATGTTACAAAATCAAAAGATAAAACTTATTTTATAAGTCACATAGGAGGATTTAATTAATGATAAAATCAAAATTATTTAAAATTTTAATACTTGTTTCTATATTTTTCTCTATATTACATAATTTTTGTTATGCAACAAATGTAGAAAATACAAATACAACTGATCAGAACTCTGTTTCTCAAACACAATCAACCACTACTCAAAATAATACACAAAATAATTTGTCTAATACAACAACAGTTAGTACTGTAAGCACAGTTGAAAATACAGATATAGATTTTACAACTATACTTAATATTCTATTGATTGCTGTTGGAATTGTTATAATTCTATTAGCAATAGCAATATTAGTACGTTTAAAAAGATAGTTTATGTGGAAAATTATTTTTTCTTACAAAAGATACAAACCTGATTGCAAATTGTAATCAGGTTATTTTTTTATAATATTTACTTATCTTTGAAAATTTATCAAATATAGATAATATGAAGTCTAGTTCTTTAAAGCTCTCTGAATTCTTCTTTCAGCATCTTTTTTTGCTATATCTTCACGCTTATCATATAATTTTTTACCTTTACCCATTCCTAATTCAAGTTTTACAAATTGACCTTTAAAATATATGCTTACAGGTATTAAACTATAACCTTGTTGATTTATTTTACCTATTAATTTTCTTATTTCCTGTTTGTTCATCAAGAGTTTTTTACTACGTAAAGGATCTGTATTAAATATGTTACCTTGTTCATATGGGCTAATATGCATTCCCAATACATATACTTCTCTATCTTTTATTATTGCATAACTCTCTTTTAAATTTACTTTTCCATTTCTTATAGATTTTATTTCTGTTCCTGTTAAAACAATTCCTGTTTCATAAGTCTGCTCTATATTATAGTTATGATATGCATTAGGGTTTTTGGCAATTTGTTTACTCATTTTTTCACCTTTTTCTTTATTTATTATGCTTTATTTAAGAAGTACTTGAATTTATTGTGTTTTCTTAATAAGAATGTGAATTTATCTTAATTAATAAGAATAAATTCAATCTATTATGCTTTATTAGAAGAACCTAAAACATATTTAATTTTATGTTTAACTGTTTTTTTAATTTCTTCTCTTGCAGCGCCTAAATATTTTCTAGGATCAAAAACTGATGGTTCCTCTGCAAATACTTTTCTAATTGCTCCTGTCATTGCTAATCTTAAATCAGTATCAACATTTATTTTAGAAACACCTGAAGTGCTTGCCTTAAATAATATTTCGTCTGGAACACCTTTTGCTCCTGGAATATTTCCACCATTATCATTACACATATCAAGTAATTCTGGCATTACTGTTGACGCACCATGTAAAACTATTGGAGTATTTGGGATTAATTTTTTTATCTCCACTAATATATCAAATCTTAATTTAGGCTCACCTTTAAACTTATATGCTCCATGGCTTGTTCCTATTGCAATTGCCAAAGAATCACATCCAGTTCTTTCAACAAATTCTTTTGCTTGAATTGGATCTGTATACATTGCATCTTTTTCATCAACATTTACATCATCTTCTATTCCTGCTAATTTTCCTAATTCAGCTTCAACAACTACACCTTTTGAATGAGCATATTCAACTACCTTTTTTGTAATTTCTATATTTTCTTCAAAACCATATTTAGATCCATCTATCATTACAGATGTAAATCCATTATCAATACACATTTTACAAGTTTCAAAATCTGGTCCATGATCAAGATGAAGAGCAATTGGAATATTATGTTCTTCATTTGCTGCCTCTATCATTTTTCTTAAATATTGAATTCTTGCATAACTAAGTGCACCATGTGAAACTTGTAATATTACAGGCGAATTTTCTTCAGCTGCTGCATCAACTATACCTTGTATTATTTCCATATTATTGATATTAAAAGCACCTATCGCAAAATTTTCTTTAATTGATTTTTCAAACATATTTTTAGTTGTTACTAATGGCATTCTTTTTCCTCCTATTTTTTTCATATGACAATATTATTTATTGATACGAATATTATGATTATTATATTATAAAATATTTTCATATAATACTATCAATATTATTTAAATCTGTATAAGCTTTTTATCTTAAAAATAAATATCATTAATTATTTAGAAACAATCATATGGTTCATACATGTATAAATTAAATTAACCCATGTTGATGAATTCGGACAGAATTTAGTTCTAACTCCTGATAATGTTTTTCCATAATAAAAACTTCCACCTTCTGTAAGGTAATTTTTATTAAGAGTTTTAGCTGCTTGTTCTAGTCCATCTTCTACAGATTTATATTGTTTCAATTTTCCATTATACATTAAACTTATATAATTATATGTAGATCTATGGTTTGATGCGATATTCCATCCTGACTCCCCTGCTATCAAACCACAAAAAAAGATTTCATTAATTTGATATTTTTCACATAAATCATATATTAAATCACTATTATTATAAAAAAACTTAGTAGTATCTTGTTTTGTTCTTGAGATTAAAATTTTAAAATCTTCTTTTGTTAATCCTGTTCTTACAGTTAAATCCATATCTCTTGAAATTTTAACATTTTCAATTAAAACTTTTTCTTTTACTATTTCTGTTTCTTGTATTTCTGAACGAGATAATTCATCACCACTTCTCGAAGTGACTTCTGCTATTTGTATTTCATTATTACTTGTTTCTATTTCTAATTTTTCATTATTTTCTTTTATATAACTGCTATTATTGTACTCATTATTTGTCTTTGCTAAACTAAATATTCTATCTTTTGGTAGAAAGTTCATTAATAAGAATGTAATTAATATAAAAACTGTACTTATATAAACTAACTTTTTTATATGAATAGAACTGTGTTCTGTGTTTTTCACTTTTTTTCCTCCTAAATCAATATTATTTTTTAAATATATTAATTAAAACAATAATATTAATTATAACAAAATGTTTATATATAGTCAAAATTTGATATTAAATATTAAATAATTTTTTTGCTCCGTATGTGCTTAAAACAAAGTAATTACAAATATTCAATAAAGAAAAAATCCCTATAAGTATAAAAAATATAGTATTAATACTCATATTCATTATTAGTATTAGTCCAAAACAGATACTTACAATTATTCCAAATGTTGCCATTCCCGAAAAAGTTGCAATTAAAGAACTAATACTTTGTTTAATAACTTCTGTGTCATTTTTAGCATCCATCTTTGGAAAAATCAAATTAACAATTAAACCCAATGTAGATGTAAAATTAGCTAATAATAAAGATAGTAAAATTATTTGCACTATCATAAGAATTTCAAAGTTAAACCTTATTGAAATTATTAAAGAACATATAATAGTTGGTATCAATATAATTATATTTGACATTAATACTTTTGATAATAATATTTTTTTTGGACTTACTGGAAGCGTCTTAAGTATTTCGAAACTTTTTCCTTCTATAGATATTGATGATGATGTTATCATAGACATTAAAATAGTAAATAACAACATTGACAAAAATCCAATTGGCAAAAATTGTATTATATTTTGCATTTGGACTCCAGCATCATCCATCAATACATTTTTATTTAGGAAACCTAATGTACCCTCAAAATTTACTGAAACTGCAATTGTAGCTATAACAAATATTATCAATCCAAATCCAGCATTAACAATATATACTGGTGAAGCTAAGAATTTCTTAAAGTCTTTTTTTATTAATGCACTTAGTGGTGAGTTTTTCTTCTTTGTTAATTTATATTTTGTAGTTTTAGCATATTCAGAACTTTTTGATATTACTCTAAAATATGATATACTAAATACTTTTATAAAAATCAATGAAATAATAATATTTAATAATATTAAAATTGTAAAATTAACTATATTAAATTCATTAATTAAAGATATATAGAGTTTTATTGGGTAATACACATTTGTAATTAAATTATCAATATTTTTTGCATTATTTCCTAGATTTGATAAAATACTTTGAAATTGAATCATAAAATATATAATTCCCAATGTTGAAATTATTGTTGTAATTGTTTGTACAGCTTTGCCTTTTTTAAATTTATTAGAAAATATTTTTATTATATAACCAATTGCACTTCCAAATACTGTAGGTATTATAGGAAGGGTTATTACCATAACTGTAGAAACAATCCAGTAATGAAATGGTTGGTTTTCAAGGGTTCCATAAACAATTATTGCTGGTATAAAAAATATAAAATCAAATATATATTCAAACACTAATAATTTAATAATTCTTGCAACCATAATTGTTTTCTTTTCTATTGGCATTGATAATAATAAATCATTATCTTTAGCTTCAAATAGTATCCCCTGTGACTTATATACACATTCTAATAAAACTAATATGGAAACTGTTACAATAAATAATTCTAGCATAACATGCGTCATGTTTACTGATTTTAAAGGTTCAACAACCATATTTGCATAAAGAAATGCTACTCCTGACAAATATATTCCAAAAAACAAAAAAATTAATTTACTTGAAACATTTTTTCTACTTTTTGTTTTTCTATTCTTTTTATTGTTAAATATGTTCATATCTCCACTCATAGTGGCTTTTAATAGTAAAATTAGATTTTTCATCTACTCCTCCATCTTGTAAAATTACATTTCTAAAAAAACATTTTCTAATGATTTATCACCCTTGACTTCTGCCATTGTTCCTACTTTTTCTATTTTGCCATGTTTTATAATTGCAACTCTGTCACACAATTTTTCTGCAACATCTAGTATATGTGTTGAAAAGAATATAGTTGTATTATTTTCAACACACATTTCTTTCATAATTTCTTTTAAATCAAATACTGCTTTTGGATCTAAACCAACAAAAGGCTCATCCATTATTAATATTTTTGGACTATGTACTAATGCTGCTATTATTGCTATTTTTTGTTTCATTCCATGTGAGTATGATGATATCTGATTACCAAGATTTTTTTCCATAGAAAAGATTTTTGAAAATCTATTTATTTTTTCATTTCTTATTTCTTTTTCAATTTCATATATGTCAGCTATAAAATTAATAAATTCAATTCCTGTTAAATTATCATATAAATCTGGATTATCCTGAATATATGCCATTTCTTTTTTGCATTCTATCGGATTGTTTTTTATTGATTTTGAGTTAATTAATATTTCTCCTTGTTCAAAATCTAATATACCTACTATTGATTTAATTGTAGTGGTTTTCCCAGCGCCATTATGACCTATAAATCCAAAAATTTCTCCATCTTTTATACTTAAACTTAGATTATCTACTGCTTTTTGGTTCCCACTATATGTTTTTGTTAAATTTTTAATTTCTATCATATATTTACCTCCTATTTTCAATTATTATATAACTTTCAAAATTACATTTCAATAAAATTTATTTATTATCTTAAATTTATATTATTCCAAATCATACATCTTGCCTTTATCTTAGAAAATTATATTTAACTTTTTACTATATAAATCAATTGTTTTATCAGTACTTATATAGATTTAAATACATTTTTAGAAATTTAATTATATAATTCTCTTTTTTATATTGAAAATATATAAAATTAAATATATAATATAGATGTCGATATTACTAAAATGAAAGGGGAATTAATGTGTCAACGACTTTAGACTTTAAAGAAAATAAAAGAAAAAATAATAACGAAAAACAAAATTTTGGTAACAAGAAAAAAATGAAAAAACTTCAAAAAATATTAGTATTACTTGGTAGAAGTATAATTACAATTTTTATTACAATTTTAATAATTTTTACTACTCTACTATTAATGTTAAACATGTTTTGCAATGGTTCTTCACAAAGAGCAAAAGAACTATTTGTAACAACTTTTTTAGAAACAGGTCAAATGAAATTTATTGTTTCTATTTTCTTATCTGAACAAGAAATAACAGAAATTGTAAATAGAAATTCTATGGGTAATCTAACAGCTGAAGTAGATACTAGCCTAATAAAAACAACAAGTGCAAATACTTCGAATTTTGATATAAACGGAGTAAAAATAGAAGAAGTATCTGGAAGTACATTTTATGCTAAAATGCTTATAATAAATGATCCTTCAAGAGTTAGATTAGCAACAACTTATCCATGGAGCGAATTTGGTTTAGAATTAGATAAACTAGTAAATAACAATAACGCCCTAGGTGGTGTTAATGGAGGATTATACCAATCTGATAGTAATAAAGGAGGAAAACCTCTTGGTGTAGTTGTTTGTGATGGTAAGATTCAATTTAATAATCCTACTGGTTATGCTGGATTATATTTAATAGGATTTGATACTTCAAACATTTTAAGAATTATTAGTATTGAAGGAATGTCTTCTAATAAAATTGAAGAATTAATTAAAAAAGAAAAAATACGTGATGCAGTTACTTTCCAAGATGAAGCTAGTGACAAAAATAATCATTTTGTAAAATTAATTATTAATGGCCAAGCAAGAGAATTAAACGGACAAGGTAGTGGTGCTAACCCAAGAACAGCAATTGGACAAAGAGCTGACGGTTCAGTTTTATTACTAGTTACAGATGGTAGAGGAGCATCAGGACATTTAGGGGCAACAGCATCTGATTTAATAGATGTTATGAAACAATATGGTGCAGTAAATGCTGCCAATTTAGATGGAGGAAGCTCATCTTCTATGTATTATGATGGAAAATATGAAATGACAAGTGTAACATTATATTATTCTAATTCATCATGGAGACTACCAACTGGATTTATAGTTGATAAAAGATAATACAAAAAGGAAGGAATATAAAAACAAATGAATTTCAAAAAATTTTTAATAATATATATAGGTTTTCTTATTCTACTATCTGCAATATTTTTATTATATGTAAATAGCTGTTTAGTAAAATACGAAAATTCTCAAATAAATAATTATGTTGGTACAATTGAAAAGGATTTAAAATCTGCCGCCAAAAAAAATAAAATTACAAAACATATAAATACAAAAAATTATACTGTTGGTAAATATGAGAAATCAGGTGTTAATTATGAATCAGGCTTAAATGATATAATTAAAAATTCTACACTTTCTCATAAATTAAACTTAGAAAGTACTGATAAATCTCAACCAATATATGATATATATGCAGGAGATAAAAAAATATCTACTATACACCTTAAATTAAAAAAATACGTAACAAAACTTGGTTTACTAACATACCCTGAATGGGAAATTTTAGAAATAAAACCAAATCTAGAAAATGGTTTATATAATTATAATATAACTGCACCTGCAAATTATAAAGTAAAAATTAATGGTAATTCATTAACTTCTGATGATATATATAAAGAAGTAAATGGAACAGGATTAGAAGATTTTAATAAGTATTCTTCTATCTCATCTACTGTTACTTATAAAGTAAATAAATTAGCTATGAAACCTGAAATAAAAATATATAATGATAACAATAATGAAGTTTCTTTTACTGAAAACGGTGAAAATATAATAGCGCAAGCAAATTATTACACTACAAATGATTTAAATGATGCCATGTCAAAAATAAAATCTGAATTTGATATCCTATCATTTGCAAAAAAATGGAGCTTATTTCTTACAGATGATTTAAACGGTGCAACTCATGGATTTGAAACTTTAAAACCATATTTAATAAAAGATTCTTACATGTGGAAAATGGCATATTCATGGGCAACTAGTGTTGATATAACATTTACAAGTTCTCATACACTTAAGGATCCAGCTTTCACAAATGAAAAAATATCAAATTTTGTAATTTATAATGATAAAGCTTTTTCATGTGATGTTTATCTAGAAAAAAACATGAATGTTGCAAGAATCGGTTCACAAACTGATAAAATGAACGAAAAAATGTATTTTGTTTATTTAAATGGTTCTTGGAGACTTGTTAATATGCAAGCAATAACTGGAAATAAATAATATAATTTTACTTAGGAGGTAATAATGGAAAACATTATTGTAATAATTCCAGCATTCAATCCGGATGAACCATTAATGCTAGATTTTATAAATAAACTATCAACTGAATTTACTAATATTGTTGTTATAAATGATGGAAGTGATAATTGTCACAATAATTTTTTTAATAGTTTAAAAGAAAAAAAATTCTTAACTGTATTAACTCATTGTGTCAATTTAGGAAAAGGACAAGCTTTAAAAACAGCAATAAATTATACATTAGTTCATTTTCCTAAATGCAAAGGAATTGTTACTGCTGACTGTGATGGACAACATTCCATAAAGGACATAAAATCATGTGCTAATAAAGTATTACAAGAAAAAGATGGACTTATATTAGGAGTTAGAAATTTTAACCAAAGCGATGTACCACCAAGAAGTAGATTTGGAAATAAACTAACAAGAACTGTTTTTAAATTATTTATCGGATTATCAATTACAGATACCCAGACTGGTTTAAGAGGTATGAGTAAAAAAATTGCTTGTACCTTCTTAGAAACTAAAGGTTCTAGATATGAATATGAATCTAATATGCTTATAGACTGCAAATTAAAAGAAATACCTATTTTTGAGATACCTATAGAAACTATTTATATAAACTCTAATTCCGGATCTCATTTTAACCCATTAAAAGACTCTCTTAGTATTTATAAGGTTTTTGCAAAATATATATTAGCTTCTGTAAGTTCTTTTCTAGTTGATATAATATTATTTACTTTATTTTTAGCTATATTTAATGCAACTAGTTTAAATTTTAATTTTTTTACATCTACTATTATATTAGCAACTATTTGTGCAAGATTAATATCTTCACTTTATAATTTTTTTATTAATGCTAAAATGGTTTTTAAAAAAATGAATAATAAATCATTAATAAAGTATGTTCTTTTAGTTTTAATACAGATGTTCGTATCTGGTATACTGGTATCATATTTCACTAGTTTATTATTTGGATCATCTGCTACATTAGTAAAAATAATGGTTGACTCTGTTATTTTTGTTATTAATTTTTTTATTCAAAGAGAATGGATATTTAAACATAAAAGAAAAATATAAGAAGCTTCTTTAATATTAAAAAACTTAAAATACATCCTATTTAATTCAATATACCTTATGTATATTGTTAATAGGATGTATTTTTAATATTACAGTTTATTTAATTATATTTTATATATTCAGACATAATTTTATTTTGTCTAGGATATGTTTTAATCTTATATGTTATTTTATTGTGTTTATAGCTTCAGATGTAATTTTCTCCTTATCAAAGTGATTTACTATTAATATCATTATTCCTGTTACAATAAATGTTATTCCATATGTTAATAAACTAATTTGCCAATTCCCATATGCAACATTAGCACCTGCTATTGTTGATGATATTACAGATGGAAATCTTGCAAATGTTGAGATTAATACAAATCTCCAATATTTAACAGGTAAAATACCTCCTAAATATACTAGTAAATCTTTAGGTGTTCCAGGTATCATAAATAAAATTATTAAAATTATTTCAATTGCTGCTGGATTTTTATAGAATTTGCTATTCTCTATTTTATCAATCTTTTCTTTTTCAAAAAAATTATAAATATACTTTTTCCCGAATTTCTTAACTAAAATAGTTATTCCTGAAGTTATAACAAAAACAGAAGCTGTTATAAATATAGTGCCTCCAATTACACCATAACACATACCAGCAAGTATTTCAATTGGTTCTCCTGGTAAAATTACTAATACAACCTGTGCTAGTTGTAGCCCAAATAATATTAATCCACCAAAAATTCCAAGTGAATCTATTTTTTCTTTGAAATCTTGTTGTCCTTGTGTTGTTAATATTTTACTAATAGTTGGAAACAAATAAAGTATTATAGCTATAATACTAAATATTGTTATAGTAAATACTAATAATTTTAAAAATTTAATTCTTTTACTTTTTACATTTAATTGATGTTTTTTTAATTCATTTTTCATACTATAATTCTTTCCCCTTCATTATTACAATTAATTGATGTCATTATTCTTTTTTTATACTACAAATTTTTTTCTTCTTTGTTAGAATTCAATGTTTTTTATATTGTTGTTTCGTCTTCGAAATCTGGTGCAAACTGACCTATTTTAACATTTGAATTCATCATAACTTCATAATCCATAAATACCTCCAATATTTTTAATATATTATATTATTGATATTTTATTTAGTTACTATTTTTTACTAATATTTTTCTTATTATTTAATCTGTAGTGCATTTTTTTTTCTTTATTTTTTTATAATCCAGTCATTTAACAGGAAATTATTTTTTATTTCTTCAATTTTCATTAATTATTTTTTCTTTTGTTTTCTAGATTCTTAAGGAAACCGCATGTTTTACATAAATCATCTACAATTACTCCATTTTCAAAACCTTTTTTTATTTGAGTACTTTTTAAACTATTAAGTATATCTTCTAGATCCTGAGTATATATATTTCCAATAGGAATATTGCCATTATTGTCTAAACAGCATGGAACAACTGTACCATCAACAAGTATTGCAATCTGATCTTTTAAAGCTAAACATCTTCCATTTTTTATAACAATATTTTTATTAATATCTGGCCATTCAAATTGTAAATCCTGATTAATAAATAAATTTTCCTTGATTTTTATAAATTCATTTTTTCTCAACTTGTTTTTCAAATCATCCATTTTGTAATATTCTTCTATTTGTTGAATTACTTCATTGTTTTTATCATTTTTTGCAATATTTTTATTATTCCATAACCTATATGAAATTATTTTATCTTCTAATTTATCAACACTATTAAATATTCCTGTAAAATATGATTTTTTATCAATATAATTTAAGGTATTATTTATTTGATTTTCAGTAAAACTATGTATAGAAATATTAATCTGTCTAATCGAATTTGATTTTTTTAATATTTCTAAATTCTTTTCTAATAAAGTTCCATTCGTAGTTATATTAGTTTTTAAATTATATTTATCTATTATTGTAAGTATATCTTCAAGTTTATCATGTAATAATGGCTCTCCTTTTACATGCAAACAAATTAAGTTAGTATAATTACAAATCTTCTTTACTATTTTTTCAAATTGTATTATATCCATATATTGTTTTTTTCTATTTGTATCAGGACAAAAATTGCATTTCATATTACAGATATTAGTTATTTCTATGTATATTTTTTTAAACACTATTATAACCGTATGATAAAAATCATACTCTCCTTCCCTATTATTATAACTAATTATTTTCATTAAAAGCCCCTAGATTAGGAGCTTTTTTTATATAATTTAAATTATGATATTATTATTTTGCTTGGTTAATACTTAATTTTTAATTCATAAATCCTTTTTTCTTAAGCCACATCATTGTTATAAGTGTTACTATTGATGAAATTACTAATAAAATATGAAAACCATACTCTGAACCTTGTAATGGTACAGGTACATTCATTCCCCACATACTTGCTATTAATGTTGGTATTGCCAATATGATAGTAATTGAAGTCAGAAATTTCATTACACCATTTAAATTATTAGATATAATAGATGCATATGCGTCCATAGTACCATTTAAGATATCACTATATATTCTACTCATTTCTATTGCTTGCTTATTTTCTATAATAGCATCCTCTAATAGTTCTTCATCTTCTTCATATAATTTAATAATTTTTCCTCTTAGTGTCTTCTCCATTACTATTTCATTTGCTTTTAATGATGTAGTAAAATAAACCAAACTTTTTTCTAAACTTAATAGTTGTAGAAGTTCTTTATTTTTCATAGAATTTTTCAAAACGCTTTCTGCAATTTCAGTTTCCTTACTTATTAGTTTTAAGTACTTTAAAAAAACAGATGCATTTGCATATAGTATTTCAAAAATAAATTTGCTTTTTTTATAGGTTTCTAAACCTTTTTGAACTGATTTTTCCATAAATTTAATTATCTCATTTTGTTTTGAAGATATTGTTATAAAATATTTATCTTGTACAACCATCATACCTAATGGCATTGTAGAATATACATCAGTTTCAGAGTCATTTTCTTTTTCTATAATCGGAACGTCAACTATAAATAATAAATTACCTTCATCATCAGAATCAATTCTCGCTTTTTCCTCCAAATCTAAAGGATACTTTAAATATTCTTCTTCAATTCCAAGTTTTTCGCATATTAAACTTATTTCTTTATCAGTTGGTGAAACAATATTAATCCAACTTCCTTTTTCAAATTCATTAATTTCTTTAATCCTATTTGTTTGTAAATCTGTATTGTATATTTTATACAATTATATCCCCCCCTTCTATAATAATTTAAACAATTAAATATTTATATCATTTCTTATTATTTATTAAAACAAAATTGTAATTGTAATATAATAACATTGTAATTGTAATTTTTATAATTTTGTAATTATATTAACATTGCAATTGTAATTTTTATTATTTTGGAATTATATTAACATTGAAATTGTAGTTTATATTATTTTGTAATTATAGTAACATTACAATTTTAGTTTATATTATTTTGTAATTAATGCAAAATTGTAATTGTAACCTTTATATTTTGTTTTAAATTGTCTTTTTTCTATTAAATTAACTTCATACTTTTTAGAAATCTCATTATATAAATCATAATTTTCAGAATCTATGACCCAAATTCTACCTTTAATTTCCTCTATCTCATCTAAATTATGAATCGTCTTCATATCAGGACCATATGCCTCATATGCTTTTTCTACATTCCAATTTTCTGCATCATAGAAAAGTGTTTTATATCCGTCAAAATTTGTTTCTATAACACTACCTGCTCCTAAATCTTGATTTCTAAATATAATAACATCTTCTTTTTTTATGTTTTCACTTATATACTCTATTTGTTTCATATTTGTTTCATTATAGTTTATTAATGAAAACCTAATATTACCATAAATTGTAGATGCAATCATTAGAATACAAATGCTATATAATGTTTTTTTAGCATCAGTTCTTGCTAAAAAATATGACCAAAAGAATATTAATAAACCACTTACTGTAAATAAGTATCTAGGATATAAAATTGGAGATTTTATTGATAATAAACCTGCAGCTAATATTACTAAAAAATATACTACTATGGCCTGTTTACCGGGATTAAATTGGTTTTGTTTATCTGTTATTTCTTTACTAATTTTATACATTGTTGAGAATGCAAGAGTGAATAAAGAAAAAGCCAATAAACATGCTATTCTCTCATCAAAATTCCCCAAACATTGAAATTGCAATATTTCAAATATAGTTCCTGGAAACGAAAGCGAAATCCAAAAACCTTTTGATACATTTTTAACTTGCAAAAACATAAAATATAACCATGGCATATACGCAATAAATTGAATAATTCCCGTTATAAAAAAAGGTTTTATATATTTATTTCTTATTTCTTTTCTTTTAATAAAATATACAAATAATAATAAATTAATTAATCCAGCTGCCATTAAACTATAGTAATGTGTATATAATGAACATAAACTGAAAATTCCAAATAATATCCAGTTTTTTGCTTTATTTATTTTTGTTAATCTGTATGAATATATTGCTGTTAACGTTACAAAAACTGCTGCCCACGAATACATCCTTATTTCTGATGCATACATTGGTATTACTGGTAAAAAAAACGAGAAAAACGAGAATAGGATTCCAGTTTTTTCACCAAAGTCCTTCTTTATATGAGTAAAACCTAATAATCCAAGAATAGCTATTCCCAAAGCTGAAAATAACCTATAACCTATTATATTTCCACCAGTTATTATATTAATTAATTTCAACATAAAATAATACAATGTTGGATGTACATCATTTCCACCAATCATCCATATATCATAAAAACTATGCTTAACTAGAGCAACCGAGTATGTTTCATCAAACCACATATTGTTATGAAACAAACCAATCATTATAAAAATACTACCTAATATAATAATACCTATATGTATTATTTTGTTCTTTTGTTTTTCCATATCTTCCTCCTGAAAAAAAATAAATATTTTATAATTTTTTTATCCAAACTAAATTAATTATATATTACACAAACTTAAAAATCAATGATTTATAGACTTATTTCTATTTTTTTGATATAATAAACATATTGTAAAAGAATTTACAAAATTAATTTAAAAAGGATTAAATAATATAATGAAAACAATAAATAATAATGTGGAATTACTTTCTCCTGTTGGTAATTTCGAATGCCTAAAAGCAGCTATACAAAATGGTGCTGACAGTGTTTATTTTGGAGCTGACTTTTTTAGTGCCAGAGCTTCTGCAACTAACTTTTCTTTAGATGAATTAAAAACAGTTATTCATTATTCAAAAATTAGAAATGTTAAAACTAATTTAACTTTAAACACATTAATTAAAAATGAGGAATTTGAGGAAGCTATAAATTTGGCGAAAAATGCTTATGAAAATGGAATTGATGCAATAATTGTACAAGATTTAGGCCTTGCAAAAAAACTTATAGAACTATTTCCTAACCTACCTATCCATTCAAGCACTCAAATGACTATACACAATCTAGAAGGTGCTATTCAAGCTGAAAAACTTGGATTTAAAAGAGTTGTTTTATCAAGAGAATGTAGTTTAGAAGAAATTAAACATATTTGTAAAAATACAAACATCGAAATAGAAGTATTTATTCATGGTGCTTTATGTATCTCTTATTCTGGACAATGCCTACTTTCAAGCATGATAGGCGGACGTTCTGGAAACAGAGGAAGATGTGCTCAACCATGTAGATTACCATATAAATTAACATCTGATTCCAAAATAGTAGATGAAGGATATCTTTTAAGCACAAAAGATTTATGCGGCTTAGAATTTATTCCACAATTGATAAAAGCTGGAGTTAAATGTTTTAAAATTGAAGGTAGAATGAAACAAGCAGAATATGTTGCAACTGTTACTAAAATATATAGAAAATATATAGATCTAGCAAAATCGAACTCTTCATTTTTTATTGAAGAATCTGATAAAAAAGATTTGTTACAAGTTTTTAACAGAGGTGGTTTTTCATCTGGGCACTTAGATACAAAACCAAACCAAGATTTAGTTTATCCTAAAAAACCTAACAATATGGGATTATTTTTAGGTTCTGTACATGATTTTAACCCTAACAAAGGTTATATAACACTTAGATTACAAGAAAAAATTAAAATTGGTGATACTATTAGTTTAGAAAAAGAATCTGGAACATATACAATTTCCGAATTAATGATCAATGGAAAAAATGAACAAGCTGGTTATTTGGGTGATATTGTAAAAATTGGTAGAATGAAAGGTAATATTGGAATTAATGATAAAATTTTTAAATTATCTGATAAAGAACTTTCTAATTCTGCTAAACAAACTTTTTCTGATTCTGAATTTAAAAAAATATATTTAAATTGTAATATAACAATAAAAAAGGAAACACCAATAGAAATTACTATTTTTCCATCTGATAATACTGGTTTTTATAAAGATATTAAAATAAATTTAAAATCTGACACAATTCCTGTATTAGCTATTAAGTCTCCTATTACAAAAGAAAGAATTATTTCTCAGATTTCAAAAACCGGAAATACACCTTACGAGTTTAAAAATATCAATATCGATTTAGATGATAACCTATATATACCAAATATAAGTTGTATTAATGAATTAAGACGTTTAAGCCTAGAAAATATGCAAGAACTAGTAATCCATAATAATTGTGAAAATGTTTTAACTACTAAGAAATTAAATAATGATATTAAAAAAAATAATATCATTATAAATGAAGCTACAGAGAATTATTCAAATAATGAATCAATAACTATATTATTAAACAAATTAGATATAAATTTTGAATACAATAAACTAGAAAATATACAAAAAGTATATTTACCTTTGAATTTTTTCTTATCATCTAAATATTCAGAAACTATTAATAAAATTTCAAATAAATTTGATACTTATATATATTTACCTTTAATACTTAAGATTTCTAATTTAAATTTAGAAAAAATATTACAAACATTTAAGATTAAAGGATTTGTCTTATCTAATATATCTCACTTTAATATATTAGAAAAATACAGTAGTTATGAAATTATTGGAAACTATAGTTTAAATATATTTAATAATAATACAATTAAAGAATTATCAACTTTAGGTTTAAAAACAGTTACTTTATCTCCTGAAACAGATAAAGAATCAGCACTTCAATTACTTACAAACAACAAATTTTCCGATACAGAAATAATAGTATATGGAAAAACTCCTGTAATGACAATTAATTATTGTCTAATTGGTAAATCAAATAAATGCTATTCTAATTGCTCAAATAGTTGTTCTACTAATTCATATTATTTGCGTGATAGACTTGGATTTGATTTTCAAATTTTACCTGATAATAATTCTTCTGTTACAACTATTTATAATAGTAAAATAACTAGCATTTCTGTTGATTTTAATAGTGATATTAAATACAATAAAAGAATTGATTTTATAGATGAAACGATTGAGAATATGCAAAATATTATAAATACAATTAAAAAAGGTGAACGACTTGAAGGAGATATTTATACAAATGGAAGTATTAATAGACAAGTTCAATAAAATCCTGAAAAATATTAAATAAAAAAAATAAGGACTCGAATAATTTGATAATTAATTGAGTCCTTATTTTTAATTTATATTTTATAATTATCAATAATTATAATTCATTTAATACAATATTATAAATAATTAGAAAGCTATTGAATACCATTTCCCTTCGATTTCATATATTTTCATAGGGTTAATAATTTCTTGTTCACTATCTTTTCCTTTAATAATTCTTTTTACTTCTAATCTATAACCTTTTGTAACACTACAAGTATGATCATAATAAATTTTAATATTATCTTGTATTACTTTTAAGTTATTTTCCGAAATATCTTCTTTTGCAACAATTTCATAAGAAATCTTTATGTCTTCCCCACACATTTGTATATAATTATTCATAATTTCATTAATTTGTTCTTTTGTAATTTTATATTTTATAAATTCTGGGAAAGCACTGTTATATTTATTCTCGTCAAGATTTTGAATACCTTCAATCATATTTTTAACTGGTTCTTCATATAATTCAACTTTTTTAGTATTTCCTAATATTATTATATTTGATTTTAAGCTCAAACCTATAACAACTGATATTGCTAATATAATAATTGCAATAATAATTATACTTATTTTTATTTTTTTATTCATTTTTAACATTTCCTTTCATTTGTAATTTTTATTTATTTTATATTTTAATTATCGTGTTTATTTTATTTTATATTTTAAATATCGTGTTTATTTTATTATTTTATTATATTATTTTTATTTTAATATTTTTATTTTAATATTTTTCTTATTATTATATTGTTTTCTTTTATTTTATTTATTCTAAAATATCTTTATAATCGAGTTACAGTATATTAATAAAATTGTTTGATATAATATTTATAAATTAATGATTTGCACTAAGTTTAATAATTAATCCCATATCATCATCACGAGCTGCCTTATTCTTTCTTATCATACCACATTTTTTGCACTTAAAAATTATCACATATCCTTTTTTATTATCTATTTCTAGTCCTATAGGAAATAATGTTCCATGACATGTTTCTTCTCTATCACCTGGATTTTTATCCACATGTTTTGAATGTAAGCAAAAAGGACAATGATTTCTACAAGAATACCCTAATTTATCAACTTTCTTACCACAATTTTCACAAATAAAACTTTCATCTATTTCTGTAAAATTACTTTTTTGCATTTTTAATTTTCTCCTCTTCTGCTTCATGAAATACACTACCACCTATAAATTCTCTTAACAATGAGTTATTTGGTACGTATTCTGGATTAATATCCTCAAAATATTCTAATAATCTATATAATCTTTTCGCTTCTGAAAATTCATATTCCAGATTAGTAATTTCTTTTAATAATGGGATGGCATATCTTTTTAAAATATTTAATTCGTATATCAATGATGAGTTAAACATGATATCTGCTTCTTCCTGATAAGGAAATATATTTTTTTCTTCTCCCCTGTTAACAGAATTCCACATTTTTAATGTATGAAGAGCTGAATAACCTCTAAAATTATAATCTCTTACTATTCTTCTTATAAGCCTTGTATCTGTTGTTGAGATTCTGTTATATTCATCTAAATTTAAAACTGTTAAAGCACTAATATATATCTTAAACTTTTGTTCTTTAGGTATTAACTCCGTTAATTTATCATTTAAGCAATGTATGCCTTCAATTACCAAAATTTCATCTTCATCTATTTTTAATTTTTTTCCATTATATATTTTTGTTCCTTTTTCAAAGTCAAATTGAGGTACTTCTATTTCTTCTCCTTTTAATAAGCTAATTAAGTGATTATTAAATAATTCTGTATCAATTGCCTCTATAGTCTCAAAATCATAATTCCCAAATTCATCTTTTGGATTTTGAGTTCTTTCAACAAAATAATTATCTACTGAAATTGTAACTGGCTTTATTCCATTTAATTTAAGTTGAAGACTTAATCTTTCTGCAAATGTTGTTTTTCCAGAAGATGATGGTCCAGCAATCAGTATCATTTTAACTCGTTTTCTTTTTATAATTTCATCTGCTATGTTGGCAAATTTTTTCTCATGCAAAGCCTCATCTAATAATATATACTCTTTTATTTTTTCCTGTTTAATAATGTAGTTAAGTTTTTCTAATGTATGAACTCCTAATATTTGATGAACATTTTCATATTCATCTAATGTTTTTAATAATCTTTTCTGTTCCTGAAAATCTGTTAAAACTTCTGGTTTTTTTCTACTTGGGTATCTAACTAAAAAACCTGTATGATATTTTGAAATTTCAAATAATTTTGCAAACCCTGTATTAATTGGTAAAACCCCAAAAAAATAATTGTAATAATCTTCACAATAATATAGCATAACCTCTTGTTTTGACTCTAAATCTAATTGCAATTTTCCTTTTGTTTCATTTTTACTTTCAAAAAATTTTTTTGCTTGTTCCTTATCCATAGAAATTTTATTAATAGACAAATCTTTTTCAATTATTTCTTTTACTTTGATATTTATATTTTTAATCATTTCATTTGTAACTTCTACATTTTTAACTTCGCATAAAACTGAATTAGATAATTGATAATTTACCAATATTTTAGAATTCGGATATAATTCTTCAACTGCTTTATATATTATAAATAATAAGCCTTTTACGTATATTCTCATACCATCTTTATCTGATATATCTATTAATTCTAATTTACCATTTTGCTCTATTTTGTAATTTAGACTTTTCACTTCATTATTAAATCTAGCTGCAATAGCTTTTTGCTTAGTTATTTCATCTGATAATAATTCTTTAATCAAAGTTCCATTTTTTACATCTATTATATTGTCTTTATATATTATTTGCATTTTTTATCCTCCTTTAATATTCTTATTTTATAACTAGATATTTTTTTAGTCAAGTATGAATATATTTAAATATAATAATTTTGTTAAAATTATATAAATAAAATAACTTTATTTTACTAAATTTAGTAAATATGTAAATAATAAAAAATATTTTATATGCGAAAAAAAATAAAAAATTAAACATATTTTCGATAATTTTTGTCATATTTATTGACAATAAAGTTTTATTATATTATGATATAATTATCAAACAAAAACAAAGGAGGATTTTTTATGAGTAAATTTTGTGAAGGTTGCGGTGCTGAAATAGATGACGCAGCTGTAAAATGCAAAGACTGTGTTGAAAAAGATACACAAGAAAAAAATGCTACTGCAGGTGTAGCTAACGAAAAAGTTAAAGATTCTGCAACAACAAAAAAACCAATGAATAAAGCTATTTTATTTGGTGGAATTGGAGCTGCTGCATTAGCTGTAATAGTTCTTTTAATAGTTTTAATATCTAATATTTTTGGTGGATATAAAACACCAATATCAAATATGTATAAAGGTATGCAAAAAGCTGATTTAAAATCTTATCTAAAAGCTTATCCAGAATTTATGGGAATGGATAAATATATAGATCAAGATGATATGGATGACATGTTAAAATCACTAGAAAAAGAATATGGTAAAAACATTAAAATATCTTACAAAATTATAGATACAGAAAAAATAAAGAAAGATGATTTAGAAAAAGTTAAAGAAAAAGTTTCTAAATACTATGACAAAGATGTAAAAATATCTGAAGGATATAAAGTAACTGTAAAATCTACTATCAAAGGTAAAGATGACAGTGAAACTGATACTGATGATATGAAAGTTTATAAAATCGATGGAAAATGGTATATATTAGGTTTATAAAATATGAAAATAAGGTTACTGTGTTTGATCAGTAACCTTATTTTTTATTTAATTTTTTCTTTTATTCTAATTAGAGTATTTAATGCCTCTATAGGAGTTAAAGAATTTGTATCTATTTTATCTAATTCATGAGCTAATTCTGCCAATTTAAAATTAAACATATCAAATTGACCATTAACAACTTTTTTGTTTTCTGTAACCTTTACCTTATTTTTCAATATATTTTTTCTTTCTAACGATTTAAGAATTTTATTAGCATTTTCAGTAACAATGTGCGGAACTCCTGCCAATTTAGCAACATGAACACCATAACTATCATCAGTACCACCTTGAACTATTTTTCTCAAAAATATTATATCTTCCCCTTTTTCCTTAACATCAACAGAATAATTTTTAATTCCTTCAAGTTTATCTTCAAGTTCTGTTAATTCATGATAATGGGTGGCAAATAAGGTTTTTGCTCCACATTTTTCTTTATCTGCAATATATTCAGCAACTGCCCAGGCTATTGATAATCCGTCATATGTTGATGTTCCTCTACCTATTTCATCTAATATAATTAAACTATTATTAGTTGCATCTTTTAATATTTTTGCCACTTCCATCATTTCTACCATAAATGTACTTTGTCCCATACTTAAATCATCTGAAGCACCCACTCTAGTAAATATTTTATCTACTATTCCTATTTTTGCATAATTTGCAGGTACAAAACTTCCAACTTGTGCCATAAGAGTAATTAAAGCCACCTGTCTCATATATGTAGACTTTCCAGCCATATTAGGTCCAGTGATTATTGATAATCTATTTTCCTGTTTATCCATATATGTATTATTTTCAACAAAACTTCCTGTTGGCAAGATTTTTTCAATAACCGGATGTCTTCCATCTTTTATATCAATTATTCCATTATTATCCACTACAGGTTTTACATAAGCAAAAGCATCTGCCACTGTTGCATAAGAACATAAAACATCTAAAGTAGATAAAACTTCTGCAGTTTTTTGAATTCTAATAATATTATTTTCTATTTCTTCTCTTATTTTTGTAAAAGCTTCATATTCTAGTATAACAACCTTTTCCTCAGCACCTAAAATATCATTTTCAATATTTTTAAGATCTTCTGTTATATATCTTTCACAATTTGCTAATGTTTGTTTTCTCATAAATCTTTCTGGCACCTGGTTTAAATATGATTTTGTTATTTCTATATAATACCCAAATACTTTGTTAAAACCAACTTTTAGATTTTTAATTCCTGTTTTTTCCCTTTCTTCAGCTTCCAGTTTAATAATCCAATTTTTACCTTCGGTATTAGCATTTTTTAATTTGTCAATTTCTGGGTCATACCCTAATTTTATTATTCCACCTTCTTTAATTGTTATTGGAGGTTCTTCAATAATTGATTTTTCTATTAAATTATAAATATCTTCCAATAAATCTATTTTTTGATATATTTGATTTAATATTTCTGTTTTTGTTTCTTTTAAAATAATTTTTATTTCAGGTAATTGCTTAATTGAATTTTTCAGTGATATTAAATCTCTTCCATTAGCATTTCCATAAGCTATTTTTCCTGCTAGCCTTTCAATATCATACACTTTTTTTAATTTATTAATAATTTCTCCTCGAATAATTATATTATTTTTTAATTCTTCAACAGAATCTAATCTATTATTTATCTCTATAGTATCTATTAATGGATCATTTAACCATCTTCTTAAGTGTCTTCCCCCCATTGAAGTTACAGTTTTATCCAAAACCCAAAGTAAAGTACCTTTTTTTGACTTATCTCTTAGCTTTTCTGTAATTTCTAAATTTCTTCTTGCATTTATATCTAATGACATATATTTTGAAATATTATAAATTTGAATCTTATTTATATGATCTAATTTTGTTTTTTGTGTTTCTTTTAAATACCTTAAAAGACCATTTATAGAGTGTATAGAAATTGATAATTCTCCAATTTCTTCTATTTTTTCATCTTTATCATTTAATAATTCGTAGTTTTTAGTTAGATTTTCTATATTCTCTATAAACATATTTTCATCTACAATTGTAATATAGCTCTCAAATCTTTCTTTGATTTTTATTACTTCTTCATTACATTCACCCATAATTTTATTAATCAATATTTCAGCTGGTGAATATCTAGAAATTTCATCTAGTAACCTTGCAAAATTATTACTATCTTTAATTTGAGTTGCAAGAAACATTCCTGTTGAAATATCACAAACACTTATTCCAAAATAAATACCTGTTTTGTATATTGCCATTATATAATTATTCTTTTTTTCCTCTAACAAATTGGATTCTATAACAGTTCCAGGAGTAACTACTCTTATAACTTCCCTTTTTATTATTCCTTTTGCATGTTTTGGGTCTTCAACTTGTTCACATATCGCCACTTTAAAGCCTTTTGATATTAACTTAGATATATATGTTTCTGCTGCATGATATGGGATGCCACACATTGGAGCACGCTCTTCCTGACCGCAATCTTTACCTGTTAATGTTATTTCTAATTCTTTTGATGTAACTATAGCATCCTCAAAAAACATTTCATAAAAGTCTCCAAGTCTATAAAAAAGTATACAATCATTATATTGTTTTTTTGTATCCAAATAATGCTGCATCATTGGCGAAAACTCAGCCATTATCATCTACCTCCCCTTTAAAGTACCACATATGATCTGAAATAATTTTTGAACTAACTATTTTGCCTATCAAATAGTTTTCTCCTTCAAAATTAACAATCTTATTTGTTTCAGTTCTTCCTGTTAAAATATTTTCATTATACCTACTCTTTCCTTCTACTAGAATTTTTTGAATAGTACCTAAATATTTTTTATTATTTTCTTCTATATGACTTTCTGCTAAAGATTTTAATTTATTAAATCTCTTATGTTTAACATCTTCTGAAATCTGTTCATCCATAATATCAGCTGGAGTTCCTACTCTTCTAGAATAAATAAACATATAAACTTGCTCAAAATGAACCTTGCTAACAACATCTAATGTGTCTTCAAAATCTTTTTCTGTTTCACCTGGGAAACCAACTATTATATCTGTTGAAAAAACAACACCTGGAATATTTTTTTTCATTTTATCTACTAATTCTAGATACTGTTCCTTAGTATATTTTCTATTCATTTTATTTAATATATTTGTACTACCTGATTGTACAGGTAAATGAATTATTTTACAAACTTTTTCACAATCTCTTATTGCTTCTATCACATCCATTGTAAAATCCTTTGGATGAGGAGAAATAAATCTTATTCTTTCAATACCTTTTATGTTATTTACTTGTCTTAATAAATCAGCAAATGTATATATTCCTAAATTTCCATTTCCTTTATATGAATTAACATTTTGACCTAAAAGTGTTATTTCCTTATAACCGTTTTTTGCAATATCTGTTATTTCATTTATAATATCTTTAGGATCTCTACTTCTTTCTCTTCCTCTCACATATGGAACTATACAATAACTACAAAAATTATTACATCCATTTATAATTGTTACAGAAGCTTTTATATTATCATTTCTAACAATTGGAAGTCCTTCAATTATTTCTCCATCTATATCTAAAATATCCTCTATTTTTTTATTTTCTACAACAGATTCATACATATCTTTTGGAAATTGATGCAATGTGTGAGTTCCAAAAATAATATCTATAAATTTATAGCTTTTCTTAATTTTGTCTACAATATGTTTTTCTTGCATCATACAACCACCAATTGCAATAATAGTTCCTCTTTTTTCTTTTATTAGTTTAACCTCTCCTATTTTTCCAAACAATTTTTCTTCTGCATTTTCTCTTACACAACATGTGTTAAATACTACTAAATCAGATTCCTGTAAATTATCTGTTTTACTGTATCCCATCTTTTCTATCATACCACAAAGTTTTTCTGAATCATTCTCATTTAATTGACATCCCATTGTTAATATAAAATATTTTAATTTTTTATTATTATTTAGTTTATAAATTTTATCTAAATATTCCATTTGATTTTCTATATTTAATTTATCCAAAGTTTCCTCCTATTTTATCTAATAAATTTATTTTAACTTATATACATGTTTTTTCTTACTTTTAAAACTGATATTCCTGCAACTAGATTAATTGGTGTTGGTACGCCATAATAATTAATCTAGAATTTATTTAAACTTATATATTTATTTATACTACATAATCCTCCAAATATGGATAATTAATAATATTTTATTAATTATTACTAATATTTCTATATTTTCTAGTGTTTTTTAAACTTCTATATTTATTTATGCTAAACTATCTTCCAAAAATCAAAAATCAATAATCAATAATAGTTTATTTAAGATATTTTATACTAAAATAGCTATTTTTTCAAGTATTTTAGCTTATTTATACATATATTTTAGGTTCTTTTACAATTGCAGTTATTGTTACAAAATTGCAAATACTTTTTTACTTTAACTATATTTTTACTTATTTATACATAAAAAAAATAGCTGTAAAAGCTATTTTCTCTATATTAGATTGCTTACGCAATACCAAATTTCTTTTTGAATTTTTCTGATCTTCCACCTGTTGTTTCTCTTTTTAAGTTTCCTGTCCATACTGGATGGCAATTTGAACATATATCAACTTTCATATCACCTTTAGTTGAGTTTGTTTTAAATTCTTTACCACATGCACATACTATTGTTGATTCGTTATAATTTGGATGTATTCCTTCTCTCATTTATATTCACCTCTCCCTTATAAAATAAAATAACTGTTCTATATGATATCATATATTTTATTATTTTTCAATACTTTTTGAGTATTTTTTAATTTATTATTTTTTCTGATTAGTTATGTATTAATTACTATTTATTCTTTTTGGCATTTTGTTGTTTTTCATAAACATATTGAGCTGAAGATTGTAATTCAGCTTTAAGTGATGTTTTATAAACCAATTTGCTCACTACATTAAATAGACAAGCAACTATTAAGATAAATAGCAATAATTTTTTCCAAATTTTAGCTAGCATATCTTCACTCCCCTTTTTCAGATAACTCTATTATATACTATTTTAAACTGAATTGTCAATCAATCTTCTTTTTTTGTTTTTTATAAATGATAATATAAATATTATCATTTAATTAGATCATAATAATGCTAAAAAGGAGGAATTATGCTAAAAAGAATTTTTTTAATATTTATTTTATCGACTCTTATTTTTTACTATGTGGATGTTCCAAAACAGAAAACAAAAATAAAAATCTAAATACTTATAAAAATACTTGTGATCCCACCATCTTAGATAAAAATAGCTTGAATATAGAAATTTTTATTTATAAAGCTTTTATATTTATATAGCATTTTTATTTATTCTATTTCTTTAGTTCCATTACAGTATCTTCTAATTTAAGTGTCTTTTGTTCACCTGTTTTCATATTTTTTAAAGAAACTACATTATTAGCAATTTCATCTTCTCCAATAACAATAACATAAGGAATGTTTAGTCTATTAGCATATTTAAACTGATTTTTTATTTTTACATTATCTGTATAAAGTAAAGTATTTATACCATTTTTTCTCAATTCAGATGCTATTCTAATGCTTTTGGAAAAATCATCAACCATAGATATTACCATAACCTTAGAAATTGATTTATCATCAGCATTAATTATTTTTTTATCATTTAATTGAAAAAATAATCTTGTAAGTCCTATTGCAATACCAACTCCAGGTAATTTTTTATCAGAATAATATTCAGCTAGATTATCGTATCTACCACCTGAACATACACTTCCTAAACTTTTATATTCATTTAAAAATGTTTCATACACTGTTCCAGTATAATAATCTAAACCTCTTGCTATTGTTAAATCAATATTGAAATTTTTTTCTGGAACACCAAAAAATCTTACATTATCTAAAACAAACTTTAACTCATATAGACCAGTTTTAAAAATATCATCATTTATCTGTAGATTATTTAATTCTGATATAATTTCATCTGGAGAACCTTTTATGTCCAAAAATTCAGATATTTTGCAAATCTTTATATCTGAGATACCAAGTAGCTTTATTTGCTCAAGAACATTTTCTTTACCAATCTTTTCTATTTTATCTATTATTTTAAGTATATTTCCACTTTGCTCTAATAAATCTAAACTTGAAAAAAGACCACTTAATATTTTTCTATTATTAATACTTATTGTAAAATCTTCAAATCCAAGATCTTTTATTGTTGAATATATTATACTTGGAATTTCAGCATCATTTATTAAGCTTAGTTCTCCTTCCCCTATAATATCTATATCGCATTGATAAAATTCACGAAATCTACCTCTTTGGGCTTTTTCACCTCTATAAACCTTTCCAATTTGGTATCTTCTAAAAGGAAAAGATAATTGAGAATAATATTGAGTTACATATTTTGCAAGTGGCACTGTTAAATCAAACCTTAATGCAAGATTATTATCTCCTTTTTCAAAACTATATATTTGTTTTTCTGTTTCTCCTCCAGCCTTAGCTAAAAGTACTTCTGCCGACTCAATTATTGGAGTGTCTAATGGTAAAAAACCATATTTTTCATATGATTTTTGTATTTTTTCTCTTACTTCATTAAACAATATTTGCTCATTTGGCAATAACTCCATAAATCCTGGTAATGTTTTTGGTACTATTTTATTTTGCTTCATTTTTATTTACCTCTCTTAAATTATATACATATTTTACTATAATTTAAAATTTTTGTCAATAAAAACAGCAAGGCCAAATAGGTCTTGCTGTTTTATAATACATAAATTAAGAAATATTTTTTTAATATTAAAATAATTTATATAATATTAAATTAGTTACTTAACACAAGAAAATTTAAAAGATTTTTTAGACAAAATTTAGGTTTATTAAAATTAAATCAATTCTTCTAATATCTTTTCTGCTAAATCAATAAAGTCCTTATAATCGTTTATTTCAAATAAACAAAGATTGTCTAATGAAATAACTTTTTTAATTAAATAACTATAACATAATTGATTGTATTTTACCAAATAATAGGAATTTTCAAATCTTGCTGCTTCTTGTAAATTTAGATTTGAAAACTCATAAAACCACTTTTTATTGGTCTCATAATTAATAGTATATTTATCATTTTTAAAATTATAAATTGAACATGATTTATCTGAGTCAGATAAATGTTTGTTCACTTGAAAATCCGCAATTCTAATTATATCTGCAATACCATATTTCATATTGCATGTAATATTGCAAGTATTACCGCTTATTTGTGCAATATACTTATTACACTTAAAAGATATTTCAATATTGCAATCACTTATCAAGTTTTTATTAACTATTTTCCATCCGGATTTCTCATTAAAAGAGAAATCATAATCATCATTTACAATTTCTACTTCTGAAAGTTTTCCTTTGGAAATTTTAACCTTTTTTTTGATATTAATATCTGAATCATTATACTCAATTGAAATAATATTCTTGCTTATTTTAGAATTTTGAAAATCATAGTTTTTTAAAATTCTATAAATTTTCAAAAAATCAAATTCAGATTTCTTTAATTCAGTTGATATTTCTGCGAAATTCTCTTCAAATGTAAAATCATATGAAAAAACTGTAATTGTTATAGATAATCTTTTTTTTCCCTTTATGGATTCTCTGATATAAGTTTTTTTATTAAATATTTCTATACAATAATTTGAACTATCAAAAATTTGCATTATCTTTTCATTACCTGTAGTATTAAAATAAAAATAGTTATTATCTCTATGTATTCCTATTTCAATAATATCTGGGTTTTCACCTATAATAATTCCAAATTCATTTTCAGAGCTGGGTGAGTTTGCTATAAACTCTAACCCGTTATTTGGATTCAAATCAATATTGCTTTTTATTTCTTTTAATGTCTTATTATGAGAAATTCCAATAATTGTAATGGGGAGACTAATATTATGTCTATTAAACAAATAGTTTATTTCATCCCGTAAATTATCAACTATTCTTTTAGTTTTTCCTATACCAAAAAATTGAGAGTATAGAAGATTTATTATTTCTGTTGCCATAGAATTGTTACTTGATAAATTTGCATTTGTAGGAGACACAATTATTCCTAATTTTTCTAAAAACTGTTTTTTCTTGCAAATTGTATTTTGTTTTTCTTCACATTTCAAATTACCAAACATTTTTTATTCCTCCATTTTTTTCAAATTATTGAAAAATTTTATATAAATTTCTTATAAGTATGGATTATATCATATATTTTGCACTTTATCAACTATTTCAAATGAAACCCTTCTTAATTCTTTATTTGCTTCAATAACTTTAATTTTTACTTTATCTCCTATTTTATAAACCTTTTTTGTTTTCTCTCCAATCAAAGTTTTTCTTGTTTCATTATATTCAAAATATTCTTTTCCTAAGTTTTCAAATCTAATCAATCCTTCAACTGTATTTTCTAGTTCTACAAATGCTCCAAATGATGTTATATTAGATATAATGCCATCAAACTCTTGTCCAATTTTTGATTGCATAAATTCTGCTTTTTTTATATCAACACTATCTCTTTCTACCTTTTGAGCTATTTTTTCTCTAATTGAAGAACTTTCTGAATATTTAATAGCTAGATTTGTATATTTCTCAACATCATTACTTTCCATTAAATAATTTTCATCTAAGTATTTTGATATTATTCTATGAATAAATAAATCAGGATATCTTCTTATTGGAGATGTGAAATGACAATAGTATTTGCTCGCAATTCCAAAATGACCTTTATTTTCATTTTCATATCTTGCCACTTTTAGTGTTCTCAAAATTAAATTTGAAACAACTCTATCTTCTGGTTTACCTTTTACTTGTTCTAAAACTTCTGAAAAGGCTTTTGGATGAATATTCTCTTTACTTGCTTTAATCTTATATCCAAGATTATATAAAAATTTATTTAACTCATTAATTTTTTCTATATCTGGTTCTTCGTGAACTCTATATATAAAAGGTGCTTCTAACCAATAAAATTTTTCTGCTACAACCTCATTTGCAAGTAGCATAAATTGCTCAATAATTTCATTTGCAAATGAAACCTCATATTTTTTAACATTAATAGCTATACCATTTTTATCTAATATAATTTTACTTTCTGGAACATCTAAATCTAAGCTTCCCTCTTTCATCCTTTTTGCCTTTAAGATTTTTGCCAATTCTTCCATTGTTTTAAAGTGCTTAGTATATTTTTTGTATTTTTCAACAATTTGTATTTCATCATTTGTACATTCCTCTTTATTTAATGATTTTAGAATTACAGAAACATCATTATAACTCATTCTTTCTGTAACTCTTATAATGCTTTTTCTTATATCAGATGAAATAACTTTTCCTTGTGAATCGATTTCCATTATAGCTGAAAGTGATAATCTATCCTCTTTTGCATTTAAACTACATATTCCATTTGATAATTCTTTTGGTAGCATTGGAATAACTCTGTCCATCATATATACACTTGTTCCTCTTATTATTGCCTCATTATCTAAATCTGACCCTTCCTTAACATACGCACTTACATCTGCTATATGAACACCTAAAATATATTTTCCCGAATCTGTTTTTTCTATATAGATTGCATCATCTAAATCTTTAGCATCTTCCCCATCAATAGTAAAAATCTCTTTATCTCTTAAATCAAGTCTATTGCGTGTTTCATTATTGTTAATTATTTTACTTACTTTTTTTGCTTCACTAATTACTGTATCTGGAAACTCATATGGAAGATTATATTCTTTTACAAGAGAAAGCATATCTACTCCAGACTCATCAGCTTTTCCTATTACCTCCAAAATTTCTCCTTCAGGCTTTTTACCTTTTGGGTCATATTTTGTTATTCCTACTAATACTTTGCTTTTGTCAGATGCTCCATTAAATTTACTTTTTGAGATAAAGATATCTGTTCCAAATTTTCTATCATCTGGCACAACAAAACCAAAATTTTTACTTTTTTGGAATGTCCCTACTAAAGTGTTTTTCTCATGTTTAACTATTTCAATTATTTTACCTTCTCTATGAAGATTTTCCTTTTCTATTTTATCTTGAATTATAGTTTTATCAGTATTTTTTGTTTTTTCTTTATCATTATTTTTATATTCATATACTTTAACTTTAACAATATCTCCATTTAAAGCTTTTTTTGTGTTTATAGAAGATATAAATATTTCTTCATCTTCTCCATCAATTTTCACAAATCCAAAACCTTTCGAATTAGCTTTAAATACTCCTTGTAGTTCATGATTATTTTTCATTTTTTCTCCTTTTTATTTTTATAAAATTATATACTTATTATTATTTAGCATTTTAAAATTATTATTATATATATTTTATACTTATAACTATTTAGTATTTTATAATTATTATCATTTATATTTTATACTTATAACTATTTTATATTTTATAATTATTAATATTTACTATTTTATAATTATTAATATTTTATAATTTTTATTATCTAATTTCTTATAATAATTATTATCTATTTTTTTATACTTATTATTATTTAATTTTTTATAATTATTTGTCATATTATAAATAAAAAGAGCAAATCAAATACTTTAGAATAAATAAAGTATTGTAATTTGCTCAAGTATTAATTTATATTTTACCTATATTACATATAAAATTCCTAAAACTATTGAACCAATTATAAAAGCTATTGCTAATGTAACAGTTAATTTTTTTAATTTTCCTTTAGTTGTTCTACCTTTATTTTTTTCATAAAAATTATTAGTAGATGATCCTGTAATTGTTTCAGACGCTCCAGAAGCATCTTTAGTTTGTATTGTTGCAACTACTATTAATGCAAAACATATTAATATATAAATTACTAATACTATATTTTTTATTATTTCCATTATAACTCTCTCCATTCCTTAGCTATTTACTTTGTAATTCTAACATAGTTTTTTTAAAATTGCAACATATTATCAAACTAAATGTATATTACCATTTGTTCTATATAGTATTGTGTTAACTTATTTTAAAAATTATTTTTTTAATATGCATTTTTTATCTTTAAAATAAACTATATTGGACATTTTAAATTTAAAAGCTTATAAGCTGAAAATTTTATCTTTAGGCTGTTTCTGTTTTCTTATTTGTTGTAGTTCTTTTTGGTTTACTTGTAGTATTATTAATTACTTCTTTTTTATTGTTGTTTATAATAATTTTCGGTGGTTCTTTATTTTCAACAGTTTGCTTAGTAATAATACATTTTTCTATCTTAGGATTAGAAGGAATATCAAACATTATATCTCTCATTATATCCTCTATAATTGATCTTAAGCCTCTTGCACCAGTTTTTCTTTGTATAGCCTTATCAACTATTATTTCTAAAGCTTCTGTTTCAAATTCTAACTCTACATTATCTAATTCAAAAAGTCTTTGATACTGTTTTACCAATGCATTTTTAGGTTTTGTAACTATATCAATTAATGCTTCTCTATCTAATTCTTCTAAAGTTGCAATTATTGGCAATCTACCAACAAACTCAGGAATCAATCCAAACTTTAATAAATCCTGTGGTAATAATTCTTTAAACATTTTATATTTATCAGCACTTTTTGCACTTTCTATTTGTGCTCCAAAACCAATCGATTTCTTACCTACTCTGTCTTTAACTAATTTTTCTAATCCTTCAAATGCACCCCCACAAATAAATAATATATTTGATGTATTTATTTGCAAAAATTCTTGATGAGGATGTTTTCTTCCACCTTGTGGTGGCACAGATGCAACTGTTCCTTCAACAATTTTCAATAAAGCTTGTTGTACCCCTTCTCCACTCACATCTCTTGTTATTGAAGGATTTTCTGATTTTCTAGTTATTTTATCAATTTCATCAATATATATAATTCCTTTTTCTGCTTTTGAAATATCATAATCTGCTGATTGAATTAGTTTTAGTAATATATTTTCTACATCTTCTCCTACATATCCAGCTTCAGTTAATGTTGTTGCATCTGCAATTGCAAATGGAACTTTTAAAATCCTAGCTAATGTTTGGGCTAACAATGTTTTACCACACCCTGTAGGTCCTAACAATAATACATTACTTTTTTGTATTTCTATATCATCTTTTTTTGTCTCTGCATTTATCCTTTTATAATGATTATACACTGCTACTGCTAAAGTTTTTTTTGCTTCATCTTGACCAATTACATATGAATCTAATACATCTTTGATTTGTACTGGAGTAGGTAGCTCTAATTTTGCTTCTTTTTCGTATGCTAACTCTATATCTTCATACAAATCTTCTTCTATTATACCATTACATACACGTATACATTCATCACATATATAAACACCAGGACCAGCTATAATTCTTTCAACAACATCTTGTGTTTTACCACAAAAAGAACATTTAAATCCTTTACTTTGTGAATTTTTCGCCATTTTAAATTATTCTCCTTTTTAATTTATAATTAATATTTTTTTATATTTTTTATTATTTTTTTATATTATTTATGATTAATAATTATATTATTTATAATTTTTTTATTTTTATATACTATATTAATTATATTATTTACACATCATTTTGTTATTGTTTTTCTATTTAATCAGTTAAATTTTATTCTTTTTTCAACAATTACATTTAAGAAATAAAATTTTATTCTTTTTCAATAATTACATTTAATAAATAAAATTAAATTCTTTTTTCCATAATTCCATCTATTAATCCATATTTTAGAGCTTCTTCAGCAGTCATATAATTATCTCTTTCAGTATCTTTATTAATTACATCCATTGATTGACCAGTTCTATCACTTAATAATTTATTTAATTTCTCTCTTGTCTTTACTAAATGATCGGCATGAATTTTTATTTCTGTAGCTTGCCCTGAAAGACCCCCACCTGCTATTAAAGGTTGGTGAATTAAAATTTCTGCGTTTGGAGTAGCATATCTTTTACCTTTTTCTCCTGAAGCTAATAATACTGCACCCATACTTGCTGCCATTCCTATACATATAGTTGATACTGGACATTTTATATAATTCATTGTATCTACTATACCCATACCAGCTGTAATTGATCCTCCTGGACTATTAATATATAAAAATATTTCTTTATCAGGATCTTCAGATTCTAAAAATAATAATTGTGCAATTACTAAATTAGCAGATACTTGGTTAACATCTTCCCCTAAAAATATAATTCTGTCTTTTAATAATCTTGAAAAAATATCATAAGATCTTTCTCCTTTTGAAGTTTGTTCTATTACATATGGAACTAAACTATTTCTTTCTAACATAAATTTCCTCCTTAATATTATTAACAAATTTTTAATAACTTTTAATATTTTAATAAACTACGAATATTTTATACTATTCATTATTTTTTTTCAATCCTTTTGTATAAAACAATCTATATATTTAAATAATCAACTTACAATTAACTTACAAAACTGCATTTAAGTTTTTACTTGACGATATATAAATTAACAAATCTAAAATTAAAATTAATAATTACACTCCTGTTAAAAAATGGACAAAATTAAATTATTTTGTCCATTTTGTACTTCATTATTATTTTATTTTTGCATTATCAACAATAAATGTTATTGCTTTTTCTGATTTCATACTATCTTTTATGTAATTCTTTAAATTATCATTTTCTAATAATTCTTTACTATCTTTACCATAAGTTTTTGCCATTTCATTAATTTTTTCATTAATTTCTTCAGTAGTAGCTTCTAATTTTTCAGCTTCTACTATTGCTTCTAGTACCATTCTAACTTTAACTGATCTTTGTGCTTGTTCAAAATATTCTTGTCTTATTTCCTCTTCTTTTTTACCAATCATTTGTAGATATTGTTCAAGATTCATTCCTTGATATGCTAATTTCGCATCAATATCTTTTAATATATTGTCAATTTCAGTTTCAATCATTCCTGAAGGTATTTCTACATCAACTAAATCGCAAACAGTTTTTATAGCTTCTTCCTCTATTTCATATTTAGCTTTATTTTTATTTTCTTCTTCTAGTTTTTCTTTTATACTATTTTTTAGTTCTTCTAATGTTTCAAATTCGCTTACATCTTTTGCAAATTCATCATCTAGAACAGGTAATTCTTTTCTTTTAATTTCATTTACTTTAACTTTAAATATAGCATCTTTTCCAGCTAAATCTTTAGAAAAATATTCTTCTGGAAATTTAACATTTATTTCTTTTTCTTCGTTTACTTTCATTCCAATTACTTGTTCTTCAAATCCAGGTATAAATGTTTTACTACCTATTTTCAATTCATGGTTTTCAGCTTTTCCACCATCAAATGCTACTCCATCAACAAATCCTTCAAAATCTATAACAGTTATATCATTTTCTTTAACTTTAACTCTTCCATCTTCTACACTTACTAATCTTGAATTTTTTTCAGACATATTTTCTAATTCTTTTTCTATGTCAGATTTGCTAACGTTATACACTATTTTTTTAAGTTCTATACCCTTATATTTACCTAATTTAATTTCTGGTTTTGTTTGAATAATAGCAGTAAATATTAAGTCCTTACCTTTTTCTATTTGTGTTATATCAATTTCAGGTTTACTTACTGATTCTATATTATTATCTTTTAATTCTTTTTCGAAAATTTCTGGAACTATTTCATTAAAAGTATCTTCATAAAAAATTTGTGCTCCATACATTTTTTCTACTTTAGCCATAGGTGCTTTCCCTTTTCTAAATCCAGGTATTGTAAAGTAATTAGCAGTTTTAGCATATACTTTTTTCATTCCTTCATCAAATTTTTCTGCTCCTACTGTAAAAGTTAATTTTAATTCATTCTTATTTTCTGTGTTTTCTATTTTAATACTCATTTTACATACATCCTTTCATTTCGCTGAATCTTATATTTAACATAACTATTTTACACTAACTAAAATAGCTTTCTTATTATATCACAATTTGTTCATTTTGCAATACTTTTTATGTGTTTTACAATAACTTTTAGATATATTATCTTAAATATTGCTTTAAATGTTGCATTCTCTCATACAACCTGAATTTAAATTACAAAGTTCATTTAACTTTTTACTTAACAAACTTCTAAAGATATAAACCATATTTTTAAATTTTGTAGCAGTAATTATATAAGCCTAACAATACTTAATTATAATATTTTATACGGATTAAAATCTAAAAAATCAGCACTAATCAATTTCATATTAATACCTTCAATATTTCCATCCAAACATTCTTTATGTGAATTTCCATGCAAATGTCCATAAAAACAATCTTTCACATTAAAGTCCTTCATAGTTTTTATAAACAAAGTCTTATTTGTTTCTACTTTTTCATTTGATAAATATGGAGGATAATGCATACAAACTATTATTTTTTTATCTGTACCATGTTTTGTAATCCCATCAACCAATGATAATTTTAATCTATCATTTTCTCTATTTATCATTTTATTACTATTTTCAGATTCTAAAAAAGTCCAACCTCTAGTACCGCATATAATTATATTATCATAAATTATTGAATTATTTTGTATAAAATCTATATTTTTAAAATTGTTTTCATCTAAAAACTTTTTCATGCTTTTTAGTGTTGTCCACCAATAATCATGATTTCCTTTTATCAAAACCTTTTTCCCTGGTAAATCATTTAAAAATTTAAAATCTTCATATGTATCCTTTAAATGCATAGCCCAAGAAAAATCTCCTGGAATAACTACTAAATCATGTTCTTTCACATTTTTTTTCCAATTTTGTTTAATTTTTTCTGAATGATTATTCCATTTCTCACCAAAAATATTCATTGGTTTATTTTCATTAAATGAAAGATGCAAATCTGCAATTATAAATATTGACATATAAGCTTTCCTCCTAAACTTTTTTTAGAAATAAATCTACAATATCAAAATATTTATTCATCAAATTTCAAATTTGGTACTGCATTTAAATCTAAGTTTGCAAATTTTTTATTTATAAAGTTGTAATATCCTGCTGAAGCAATCATTGCAGCATTATCTGTACATAAAACTAATTCAGGATAATAAATTTGTAGATTTTCTCTTTCCCCTAGCTCTGTAAATCTTTCTCTTATATAACTATTTGCTGAAACACCTCCAGCAAGAGCTATTTTATCTATTTTAAGTTGTTTTACTGCATTAATTGTATTTTCTATTAATACATCCGTAACAGCTTTTTCAAAACTAATTGCTAAATCTGCTTTATTTATATTGGGATCTTTATGATTCAAATTAATTACTGCAGTTTTTATACCACTAAAACTAAAATCTAAATTATCAAAATGTGTTTTAGGTAATTTTATTAATGGTTTCCCAGTTTTTGCCAGTATATCTATTTTAGGTCCACCCGGATAACCTAGACCTATGACTCTTGCAACTTTGTCAAACGCTTCTCCTATTGCATCATCTCTGGTTTTTCCTAATATTTGAAAGTTTTGATAATCTTTTACATGTACTAAATGAGTATGTCCTCCTGAAATTATTAAACACAAAAATGGCGGTTCTAATTTTTTAAAAGTTAAATAATTTGATGCAATATGTCCTTGAATATGATTTGTTGCTACTAAAGGTTTTTTTAATGCATAACTTAAGCCCTTGGCATAAGATACTCCTACTAATAAAGCACCTACAAGTCCAGGTCCATATGTACAGGCTATACCATCTATATCATCAAATGATACTCCTGCTTCTTCCAATGCTTTCTTAGTAACATCTGAAATAACTTCAACATGATTTCTCGAAGCTATTTCAGGTACAACTCCTCCAAATTTTTGATGTATATCTATTTGAGAATTTATTACATTAGATAAAATTTCTCTACCATTTTTAACAATAGAACAAGATGTTTCATCACAACTAGATTCAATTCCTAATATTATTATATCTTCTTTTTGTTTCATTTTAATCTCCATATCTTATTAAAAAAATAATTATACATAGCTTAAAAGCCAAAAACAATTCCAACTAATTGCATTATTTTTTCTCCAATTATACTAATTAAAGGTGTTACAACAATCCCAGCTATTCCTGTAATCCAAATAATTATAAATACAATATAAAAAATACTTTCTTTTTCCTCAAACCATATTCTTGATTTTTGTGGTAAGAAATATTTTAAAACTTTTGAACCATCTAATGGTGGCAATGGAATTAAATTAAATACACCTAAACCTATATTCAGCATTATTATATATCCTATTGCAAGTACTATATAATAATATGTTTTAATATCAAAATTAGAAAGTAAATTAAATTTTACTATTACACCATATATTAAAGCAAATATAATTGCAACTATAAAATTCATTACTGGCCCAGCAATTGAAATTAGTGCCTCAGCCTTTGTTACAGAAGTTTTTCCATTTAGGTTTCTATAATCTACTTGTACTGGTTTTCCCCATCCTATACCTATTGTTAACAACATAATCAAACCCACTAAATCAACATGATTTAACGGATTTAAATTCAATCTCCCTTGTTCTTTTGCTGTATTATCTCCTAGTTTGTTTGCTGTATATGCATGTGCAAACTCATGAAATGTAATTGCTATTAATACCGCAGGAATCATCAATAATGTAGTAATGGCAGTATTTGTATCTGACAAACTATTAAGAATTATTCTAAAAACTACTATTCCTAATATAATATACCAAACTCTTTTATCTATTCTAAACATAGTTTTTCCTTTCAACATTAATTTTTATTAATAATATTATGTATTTATAACAATGTATTCATTGCAATATTTTTTTAAATTAATTATATTATTTTATAACAATGGTTTCATTGTTGGAAATAATAGTACATCTCTTATTGAAGCTGAATCTGTAAGTAACATTATTAATCTATCAATTCCTATTCCTAATCCCCCAGTTGGTGGAAGACCTATCTCTAAAGCAGTAACGAAATCTTCATCCATCATATTTGCCTCTTCATCTCCTGCTTCTCTAGCTTCAACTTGTTTTTTAAATCTTTCATATTGATCAATAGGATCATTTAATTCTGAAAAAGCATTTCCATATTCTCTACCACCAATAAACAATTCGAATCTTTCTGTTAATTTTTTATCAGAAGTTTTTCTTTTTGCAAGTGGTGATACTTCTACTGGATAATCACATATAAATGTTGGTTGAATTAAAGTTTCTTCTACAAATTCTTCAAAAAAAGCATTTATAATATGTCCTCTATTTTTCTTAAAATCTTCAACTGTAATATGATTTTTATTTGCTATTTCTATAGCTTGCTCATCAGTAATTATATCATTAAAATCAATTCCTGTTACCTCTTTTATGGAATCAATCATAGATATTTTCTTCCAATTTGGTTCTAAATTAATTTCTGTTCCTTGATAATTTATTTTACTTGTTCCAAGTATTTTTTTTGCTATTGTAGATATCATTTCTTCAGTTATACTCATCATATCATTATAATCCTCATATGCTGAATATAATTCCATGCTCGTAAATTCAGGATTATGTTTTAAATCCATACCTTCATTTCTAAACAATCTTCCTATTTCATAAACTTTATCAAATCCACCTACTATTAATCTTTTTAAATACAATTCTGGCGCAACTCTTAAATACATATCTAAATCAAGTGCATTATGATGTGTAACAAAAGGTTTTGCTGTTGCACCTCCAGCTATTGTATTTAAAATTGGAGTTTCTACTTCCATGTATCCTTTATTATCCAAAAAGCTTCTAATTTCTTTTATTATTTTACTTCTAATTTCAAATGCCAATTTCACCTCAGGATTAGAGATTAAATCCACATATCTTTGTCTATATCTTAAATCTGTATCTTTTAAACCATGATATTTTTCTGGTAATGGTCTTAGTGATTTTGAAAGAAGTTTAACTTCTTTTGCATGTATTGAAATTTCTCCAGTCTTTGTTTTAAATACAAAGCCTGTAATTCCAATAATATCTCCCATATCATCTTCCTTAAAATTTTTATAAGATTCTTCTCCTAGATCATTTATACTAATATAACTTTGTAATCTTCCTTCACTATCTTGAATATGGCAAAATGAAGCTTTTCCCATTATTCTTTTAGCCATTATTCTTCCAGCTACAGTTACATCTTTTCCTTCTAATTTTTCATAATCATCTATAATTTGTTTACTAGTATGAGTTCTATTGAATTTTGTAACTTCATATGGGTCATTTCCAGACTCTCGCAATTTTTCTAATTTTTCTCTTCTAATAATCATTAATTGGTTTAAATCTAATTCTTGTTCTTGTTCTTGAATATTGTTTTCGTTCATAATATATATCCCTTTCTTATTTTATAACTCTTAGTATTATATCTTATTAAGTCACTAAAGTAAAGTACTAAGCTTAAATAATTTTACTTTTATGTAAAGTGTTTTTAGTATATTTTTATATAAAAAATGATTTTAAAATTATGCAAATTATTATTTTTTATAATTAACTATACAATTTATTTTTGTTCATTTTTACAATTTCCAGTTTCAGAAATCTCTTTTATATTTTGCAATGTATCTTTAACAATTTTATTTAAAGCTTCAATTGTAAAAAACGATTGGTGTGAAGTAATTATAACATTTGGCATTGATATTAATAAAGAAAGATTTTTATCTCTTTTATACGAATTTGACATATCTCTTAGAAAAAATTCCTCCTCATTTTCATATACATCTAAACCAGCACCACCAATTTTTCCAGACACCATCCCCTCAATAAGACTTTCTGTATCAATCAATTTTCCTCTACTACTATTTAATAAAATCACTCCATTTTTCATTTTACTTATTGTTTCAGAATTTATAATTTTTTCAGTATCCTTACTTAATGGACAGTGCAGCGATATTATATCTGATTTTTCTAATAATTCTTCTAATTCAACATATTTAAAATCTAATTCTCTGCTTGAGTTTTCATCTTTAAAAATGTCATATGCTAAAATATTTACACCAAAACCTTTCATTATTTTAATAAATGTTTTACCTATTTTTCCCGTGCCTATTACACCAACAGTTTTTCCATGAAGATCAAAACCCAATAAACCATCAAGAGAGAAATTGTATTTTTTTACGCGTTGGTATGCTTTATATATTTTTCTATTTACATTTAATAACAAGGCTATTGTGTGTTCAGCAACTGCGTACGGTGAATATTCTGGAACTCTAACAACTCTAATTTTTCCTTTATTAGATATATCAACATTATTAAAACCCGCACATCGTAATGCTAGTATTTTAACATCATTCTTTTCTAATATTTTTAAAACCTCTTTATCTGCAGTATCATTAACAAAAATACAAACAACCTCGAAACCTTTTGTAAATTGTGCTGTTTCTTTATTTAACTTAGATTCAAAATAAGTTATTTCATAATTATAGTTTTCATTAAACTTGTCAAATAATTCCTTGTCATAGTCTTTTGTATCAAAAAAAGCAATTTTCATATTATAAATCTCCTCTCTTTCAAAAAAAGAGTAGCTACTTTATTTATGCTACTCTTTTTGCTGTTTGGTGACCCGTACGGGAATCGAACCCATGATTTGGCCTTGAGAGGGCCACGTCTTAACCGCTTGACCAACGGGCCTTATATAAAACGCTAAATATATTTATAACATATCTTGCGTTAATAAGTCAATCCTATGCCGTGATTTTTTAGAAATTTCTTTTATATTTCTATAAATTATACAACTTATTTTTGCCTTACATAATGACATTTAGATTATTTATTGACAAATATATTTTATTTTATTTGTATTCACTTATACAATCAACAAATTTAATTTATATATCATTTATTTATTATAAATCTATTCTTCCAAAAATTTCTTTCAATCTTTCATCTTTTTTTGTTAAATACAAATAACCAATTAAAGCTTCAAACGCTGTTGAATACATATAATCTGCTGGTTCAGCATTTTTTGGAATATGATGATTTTCTGCGTTTCTTCCTCTTCTCACAATATCTTTTTCCTCATCCGTTAAAAAATCTTCTATTCTTTTTAAAGTATTTGCTTGAGATTTTGCTTTTACAAATTTTATTGATTCTATATGTAATTTATGTGGTTTTAAATTTGTATTATTTACCAATTTTGTTCTTATATAAAGCTCATACACAGCATCTCCTACATAAGCCCAAGTTAGAGGAGAAAGCATATTTATATTCATTTCTGATTTTTCTCTGTTTATTAATTCTACCATTATAACTCCCATAAATATCAAAATATAACAACATTTTTTTATACTTTGTTTTTCTTATATTTTATTCCTATTATATTTTATTCCTATTTTATTTTGATTTAATTATATTTTATTATAATTATATTTTGTTTTTTATATTTTTTTCTATTATATATTTTTCTTATATTTTATTTCTATTATATTTTTTTCTTATTTTTAAATTATTTTTCAATTTAGTTTTTTTGATTCAAGTTAAATATTTATAATTACATTAAGCATTTTTCTTTATTTTTCATATGGTTTTTCTATTGTAATTTTTCCCATTTTACCACTTCTAAAATCTTCCAAAATTATTCCTGATATTTTTTCATAATCAATTCTCTCTCCGGAAAGTATAGCTCCTCTTTTTTTTGCAATTATATTTATAATTTCTAAGATTTTGTCGTTTTCGTCTAAGTTTGCATCTTTGATTTCATCTTTAAATTTTTCTTCAATCTTATATCTTTCTATTAAATTATTTATATAGTTTTTCTCTAAAAACTTAACAAGCTCAAACGCAACCTCTGTTCTTTCTAAAATATCGTCTTTTATAGTTCCAGTAAAAGCTAAAAACAAACCAACTTTTTCACTTTCAAATTTTGGCCATAATACTCCAGGGGTATCCATTAATTCAATTCCATTTTCTATTCTAATCCATTGTTTTTGTCTTGTAACACCTGGTCTGTTAGCTACTTGTGTAGCTGTTCTTTTAGTTATTCTATTAATAAAAGACGACTTTCCTACATTTGGAATTCCTAAAATCATTATTCTTGTTGACTTACCTATCCTGCCTTTATTAACAAATTTTTCTTTATCAGATTCAGCTATTTTATGTATAGCTCTTAAAACATCATTCATTCCTTTTCCAGAATTGGAATCTGTTATAACAGCTACTATTCCTTTTTTTTTGAAGTATTCTACCCAGTTTAATGTTTGTCTATCATCTGCTAAATCACTTTTATTTAAAACAACTATTTTATTTTTATTTTTAGCATATTCTTTTACATCTGGATTTTGACTAGAAATAGGTATTCTAGCATCCAGTAATTCTATTACTACATCTATTAATCTTAAATCTTCAATAATTTCTCTTTTTGTTTTTGCCATATGTCCTGGATACCAGTT
>DAOOQE010000004.1:0-31303 GCA_035388585.1 Clostridia bacterium
GAGATGACAACTCATTTCTGAATTGCCACCCCAACTATTGACATTGAACCTTATTACTTAACAATGTATTAGGTTCCATTTTTAATGTTTTTACCTCTTCTTTATCTGACATATTACTTTTGGTTCCGAATTACTTTTTGAATCCTGTGAAATATTTACACTTTGTCCTTGTATTTTTAAAAACTAAATCGCATGTTTCAATTTTTTTAAAATTTTTTAATATATTTTTTGCGTTGTTTTTAAAATTTGTTTATAAAAGATTTTTTATTTCTTCATCATTTATAAGTTGTGGATTAATATAACTCTTGGATAATTTATTTTGTTTTAAAGCATGTATTGCAACGTCTCTATCGCTTCTTAAATCATGGCTTGCATATTTTATTATTATTCCCTTATTTTTAACTGCTTCTAAAACTATTTCTTTATTACCTCGTAATTCTTCACTAGCATAATATAATCCCTGCCCATCTTTTGATACAGCTTTATAGATAATATCTTTATCATTTTTAAGTTCTTCACTTGCATAACAAATTACCCATCCTGAGTGTTCTAGGGCAATATTTACAATTTCTTTATCTCCCTTTAATCTTGAGCTTGCAAATTCAAGAGAACCACCATTTTGTTTTATAGCTTCTAAAACCAATTCTTTATCATCTTTTAGTTCTTCACTTGCCCATTCCAAAATAAGACCATCTTCAATAACTGCTTTCATAAAAAAATCTTTATTATTAAAATTCTGCTTTATTTCTTCTATTTCATACATAATTATTACTCCTGTCTTATAATATATAATTCTTATCACCTATATAATATAAAAATCATTATTTTTATGTTATCTTAATTAAAGAGTTAATGGAAACTCCTTCAAGAATATAAAAATATTAATTTTCATGATATATTTAACCAAATTGATTAAATATTATAGTAATCTTATATTCCTACTTTGTATTCAATATCTTCCATAAAAGGAAACATTTCCTTAATTCTTTTATGTGTTACTATTACGCTTCTAGGCTGTGGATTTTTTGTGTCATCTGACAATAATTGTTGAGAATAGCAGTTGTCACACATTTTAAACAATAAATATCTATTTCTAACATATGTAAAAAATAATTGATATCCATCATCTAGGTTTTTCTCAAATTCTATAAATGTATATTTTCCGTCCATTATAACCCCTTATCTTAATCTTTTATCATATTTTCAAAATCTAATTCACTTATTACACTTACACCTAAACTTCTTGCCTTTGTTAGCTTGCTTCCAGCATCTTCTCCTGCTAATAAATAAGTTGTGTTTTTAGAAACAGACCCAGAAGTCTTCCCACCCATTTTTTCAATAATATTAGTTGCCTCATCTCTAGTGTATTTTTCCAAGGTTCCTGTTAATACAAATGTATTTCCTTCAAATCTATTATCACTATTTTGTGATAAATTTTCTAGGTTTACACCAGCATTTTTTAGTTTGTTAATAAGATCTATGGTTTGTTCTTGTTTAAAAAATTCATATATACTTTTTGCAGTGATTTGACCAACATCTCTACACTGACTTAATTCTTCATATGGGGTATTGATTAAATTTTCTATATTCTTATATTCTTTTGCTAATGTTTTTGCTAATTTAACTCCAACATGTCTTATACCAAGTCCTGTAATTAGTTTGTATAGATCATTTTTTTTACTTTTTTCTATTGCAGAAATAAGATTTTGCGCAAATTTCTTACCGTTTTTTTTAAGAGATGCTACTTGCTCTATATCTAAATAATAAATATCAGAAATTGTTTTTATTAAATTATTATCTATTAATTGTTCGATTACACTGTATCCTAATCCATCTATATCCATTCCAGTTTTAGATGCAAAATGAACAATGCTTCTTAAAGCTTTTGCACTACATTCTATACCTGTGCAACGTGTAACTGCTTCCCCATATTCCCTTATAGCTGGTGCTCCACAAATTGGACATGAAGTTGGCATATTAAATTCTTTCTCATTGCCTGTTCTTTTTTCCTTAACAACTGATACTAATTCTGGGATAACATCTCCAGCTTTTTGAATAATAACATGATCTCCTATTTTTAGTTCTTTTTCTTTTACAAAATCAGAATTATGAAGAGTTGTTTTAGATATAACAGAACCTGCTAATCTTACTGGTTCTAATATTGCCATAGGAGTTATAGCACCTGTTCTCCCTACTTGACAAATAATATCATTTAAAATTGTTTCTTTTTGTTCAGGCGGGTATTTGTATGCTATAGCCCATCTAGGAGTTTTAAATGTAGTTCCTAATTCTTCTCTTATTTCTAGATCATCTATTTTTATAACTGCACCATCTATTCCAAATGATAGTTTTCCTCTTTCATCACCTATTTTATTAATTGCAGTTATTGCATCATCTATATTACTGCAAAGAATTTTTATTGGATTAACATTAAATCCAAGTTTTTCTAGATACATTAGTTGTTCGTAATGAGATTTAAATTTATTATTTTCTAATTTTTGGACATTAAATATATATATATCTAATGGCCTTTGAGCAGTTACTTTAGAATCTAATTGTCTTAATGAACCAGCAGCTGCATTTCTTGGATTTGCAAATAACGGTTCTCCTAATATTTCTCTTTTTTCATTTAATTTTTCAAAATCTGATTCACCAATAAATACTTCTCCTCGAACTATTATGTTAACATTTTCTTTTAGTTTATGAGGTATATTATTAATTGTTTTTAAATTTTCTGTTATATCTTCTCCAACAAGTCCATTACCACGAGTTGCACCTCTTATAAACTCACCATTTTTGTATTCTAATGACACAGAAAGACCATCTATTTTTGTTTCTACAACATAATTGATTAAACCATTATTTGTTATTTGTTTTTTTACTCTTTCATCAAATTGATTCAATTCTTCAAAATCAAATACGTCTAATAAGCTCTGAAGAGGAACTTCATGTTCTACTTGTTTAAACCCTTCTTTAACATTACCACCTATTTTTTGTGTAAGAGAATTTGAATCAATTAATTCTGGATTTTCTTTTTCTAATCTTCTTAATTCTAACATTAACATATCATATTCAAAATCTGATATTTCCGGTGAATCTTGATCATAATATTTATTTGCATGATATTGAGTTAATTTCCTCAACTCATCAATTCTTTCTTTTGTGTTCTTATTAATCATTTTTGCCTCCATCATCAAAAAATAATTTTTTCCCATTTTTTATGTATTCCCAACCAGAAAATATTGTTGCTATAACAGATACCGTCATTATTAGAGTTCCTACTATATTTAATAATAATGAAAAACCATCTAATTTTTCAAAAATAAATTTTCCATATGTATGTATATCAATTATAGCTATAGATACTGCTATCATTTGAGTAACTGTTTTAATTTTACCCCATATTGATGCTGCAATTACATCTCCATTTTTTCCTACTGCAACTAATCTATATCCAGATACAATAAACTCTCTAAATAGAACTATTATAGGAATCCAAGCTGGTAATTTTTGATATTGTACTAATAACATCATTGCTGCTAATACTAATATTTTATCTGCTATTGGGTCTAAAAATTTACCAAATGTTGTTATTTGATTTCTTGAGCGAGCAATATATCCATCTAATTTATCTGTTAATGATGCAATTATAAAAATCACTTCTATTATTATCCACATTAAAGAAATTCCAAAAAAGGATGTATCATAAAATTTTTCTACTAATGTAACCATTACCATTACAGGTACTAATATTATTCTAAAAATTGTTAGTTTATTTGCTAAATTCATATTATTTTCCTCCAGTATTTTTCTTCAAACATTATATCATAGCATAATAAAAAATCAAAGGATTATTTTATCTATTTTAAACCTATATATTTTACTTATATTGATTCTATTAGTTTTTTATTTTTATGTTTTTCTATATTATTATATTTTCTTTCTAAAATTGATATTAATATATCTAATTTTTTAATTATTTCTTTATTAATATTCTCTACGATTCTAATATATTTTTTGTTTTTACTTGTTTTAAATTCCATAAAAAATAACCACCTTTATAACTACAATCATTATATTATGGTGGTTATTTTTTATATTTTTATACACTATTTTTGATAAGTAAAGTAATTAAATAACTTTATTTTCAGTGTTTATTTCATTTTTTTCAACAACAACTTCTAATTTTTGTATTAGTTCCTGAAGCGATTTTAAATCTTTCCCCATCATTTCCCAATCATTATTATTTGTTGATTCAGATAAATTTTTATTTGCTTTTATTATTAATTTCATTAATTCATCAACATCATCAGTGTCAACAATTTCAATATCTATAGCGTATTGAGACGCAAGATTTATTAATGCAGTTTTAAAATCATCTCCAATAGCAACTTTATTTCCTGATGCAACTACCACCTTTTTTAATGTTGGAAGAGAATCTGTTTCATTTATGTATTGCTGATATATTGCTTCTACATATAATAAAGTATCATCTATTGGTATAATCATTGTATTTTTTGTTAACTTTGTTCCTGTTACATTTAAGCTGCTAATTTCTTTATATATTTCTTCGTTTTGTTCTATTTGTGTGTCTAGTTGCATTGTACCTAGTACATTTTCACCTTGAGAAAATTCATACATTTTTAATTTAGGTAAATTATTTTCATATGTCCCCACTAGATATGCAACTATGTTTTGTTTTCCTAATTTTGTATATGGTAAAACTAAACCTAATTGATTTTTTTCAGTATCGATTGTCTTTAACATTGCATAATATGGAGAAATCTTTGTTATTTCAGCTTGATTAGATATCCCATCACTATATGTTGCAACATCCCAAATATCTGATGCCCTATACAAAACATCAACTTGAGAATCATGATATCTTTTTAAGATATCTGATTGTATATTATAAAGGTATTTTGGATAAATAAAATGTTTGCTTATATCTTCAGGTATTAACTTATCTAAATCTTGGAATAAGTTTGGATACGCATTTCTGTATGCCATTATTATTGGATCAGTTCTATCTGTAATATAAAACTCCATTGTACCATCATATGCATCTATTAATACTTTTACTGAATTTCTAATATAATTTATTTCTTTCTTATCAAAATGATTACTATCTATTTTTGTTCTTTGTGAATATGGATATTGTCCAGCTGTTGTATATGCATCTAATACCCATACAAGTTTGCCACTACTATTCACAACTAAATAAGGATTTGAATCATACATTATATAAGGCATTACAGCTTTTGCTCTTTCTATAATATTTCTATTTGTTAAGATTTTACTGTTCTTATCTATATTTGAAGATACAGCAAGTTTAAAATCTCCCTGAGAAGTTGCAAGCACTATTCTATCTAAAAACCCTAATTGTAAGCCTGCTTTTCCTTCATAGGAATTTGTAGTTACATTATTTGTTGAATCTGCTGATACATAGTCAAATTCTTGCTTGTTTTTGCTATTTGTAACTACTGTTTCATTTGTTTCTAATCCAAAATATATTCTAGGCTCAGAAATATTAATTATGTTGTTATCAGAATCAATTACACTTTTTTGTAAAATCTCCAAATTACCTGTAGTTCCTGTTTTTGAAGCTGAAACTACAACAACACCATATCCATGAGTATATTCATATGTTTTATTGTCATATGTTGAAGAACTACTTAATATTTCTCTAGGAGAAAGATATACTAATGTATCTTCACCATTAATAGTATATACTCCTGGTTTTGTTGACGAATATTTATAATATCCTTTATTTGTTAATGTACCATTTAAATACTGTAAAACAAGATTATCATTTGTAACTGATATATTATTTAGCAATTTAGAATTGCTATTAATTTTACTATTAGTAATTGTCCCACCATTTGAAATATCTTTTTCTTCTAAATTTATATTATATGCATTTTTAGTATAGTCTATATTATAATTAATATATTTTTTTTGCTTATCAAGTTCATTTGCCTCTACAAATAAGTAATTATATACAAACATTACTATTGTTAATATTAATAAATATATAGGAACAATAAATAATGATTTTAAAACACTTTTTGTTTGCTGTTTTTTATAAAAATATACTGCAATAAATATTGAGATTACAATTATTACAGACAATAATCTATAACCACATATTTTTATAATAATATCTGTAAAACCTGCACCATATAATGAATACAGATTACTACTCTCTCCAACTGTTAAAAATTTTTGTGAACTTAAATCTTGTGTTTTTACAAATACAAGTGCTGCTAGCAGTACAGATAATAATTTAGCATTATTTAATAAATGCCCCAATATTTTACCATTTTTTAAAGTTTCTCTTTTAACACCATCAAAACAAGTATTAAGAACAACTATATAATATATACCAGCATAGATTGTTATACCCACTAATAAAATTAATAAATACATTAATATCAATTCAATAAATGGTTGCTGAAATAAATAATATCCTAAATCATATCCAAAAATTTCATCTTTAATTCCAAAAGATGTAGCATTAAAAAATAATATTGCCTTATCTGTAATTAGATTGCTTGTAATAAAACTTATAATTATTGATAATATAAATGATATAGACTTATTTATCAATTTTGGAATTTCTTTTTTTTCATCATCAAAAAAAGATTTTAAACATTTTTTTATTGTCTTATTTGTAATGTAAAAAGCAGTATATATAGCAATAAATGTAAACATTATTACAAATGCTTTATATCTAACATTTACCCAAAAAACACTTGTATAATTTGACCCAATCTCAAGTGCTTCTAAATAGCTTCCTCTCATTATAATATAAGCAATTATAGAAACTAATACCGCAAAAATAATTACAATTGTTCTTCTGGTTTTTATAAGATTATTATTTTTTTGTTTTGTCTTATCTTTTTCCATATTCATTACCCCCCTTTATTAGGAATTATATAATAGCTTCCACAAAATCCTTACTATTGAATATTTCCATATCATCGATTTGCTCTCCAACTCCAACAAATTTAACTGGTATATTGTTTTCAGATACTATTCCTATAATAGATCCTCCTTTTGCTGTTCCATCTAATTTAGTTAAAATCAAGCCATTTATATCTACAGTTTCTTTAAAGGCTTTAACTTGAGAGATTGCATTTTGACCAGTTGTTGCATCTAAAACCATTAAAACTTCTTTAGAACTATCTGGTAATTCCTTATTTATAACTTTTTTTATTTTTATTAATTCATCCATTAAATATTTTTTGTTATGTAGTCTTCCAGCCGTATCACATATTAAAACATCTGCATCCATCTGTTTTGTTAGTTGTATTGCATCATATACTACAGATGCTGGATCTGAATTTTCCTCTTTTTTTATTAATTCACAACCAGCTCTTTTAGACCATATTTCTAATTGTTCAACAGCTGCTGCTCTAAATGTATCTGCTGCTGCAATAACAACTTTTTTACCATCTTTTCTTAATTTATTTGCTATTTTTCCTATAGAAGTTGTTTTACCTACTCCATTTACACCAACAACTAATATTACAGTTGGTTTTGTTGTTAAATTAATTTCAGAATTTACAGAATCTAATATTTTAAGTATTTCTTCTCTTAAAACTTGCTTAACTTTTTCTCCATCTTCAATTTTTTCTTTTTTTATTCTTTCTCTTAAGCTACTTATTATTTTAACAGATGTTTCTACACCTACATCAGACATTATAAGAGCTTCTTCCAACTCTTCTAATAATTCTTCATCTACTTTTCTAAATGTGCTAAATACATTATTTATTTTCTCATCAAATGACGCTTTTGTTTTATTTAATCCTTGTTTTAATTTTTCAAAAAATCCCATACTAATTACCTTTCTCGCAAATGTTAATATTAAAATTATACCATATTATAGGTTTAGTGGCAAGTTGTAAAACTTGCCACTATGCTTTTTAAAAATGTTTACCTTTTCCTGAATTTTTAGGTTTTTTATATTGTTCTAAAGTATAATCATAATTTGTTGAATATCTTCTAGTCATTTCCATATTATCTAAGTTTTTTTCTTGTTTTATTTCTGGAACATAGTCTTCATCTTTCTCAGATATTTGATTTTTAAATATACCAGTGAAATCTTCTTTTTCTAATATATTTTCGTTTATTTTATTTTCATCTGTGTATTTTTCTTCGTTATCAAGAGTATTTCTATATGGATCATCAATTTCGTCTTCAAATTCTTTTTCAGCTCTTTTTTTCTTAATTATAGCAACTATGACAATTGTTATGGCAGCTATAAAAAGTATTCCTATAACTATTATTGCAATATTTGTATTTTTGTTTTCTCCAAGAATAGTTTTTGATGATGCAGCTGCTGGTTTATTTACTATAATTTGATATGAAGATTTTTCTTTTCCATCTGCTGATGTTACTAAAATTGTAATTACATTTTCCCCTTCTTTCAAATTTGAATTTCCTATTATTTCAACTGTAGAATCTTTTAAATTTGTTTCTGTTTGTATTGCAAAATCAGTAACATTAGCACCTGGATCCAATTGAATAGTGTATTGATACACATTTGAATTAAATTCTGGATTTAATTTTATTCCTGGAATTGCAAGTTTAGTTAACTGTGCAGGTTCTTGATTTGTTTTTACAACTTCTAAATTATAAATTCTTGTTGTTCCATCTTCAGCTGTAACGGTTATTTTGACCATATTAGAACCTTGAACAAATTTTTCGTTTCCAGTTATAGTAACTTTTGCTTTTTCACTATTTGGTACTGCTTCTATTTTAGCTTGTTCAACATTATTAGGAACAGTAATAGAATATTTTGTAGTTTCTGGATTAAAATCTGGTTCTAATTTCCCATCAGCAATTGTTAATGTTTTTAAAGCTTTATCAGATGATTTTACTTCTTCAGGTTTTGTAGTAGTTAAATTATTTGAATAAATATATGCTGTTTTTCCATTATATGTTACTTTACTCCACCCATTATCTCCTATTCCTATTCTTGTAACACTTTCCCCAGTAGATAACATTCCAAATGATGAACTTGTTGTTGAATAACTTTCTCTCACATTAGTTTCACTTTTTGCATATACAGTTTGATTAACTGTAGTAAAAACTGGTTCCGCTTTTGGTGTTACTGTAACTGTAGAAGTAACATTTGCATTAGGTACTGCCACATTTGATTCTGTTTCCATACTTGTAACAGCAAACTTAACAGAGTATGTTTTTTGTTCTGTAACTGTTGGCACTGCAAATACATATGTAGCTAAATTAGATGCAGAACCTGAAGCCATCGCACCATTAATTGTTGTACCATTTGGAGTTGCATTTCCAAATGTAGAAGAAACAGATTTAAATGTTAAACCACCATTGTCTGATAATTCAGATTTAAATGAAGCTACAGGCTGAGATGAACTGATAGTTATATTAACAGTCCCTCCAGACTCAACTTTAGGACTATTAGCAGTTACTGCAGCATATGATTTACTTACAAATGTCGTCACTCCTAGAATTATTATGCAAAAAATTATATAAATAAATTTAGTTTTTAATTTCATCATTATATTCCTTTCTATAATTGAATTTTTATTAATCCCACATCAAATTTTAGTAATCTTAATGCATCTATTGTGTTTACACTTCCATCTGAATTTATATCACATGATTTTAATAGGTCACCTGTTATAGATATTTTTCCAACATCATGTTTTAAAACTCTTAAGGCATCAATTGTATTAACTACTCCATCACCATTTGTGTCACCTTTTTTTATAATAGTGTGTGTAGTGTTTCCAATTTTTATTACATCTCCAGTTGCAACCATTTCTGTATCACCTAGTGAAGTAGAATTTTTTGTTATCATTGCACTTGGATTGTTAGATTTTATTTTTCCAACTGTTGTTTCTGGAAGACATATAATATTGGAATTCTCAATTTTAAAATTGCTATTTACCACTAGTAGTGGTTCGGGAGTTGTTGGAACTACCGGATTTACTGGTTGTATTGGGGGCTCAGGTGTTGTAATAGGAGGTTGACTTGGCTGTGTAGGCGGTGTTGTTGATTGAGGGGTTAAATATACATTTGCAATATAACCTTCTAAACCTGATGATGTAACAACTTTATCCCAGTTAAAACCATTTGCTGTTCCAGCATTTTTTTGAGTTATAGTAACAACATCTCCAGTATTAAGTGTTGTAACAATAGGATATGTTGTTCCAACTTGTGTTCTTAATCTTACTCCATTACCATTTAAAACTGCTAATGAATAACCTGGTGTAGAAGTTCCATTTTGAACATTACTAATATAATCACTTACTAAATAGCCTTGTGTACCATTAGCCAGTCTTACTCTCGACCAATTATAACCATCAATACCATTGTATTTTCCATTTTCCATAACTGTTACAGCTTGGCCTTTTGATAACATTATAATAACAGATGTTCCAGATGTTCCTGGACCATTTCTTAAATTTACTCCTGTATTAGTAACTGCAGATTCATTTACATTTGTTATATCTGAAACTTGGTTTATAAATATTCTAGAAATAAATCCTTTTGTTCCATTTGGCAAAACAATTTTATCCCACAAATGACCATCAATTGATGAAGAAGCAAGTTCTATTCTTAATAAATTTTCTCCTGTATTTAATCTAGTAATAATATTTGAATTAATTCCAGCCCCGTCACGAATTGCAACATCTATGCCATTAACAATAACATTTTGTGTAACAATTGATTTACTTCCTGGAATAGCTGAAATTTCGGTAGGCATATTTTCATATACAGGTATTAGAAAATTAATACTTTTATCTAGTAATCCCATATTTGAGTATGAATTTTTAACACTTCCACCTTCGGTTTTTGCTGCTTCTATATTTTGCATATATTGATGATAGTATAATGAACCATCAGAACTATCAACATCAAATTTTTGTAAATACAGTGTTGATTGTCCCCTATTAATATATTCTGCTGATATAAATTGTGCACCACCTAAAATTGATTTTTCTGGGTCTGTCCAACCTTTTGTTTGCGCATGTGTTAATGCATTTCTTATTATAGTTTCTGTTCCATTTCCACTTGCTTTAATATTTAATAGATTATAATATCCTAAAAATCCTGTATATGTACCAGAACCTGTTGAACTTGCTCTACTTGTTCCTTGTTCTTGTCTTATTCTTGCTGCTAAATGATATGGACTTATACCAGATGTGGCAGCAGATTCCATTATAACTTGAGCATATGATTTATTTATAGTTTGAGTATTTCCAGATGTATCTATGTAAGAAATTGAATTACCACTCATCCATGTACCATTTAGAATTTGACTTACACCATTAATTGTTTGTATATTTCCATTGTAAGATAAATCTTCAAACTGAAAAATATTATCTTCATTTATCCAATTTCTTGGGTCCATATAATAGGAAACAGCTGCCTCAGAAGCACATTTCCATGTTCCATTATCATAATTTTTTGTTCCACAAGTTGCACAAAACCAATAACTTGATTTATTACTACTTACTAAACTTCTACCATGATATGCAACTGTTTCATTTTTTATAACTTCATTCCAATCTAATCCTGTATATAAAAGTGTAAAATTCCAATTAGGACGTTTTGTTTTTAAATCTTGTATTATTTGTGAATAACCAGGATAATTGTTGATTTTTGTCGAATAACTTTCTTTTGTTTGAGCCGCATAAATAGAATTTCTAAAACACATTGTTAAAGCATTTATAATTATCATAAAACAAATAATTAAAGCTACAAATGCAACTTTTTTATTTCCTGGTAAAATGTTTTTTAATAACATTTCCCACCCTCCTCTTTTGCAATTATTTTCATTTTTAGTATATCATTCTTATTTTTTTCAGTCAATTAAAATTGCTAAAAATGTCAAATTAAAATATCAAAATAAATACTATTTATATGATTTTTTAATTGATTTTTTTATTGTTATATTTTATACTTATATTGGTGATTAAAATGGGAAAACATTTAAAAGAAAAAATAGAAAATAAAAATTCAATGGTATTTCTAATATTATTTAGAATCATATCAATAATTATAATACTTATTTCTTTATATTTGATATTTAATTGGTATAAAGAAAATCAAGCAAGCAAAAAATTGTTAGAAAACGCATTATCTAATATCAAAATAGAAAAATTATTAGTGGAAACACAGGAATATACTGTTTTAGATATAAATTTTGGAGAGTTAACAAAAGTTAATACTGATACTATTGGATGGATTAATTTAGAAAACTCCTCTGTGAATTACCCTGTTGTACAAACAAAAGATAATGAGTTTTATTTAAATCATACTTTTGACAAATCATACAATTCTTCTGGGTGGATTTTTGCAGATTTTAGATGCAAACCAAATTTTGCGAGTAAAAATACTACTATTTACGGACATAATAGAAAAGATACCAGTATGTTTGCAACACTTAAAAATGTAATTGAAGAAAATTGGTATAAAAAAAGTAAATATTTAACAATAACAACTCCTGAAGGAAATAGAATATATGAGGTTTTTTCTACCTATAAAATAAAAGCTGAAACATATTATTCTACTCCAGATTTTTTTAGTGACACAGAATATTTCGAATTTTTAAATACTATAAAAAATAGAAGTGTATACGATTTTGACGCTGCACCTAGCGTATCTGATAGTATTGTAACTTTATCAACATGTGCAAATAATAATTCATATAGAGTAGTTCTTCACGCTAAATTAATATCTATAATTCCTAATAAATAACTTTATAAATAGAAAAGGAAAAAACGATTAGACCATGGCATATTTTTATGTCATGGTCTAAATAGATTTAAATATTTTATATTTCTTTTTTCTAACTTATATCACAATATTACAAATTATAAAAATATGATGTTTCTACATCAGCTTCATTTACTAATAAAGCTAATGGATATTTTTTATATGTAGCTCCTAATGCAGAATAGTTTTCTTTTGGCTCAGAAAATCCCATATGCCAACGTATTGCATATTTTTCTTCTGATGTTAATTTTATATATTCAGTAAGCATCATTACAGATTTTTCCCCATGGCCATATGGTATTGTATCATCAATTGTATAATATGGTACTTTTTCCCATTCTCCTAGTTCATTTTTTGCATTTCTATAATCTACCTTATAAAAATTAGCTTTACATATATCATGTAATAACGCAACTATTTTAATTGTATCATCTGCAAATTTAGCATTTATAACATTATTTTCTGCTTTGTCTTTTAGAATTTCATATACTTTCATACTATGTTCCAAAAGTCCTCCCTCAAAAGCTCCATGAAATTTTGTACTTGCAGGAGCAGTAAAAAAATCAGTTTTTTCTAAAAAAGCAATTAAATTTTCCATTCCTTCTCTATTTGTACTTTTTAATAAATTTATAAATTCTTGTTTCATTTTTACCTCTTTCATTAAAATTTATTTCTTAATGTAATTACTAATATAGTATATTTCTGAATTAAATCTATAATATATTTTATTTTTGCATTTGATTTTTAATATATTCTATTTCTTCTTCCATATCTAATCTCAAAAATAATGGTTCTCCCTTTTCAATTATTTTTGTATTTGGTAAGATCACATTTTTTTTATTTTTAATACTATCCCATGTTGTTGCATCTAAATTTTTTATTCCCAGTTGTTCCAGAATTTTTTCTGAAGTTTCTGGCATAAATGGTTTTAATATAATTCCTATTTTTCGTAATGATTCAACTAAATGATACATAACCGAATTTAATTTGTCTGTCTCTCCTTGTTTTACTAATGTCCAAGGTGCTGTTTCATCTATATACTTATTTACTCTTGAAATAAGACTCCATAATTCAGTCAATGAATTACTAACATGATATTTATCCATATTTTCTTCTACTAACATAATTTGGTTTTTTTCAAAAGTTTCTAGTTCATCATCAAATTCTGTTTTTTCAATAATATTTGTTGGAATTATACCATTGCAATATTTATTAACCATTCCAATTGTTCTATTTAATAAATTTCCTAAATCATTACATAAATCAAAATTGAATTTTTCAACAAAACTTTCAGGCGTAAAAACTGCGTCTTGTGCATAACTCATAATTTTTAATAAATAATATCTTGTAGCACTTATTCCATATCTTTGTATTAATATTTCAGGATATACAACATTACCAACAGATTTAGACATTTTTCCATCTTTCATTACTATCCAACTATGTGCATAAATTTGTTTTGGAATCTCTAATCCTAGTGCTTTAAGAAAAATTGGCCAATATATACCGTGGAATCTAGTAATTTCTTTACCTACAACATGTAAATCAGCAGGCCAGTATTTTTTAAATAGTGAATCATCCTCAGACATATATCCTAATGCAGTAATATAATTTGTTAATGCATCTAACCACACATATAGTATATGTTTTGGGTTGTTTGGCATTTTAATTCCCCAATCAAATGTTGTACGGCTTATACATAAATCTTCTAATCCTGGTTTTATAAAATTATTAAATATTTCTGTTTTTCTAGATTCTGGTTGAATAAACCCCGGATTTTCTTCATAAAAATTTATAAGCCATTCTTGATATTTTTTCATATTGAAAAAATATGATTCTTCTTTAGTTTTCTTTACTTCTCTCCCACAATCTGGACATTTTCCATCAACTAGCTGAGTTTCAGTAAAAAATGTTTCACATGGTATACAATACCAACCTTCATATTCACCTTTATAAATATCACCATTTTCAAGAAATTTTTCCACAATTTTACTTACTGCATTTTTATGTTTCGTATCTGTAGTTCTAATAAAATTGTCAAACTTAATATCCATTAAATTCCATAATTTTAAAGCTTCTTCTGCCATTTCATCAACATGTTTTTGAGGTGAGATATTTCTTTTTTCTGCTAAATTTTGTATTTTTTGTCCATGTTCATCAAGACCTGTTAGCATGTATGCATCATAACCTCTTGCTTGTTTATATCTTTTTATACAGTCAACTAATGTTGTTGCATAAGCGTTTCCTATATGGAATTTTCCACTTGGATAATATATAGGTGTTGTTATATAGAATTTTTCCATTTCTTACCTCCATTTCAAATATTATTTTAATTGTTTAACTTGTTTTATACTAAGAACCGAATTTTTGGCTTATTAATTCAGCTAATGCTTTTGCTTTTTCTGTAATATATTCCTGATTTTCTCCCTCTATCATAACTCTTACTAGTGGCTCTGTTCCAGATGTTCTTATTAAAACTCTGCCATTTCCTGCAAATTCTTTTTCTAGTTTTTCTATCTCTTTTTGAATTTCTGGATCTTTATCATAATCAAATTTTTTATCATTTACAACTTTTGCATTAATTAAAACTTGTGGATACATTTGCATTATATTTCCCAATTCAGATGCTGTTTTCTTACTCTCCAAAATTGCTTTTATTATCATTATAGACGTTAAAATTCCATCTCCTGTAGGGTTATAATCCAGTAATATAACATGACCTGATTGTTCTCCCCCTAAATTATATCCATTTTTAAGCATTTCCTCTAATACATATCTATCCCCAACTTTTGTTTGTATTAGTTGTATATCATTGTTCTTAGCATATTTATTAAAGCCCATATTACTCATAACTGTTGAAACAACAGTATTTTTTGAAAGCTTACCCTTTTCTTTTAAATAATTAGAAATGATTGCAAGAATTTTATCTCCATCCATTTCATTTCCATTCTCATCAATAGCTAAACATCTATCTCCATCTCCATCATATGCTATTCCTAAATTACATTTATTATCAATAACGAATTTTTTTAATCCTTCCATATGTGTTGAACCACAATTATGATTTATATTTACTCCGTCAGGGTTATTATTTATAATATAATGATTTATTCCTAATACTTTAAATACTTTTTCTGCAACTGCTGATGTAGCTCCATTTGCCGTGTCTAATGCAACAACAAAATTTTCTTTATCTAATTCTTCTAATTCCTCTTCAAAATTTTTTCTGAAAAAATAAACATATTCATCTATTAAATCAGTTCTAATTTCTGAAACACCGATTTTTTCGTTTATTGCAGTTAATTCTTCAATTCTACCAGAATCTATTATTTCTTCTATTTCTAGTTCTAACTCATCTGGTATTTTCATACCTTTATTACTAAAATATTTAACTCCATTAAATTCGAAGGTATTATGAGATGCTGAAATTACAACACTTGCGTCCGCCTTAAATCTTTTAGTTAAATATGCAACTCCTGGTGTAGGAATAACATCCAGTAATTTTACATTTGCTCCGTAACTTAAGAAACCTGCAGTCATAGCGCTTTCTATTAATGTTCCTGAAATTCTTGTGTCTCTACCAATTAATATTGTTGGTGCATGATTTGTATGTTTAGACAAAACATATGCTCCAGCCTTTGCTACTTTATAAACCAAATCTGGAGTTAACTCCGTATTTGCAATTCTTCTAATTCCATCTGTTCCAAAATATTTTCTCATTTATTTTCCTCCCTTGTTAAAATTGTATTTTTTATAAACATTATAATTAATAGAGTAATTATTAACAGTTAAGCCCCATTATTTTATAAATGAAATCATCGTCCATTATAATTAATATAGTAATTATTAACATATTGAAAACAACTTGTACTAATTCTATAATTTTATTATTCTATATCAGTTCTAAAACCTTTACATATTATACATTCCTGGTATTTATTAGTCAACATATTTATGTGACATCAAAAATTTTTGTATCCATATTTACATTTTTTCTGGAACTTCTATTCCTAGTAGTTTCAATCCGTTTTTAAGAACGCTTCCAACCATTTCTGTTATATATAAACGCGAATTTTGTGTTTCTTTGTCTTCACCAATTATTCTGTTTTCATTATAAAAACTGCTAAAAGCTTGTGCTAAATTAATTAAATATCTAGATATAATTGAAGGCTCATTTTTTTCAGCTGCATTTCTAACTGTTTCATTAAAACTATATAAAAATTTTATAATTTCAATAGATAATTCATCACAAATTTTTTCGTAATTAACATTCTTTGCTGTTGGAATATATCCTGCTTTTTCTAATATTGCTTTGGTACGTACATATGTATATTGAACATATGGACCTGTTTCCCCTGTAAAATTAAGCATTATATCCCAATCGAATATTTCATCTTTTATTCTATTATTATATAAATCATTAAAAATGATTGCTCCTATTCCGATTTTTTTGGCAATCTCTTCCTTATTTTCTAGTTCAGAATTTTTTTCTTCAATAACTTTATATGCTCTTTTAATTGATTCATCTAATATGTCTTTTAGTTTTATAACATTTCCTTCTCTAGTAGACATTTTACCAGTTTTTAGAAGAACCATCCCAAACGGTATATGTAACAAATTGTTCTTATATTTCTCGTTCATGTCAAGTAATTTAGCTACTTCAAAAACTTGTTTAAAATGCAAAATTTGTTCATATGATACAACATATAATAATTTATCATAATCATAGTTTTTTGCTCTAAATAAAATAGCAGCCAAATCTCTTGTTCCATATGTTGTAGAACCATTTGATTTAATAGCCATAAATGGAGCCATTCCTTTATCTTCTAAATCTATTATTTTTGCACCTTCTGATTGTATCAACTTACCCGAATTTTCTAACATATTAACTATTTCATCCATTTTATTTATATAAAATGCCTCTCCATTATATGAATCAAATTTAATTCCTAACATTTTATATATTTCTTCAAATTCTTGAATACTTAATCCTCTGAACTTTTCCCATAATTCTAAACAATATGAGTCGCCATCTTCTAATTTTTTAAAATTATTTCTACATTGTTCTAATATTTTTTCATCTTCTTTACATGCATTACTAATTCTTACATAGATTTTAGTTAATTCTTCCACAGGCGATTTTTCGATATTATATTCTGTTCCCCATCTTTTATAACCTTCTATTAATTTACCAAATTGTGTTCCCCAATCTCCTAAGTGATTTATACCTATGCAATTATAACCTAAATATTTATAAATATTATATAATGCTCCTCCTATTACAGTTGAACGCAAATGCCCAATATGAAATTCCTTTGCAATATTTGGTGATGAATAATCTATTATAATATTTTGACCACTACCCTCATTAGAAGATCCAAACATCTCTTTATTTTTTTCATATTCGTTAATAACTTCTTTAATTATAATATTTTTGTTTATTACGAAATTTAAGTATCCACCTACAACATCTATATTTTCTATTATGTCATTACTTTGTTTCTCTAATATTCTATCTTTTAACTCTTGTGCAATTATTTGAGGAGCTTTTTTCATTTGTTTTGACAAACCAAAACAAGGGAATGCATAATCTCCCATTTTAGGGTCCTTAGGAATTTCAATCATTGACTGCATTTCATTAATTGAAATATTAAATTCCTCTGTAAAATTCACTTCCTTTTGTAACACCTCTGCTATTTTTTCTTTTAAATTAATCATATTTTCTCCTTTTCCCCATCAAAAAACACCTCTAGAATAAATCTAGAGGTGCTAATACACGGTACCACTCTAATTGATAACTATTTTATAAGTTACCCACTCATTTCTCTGTAACGTAGAGATTTACGAATTGTAATACTTTATTATTTTCCTACAATTACTCATAAGCTCTTTTCTTTATTAATCCACCACTGAACTCCCACCAACTTCAGCTCGCTTAGATTTTATTAATAAGTACTCTCTTAATCATCGTTTTTAAATATTTATAATTTGATTTATTATACTGTTTGAATTTTAAATTGTTAATTATGTTAATATTATATATACTTTTTTATTTGTTGTCAATCTTTTCATAAAAAAATGATATCAAATTTGATATCATTTTTAAAATATTAATTAATAGTTATTTGTAATTCGTTATTACATACAGAAAATGAAATTCTGATCATATTTTGTTTTGCATTATTTATAAAAAACCGTTGAAGCATGTCTTTATTTTTAATAATGCTCTTAAAATCAGATTGTTTTAAATAATTAATCTCACCAGATGTTAATTGAATTTCTTTATTTTCATTAGAGTGTTGTTGTACTGTTATAACACTTCTATAAAATATTTGGTCGTCTCCTACTAGCCATATTCTTAAGCTAGAGTATTTTGTTCCTTTTACAGAAATATTCTGTTGTATAAGAGATTTGATCTTCCGTAAAAATTTTTGTTGGTTTGAATTATCATTTGAATCATAGTTATAATACTCAATAGTCATATAAATTCCCCTTTTTTTCTTATTAATATTTTAAAATAAATTATCTATAATTTAATATTATACTATATTTTTACTTTTTTTGCAAATTTTAATCCCCTAAACAAATCCCAATATTTCGTGCTGCCAAAACTAAATCATCCTCCATTGTTACCTTTCTTAAATTGCTTTCAGAAGTATTTCCAGAAACAGCACCAATTTTTTTGTTATTTCCTACAACTTCTTCTAAAGAAACGGAATCTAATTTTCCATTTTTTAAAACAGTTAAAACTCCATATTTTCCTTCAATAGCAAGTTGCATAGCCTTAGCACCATATTTAGTTGAAAGAACTCTATCAAATGCTGTTGGAGTTCCTCCTCTTTGCATATATCCTAAAACTGTGCATCTTGCTTCTAGGCCTGTTAATTCTTCTAATTGTTTAGCAACCCTATCACCTACGCCGCCTAATTTATTATTATCTACTCCTTGTCCGTTATTTCTAGTATTAGATACCGTTATATTTCCTCCATCTGGCATTGCTCCTTCTGCTACAACAATAATACTAAAGTTTTTTCCTATCTCTTTTCTTTTAATTATTTTTTGGGCAGCTTTTTCGATATCATAAGGAATTTCTGGAATTAATGCAATATCTGCTCCACCAGCAATTGCAGATTCTAAAGCTATCCAACCTGCATATCTCCCCATAACTTCTAGAACCATTATTCTGTGGTGAGTTTCTCCTGTTGTATGCAATCTATCTATAGCTTCTGCTGCAACTGATACTGCGGTATTATATCCAAATGTTATATCTGTACAAGCAACATCATTATCAATTGTTTTTGGAATTCCAATTATATTTACTCCTTTTGTTGCAAAATCTCTTGCAGATTTTTGAGTTCCATCACCACCCATAGTAAAAATACAGTCAAATCCATCTTCTTTTATATTTTCCACACATTTGTCTGATAAATCTTTATAAATAATTTCACCATTTTCTATAGTTTTATAATTAAAAACATTTGAATTTGTTGAAGAACCTATTATTGAACCTCCTTTTGCTAAAATTCCTGAAGCAATATTATTACTAGAAGTACTTAATTTTATATACTCATTTTTTAATAGTCCATTATAGCCATCTATAAATCCATAACATTCTATATTATTTTTTTCTGCTGTTTTAACTATTGCTCTTATAACAGCATTAAATCCAGATACATCTCCACCATTTGCCAGTATTGCAACTTTTTTTACCATTTTAAACCTCCATTTTATTAATCTTAATTTTATTATACCAATCTTTTTATTTTTTACAAGCATTTTTTTATATTATTATTTGGCACATCAACTTTAAAAGAAAAATTTTTAATTTTATTTTTTACTTACATGAATATTTTCAATTTTTACATTTAATTCTCGTACAATAATATTTTGTATTTGGGCAATTTCAGCCTCTCCTAATTTTTCAGAATCTAAAATAACAGAAACAGAAGAATCATTAACAAAAATAATAACATCCCTAAAGCCTTTATTTTTAATCAAGTTTTCTGCAATCATTATTCTATTTTTAATATTCTGAATCTTTGTTATTTCAGATTGTGAAATTGTTTTTTGGATTTTTAAAGGAAAATATTTTAAAATATCCATTTTTTCTCCTATGTATTTATTTGCAATCAATTTTGTAAAATTTTATATACAAAAAGAAAGCATACAATATTATATGCTTTCTTTTTTATCTTAGAACTTACAATTTTGATACTTAAAATTTTTTATTCTTCCCAGTTATGATATATATTTAAAACATCATCTAAATCTTCCAACATATCTATTAATCTCTGCATTTTTTCACCTGATTTTTCATCAAGTATTACATATGTTGAAGGAACCATTTGAACATTTGCTTCTAAGAATTCTAATCCATGTTCCTCTAAAGTTTCTCTTATTTTAGAAAAATCTTCAGGACTTGTTGTTATTTCATATATTTCTTCTTCTGACGAAAAATCTTCTGCCCCTGCTTCCAAAGCTATAATCATTAAATCATCTTCAGTAATTTTAACAGTAGATTTATCTATAACAATAACACCTTTTTTATTAAACATATATGATACACAGCCTGTAGTCCCCATATTTCCACCTGACTTATCAAACGCGTGTCTTACATCTGCTGCAGTTCTATTTTTATTATCAGTACTTCCTTCTACAATTAGTGCTACCCCATTTGGGCCATATCCTTCATATATTACTTCTTCATAATGAGTTGCTTCAGCTTGGCCTGCAGCTTTTTTTATTGCATTACTTATTGTATCATTAGGCATATTTGACGCTTTGCATTTTGCTATTATATCTTTTAATTTAGAATTTCCAGCCGGATCAGGCCCACCTTCTTTAACTGCTACTAATAGCTCTCTTCCTAGTTTTGTAAATATTTTTCCTCTTGCAGCGTCTGCTTTTCCTTTTTTAGCTGCGATATTGTGCCATTTACTATGTCCTGACATGGTTAATTCCTCCTTTTTATAAGTTAATAATAGTATTTTACTAATAAAACACTAATAAATATAATAGCATATGTTTTTTATTTTGTGTAGTATTTTTTTAAAAAAACTGTTTTACATTTTTATACTGTTTTACATTTTTATACTGTTTTACATTTTAATACTGTTTTTTCTGTTTTATTTTGAGTTGATTTAACTTAATTTGTATATATCTTATATTCTCTAACTAGCACTTTGTATATAATTTTCAACCAATTTTCTAATATATTTAATTTACAGAATTGCAATTAACTTTTTACTTGACATTTTCATTTTCTTCACTTGTATTTAAAGCTTTATCTAAATTCTTTAAATATTGTGGCCCTGTTATAACTTCTTTATAATATAAATAAAAATTCTCATAATCTGAACATTCTATAACATTTCCTGTTCCACTAATATATACTAAGGTTTCAGGAATTACTTCTTTAGCTGATTCTTGATATTTTTGAATACTATTAGGTATGTTAGGTAATACTCTAGCTTTTCCTTCTTTTTCACTATGTTTTGCTTTTCCTTCAGTAGCATCTTGATTATAATAATCTGATGTTACCTGCATTTCAATTTTCCATCCTTGTAGTTCAGATTTTTTTGTTGATTTAAAAGAATTATGTGATGCAACATAATAGTGTTTACTTCCTGTATGTCTTTTATATCTTCCCGGAATTGAAGATATTCCTAAATTTTTTAATACTTTTGAATTATTTTTTATCTGTTCTGTCATATATTCAGAGTATAAATCATTACATTTTCTGTCTTGTTCACTATATAATTCTATTTTATTATCTATGTTTTCATAAACTTCTTTTAATAATTCTAATTTATTTTTAACATCATTATTAAATATTATTACTTCATAATCTTTTATCATTTTTTCTTTAGAATCAAATTTATTTTTATCTATATTTTTAGAAATAAACTTTTCTAATTCTTCTATTATTTTTCTATATGAATTAATATTGTCACAATCTTTATTTGTAGTTGCTATTTCTATCATGAATTTAAAATTATTATAATAACGTTCATCAATATTTTTAACTTCTTGTAGAAGTTTTTCTGTTCTTTCAGCTAGTAAGTCTTTTAATTCTAATATTAAATTATCTTTATGAGCTTCTTTTTCCTGTCTTTCATTGTTATATTTTTCTCTTTTTTGTATTATATCCTGACAATGAGCATGTTGAACTTTATCTGATACATGATTAACAACAATTTTAAAACCTATATTATCATATATATTTTTGTTACAACCATCTTCTCTTGATAATATTTTTTCTATCTTCATTTTTGAACTACTAGTGCTTTTATATCTTAAACCCATAACATATGTAACACCTTGAAACATTTCATCCATTTCATTTCCAAGCTCTTTCAAAAACTTTTTAGTAAAATTTTTTGATTTTATTGAATTTAAAAAATTATATTCCTCTATTAATTTATTTTTTAAATTATCATTTTCCAATTTTTTCATCTCCTTTATCAAATAGGTTTTATTATACCATATTTTTTATTCAATTTCAAATTTTAGTTTACTTAACATTATATTTATTATATAATCAATTACATCTTATTATGAAAGGAATTTAATAAAATGGCTTTTGATGGTATTGTTGCAAAATCTATTATTTCTGAGCTAAATGCTTATTTAATAAATGGTAAAATAAATAAAATATATCAACCAAATAAAAATGAAATCATATTAGGTATATACTCAAATAGTGAAAATTATTCACTAAATGCTGTAATTTCACCTAATAACTATAGACTAAATCTTACAAAATACTCCAAACAAAATCCGCAAAATGCTCCTTCATTTTGCATGTTGCTTAGAAAACACTTAATCGGTTCTAGAATTAAATCTATTAAAATGATTGGTTTAGAAAGAATTATTAATATAGAACTTGAATGTTATAATGAACTTAATGATTTAATTGTGAAGAATTTAATAATAGAATTAATGGGAAAACATAGTAATATTATTTTAACAAATCATAAAAACATTATTATAGATAGCCTAAGACATTTAGATATATCAACAGGATCTAATCGTTCAGTAATGCCTGCTAGAGAATATGTTCTTCCAGATGGTAATAAAATTGATATTTATTCAATTAATAATTTTGAAGAATTTTATTTTTATACTAAGGAAATTTCTGAAATAAGTGTAGGTATACCTAATATTTTTACAGGAATAAGTAAATCTTTTATTGTAAATGCTATTTCATTTCTTAACATTAAAGATACTGCAAGCAAAGATAATCTGAATAAAATTTATTTATACCTAACAGATGTATTAAAAAATATAGATACTATTAGTAATAGCTGTATTTCTTTAGATAATAAAGATTTTACAATTATTCCAATAAAGAATGAAGAAAAACTTAATGTTAATTATTTTATAGATAATTTTTATTTTGATAAGGAATCTAGTCAGACATTTTTTGAATATAGAAATTCTATTCTCCAATTAACTAGTAATATGCTTATTAAGATATCTAAACGATTAAAAAACATTAATTCCAAATTAAAAGAATGCGAAAATATGGATCTGTATAAACTTTATGGTGAGCTTATTACATCAAATTTATATAGATTTAAAAATATGGATTTAATAAGAAAAGATTATATAGAAATTGAAAATTATTATGATAACAACTCTATTGTTCAAATTCCTTTAAACAAAGAATTCTCTATTCAAGGAAATTCAAAAAACTATTTTAAGAAATATAATAAATTAAAAAACACATTATCAATAGTTTCTCTTCAAAAAACTGAAACAAAACAAGAAATAAATTATATTGAATCTATAATTTACGCAATAGAAAAATCTAAAACAATAGATGATATAAATGAAATTTATAGTGAACTTTCTGAAAATAAATTATTTGAAAATTTAAAAAAGTATAAAAACAAGTCAATTTCTTCTATATCCTCAAAAAAATATTCTTTTTCTAGCGACCCGATTAAGTTTGAAATAGAAGGTTATAAAGTTTTAGTTGGTAAAAATAATAAACAAAATGACTTTATTACTACGCATTTAGCAAAAAAAGACGATTTATGGTTTCATACAAAAGATATCCATGGAAGTCATGTTATATTATTTACAAATCATTCTACTCCTGATATAGATGTTATTATTAGATGTGCTGAGATTGCTGCGTATTACAGTAAAGCCTCAATGTCATCTAATGTTGATGTTGATTTTACTTTAGTAAAAAATGTCAAAAAGCCTTCAAAATCAAGACCTGGTATGGTTATATATACAAAAAATGAAACTGTTACTGTTAAACCAAAAAAATATTAAATTAACCTTATTAACCATATAATATACTAAATATAGAATATTTTGAAAAATTTATAAATTAAATCAATATCCAATATGTTATACAATAGCATAAATTTATAAATTTAAGAAATCTTCAATATATTATGCAATAACTATAATCTGTAAATTTAAGAAATCTTCAATATATTATGCAATAACTAAAATCTGTAAAAAAAATGTCCAATATAGTATACAATAAAGAAAAATTGTATGTTATATTGGATATATTTTTATATTTTGATTATTTTACATCATTAGAATCTTCTTTTGTTCCAATTTCCTCAACTATAACCTCTGGTTCAGGAATATCTAATATTGTATTATCTTTTACTATTTCTGGTTTTCTCATACTATTATCATTAGAAATTGCTGTTTCTATAGCTTCATTGTTATCTATATTTTTAATAGATTTTTCAAAAGCACAATTCTTATTTTCCTCTGTTGAATTAGTAACTGAAACATTATCTTTTTGTTCTCCTCCACAAAAAGGACAAAACTTAGCTGATTTATTCATTTCTTTCATACATTTTTCACATAACTTTAATTCTTTTAATGAACGTATCTCATTTTGACATTCTTCAATTTCTTTTTGATATAAATCAATTTGATATAATACTTCACTAAATTCATTTTCTGAAACAATATTTTCTTTATTCTTATGATTAGTATATATTTTTTCACCAATTTCTTGATATATCTTATTAATTTTTCCCTTATTATCATTTATTGTAGATTTTAATTTCATTTCTCTTGTTAATCTATTTGTTTTTTCTGCTGTTGAATTATAAACTTCTGATGCTTTTTCTCCTAATTTATCAAAAAAACTCATTTTTAATCCTCCTTATTATTTATATATTAAACAATACTTCAATTCTTACTACTTACATATTTATTACTAAATATATATATCAAATCAAATATTTTTCATGAAGTAATTATAGCTATTCAGATTTTTTTCCTCTTAACATTAAATTAGTTACTGCTTTTTTAGGATCTAATCCATTATATAAAATATCGTAAACTGCAGTTACTATTGGCATTTCAACATTATATTTTTTGCTTAGTTCGTATGCAACATCTATATTATCAATGCTTTCTATAGTCATTCCAACTTCTTGTTTTGTTTCTTCAATTGTTTTACCTGAACCAATTAATTTACCTGCTCTTCTATTTCTGCTATGTTCACTAAGGCATGTAACAATCATATCCCCTAAACCACTTAAACCATAGAATGTGTCTTTTTTTCCTCCCATTGCTATTCCCAAACGAGATATTTCATTTAATCCTCTTGTCATTAATGCTGCAAAAGCGTTGTCTCCCAAACCGATTTCTGTTGCCATTCCGGCACAAAAAGCAATTATATTTTTTAGAGCTCCACCTATTTCAACTCCTCTAATATCTTCTGAAGTATATATCCTCATTGTTTCACTCATAAAAGTATTTTGTAACAATTCTAATATTTCCTTATGGCTTGATGAAGCAACCAATACTGTTAGAATACCAACTGATACTTCTTCGGCATGACTAGGACCAGATAAAGCTCCTATTTTGCATTCTGGCATTTCTTGATTAATAACTTCATCTAATGTAAACAATGTTTCAGTTTCAAATCCTTTTGAACATATTATAACAGGTTGGTTTTTTATATATTTTTTATACTGCTTAAAAATATCCCTAGTAAATTTTGATGGTGTTACATGTAATATAAAATCTGTACCATCTATTGCTTTTTCAAAATCTGTTGTACAAAACACATTATCTGGAATTATAGCTTTTGGTAAAAATTTAGACTTTTTATCATTGTTTATTTGATTTGCCTCTTCATCAGAAAAAGACCAAATATTAATAGTATTTCCAAGTTTTGCTAAATGTATTGATAATGCCACACCCCAACTACCACTACCTATTATTGCAATATTTTTCATAAATATACCTCCATCATAAATTTAAGTAATTAGCTATTTAACCTTTTTAAAATTTAATTTATTTTCTGTTCCATTCAATATTCTTTTTAAATTTTTTCTATGGTTAAAAATAACGATAATGCCCATTGATATTCCAAAAATAATATACACTATTTTATTACCAGATTCTGCTTCAACTATGTAATTTTCTGAAATAAAAACAGTTAATACTGGAAAAAGAATTGCTACCATAATAGAACCCAAAGATACCATTTTAGTTAATGCCATTAATATAAGTGCAAAAACTAAACATATAAGACCTATCTGCCAATTTATAACTAGTAGAACTCCAAGTGCTGTTGCTACACCTTTCCCTCCTCTAAACTCAAAGAAAATAGGGAAAGTATGACCAATTACAACAAATACTCCTGCAATACTTACAAGTATAGCTGGATTAGAATCTGGCAAAATATTACCTACTAAAATAGCCAAGGCTATAGCTACAATCCCTTTTAAAATATCACATAATAATGTTATTATTGCTGCCTTTTTACCTACAGACCTTAACATATTTGTTGTTCCTGCATTTCCACTTCCTTTTTCTCTTACATCAAAACCTGCAATTTTTCTGCTTATTATTACAGAAAAATTAATGCTTCCTATAGCATATGCTACTAATATTGCTACTAAATATACTACCATTTTTCCTCCTTTGTTTATTTATAATTTTTTTTCATTTTTTTCTCGTACAATCATTCTTATAGGAGTTCCTGTTAAAACAAACTCTTTTCTTAATTGATTTATTAAATATCTCTCATATGAGAAATGAAATAATTGTTTATCATTTACAAACACTACAAATGTAGGCGGTTTTGTAGCAGCTTGTGTCATATAAAATATTTTTAATCTTTTTCCTTTATCTGTAGGCGGTTGAACTATTGCTATAGCCTCATTTAACACCTGATTTAAGATTGCTGTTGAAACTCTTAAAGCATTTTGACTAGCAACAGTATTGATTAATTCATATAATTTATTTACTCTCTGACCAGTTTTGGCAGAAATAAATAAAATAGGTGCATATGATAAATATGCCAGTTTATTATATACTTCTTTTTTGTATTTTTCAGTAGTATTTGTGTCCTTCTCATATTCATCCCATTTATTAACTACAATTATTACACCTTTGCCTGCCTCATGAGCTTCTCCAGCAATTTTTGCATCTTGATCTGAAACCCCTTCATTTGCATCTAGCATTAACAAACATACATCTGCTCTTTCTATTGCTAGCTGAGTTCTCATAACACTATATCTTTCTAATGTCTCTGTAACTTTGCTTTTTCTTCTTATTCCTGCTGTATCAATAAAAACATATTTCCCGAATTCATTTTCGAATTCAGAATCTATTGCATCTCTAGTTGTTCCTGCTATATTACTAACAATAACTCTATTTTCGCCTAAAATCTTGTTTACTAATGAAGACTTCCCTACATTTGGTTTTCCTATTATTGCTACTTTTGTAACAGTACTATCTTCTTCAACACCTTTACTTTTAGGTAGTCCATCATAAACTGCATCTAATAAATCTCCTATACCTAATGCGTTTTTGGCTGAAACTGGATATGGATCCCCTAATCCTAAATTATAAAACTCATATATATCATCTGTTGTTCTTCCCAAACCATCTGCTTTATTGCAAACTAAAATAACAGTCTTTTTCGATTTTTTAAGCATTAGTGCTATGTCTTTATCTTCAGGTGTAACTCCTTGTTTTACATCTGTAATAAACAAAATAACATCGGCTATACTAACTGCTATGTCTGCCTGTTCGCGCATTTGTGATAAAAGTATATCTTCAGATTCAGGTTCAATCCCCCCTGTATCTACTACAGTAAAATCTATTCCTCTCCAATTTGTTTCTGCATAAATTCTATCTCTTGTTACGCCTGGAGTATCTTGTACTATAGAAATTCTTTTTCCTACTATATAATTGAAAAATGTAGATTTACCTACATTTGGTCTCCCTATTATTGCTACTGTTGGTTTTCCCATTTTTACACCTCTTTGTTCCTTCTGTTAATATTTTACATTAAATATCGTCATTAGTCAAGTGCTTAAAGCTTAGAAAAATCAACTATCGTTTGTCATTTTAATATTTTTACAGCATACATTTAATTATATTTATAGAAATGGAGGATAATTATGAAAAATGAAAAATCAAAAAATGAATAATAATGTTCCACTTATTGTTCCTGAGGTCAATCCTGAAGATATTTTTGAGCATAATGGAAATACTTATGTTGGAAGAATAAGAAAAGATGAAAGTATTTTTTCTGGTATAAATATGTGGGTTGTAGCTGATAATCTTAGAAAAGGAGCAGCAATAAATGCTATTCAAATTTTACAATTACTTTTATATACAGATAATTCCTAAATTAAAACTATAATTAATTATTTATTTATACTATATTCAAATTATACTTTTAGAGTGCCGTTTTACAGCATTTTTTCTCCTTTACTTTTATATATTTATATGATAATATATTTCTATATAAAATTTTATTAGGAGGCATTATTTTAATATGTTAGAATTAAAAAACATCTCTTTTTCAAGAGATAATAGAAAAATATTAGATAATATAAATTTAAAAATAGATGAAAAAAAATTCATAACCATAACTGGGCCAAATGGATCTGGAAAATCTACCCTTGCAAAAATAATTATGGGAATAGAAAAACCAGATTCAGGTCAAATATTTTTTTTAGGACAAGATATAACTAATTCGGATATTACAACAAGAGCAAAACTTGGAATAGGCTTTGCCTTCCAACAACCAGTTAGATTCAAAGGTTTTAAAGTAAAAGATTTAATTGAAATTGCAGCTGGTAACACAATTTCAATGAAACAGGCCTGTGACTATCTTTCTGAGGTTGGCCTTTGTGCAAAAGAGTATATATTTAGACAAATTGATTCTAAACTTTCTGGTGGAGAACTAAAAAGAATAGAAATTGCAATGTTAGCTGCTAAAAACTCTCAACTTACTATTTTTGATGAACCTGAAGCTGGTATTGATATTTGGAGCTTTAATAATTTAATAAATATTTTCCAAAATATGAAAAATACTAATAACAATACTATAATTACAATTTCTCATCAAGAAAAAATAATGCAAATAGCAGATCAGATTATACTTTTAAAAGATGGGCATATATTTAAAACAGGTAATAAAGATGAATTACAAGATATACTTACAAATAATTCATTTCACTGCAAAAAATTATAAGGAGGTGTATAATAAATAATATGGAAAAACTAAAAAAAGATTTATTAAAAACAATTGCTGATATTGAATCTACTCCAATTGGAGCATATAATATTAGAGAAAATGGTGTGGGTATTTCCAGAAATACCACAGCAAATATAGATATAGTAACAAAAAAAGAAAAACCTGGAATAGATATTTTTGTAAAAGAAAATACTAAAAATGAGAGTCTTCATATTCCAGTAATAATAACTCAAAGTGGAATAAATGATATGGTCTATAATGACTTTTATATAGGAAAAAATTCTGATGTTGTTATAGTTGCTGGTTGTGGTATACATACTAGTTCTTGTGAAACTTCTGAACATGAAGGAATTCATACATTCTATCTTGAAGAAAATGCTAAAGTTAAATATATAGAAAAGCATTATGGTGAAGGTGAAGGGACAGGAAATAGAATTCTTAACCCTCAAACAATTATTCATCTTAAAAATGGAGCAGTATTAGAAATGGAATCTATTCAAATAAAAGGTGTTGATTCTACTAATAGAAAAACAGATGCAGTTTTATCAGATGATTCAAATTTAATTATTAAAGAAAGAATTATGACTCATGGTAATCAAACTGCCAAAACTGTTTTTAATGTTGAATTAAATGGTAAAAATTCTTCAATTCATGTAGCTTCAAGATCTATTGCAAAAGATAGTTCAACTCAGGAATTCGTTTCAAATATTACTGGAAATAATTTGTGTTTTGGTCATGTAGAGTGTGATGCAATTATTATGGATAAAGCTAAAGTTATTTCTACTCCAACAATAATAGCTAATAATATAGATGCCAATTTAGTACATGAGGCTGCAATTGGAAAGATTGCTGGAGAACAACTTATTAAACTAATGACTCTTGGACTTACTGAAAAAGAAGCTGAAGAGCATATTATTAGTGGTTTTTTAAAAAATTAATATTATGTTTATTAATGTCATGCAAAGTAGAAAAATCAAAAAAATTCTTCTATTCCGTTTTCATATTCTTTTGTTTGCATAAAAGATTGAATAAGGAGAT
>DAOOQE010000004.1:31403-66658 GCA_035388585.1 Clostridia bacterium
TCTTCTATTCCGTTTTCATATTCTTTTGTTTGCATAAAAGATTGAATAAGGAGATGGTTTTATCCATCTCCTTATTTATATAATCTATAATTTAATTTTTAGGAAAATTGATTTTTTAGAATTTTCTGAAAATTATTTTCTGAAAATTTTTCTAATAATTTAATTAAATAATATATACTCATTAATTAATTTTAAATTATATACATAAATTATTTTAAATCTATTCTAGGATTTTCTTCAATTCTAATTCCTGTTGTTGGATAAACTCTTTTTTCAGCTGGAATAAACCCTCTTATTTGTACTGTTGGTAAAATCCAACAATATGGCCCTACAAATGTACCAGGTGCTGCTGTAGAATTAGCTCCTAATCTTGTATTATCTCCTAATATTGACCCAAAAAAATCTGTTTGAGAATCAATTATTTCTCCATTTATTTTTACATTAATATTTTGTTGATCAAATCTCCTATTTGCTAATATTGCACCACTTCCTACCCTTGTAGATTTTCCTATTATTGAATCTCCTATAAATGTAAAACTTTGAACTTTTGCTTTATTTTGAACTATACTATGTTTTACCTCACAACAGTGACCAACAACACAATTGTCTCCAATAATACTTCCTGGTCTAATTAATGCACCTGATTGTATAGTTACATTTTTGCCAATCATAACAGGTCCTTCTATAACAACATTTGCATGAATATGAGTACCTTCATCAATAAAATAATTTCCTGTAATTGATACAAAATCTGAAGTGTTAGCTTTGTTAATTCTAACATCATTTTTAATTATTTTTTCATCAAAAAATTTATCAATATTTTTTAATGCATCAAATGGTGTTATGCAATTATCAAATACTTCTTTAAAAGTAAACCCATCTATATTTTTAAAATAATATCCTAGTTTTATTTCTTCCATCTAATTTTCTCCTTTTAATAACGAATTTTTATTCTTTCATAAAATTATATTTTTTCAAAGAATTATAATTTAAAATAATTATATAATTTTGTTTAAGTTTTATGGCTATCATTTTCTTAAATTATGATTTAACAGAATTATATAGTTCTGTGGCAGTTTTAGGGCTATCATTTCCTTCAGCATTTTTGATTGGTGCAAATTCCTCTTCTCTATTAACTCTCAAAATACTCATATTATCATAATAAGCAAAACCATCAAATATAAAAGCTTCAAATTTATACGAATTTGGTTCTTCTGGTTTTATAACATTACCTGAATCATCAATATAACTAGCCTTTTTAAAAGCTATATGATATGGTAATTCCCTATTTGACAAATCTTCTAATGCCTGAATATTATACAAATGACTCAATATGTTTACTTCTCCATATACAAGTTCTCCTGAATCATCATACTTATTTGCCATGTTTTCTGGTAATTCTGTGTACTCTATAACCATCGGTTTTCCATTAGATTTACAAAAAACACCAACTCTTTCACCTGGATTTTTCTTAACAACTGATTTTGATGATATTAAATTTCCTTCTGCTATTGTTATCCCAGTTAATATTGGATCAACAATTCTTAATAAAATATTATCTACTCCACCTACAAAAATCCATTCGATTCCCCTTTTTTTCATATCATCAAGAATACCGTCTTTTTTTAATGATACATATATGCTTCCATTTCCATCAGAAGCTTCCTTAATTATTCCACTTTCATCAATCATTAGTTTACCATTTATATCTAGCAATGGTGCCTTTCCTTGTTCAAAAAACATTACATTATCTTTTGAATATCCAAAATAATCGTGTTCTTCTAAAAATTCTACGGTTTGTTTATTATTTTCCTCACTTGTCATAATATACCAAGGAATAATAACTCCATATTTATCATTTGCTTTTTTTAGAGAATCTATTATAATTTCAAATAGATATTTTTTTCCATTTACAGAATCTATCTCAAACGTGCCTTTTGGACCATTATGACCAAGTCTTGTTCCTTGACCTCCTGCCATAGTAATAACAGCATATTTTCCTTCTTTTATTATTTGTTCACCTTTGGTTTTATATTTTTTAAATTCCATTTCGTTTAATTTTGATAAATCAGTATAACCTATATTTTCGATTTTATTTTTTTCAAACTCAGGTGTGCTTTTTGTTTTATTATATAATTCTTTTAATTTTCCAAAATCAAATGACAATACTTGCTCTGCAATTTTTTCTTTTTGATTATCATTTACTTTTTTAATCCAATTTAGTATATTATCTTGTTCATTCTCTTCTAATAATTTTATTGCCTTACTTATTTTATCATTCATGTTACACTATCCTTTCTAAGAATATACTATTGAATATTAACACAATAAATATACTTTTGCAACAAAAATTTATGCATATAATCTCACATTACTAAATATACATTAATAAATTTATTGTACAAACATTTTCGTGAGGAGGTTATTTAAGAATGGAAGAAAACTTTAAATTATATCAAGATATAGCAAATAGAACAGATGGTGATATTTATGTTGGAGTTGTTGGACCAGTAAGAACTGGAAAATCAACCTTTATTAAGCGTTTTATGGATTTATTAGTAATACCAAATATAACAAATGAATATAAACAAGAACGCGCTAGAGATAAATTACCTCAAAGTGCTGGTGTAAGAACTATTATGACAACAGATCCAAAATTCATACCTAATGAGGCAGTAAAATAACTGTCTAATTTGACAGTTATTTTTTCTTACTTATATTTTATCTTTCAACATCTTTTTCTTTTTTTACATCCGGTTTTTTTATATTTTGATTATCTTTTAAACTATTGTTTTTATAAGATTGTAGTATTTTACTTACTCCCTTTCTAATACTTATAATTTCATTTATTCTTTTATCAAAATCATCTAACATTTGAAAACTTATTTGGCTTATATTTGCCACTATATTATTAAAATCCTCTTGTGAAACATTTTCATCCAAACCATTTTTTGAAACCCTAAACTCTAATATTTCTTCACTATTATCTTCAAATTCATCCATTTCATTAATTAAATTTTTTGTTTCATTTTCAATATTTAAGTCATCTTTATAAGAATCTATATCTTCATTATAAAATTCATCATTTTCAACTTCTAATTCTAATTCATTATCATCATATTCACCTGATTCATCTTCTAAATCTAATTCATTATCATCATATTCATCGTATTCATCATTTTCATCCTCTAAATCTAATTCATTATCATCATATTCATCAGTTTCATCTTCTAAATCTAATTCTTCATTTTCTAATTCTTCTAATTGATCTAAAAAATCAGCTTTTCCAAATCTTACATTTATATTTTCTGAATTTTCACTTTCCCAATTTGCTTCTCCATACAATAATTTATTTTTTTTCTCTCCATTTTTATCTGTTATAATTTGAATATTTATTGCTATATCAATTCCACAACTAAGTGTTTCCGATATTTCAAATTCTTTTACTTTTTCATTTTCATACACAATTTCATCTGGATATATGCTACTTATACAATATTCAATTCCAGATTCTTTTTCCGAAAGTGCTATATAGCAATCAGATATTTCTAAAAAAATATTTTCATATAAATTATCAGAAACTATTATTCTTTGGGCCAAACTTTCTTTATCTGTATATGCAATAACTTGATATTTGTTTGGTTTTTTTTCTAATTCATTAATTATATCATTTAAATTCAATGAATATTCCTCATGAATTTCTTCTATTTGTTTAAACTCTATTATTTTCATGCATTATCTCCATTCTACATCCTATTTATAAAATAATTATACAATTAATTTAATTATGTATAATTAAATTTCATCAACAAATTATAAATTATGCATAATTAATTATATTTCAGATTAATAAAAATTTTATAATTTATATTATTAATTGCACTTTATTTTTATAAAAGAATTGTAACATATATTTTTATAATACACAATACATATATTTTCTAATATTGGAAATATCTTTTGAGTTAATTAGAGAAGCAGGTCTTAGAATACCAAGTGCAATTGAAGCATTAAATATAATATATTATTTTGATTCTGAAATTAAATTTATAGCAATATTTTTTATTATAACACCAATTATAGCTAATAGTTTAGGAGAAAAAGCAATAATTAAATGTAATTTACTAATAACTCCAATAATAATTATAGTTTTATTTATTGCATTTTTATCTGTAAGTCCTTTAAATGTTTTATTTATTTTTATTTTTTTCTACAATTATATCTCCAAAAATTTCTTCTTGTGTAGTTATAACCTTACTTCTTCTTGATAATTCTAGTAATCCATTAAATGCTGTTACTACTTCATTTTTATGTTTATTTTTTGTAGAAAATAATTTATTAAAAACAAACTTTTTATTTTTTATTAGCTCTTTAAACATTTCTTTGACTTTATCTGTTACAGAATAAGTCTCAGTTATAGCTATTTTTTCTATATTTTTCGCGTTTTTATTTAAACGACTTTTTGTTCTATTTATAATTTTAGAATATATTTCTGGTATTATATCCTTTTTATATTCTTTATCTAGTTTTTGAACTGGAAGATCTATAATATCTGGTAATTTATATGTTCTTTTAGAAAATACAAGAAAATTTTCTTTTAATTTTTTTGTAATCTCTTTATATTTTTTGTATTCTATTATTCTTCTTAATAATTCTTCTTCTGTTAGTTCCTTCTCATCTTCTCCATCAGATGGCAATAAAGATTTTGATTTTAAAAAAATCAATGTTGATGCCATAATTAGAAATTCACTTGTAACCTCAAGATTGATTTCTTCCATTGCATTTATGTAATCTATATATTGATCTGTAATATCGCTTATTTTAATATCACACACATTCATTTTATTTTTATCTATTAAATGACACAATAAATCTAATGGACCTTCAAAATTATCTATTTTTATTGCATATTTATTTGTTTCTAATGTTAATATATTTTGCATTTATTTCTCCACCTTTGTTATAAATCTTCTAGAACTTTTTTAATGATGTCAGTATTATACCCTTTTTTTTCCAAAAAAGACTGAAGTTTTTCATTTGTATCTTCTTTTCTTTTTTGCACTATTTTCTTTGCTGAATTTATCTCAAACAAATAAAGTTTTTCATAATTATCTGATATATATGTATCTATTAAATCATTTTTTATTCCTTTTGTATATAGTTTATACTTAATTTCTTTTATAGATAATTTGTTAAGAGCAATAAATTCATTTACCACTCTTTCTATATATTTTTTATCATTTATATAATTGTTAAATTTTAATTCTTCTATTATTTTCTCTATTACTTCTAGTTCTATTTCATTTTTAAACTTTCTTTTTACTTCAGCTTCTGTTCTTTTTTTATATAGTACAAATTTTAAAACTTTTGTTTTAAAAATATCATATTTTTCTTCTATTTCTATTTTATCTTTTGTTACAGCCTTTTTTTCTAACTCTTTTATTAAAGCTTTTATTTCTTCTTTTTCATCAACTTTTTTAAATTTATTTTTTTTATCAAACTCTTTTGTTTTATCATTTAACATTATCTACCTACCAAATCAATATATTATTTAATTTCCAAAATTAATTTATAAATTTTCTAATATTTCATTATTTTGTTCTTCTATAATATTTTTTTGTAATACTGTGTTGAATTTTTCTCTTATTTTCTTATCAATTTCTTCCATTAAATTAGGATTTTCTGATATATATTTTTTTGCATTTTCTCTTCCTTGTCCAATTTTATCTCCATTATAACTAAACCAAGAACCATTTTTTTCTATAATTTCAAAACCAACTGCAACATCTACTATATTACCTATTTTGGAAATTCCCTGACCATATAAAATATCAAATTCTGCTTCTTTAAATGGTGGTGCCACTTTATTTTTTACAACTTTAACTCTTGCTCTATTTCCTACAACCTCTCCATCTTGCTTAATATTTTCAATTTTTCTTATATCTAATCTAACAGAGGCATAAAATTTAAGTGCTCTTCCTCCTGTTGTTGTTTCTGGATTTCCAAACATAACTCCAATTTTTTCTCTTAGTTGATTTATAAATATTATAACTGTTTTAGACTTATTAATTGCTCCTGCTAATTTTCTTAATGCCTGTGACATTAATCGTGCTTGAAGTCCCATATGAGAATCTCCCATATCTCCATCTATCTCAGCTTTTGGTACTAAAGCTGCTACAGAATCCACTACAATTATATCTAATGCACCACTTCTAACTAATGCCTCAGCTATTTCTAATGCTTGCTCTCCCGTATCTGGTTGTGAAACAATTAAATTATCAATATCTACTCCTAAATTTTTAGCATAAACAGGATCTAATGCATGTTCTGCATCTATAAAAGCAGCTTCTCCCCCTAATTTTTGTGCCTCTGCTATCATATGTAATGTTAATGTTGTTTTACCAGATGATTCTGGTCCATAAACCTCTATTATTCTTCCTCTTGGAATACCACCTATTCCTAATGCCATGTCTAAACTCATTGCTCCTGTTGGGATAGCTTCTATATTCATTGCTGTAAAATCTCCTAACTTCATAACTGAGCCTTTGCCAAATTGTTTTTCTATTTGACCTAATGCTGCTTCTAAAGCTTTCTTTTTTTCTGTGTTTTCTGTGCTCATACTATTTCCTCCTATTTTAAACATTTGTTTGTATTTCTTTTATTATACAATATATTATATTATTGTCAATGATTTTATACAATTTGATTTTTTAGACAACAAAGGACATGCTAAAACATGCCCCCCTTAAATATTTATATAATTTATTTTCTTGGCTCTATCATTATCTTTATCCCTGTTCTTTCTTCCCCCTCAACCTGTACTTCTGCGAATGCTGGTACACATACTAAATCAACTCCTACTGGTGCTACAAACCCTCTTGCTATTGCTACTGCTTTAACCGCTTGGTTTATTGCTCCTGCACCTATTGCTTGCATTTCAGCATAACTGTTTTCTTTTACCAATCCAGCTATTGCTCCTGCTACTGAATTTGGATTTGATTTTGACGAAATTTTTAGAATTTCCATTTTTCCTCCTATACTTTTTGAATTTTGTTTTTCGAAATACAATTATATTTATATTATATTAATTCTTTAAAGTCTAGTAGTTTCAATGAATTTAAGGATAAATCGTATGTCAGAATTTTACATTTTTCGCCATTTATTTCATATTTATTCGAGTTATATTCATTAATCGACAATCTTCGTCATTAATTTCGAAAATACAACCATTAAAAATGCATTCTCCATCTGCTAATTTATATCTTTCTGGTAATGAAGTTAAAAATCTTTTTATTGAGGCATTTATATCCATTCCAATTACAGAATTTTTAGGTCCTGTCATACCAATATCAGTTATGTATCCTGTACCACATTTTAATATTTGTTCATCAGCTGTTTGAACATGTGTATGCGTTCCATATAATGCAGTTATTTTACCATCTAAAAAATGAGCCATAGCAATTTTTTCAGCAGTTGCTTCAGCATGAAAATCAATTATAATTATATCAGTTTCATTTTTTATTTTTTCTACAATCTCATGTGCAATATTAAAAGGATTTTCAGATAAAACATTCATATCTGTTCTTCCTATTAAATTAATTACACCTATTTTTTTATTATTACATTTATAAATATTATATCCTTTTCCCACAACTCCTTTAGAATAATTTGCGGGTCTAATAATCTTTGGATTGTCTATAAATGTAAAAATATCCTTTTTACCCCATGTATGGTTTCCCATTGTTACAACATCAACATTCTGATTTATTATGTCATTAAATGTTTGTATAGATATTCCCATTCCACCAGCTGAATTTTCACCATTAACTATTATAAAATCTATATTATTTTCTTTACGTATTCTAGGCAATTCTTCCTTTAGCTTTTTAACACCATTTTCGCCTATTATATCTCCTACCGCTAAAATTTTCATTATATCACTCCTAACTTTCAATACCAATTATTATATCTTATTCATATGCATTTTGCAACAAAAAAAAATCGCCATATTGGCGATTTTAATATTTTATTTTGCAAAGTCTATAACTCTTGTCTCTCTTATAATATTTATTTTTATTTGACCTGGGTATTCCATTTCGTCTTCAATTCTTTTTGCAATATCTCTAGACATTAGAACCATTTGATCATCTGTAATTTTTTCTGGTTTTACAATTATTCTAATTTCTCTACCAGCTTGAATTGCATATGATTTATCTACTCCTTCAAATGAATCTGCAATAGATTCTAGGTTTTGTAGACGTTTAATATATGCTTCTAAAGTTTCTCTTCTTGCTCCTGGTCTTGATGCTGAAATAGCGTCTGCTGCTTGTATTAAAACTGCTTCTAAACTTTTTGGCTCAACATCTCCATGATGTGCTTCAACTGCATTTATAACAATACTAGTTTCTTTGTATTTTTTTAATACATCCACACCAATTTCAACATGTGTTCCCTCCATATCATGGTCTAAAGCTTTTCCAATATCATGTAACAATCCTGCTCTTCTTGCAACCTTAGGATCTAATCCCATCTCATCAGCCATAATTCTTGCCAAATTTGAGACTTCTATTGAATGGTTTAATACATTTTGTCCATAGCTTGTTCTATATTTAAGTTTACCTAATAATTTTACTAAATCTGGATGTAATCCAATAACTCCTGTTTCTAATACAGCTCTTTCACCCTCTTCTTTAATGTTAGCAGCTACTTCTTCTTTTGCTTTTTCTACCATTTCCTCTATTTTAGCTGGGTGAATTCTACCATCATTAATCAGTTTTTCAATTGCAATACGTGCAACTTCTCTTCTTAACGGATCAAAACCAGATATAACAACAGCTTCAGGTGTATCATCAATTATCAAATCAATTCCTGTTAGATTTTCAAGCATTTTGATATTTCTTCCTTCTCTACCTATAATTCTACCTTTCATATCATCATTTGGTAATGTTACAATTGATACAGTAGTCTCAGAAGTATGATCAGCAGCACATTTTTGTATAGCATATCCAACCATTTCTTTTGCATTTTTTTCAGCAGTTTCTTTTGCTTGTTCATCTAATTGTCTGATTAAAGCAGCTTTTTCTACTGTTATCTGTTTTTCAACCTCAGATAATAAATGTTTTCTTGCTTCATCTATTGATAATCTTGCAATTTTTTGAAGTTCTTCGATTTGTTGATTAATTGTTTCGTCTAAAACTTTACCTCGTTCTTCTATTTCCTCATTTTTTTGTTGTAATTCATTTTCTTTTCTTTCTAGTTGATTAACTTTGTTTTCTAAGTTTTCTTCTTTTTGCACAATTCTTTTTTCTTGATTTTGTACTTCTGTTCTTCTTTCCTTTATCTCTTGATCTAAGTCTTTTCTAACAGCCATAATTTCTTCTTTAGCTTTAAATATTTCTTCTTTCTTTTTATTTTCAGCTTCTTTTATTGCCATTTCTACTATACGCTTAGCTTCACTCTCAGCACTTTGTAATTTTGATTCAGCTATTTTCTTTCTAATTAAAAATCCTACAAATGTGAAAATTACTGCAGAGATAAGAAAAGTGACGATAATTATTATTGTTTGTTCCATAATTTCGAACACCTCTTTCTATTTAATTTTCAATGTTCAATTTAAATATATAACACTTTTAAATATATTTTAATTTCACACCTTTATTTTATCTTTATTATTGTAAACTGTCAAGTATATTTGAAAAAAAACAAAAGGAACAGCCAATTAAAGCTATTCCTTTTCTTTATTTTTTAGTATTATGCTCTTGGATGAGCCTTTTGATAAATATTTTTTATTCCTTCATCTTGAAACTGCATATAAACTTGTGTTGATGATATATCTGAATGTCCTAGCATAGTTTGAATTGCTTTTAATTCAGCACCATTTTGTAATAAATGAGTTGCAAAAGAATGTCTTAAAACATGTGGTGTAATGTCTTTTGAAATATGAGCTTGTTCTTTATAATATTTAACTATTTTCCAAAAACCTTGTCTTGTTAATCTTTTTCCATTTATATTAACAAATAAAGATTCTGTATTATCATTTTTTACAATGTATGGTCTTGCTTCATCTATATATTCTTTTAATGCTTTTAATGCTAATGATCCAAGTGGTATATTTCTTTGTTTTGTTCCTGTTTTACAAATAACAAAACCTTCAGAAATATTTACATCTTTTACATTTAAAGAGATAATTTCTGTAACTCTCATACCTGTTGCATATGCAAATTCAAGCATAGCCTTATCTCTTGTTCCTTTTAAATCAACATCTTTAGGTTGGTCTAATAATAATTCAACCTCACTTGCAGTTAAAATACAAGGAACTCTTTTTTCTATTTTAGGTGATTGAAGACTTGTTGTAGGATCTTCTTTTACTTTTTTTGTTCTTAAAAGATATTGGTAAAAAGATCTTATTGATGCTAAATTACGTGATATTGTAGAAGCTTTTTTTCCAATAGTTTCTAAATGTTCTAAATATTCACTAATAGTTTTCTCATCTGTTTTTGAATAATTTGTTTGATTTTGATCCATATATTTTTGAAATTGTGATATATCTCTTTTATATGATTGTAATGTGTTATCTGATAACTTTTTATCATTTTGAAGAAATTCCAAAAAAAGTTTAATTTGTTTTTCCATTTTTTTTTTGCTCCCTTACCTTTTATTTGTAGATTCAAAGTCTTAAATAAGACAATTTACATAAACTATATATGTTATATCAGATTAATAGTAAATTGTAAATACATTTTCCTAAAATTCTACAAAATATTTATTTTAATTTACATATTATATATACCTTGTTATAAACATAATCAAATTACCAGAACAATGTGTTTCTATTACTGCTGCAGCAATTTAAACAACTAATATTATAATAGAAAACATGGAATGTTTATATATTTCTATTTTTATTTTTTCTTTATTTCATATGCATAATTGCTTTATATAATTTTACTCTTTAATTCTACCATATACCCCGCCTCCACCGGCCTCAATCTTCATTTTTCCATCTTTAGCATTTGTTATTATGTTTGCAATTTTTTCCCCAACAACACCCTCTAAATCATCTTTAGATAATTTATGTAATATATTCATTTCTGTATCAAAATTACTTAATAATTTATCTATAGTTTTTGACCCTAGTCCTGGCATAAATGTTAATGGAATTTGATATATATATGGAGGTCTATTTTTAGGACTAATAGAGGTTACTTTATCTTTTATAAATTCAACTCTATCAAAAACTCCCATTGTTATATTTCTGCTATCACATGTATCACATTTAAAAACTGGTGCATCCCCTATTATATTTTTCTCACAAATTTCACAATAAGTTCTATTATATTTTCCTAATTTAGGGTCCATACCGTAATTAGCGATTACTTTTCTCCCATCTTCATTTTTTAATGCCTTAACAATTTCTTTAAAACTAATACTACCAACCAACATTTTATTATATTCTCTTGCAATTTTAGGTAATGAATGTGCATCTGAATTTGTTAAAAACGTTTTATTTTCAAGCTCAGATATCATATCAGCATATACAGTATCAGAACTCAAACCTAATTCAACTGCATAAATTTTACTAAATTTTTCCTTAAATATTTTTTCCATTCTATCTGTACAATTGCCATAAAAACTTTTATGTGGAGTAAATGCATGTGCTGGTATTAAAATACCATTGAATTTTTCAACTATATCTATTAGTTCATAAGCAGAGATATCAGCTCTTTGAGAACTTAAAGTAATATTTTTAATATGTTTGCTCATTTCTCCTGAGAAAGCTTTTATATCTTCTAATGTTGGAAAATAACATAAATTATGTGCACTTCCTGTTTTTCCTTGTTCATTTATTTCTGATGTCTCAATTTCACTACCTAATATTATACATACTTTATCTTTATAAATTATTCCACCATCTTTTATTTCATAGGCTTCACCTGTTTCTAAAAATCTATCAATATCTGATATTACATGTGGAGAAGCACAATCTATAATTCCTACAACACTAATTCCTTTTCTATCAACACATTCTTTTGCAATATTTGCAAAATTTAAACTTCTTGCTCCTGTTATTTTTACTGGTTTTCCATTTTCACTTCTTCCTATATGTACATGTAAATCCGCATATATTTCGTTCATTTGTTAGTCCTTCTTTCTATTTGATGATTTTTCATTTGATTTATTTAATATTTTTATTTCTTTTAAAACTTTTCTAGTCCCTTAGTATAATCTAAATTCGCCAAAGAACCTTCTTTATAAGAAAGTGTATATACATCTGTTGCAAATCTATCAATTTCTAGCATTCTTTTATAATTTTTATTAGAATTCTTGTCTTCGAATTTTTTTACTGATGTAATAATTGGAACTTTTACATTATAATTTTTTAATTCTGAAATTATTTCTTTTCCTTTATCATTAAATCCTAAAACTCTTACATATGGCGATATTTTTTTTGACATATTCATATCTTTTTTTGTTATACCTAATAAAGAAAAAAGTAATATTCTTTGTAAACGAGTTTGAGTATATCTTTTAGATTTAATAATATTTATAATGCCATCTATTGTATTACAAAAATTAGCAGCATATTTTATACTATTTTCTAATCCTTCTGAAACATCTGGTAATTGAGATATTTGTTCTATAGTCATTTTTCTTAAATTATAAATAATTTCTTTCTCATATCTATAAACATCTAAAACTACATTTCCTAATTCTGTTTCTTTTCTTAAAATATCATAAGTAGATCTAGGTACCACTTTTACTATATCTCCAAAATACTTATTAGACAACATCTTTCTTATTCCTGTTGCACTAGCAAAATCATCAACTATTTTTTCTTCATTATAATAGACTTTTTCTCTTTTTACTGGAATCGGTTCAATTGCAGCTTTTGTATTTTTCAATGCTTTTAAATATTCAACACCTAAAATATTATTAGGATTGTTTAATATGTTTTTATACCTCAAATTGTCATTTAAATACAAAATAAGAGCGTTTTCTCTTGCTTTCGGATATGATATACCTTTTTTTAATTCTTCACTTAAAATTGATTTATACTCCTTTGGTTCATCTATAAGAACTTTAGAAATATTATTTAGTGCTGCTATATCTGATGTTTCTATTCCAAATGATATTTTGTTTACTATATTTAGCTCATTTAAAATTTTAATTGCCCCACTAGCAAAATTTTCCGCACTAGATATACTATATAAAGTTGGAAGTTCAATAACTAAATCTATTCCATTTTGAAGTGCCATTTTCGCTTTTGTCCATTTATTAACAATAGATGTACTACCTCTTTGCGTAAAATTTCCACTCATTACTAAAACTGTATAGTCAGAATTTGCAAGTTTTTTAGCTGTCTCTAAATGATATAAATGTCCATTATGAAAAGGATTATACTCAGCAATAATTCCTAACACGTTTTTTTCCATAAAAGAACACAACCTTTCTATTTTATTATTAATTACTTGCTCTTGTAATCTTTTACTGTTATAATACCATAAAAAGCAAATTATGCAAATAGAAATTTATAATTTATGAAAGGTTGTGTTCTTTTATGGATATGAGAAAAAAATTAGATGAGGTAATAATTTACACTGATGGTGCATGCTCTGGAAATCCAGGTCCTGGTGGATGGGGTACAATTTTAATGTTTAAAGAGAAAAAGAAAGAAATTTCAGGTGGTTTGCCAGATACCACTAACAACATAATGGAAATAACAGCAGTTATAGAAGGTTTAAAACTTTTAAAATATCCTTGTAAAGTAAGTGTATATAGTGATAGTGCCTATGTAGTTAATGCTTTTGATAAAGGTTGGATTAATAACTGGATAAAAAATGGTTGGAAGACCTCAGGTAAGGACCCTGTTAAAAATAAAGAATTATGGCAGGAATTATATGAATTAACTAAAATTCATGATGTTAAATTTGTAAAGGTTAAAGGTCATAGTGATAACGAATTTAACAACAGATGTGATGAACTTGCAAGAAATGCAATAAACCAATAATATCTGACAATTAATAAACAGAAGTTCTTCTAAAAACAAAAAAAGAGTAAAGTTAAACTTTACTCTTTTTTTTACTAGTCTTCTTTTTTAGCAACTATTTCTTCTCCATCATAGTATCCGCAACTTGGACATATTCTATGTTGCATCATTGTTTCATGACAATGTGGGCATTCTACTAAATTTTTTGCTCCTAATTTCCATGTAGATCTTTTTAAATGTGTTCTTGCTTTTGACCATCTTCTTTTTGGTTGTGCCATTTTAATCCCTCCCTTGTATTCTCTAGAATGTATCTATATAATAGTATTTTATAACTTTTTAACGTCACTTTAAAAGTATACTAGCTTTTTTTGATTTTGTCAAGATAATTTCGAATATATTTTTTATTTTTGAAATATAATATAAAGATTATTTAAATATTTGCAAATAATGAAATTTTTTATAGACCTGCTTATAAAAAAATTAGATATAAATCATCACAATGTTATTCTTGATACTCCAGAATTAGCTTAATTATTGTTAGCAATTAAATTCCTTGCCATATCACATGATCATTTATTTTTTAAAGATTTAGTTTAATTATTGTTAGAAATCAAACTAAATCTTTTTAAGAATATCTATTAAATTTTTTTAGAAAATTTTATAGTTGCTTGTGCTGCAGCTATTCTTGCAACAGGCACTCTGAATGGAGAACAAGATACATATGTAAGTCCTATTTTATGACAAAAATCTATTGTTTCTGGATTACCACCATGTTCACCACAAATTCCCAATTCAATATTAGGCCTTTGTTTTTTTCCTAATTTAACAGCCATTTCAACTAGTTTACCAACACCTTTTTCATCAATCTGAATAAATAAATCATGATTATAAATTTTTTTGTCATAATAATCCTGTAAAAATTTACCAGAATCATCTCTACTAAAACCAAATGTCATCTGTGTTAAATCATTTGTTCCAAATGAGAAAAATTCTGCTTCTTTTGCAATCTCATCAGCAATTAAGCAAGCTCTTGGAATTTCAATCATTGTACCTATTTTGTATTCTATTTTAACATTATATTTATTTAATATTTTTTCAGCCTCTTCGATTATTATATTTTTTACAAATTTTAATTCATTAGAATCACCAATTAAAGGAATCATAATTTCTGGTTTTACTTTTCTACCTTTTTTAGATACATTTATTGCTGCTTCTATTATAGCTCTAGTTTGCATTTTAGCAATTTCAGGATATGTTATATCTAGTCTACACCCTCTGTGTCCCATCATAGGGTTAAACTCATGTAAATCTATTACAACTTTTTTTAGTTCATCAAATGTTATATTCATATCTTTTGATAACTGACTAATTTCTTCATCATTATGTGGCAAAAACTCATGTAATGGTGGATCTAGCAATCTTATTGTTACATGGTAACCTTCCATTGTTTCATATAATTTTTCAAAATCTATTCTTTGTATTGGTAGTATTTTTTCTAATGCTTGTTCTCTTTGTTTTGCTGTTTTAGAAACTATCATTTCTCTAATTGCTTTTATTCGTTTTGAATCAAAAAACATATGCTCTGTTCTACATAAACCAATTCCTTGAGCACCAAATTCCAATGCTTGTTTTGCATCTTTTTCATTATCTGCATTTGCTCGTACTTGTAGTTTTTTTATATCATCTGCCCAAGATAATACCTTTGCAAAATCTCCTGTTATAGATGCAGGAACAGTATCAATTTTCCCAAAATAAACATCTCCTGTAGAACCATCTAATGAAATAAAATCACCTTCTTTTAACTCGATTTTGTTTTCATTTTCCTTTTCCACTGTTAATGTTTTTTTTTCTTCGTCAATACTTATTTCACTACATCCTGAAATACAACATTTTCCCATTCCTCTTGCTACAACAGCAGCATGTGATGTCATTCCTCCCCTTACTGTTAGAATTCCATTACATATTAACATTCCTTCAATATCTTCTGGAGAAGTTTCTAATCTTACTAATATTAATTCCTTCTCATTATTTTTTATTAATTCTTTTGCCCTATCAGCAGAAAAAACTATTTTACCAAAACTTGCTCCAGGTGATGCTGGCAATCCTTTCACTATTTTTTTTGCATTTTTTAAACTTTTAGGTTCAAATCTTGGATGTAATAATTGTTCTATTTGATTTGGCATAATTCTCATTATAGCTTCAGATTTATTAATCATTTTTTCTTCTACCATATCAACAGCAATTTTCAAACTCGCTTCCGCTGTTCTTTTTGCATTTCTTGTTTGCAATATATATAGCTTTCCATGTTCTATAGTAAATTCCATATCTTGAACATCTCTATAGTGTTTCTCAAGTTTTTTTGCATATTTTATAAATTTTTCATATGATTTCTCATCAAATTCTTTAAGTTGTTCTAAGGATTCTGGAGTTCTTATTCCAGCTACAACATCTTCTCCTTGTGCATTAATTAAAAATTCGCCAAAAACTTTATTTTCGCCGGTAGATGGGCTACGAGAAAAAGCTACACCCGTTCCGCAATCATTACCCATATTTCCAAAAACCATTTGTTGAATATTAACTGCTGTTCCCCAATCGTCAGGTATATTATTAATCTTTCTATATGTTATAGCTCTCGAATTATTCCAAGATTTAAATACTGCTTCAACTGCTTGTAATAATTGTTTTTTAGGGTCTTGGATAAAATCTTCATTTGTTTCATTTTTATAAATAATTTTAAATATATTAACTAAATCTAACAAATCATTTTCATCCAATTCTGTGTCTTGTTTTATATTTTTTTCTATTTTTTTATTTTCAATCGCCTTCTCAAATAGATTACTAGAAATTCCTTTTACAACATCACTGTACATTTGTATAAATCTTCTATAACTGTCATATGCAAATCTCTTGTTTTTTACGGCAATAATGTTTGCTACCTCATCATTTATCCCTAAATTCAATATAGAATCCATCATTCCAGGCATAGATGCTCTTGCACCAGATCTTATTGAAATTAATAACGGTTTTTTATTATCACCTAATTTTTTTCCTGTTTGCTCTTCTAATTTTTCTAAAGAACTATATATTTGTTTTTCTAAATTTTTTGAAAGTTTTTTTCCATCAGAATAATATTTTACACATGCTTGTGTAGTAATAATAAAGCCAGGTGGCACCGGCATTCCTAAATTTGTCATTTCAGACAAATTTGCGCCTTTACCACCTAGCAAATGAGACATTTGTGCATTTCCTTCATTAAATAGATAAACCAATTTTTTCATTGTTTATTCCTCCTCATCTTTTGTACAAACCATTGTTATTAAATATTTTTCTGTAATAGAATTTAATAATTTATTTCTATTTCATTTTTTATATTTAAACTAAATTATAAAACAATTTTTTATTTTATTTTTTATGTTTAGATTAAATTATAAATAAATTTTCTATTTTTTTTATGTTTAGATTAAATTATAAATCAATTTAATTTTTGATTTTTTATATTTAAATTTAATTATAAATCAATTTAATATTGTATTTTTTAGTGTTAATTTTATTAATCTAAAGTTTTTTAAATTATTTTTAAAATTAAATATTAAAATTGAATTTTAGAATCTATCCATTTTTCTAATTCATTTATTGGAACTCTTACTTGTTCCATCGTGTCTCTATCTCTAATTGTAACTTGTTCATCTTCTAATGTATCAAAATCAACAGTTACACAATATGGTGTTCCTATTTCGTCTTCTCTTCTGTATCTTTTCCCTATACTTCCAGATTCATCATAATCACACATAAATTTTTTAGAAAGTTTATTATATATTTCTTCTGCTTTTTCACTTAATTTTTTTGACAATGGTAATACTGCAACTTTAAATGGTGCAATAGCAGGATGTAAATGTAATACTGTTCTAGTATCTCCCTGTTCAATTTCCTGTTCCTCATAACTATTACATAAAAAAGCAAGAATAGCTCTATCACATCCTAATGATGGTTCTATACAATATGGTACATATTTTTCATTTGTTTCTGGATCCAAATATGATAAATCTTGTTTTGAACTTTCCATATGTCTTTTTAAATCATAATCTGTTCTATCAGCAATTCCCCATAACTCTCCCCATCCGAAAGGGAATCTAAACTCTATATCAGTTGTAGCCTTACTGTAAAAAGATAATTCTTCTTTACTATGATCTCTAAGTCTCATATTTTCTTGTTTCATGCCTAAATCTAACAACCAATTTTTACAAAAATTTCTCCAATATTCAAACCATTCTAAATCTGTATTTGGTTTACAAAAAAATTCAAGCTCCATTTGCTCGAATTCACGAGTTCTAAATGTAAAATTTCCTGGTGTTATCTCATTTCTAAAAGCCTTTCCAATTTGAGCAATCCCCATAGGCATTTTTTTTCTTGTTGTTCTTAATACATTTTTAAAATTTACAAATATACCTTGTGCTGTTTCAGGTCTTAAGTATATTGTTGAAGTTGTATCTTCTGTTACTCCCTGAGATGTTTTAAACATTAAATTAAATTTTCTAATTTCTGTAAAGTTCTGTTTACCACAATTTGGACAAATTATATTGTTATCCTTAATATAATTAATCATTTTTTCATCAGACCATCCATCAACTACTTCTTCGCAATTATTTTCATGCATCCATTCTTCAATTAATTTGTCTGCTCTATGTCTTGTTTTACACTCTTTACAATCCATTAAAGGATCACTAAACCCTCCTACATGACCTGTTGCTATCCATGTTTGAGGATTCATAAATATTGCTGCATCTAGTCCAACATTATATTTATTTTCTTGAACAAATTTTTTCATCCAAGCTTTTTTTACATTGTTTTTTAATTCTACACCCAATGGTCCATAATCCCATGTATTTGAAAGACCACCATATATTTCTGAACCTGGAAATATTATTCCTCTGTTTTTACATAATGCTACTATTTTTTCCATACTATATGACATATTATTATCTCCTTTGTTATGATTTTGTAGTAATTTTATCAATTTTACCCATAAAAGTCAATTATAAAGCTATATAATTAGAACTTTTTATACTTATGTTTACTCAATTTACTATATTTGAAACTATGTAACCTGTGGATAAAGTGGATAAGTCTGTGAATAACTGATATTACTTAAGTTTAAATATGAGTTATTCACATCATTTATTATATTAACTATTTTATGAAAACTTTACTTTTTTTTATGTTTTTTATGTGTACTTTAATATAATATTTAATATTTAATATTTAATATTATATTTGTTTTTACAAAATATATTTTTCAAAAACCTTATATACACTAATAAAATTTTTTCTAAATATCTTTTTAAAATATCATTTACAAACTAAACTAGCAAAAAATTCTTTTAAAATAAATTATTAAAATAATATTTGCAAACCATATTTTTAATCTAATTTTTATAAAAAAGCTATTTTACAAAATAATAAATCAATAAACTTAATTCTATTATAAGTATAATTGGAAATCCAATTGTAAAATATTTTTTTTTGGTTTTATGCCTTAAAAAATATATACCTAATATTCCTCCAATTCCTCCTCCAAGTAAAACACTAAAAAACAAAGTGCTCTCCTTAATCCTCCACTGATTTTTTATTGAACGATTTTTATCTATTGCCATTAATAAAAATGTAAATAGATTTATAATTATTATATATATTAGTATATTTTTTATTGATAATAATGAAATCATGTTATTATTCATATATTTTTTCCTTTCGCTCTTAACAAATGTTAAAATAAATTAAGTTAATTACTTTGGGCTTGAATTATTATTTGTTCATCTAACTTATTACTAAAATATACTAAGTTGATTACTTTGGGCTTGAATTATTATTTCTTCATCTAACTTATTTATTATTAAAATAAACTAAGTTGATTACTTTGGCTCATTCCTTCAAGAACACCAGCCATTTTTAAAGTTTCTAAACCAACTTTACCAATTTTAGCTCTAATCTTTAAATCATCTATAGACATAAACCTTCCATCAATTCTTGCTTTAATTATATTTTCTGCATCAACCTGTCCAAATCCTGGAATAGAAGACAATGGAGGTCTTATACCATCTTGTTCCATTATAAAATTAATTGAGTTTGACTTGTACAAATCTATTGGAAGAAAACTAATACCTCTTTCATACATCTCTAGAACTAATTCCAGAACAGGATACATTTCTTGTTCTTTATTTGAAGCTGTATTTCCTGCAAGCTCAATCTCCTTCATTTTATTTTTAACTCTATCTTTTCCATGACACATTATTTCACTATCAAATTGTTTAGCTCTAATCGAAAAATATGCAGTATAATATGCAGAAGGAATATGAACCTTAAACCAAGCAATTCTAAATGCCATCATTACATATGCTGCAGCATGAGCTTTTGGGAACATGTATTTAATTGTTTCACAAGATTTTATATACCAATCTGGGATTTCATATTCCTTCATTAATGTTTTAAATTCTTCCCATTTATCAGGAATTTTAAGTGCCAAACCTTTACGAACCAATTCCATAATTTTAAATGCTGGCTTAGGTGGTAATCCTTTTTTTATTAAATAAATCATAATATCATCTCTACAACAAATAGCATTATCAAGTGTAACAGTTCCTGCATTTATTAAATCCTGGGCATTATTAAGCCATACATCTGTTCCATGAGATAAACCAGAAATACGTATTAGTTCTTCAAAGGTTTTAGGTTTTGTGTCCATTAACATTCCTTTTACAAATTTTGTACCAAACTCTGGTACACCATTACTTCCAATTTCAGATTTAATTTGTTCTGGTTTTAAACCCAGTGCTTCTGTAGAAGAAAATATAGACATTGTTTTTTTATCATCTAATGGAATTTTTTTAGGATCTACACCTGTAATATCTTGAAGCATTCTAATTATAGTAGGATCATCATGTCCTAATATATCTAATTTTAACAAATTTTGATCAATAGAATGATAATCAAAATGTGTTGTAATTATTTCCGAATTCGGGTCATCTGCTGGATGTTGTACAGGAGTGAATTCGTAAATTTCTCTTCCTTTTGGAACAACAATTATTCCACCCGGATGTTGTCCTGATGTTCTTTTTATTCCTGTACATCCTTGAGATAATCTTATAACTTCAGCATTATTAACTGGTACTGACCTTTCTTCATAATACTTTTTAACATACCCAAATGCTGTTTTATCTGCAATTGTTCCAACTGTTCCTGCTTTATATGTAGTACCTTTACCAAATATTATTTCTGTATATTTATGTGCTTTAGCTTGATATTCACCTGAGAAATTCAGATCTATATCTGGTTCTTTATCACCATCAAAACCAAGAAATGTCTCAAAAGGAATATCCATTCCATCTTTTTCGAATTTATTTCCACACTTTGGGCAATCTTTATCTGGCAAATCAAAACCATTTTTCAACCCATAATCTGTAAAATCCGAATATTTACAGTTTGGACATCTATAATGAGCAGGTAAAGAATTAACCTCAGTAATACCAGTTGTATAAGCCACAAAAGATGATCCAACTGAACCTCTTGATCCAACTAAATATCCATCTTCATTAGATTTCCAAACTAATTTCTGTGCTATTATATACATAACTGAAAATCCATTTTGAATTATTGAATCTAATTCCTTTTTCATTCGTGCTTCTACTATTTCTGGTAAAGGATTCCCATATAATTCATAAGCTTTTTCATATGAAATATCTTTTATTGTTTGTTCACAATCTTTTATATAGGGTGGACATTTTTCTGGTGATATAGGACTTATTTTTTCACACATATCAGCTATTTTATTAGTATTTGTAACTACTACTTCATATGCTTTTTCTTTTCCTAAATATTCGAATTCTTTTAGCATCTCCTGTGTTGTACGTAAATACAACGGTGCTTGTTCATCTGCGTCTTCATAACCTTGTCCTGCCATTAAAATTCTTCTATATATTTCATCTTGTGGGTCTAAAAAATGAACATCACAGGTCGCAACAACAACTTTATTTAATTTATCACCTAAATTTACGATCTTTTTATTTATATCCTCAATTGCCTTAACATCTGGTACAGTTTCATTTTTTACTAAAAACATATTATTTCCTGTTGGTTGAATTTCCAAATAATCGTAATCTGATGCAATCTCCTCTAACTCTTCATCTGTTTTTCCAGATATAATTGCCTTATATAATTCACCAGCTTCACAAGCACTTCCTATAATAAGTCCTTCCGAATATTTTTTATATATTGATTTTAAAACTCTTGGCTTTTTAAAGAAGTAATCTAAATGAGATATTGAAATCAATTTATATAAATTTTTTAGTCCAACATAATTTTTAGCAAGTATTACAGCATGATATATTGGAAGTTTTTTATAATCAGCTTGTCCAGATATTAATCTATCTACATCATTTAATGTTTTTACACCTTTTTCTTTTAACATATCTAACATTATATTAAATATTTGAACTGTTGTATTTACATCATCTAAAGCTCTATGAGCAACTTCAACTTTTATACCTAAATTATCCGCTATTATACCTAACTTATATTTTTTAAAATCCGGAAATAAATCTTTAGCAAGTCTTAATGTATCTATATATGTATTTTTTAATTTAAACCCTAATTTTGTGGCATTATATTTTAAAAATCCCATATCAAAATCTGCATTATGTGCAACAATAACTGAATCACCAATAAATTCAATTAATTTTGGCATAACTTTATCTATTGTTTCTGCGTCTTTAACCATTTCATTAGTAATTTTTGTTACTTCAGTAACTTGAGGTGGTATTGGTTTTTCTGGATTAACAAAACAAGAGAATTCATCTATTATCTGTCCTTCTTTTATTTTCATTACACCAATTTCTGTTATTTTTTCTGTTCTAAAAGAAAACCCTGTTGTTTCCAAATCTAGTACACAATATGTAGTATCTATACTTTGTTTTCTAGGAAATGATACAGCCATATTTTTATCTGGAACCATGTATGCTTCAACACCATAAATAACTTTTATATCAGGATTATCATAACCCACAACTTTGTGAGCCTCTGGGAAAGATTGAACTACACCATGATCTGTTATTGCAATTGCTTTCATTCCCCATTTCATTGCTCTTTTTATAATATCTTTTGCAGAATTTATACCATCCATTTGACTCATCTGAGTATGTAAATGAAGCTCAACTCTTTTTACTTCTGATTCATCTTTTCTTGATTCTTTTTTTACACCCTGAGTTTCTAAAATAATATTTGCTATTATACCTAATTCTTTAGAAAATGGATCGAATTGAGCTGTACCAGATATTTTTACTCCCGGAGCCTCCTTTAGTCTACACATAATATTTTTTACTTTATCTTTTTCAGCAAAAATTTTGCATGTTATTGTACTTGTTCCGTCATAAACATCAAAAATAATTAAAACTTTTCCTGTTTTTAATTCTCTAGAATCAATACTTATTATTTGACCATCAACAGAAATCTTTCCACTATCAACTGATATATCTATAATTTTAGCTAATGGGTCTTTAATATTAGCACTTCTTCCATATATAATTGGAGAAGGACCTTCTTCCTTACCTTCTTGATTATTATTTTCTGATTTATAATCTTCGCTAACAGAATTATTATTTGAATTATTAGAAATATTGTTGGCATTGTTGTTGGAAACATTGTTAGCATTAGATTCTTCTTCGAACATTTTTTTTGCTTCTTCATTACGTTTTTTAACATCCATAATTGCCTGTTTTTCCAGAAGTTCAACTTGTTCTCTATATGATTTTTCTTTTTCTGCAGAAAAGCTTTCTGAAAAATTAATTTTATAATTTCTATTATATATATTCTCCAATGTCTGGGAAAAAATTTCTTCCATATTTCTTCCACTTAATATATCTAAACCTCTATATGCTAATAATAATTCTATTACATTTCCATTAAGTTTAATTTTAGAATCTTTTAATATTGCTTTTGTTAATGGATATTTATAAGTTAAATATTTTAAAGTATCCTCCCAAACATTTTCAATATTTAGTTCAATTTCTTTTATGTAATTAATTCTTAAAACTATTTGTTCTAGTTTAAATCTATCTTTTAAAAATTTTTCAAAATATGCATAATCTCTTACTGCTATAATTTCATTACTAATTATATCTATTTCAAGCTTATTAGTTTTTCTGTATAAATTTATATTTTTTATTTGAGCGTCTAGCAAATTAGACTGTTCTGTGTAATCACTAAATATGTCTCGTACTGTTTTTTCTGTATTGTCGCTCATTTTAATTTTACTTCCTTTCTTAAAATCTATTTTATATTATTCTTATAACATCATTATATGTTATATATAATGACAATAAAATTAATAGTGAAAACCCTCCCATTTGCAAATATAGTTCAATTTTTTCATTTAAGGGTTTTTTACGAATTGCTTCAATTATTAACAAAACAATTTTACCACCATCTAATGGTGGAAAAGGCATCAAATTTGTTACTCCTAATGAAAGTGAAATTAAGGATAATATATATAAAAAGTCTACAATACCATTTGTTTTAGATACCACATTAGAAATACCAACCGGTCCCATCATTTGCTGCGCAGACAACCCTCCTAGAATCATCATTTTTAGACTAGTAAATATAGAAACAACAAAATCTTTAATAGCTATAAAAGCAATACCAATATCATTAAAACGCCATACTAATAAAAAATATATTATTATAGCAAATATTATATTTACAATTCCACCAGCTGATATTACAATTATTCTTTTTATTATTCCTGCCTCACTAAAAGAACCCTCATTTGCAGAGCGTTCTTCTTCACCTTCCATACTTACAAAACCACCTAAAGGAATTAGTCTTAAAGCATATTTTGTCTGTTTTCCTTGTTTTTTTAATATTACTGGTCCAAATCCAATAGCAAATTCATTAACTTTTATTCTAAATAATTTTGCTGCTGCAAAATGACCCAACTCATGAATAAATACCAATGTTCCAAGTAATATAATTATTTTAAATGCGCTTAAAATAAAATTTATCATTTTACCTCCATATTAAATTAAATAATAATCATTAATAAAAAATATGCAAATGGTGCAATAAAAATCACACTATCTATTCTATCTAACATTCCTCCATGGCCTGGAAATAAATTACTAAAATCCTTTATTTCAACAAATCTTTTAATTGTAGATGCTGCGAAATCACCTATTTGACCTATAAGGCTAAGTATTAATCCTACAATAGAAATATAAATATAATTAATATTCATTCCATAATATGTATTTAAAACCCATGTATAAATTAGTATAATAATTATTGCTGCTATTGTTCCACCTATACATCCTTCAATAGATTTTTTAGGACTAATTAGACTAAATTTATGTTTTCCGAATTTACTTCCAACTATATATGCAAAAGTATCTGTTCCCCATGCTGCAAATAATATATACCAAACTAATAATTTGCCATTATTTCCAGCCATTAATAATGGAATAAAGGAAATAAAAAGTGCTATATAGCTAACTCCAAAAAAAGTTATTATTGCATCTAATACTGTTGTTTTCATGTTTGTTATAATAACTTGCAAAAACAAAATTAGTAATAACAAAGGAATAATAGTTCCAATTGCTGTAAGTATATGATATTTAGGAATTAAATGTATAAAAGCAATTAATATACAACATATATACCCAATCCATGTTATAGGTTTTGCTTTATTCTTAAATGCTGCAAAGTATTCATGTATACTTAACATTGCGACTATTGCAAATGTTGCATCTATAAGATATACATTTCCAAATATCAAAACTGCTGCAACAATTGGGAATCCTATTAATCCTGTCATTAGTCTATCAATCTTCATATTTATAATTTTCCTCCAATTTTATCTTTATAATACGTTTATAACGCTCTTTTGTATTTTTTAATCATTTTCCTCCAAATTTTCTATTTCTACTTTGGAATATTTTAATAGCTTCATCTATATCAGATTCTTTAAAATCTGGCCAGTATATTTCTGGAAACCAAAACTCTGAATATACAAGCTGCCAAGGTAAAAAATTACTAATTCTTAACTCTCCTCCTGGCCTTATTAATAAATCTGGGTCTGGTTGTCCTGATGTATATAAATATTTTTCAATTATACTATCATTAATATCTTTAGAACTAAGTTCACCTGATTCTACTTTTTGGGTGATTAGTTTTACAGCATTAGTCATTTCAGCTCTGCCACCATAATTTAACGCAACATTTACTATCATTCCTGTATTGTTTTTTGTTCTTTCTATGGCATCATTTATACTTACTTGAAGACTCTTTTCCAAACTACTTATATCACCAAAAACATTAATTTTAATATTTTCTTTATTAGCATCTTTTGAAAATTTTGTTAAATAATTTTTCAACAAAATCATAAGAGCACCAACTTCTTCTTCAGTTCTTTTCCAATTTTCAGTTGAAAATGCATATACAGTTAAATATTTAATTCCCACATCACTACAATATTTAGCAATTTTTTCTAATGTTTTTGCACCTTCCTTGTGCCCTTCAGATGCTTTTAAACCTTTTTCTTTTGCCCATCTTCTGTTTCCATCCATTATTATAGCAATATGCTTAGGAATATTTTCATTTAACTCTTCCATCATTTTTCTCCCCTAAAATTATTTCTTTCTATTTTCTATGTATCGAGCCAATTCTTTTAAAAAATCAGCCTTTTCTCCAAATATTTCTAAATTACTTAGTGCTTGTTTTGTTATTTGATTAAGCATTTTTGTTGATTCTTCTAGTCCATATTTTGTAACATATGTACATTTTCCTCTTTCTCTATCATTGCCCACTGGTTTTCCCATTATTTTTTCATCACCAATTTCAGAAAGTATGTCATCTTTTATCTGAAAAGCCAAACCTATTTTTTCCGCATAATTGGTTAGATTATCGAGTTCTATCTCATTTGCTCCACCTAGTATAGCACCAATTTTTATACTTGCAACAATTAATGCACCTGTTTTATTTTTATGCATATATTCAAGATAATCATTTGCGATTTCTTTTCCTTCATACTCAGTATCTACATATTCTCCGGCTATCATACGATCTATTCCATACGAAAATTCTTCTAGTGCTTTAATAATTTTTTCTCTTTCAGAACCAGAACTTTTTATAAGTTCTTTAATTATTATTCCAAATGCGTTATTAAGTAATGAATCTCCTGCTAGTATTGCAGTTGCCTCGTTAAATTTTTTATGATTTGTTAATTTTCCTCTTCTAAAATCATCATTATCAATTCCAGGTAAATCATCATGAATAAGGGAAAAAGTGTGAACCATCTCCATTGCTATAGCAAATTTCATGCATTTTTCTATATTATTATTAAACAAACTATATGATGAAATAATTAAAATAGGCCTTATTCTTTTACCACCAGCCATTAAACTATATTCCATTGATTGATTAAGTATTTTTTCTGGACAGTCATCTTTTTTAAAATAGCTTATTAATTCATTATTTATTAATTCTATTTTATTATTTAATTCATTTATAAAATCCATTTTAATATTCCTTCCACTATATTCAAAGCATTTATTTTTTAATAAATAATATTATAATTTACATTTTTTTAAAACTATATACTCATAAATTCTTTTTCTTTCTTGTCTAAATTAAAAAATTATACACTCATAACTTCTTTTTCTTTCTTCTCTAAATTGAAAAATTATACACTCATAACTTCTTTTTCTTTATTTTCTAATAATTTATCTACTTTTTCTATATATTTATCAGTTAATTTTTGAATTGATTCTTCAGCAGATTTCAATTCATCTTCTGTTATTATGCTATCTTTTTGTTTTTTTCTAAATTCATCAATTCCATCTCTTCTTATTGCTCTAACAGCAACTCTTGATTCTTCAGCTAGTTTTTTTATTTCTTTTACTATATCTTTTCTTCTATCTTCTGTTAATTCAGGGAAATTTAATCTTATTACTTTTCCATCATTATTAGGATTTAATCCTATATCTGATTTTAGTATTTCTTTTTCTATTTCTTTTAAAATACTTCCATCCCAAGGTTGTATTACAATCATTCTTGCTTCTGGAACTGATATTCCTGCAACTTGATTAATTGGTGTTGGTACGCCATAATAATTAATTTGCAATTTGTTTAATATAGCAGGATTAGCGCGACCTGCTCTTATTTCTGATAAATCTTGCTCAAAAACACTTACTGTTTTACCCATTTTTTCTTCTATTATACTATAATCCATTTTTTCTCTCCTTTAAATTATTTTATTAGCTCTATAATTGAACTTAAATTTTTGCATATTTTTATTAATGATTATTATTTAATATAATTCTGTATGTTCATCAAAAATCCAAAAATTGTTTTCAATTATTGTCTAAGTTTGTTTTTTATTCTTGTTTAAATTATATTTTTAATTCATGTTCTAATTTTTTCTAAATTTTCTTTTTATTGTATCAATGTTCCTACTGCTTCTCCTTTTACAACTCTAATCATATTGCCTGGCTCATTCATTGCAAAAACTATTAAAGGTATATTGTTATCTTTGCATAGTGAAGTAGCTGTTGAGTCCATAACTTTTAAGTCTTTATTTAATATATCTAAATATGTTATTTCATCATATTTTATTGCATTAGGATCTGTTTTAGGATCAGCTGAATAAACTCCATCAATTGTTTTTGCAACTAATATAACCTCAGAATCTGTTTCTGCTGCTCTTAAAGCTGCCGCTGTATCTGTTGTAAAAAAAGGATGTCCTGTTCCACATGCAAAAATTACAGCTCTACCTTTTTCTAGATGTTTTGTTGCTTTTCTTTTAATATACGGTTCTGCAATCTCTCTCATCTCTATTGCTGTTTGAACTCTTGTAAATACACCTTTTGATTCTAATGCATCTTGTAATGCAAGAGAATTAATTGTTGTTGCGAGCATTCCCATATAATCTGAGGTTGTTTTTTCCATATTGTGTCCATATTTACCTCTCCAAAAATTCCCACCTCCAACAACTATAGACACTTCTACTCCTAAATCCATTAGGTTCTTAATTTCATCAGTAATTCTGTCTAATACAACAGGTGAAATCCCTGTTTTTTCTTCACCTGCTAATGCTTCTCCACTTAGTTTTAGTAATACACGTTTGTATTTTAATTGTGACATATAGGTACACTCCTTTTATTAAATTTATATTTTTTATTCTATCATATACTACACAAAAAAATCAATAAAAAAGACGGAATATAATGATTTTTCCGTCTTTATTTTTTAATAACTATATTTTTTTATTTTTCTTCCAGCATATACAGCAATACCTATTCCTATTATTGTTGCAATTACTATTGGTGCTTCTTCTTTTATTCCTGTTTGAGGATTTTGCGTTTTTGCTACTGTTTTATCTGTTTGTTCTGTCTGTTCTGTTCCTTCTGTTTGAGGATTTGGTTGAGGATTTGGTTGAGGTGTAGGATTTCCATTTTCTATAGTTTCGAAATCATTTATGTCTATTACATCAGATGCCCTCACAAATGTAGTTAAATTAGTTAATAGTATTAAAACTAACATACTTACCATCAATATTTTTTTCATACGTATCTCTCCTTTTTCTTTTGAAACTTACTTTTATAATAACCTAAATAAATATAAAAATACTTTAAAATTATCTATACTAATTTTATACTTAATATTTTTTTAAGTCAATATTTTTTTAATATTATATATAAAATTTATAAATTGAATTTACCTTCCAAAATTACATTAGTATTTTTCTTTATGATATATTTTGCAACTAATTATTTTGCATTACACATTAAATCTAAATAAAACAATATCTCCATCTTTCATAATATATTCTTTTCCTTCAGAACGTAGCAAACCTTTTTCTTTTGCTGCATTTAAAGACCCTTCTCTTATTAAATCAGTATATGATACAATTTCTGCTCTAATAAAACCTCTTTCTATATCTGAATGTATTTTTCCTGCAGCTTGAGGAGCCTTTGTTCCTTTTTTTATTGTCCATGCTCTTACTTCAGGTTCTCCGGCTGTTAAAAAAGACATAAGCCCCAACAAATCGTAACTTGTTCTTACTACTTTATCTAATCCCGATTCTTTTAAATTAAGAGCTTCTAACATTTCTATTTTATCAGTACCTTCTAGCATTGCTAATTCTTCTTCTATTTTAACACATAATGGAATTATTGCTGCATTTTCTTCACTTGCAAATTGTCTAACTTTTTTTACTTTTTCATCGTTTTCTATATCATTTAGTTGTTCTTCTGAAACATTTGCTATATACATTATTGGTTTCATTGTTAATAACAAACAATCTTTTATAAGGTCTTTTTCTTCATCATTTAATTCTATTGTTCTAGCAGATTTACCTTGTTCTAAAACTTTTTTTATCTTTTCCAGTACTTCAATTTCAAATTGACATTTTTTGTCTGATTTCAGCGTTTTTTTAGCTCTTTCAAGCCTTTTATCAATAGTTTCTATATCAGCAAAAATTAATTCAAAATTAATAGTTTCAATATCTCTTAAAGAATCAATATTCCCATCAACATGAATTACATTTGGATCTTCAAAACATCTAACAACATGTGCAATTGCTTCAACTTCTCTAATATGAGATAAAAACTTATTACCTAAACCTTCTCCCTTACTAGCTCCTTTAACAAGACCTGCAATATCTACAAACTCAATTATTGCATGTGTTACTTTATCTGGATTATACATTTTTTTTAGTTCTTCTAATCTTTCATCTGGAACAGGTACAACTCCTACATTTGGTTCTATAGTACAAAACGGATAATTTGCACATTCCGCTCCAGCATTTGTAATTGCATTAAATAATGTGCTTTTTCCTACATTTGGAAGTCCCACAATTCCTATTTTCATTTCTATCATCCTTTCAAATTTATGTTTTTTACAATTTTCAATAAATCTTTCTTTAATATATTTTATTTTTCACATTTTTTTACATAAATATTTTAGTTTGTTTTTATTACATGCACTTATTTTTTACGGTGTTGTGTTTGAAGATGGCACAAGTACAGGTGTTGGCTCAAGTACTGGCGTAGGTGTTGGATCTGGTGTTGGTTCTGGTGTTGGAACTGGTTCTGGAACTGGAGTTGGTGTTGGTGTTGGTGTTGGAGCTGGAGCTGGAGTTGGAGTTGTAACTGGTGTTTCAGGTTGAACCGGTGGTATTGTTTGATTATTATTATTTCTTGTTTCCCAATAATTAAACCATGGATTATTTGGATCTGGATCTGTTGGATCCCAGCAATTCAAATAGGCTGGATAACCTGATATTTTCATGGATGTTGGTTTACCTAGCGGTCCTGGATTTGATGAAGCATAAAATTCAACTGTTGTCCCTTTTGGACAATTATCATAAATCCACTTTGAGTCTGCAACAGTTAAGCGAATACATCCTGCAGAAACTGCAAGTCCTAATTTATCATAATAAGCTGCCTTAAGTGTAGAAGGACTTTGCTTATTATATGGTACAGAATGAAACAAAATTGAACCTGTTATTCTTGTAGAATACTGCCCCCATACATCTCCCATTAAAAGCACCCATCTATATTTAGCAGGTGTTTTATATGTTCCAGACCTTGGAGTATCTTTGCCAGACGAGCATATCATAGCTTTTATTGGAACAGAATAATTTCCTTTAGAATCTTTTCCATATATGGTAACAGTATTAGCTTGATAATTTACTTTTATATAATATGGAAATGGATTTTGTACTGGAGTATTAGTTGTGTTTTTTATTTCTTCTTTTTTTACTGGTTCTGCTATAACTTGTTTTGTTTCTTCCTCTTCTTTTTTTACTTCATTTTCTGTAGTTTTACTATCTGTTTTTTCTTGTTTTGCAATTTCTACTAATAGTACATCAGAATAGTCTTCTTCTTTAACATTTATTCCGGAAACTTTTATTTCATTTTGCTTAATTATATACGCTTTATATGCATAATTAGAAATCACTGCAAATGAAGCTATTAAAACAACAATTAGCAAAATAAAAAATAATTTACTTTTAAAATTACTTTTTCTAGCATGTTTTTTTCTATCCTCTAGGTTTATATTTTTAGGTTCTTCTTTTAAGTTTATTTTTTCAATTTCATCTTTTGTATTTTGCATTAAGTTTATTTTTTCAATTTCATCTTTTGTATTTTCCATTAAGTTTATTTTTTCAATTTCCTCTTTTGTATTTTCCATTTTGTACCCCTTTAAAAAAATTATGAGTTATGGAGCTATTATTTTTAATATTCATTTATTCATTTTGTTTTTATAAAAAATATGAGTATTGGAGCTTCTAACCGGATTTGAACCGGCGACCTCTACCTTACCAAGGTAGCACTCTACCTACTGAGCTATAGAAGCATAAAGCTCAGAATTTTATAAAATTTCATCTGTTTGTTCCATAACATTTTTAATTGCCTTTTTTCTTATTCTTTGAATAGCATTATCAATAGATTTAACAGGTGTATTTAGCTTTTCAGCAATTTTAATATATGATTCACCTCTTACAAACCTGCATAATACTTTTTTTTCAAATTGACTTAAAGAATTATCGATAGCATCTTCTATAATTTTATAATATTCCATTTTTGTAACTGTATCTAACGGATCTTCCATAGTATTAGAATCAAAAATATCTATTAATAAATTATCACTTTCTGTTTCTGAATATGCTGCAGAACTTAAAGACAAATATGAATTTAATGGCATATGTTTTTGTCTGTTAGATGTTTTTATTGCAGTAATTAATTGTCTTTCAATACACACATTTGCAAATGTTTTAAACGAATTTTCTTTTTGATAATCAAAACCTTTTACTGCCTTAAATAAACCTATTAATCCTTCTTGTACAATATCTTCTTTTTCCGCACCTATTATAAAATATTTACTAACTTTTATATTTACCATTTCCTTATATCTATCTATAATAAAATTCAGAGCATTTTCATCCCCAATTTTAACAAGTTTTATTAATTCTTCATCGTTCATATTATCATAGGTTGCCATTGTTGTATATATTAAATTGCTATTACTCATACTTTAATCCTCCCGGTGTTTTAATACTCTCTAATGCTATTATAAGCTTGTTTTTTCAATAATGTCAAGATAATTTTATACTTTCTATTGATTTTTTTTATTTTTATGAGATAATTACATTATTGCAATTATTTTGATAGAACAATTCTATTAAAACACTATTAAAAGGAGGATTTTTAAATGAAGAAAAAACTAAAAATTATAATACCAGTGGTATTAGTAGTAATTATAGCAATAATTACTTCACTTTATTTCTTTACAGATTTATTTAAATCTCCTAAAACTTTATTTTTTAAGTATATGGGTAAAACTTTCCAATCGGAAAAAGGATATACTTATGATAAATTTTTAGAAGAATTAGATTACTATTTTGCAAAAGCTAGCACAACAAATACTGAGCTAACAGTTGATGCAAATATTGAAGGTGTAGACCAAAAAACCTTAGAAGAAATAAAAAATGTCAAACTATCTATGGTTTCTAAAGTAGGACCAAAACAAGAACAATCATACTCAAAAATGGAATTATCTTACAAAAATGATAGTTTAACAAGTATCGAATATTTAAATTCAGATAACAATTATGGAATTAGATGTTCAGATATTTACAAAGACTATTTTTATGTAGAAAATAGTGGATTAAAAAATCTAGTTAAAAAACTAGGTGCAGATCCAACTACAGTTCCTGATTCAATTTCTAAAATAAATATTTACGATTTATTTTATATAAGTAAAGATACAAGAAAATCTATTTTAAATAGATATTATAAAGTACTTAATTCAGAATTGGACAAAGACAATTTCTCTTCAGAAAAAAATGTTAAAATTGATGTTAATGGAAAAGATGTAAAAGCAGATTCTTATACTTTATCTTTAAGTGAAGATGACATGAAAAGCATTATACTAGAAACAATGAATACATTAAAAGATGATGATGAAACATTAGATTTATTAGTAGAAAAATATAAAATGTCTATAGGAAATACAGAAACAACTGAAATTTCTAAAGACGATATTAAAAAAGGTATAGACTCATCTATCAAATCTTTAGAGAAATCGGAAGAAACTGGTCTTGGAAAAGTAAAAATAACAGTATATGAAACAAATGGAAAAGTTGTAAAACTTACAATTGATAGTGCTGGAGCTTCTATAGGACTAGATATAACTGAGAATAAAAAAGATGGAATAATGAATTTATATGTTGAATCAAATGGTTCAGTTATAGGAAATATTAAAAATGAATATACAATTGATGGAGATACAACAAAAGGAAAAATTTCTATGAGAAGTGTTTTAAAAACTTCATTAGTACAAACTAAAAACAATTCTGATGTTAATACAATGGAAATGGAAGAAGTAATGAATTTAGATTACACAATAATAGATTCAAAAACAAAACAAAGCATAGAAGCTAAAATGAATTTAATGGAAAATGATAAATCTAATAAAAATAATATTGCAATATTGTTTAAATATGAAATGACAGGTGAAAATTTAGATAAAAACCCAACAAAATACGATTTTAATGGATTTATTAAAATTGTGGAAGATACCACAAAATCTGATTCTCAATATGTAACAGTTAATTTTAAAGGAAACACAGAATACACAGACACTATAGATATTCCAAAGTTAAATAAATCTAATGGTGTTTGTATAAATACAGTAACTGACACAGAATTAGAAACAATAAAAACAGATATTAATACAAATCTTAATACATTTATGGATAAAATATTGAAAAAATTTAACATGTCTCGTTCAGATGCTGGAATGCCTGAAGGAACAATAAATTTTACTGAACAAATGGAAGGAATGAGTAGTTTACTTTCAAACAAGCTTGATTCTCCAGTAGAAACAAATTATTTACCAAATACAGAATACCCAGGAACAACTTATGATATAGACAATGTAGATTATACTAAACTTCAAAATCAAATTGATAGTGTGGATTATACTAAACTTCAGACTCAATTAGATAGTGTAGATTCTACTAAACTTCAGACTCAATTAGATAGTGTAGATTATACTAAACTTCAAAAACAAATTGATAGTATAGATACTTCTAAATTTTCATTTTAGTTGTAATACTTTATAAAAATAAATAATAAAAATAACTGAGAATTTAAATCTCAGTTATTTTTGGTTCTATAATATTGATTGGGGTGGTTAATCACCTTAATCAATTTTT
>DAOOQE010000005.1:0-44422 GCA_035388585.1 Clostridia bacterium
ATTAGAGGATTAAAAAAGAGATAAAAAAATTGCCTACATTTACTTGACACATACTTTTTATAAGAATTTTTATAATTTGTATTGCCTTTATTAATTTTTTATGTTATCATAAAAATATATTTACTTATAGGGGTATAGTGTTAACGGTTAGCACGATGGTCTCCAAAACCACAAGTCTGAGTTCGAATCTTAGTACCCCTGCCAACTTTCCGAACTAAAAGTTCGTTTTTTTATGTAATAACTGTCGTAATATATTCTTCTGGAGGAGAAAATCAATGGAAAAACTAACTAATTTAATCAAAAAATTTTATACAAAAGAAGTTATTTTTTATATAATTTTTGGAGTTCTAACAACTTTTATCAACTTATTATCTTTTTATATCTTGACTTCACTATTCTCAATCAACGAAAATATTGCAAACATTTCATCAATAATTTTGGCTGTTTTATTTGCTTTTTTTACAAATAGAAAACTAGTTTTTAATTCTAAAGCAGTTACTTTTTTTGATAACATAATTGAGTTTGCAAAATTCATGCTAGGCCGTGCATTTACAATGGTGTTTGAATTTTTAAGTTGCGCTATATTATTTGCATTATTAGATTTTTCTGATCTTTTAATAAAATCCTTAATTAGCATAGTTGTTATAATACTTAATTTTTTTATAAGCAAATTTTTTGCATTTAGAAAATAATTTTTTTAATATCATTTATTTTTTATTTTATTCTCTTTTTATATTTAAATTTTATTTTTTTTATTTTATACTCTTTATTTATATATATTTTCATTTTTTATTTTAATTCTTTCTCATTTTTTTCATTTTTTCTCATTTTAAATTGTTTTTTACTTTCGTTTTTTTACTTTTTTAGACAATTAATTCTATATAAATTATTTCATAAAGGAGATTTTTTTCCATGTTTTCAAATTATTTTAAATCAGTAAGTATTTTCTATTTAGCAGTACTTGTATTTTTTTCAACTTCAATTTGCATTTTCACTCCAATATTTTACAATAATAATTTAATTTTAGATACTAGTAATTCAACTAAATTCTTTTCTGTTTCAGATAATTTTGCTTGGCCAGTTCCTAACTCTTATACTATTTCATCGAATTTTGGATATAGGATACAGCCCACAGCTGGAGCAAGTAGATACCACACTGGAATAGATATTTCTGGACTGGAAAAGTCTGATATTATTTCTGTTCTTTCTGGAAAAGTAGTTTTCAGAGATTTCTATGGAAGTGCTGGCTGCACTATTATTGTTCAAAGTGATAATTTTTTAATTTTTTATTGTCATATATCTCCTAATTATATAGTAAATGTTGGAGAAAATGTCATAAAAGGTCAGGTCATTGGTCATATTGGTCCTAAAAATGTATATGGAATTATTGATAATAAATACAAAGATGAATACGGCTATCCTACAAATGGTGCAACTACTGGACCACATTTGCATTTGACAATAAAAAAAGACGGCAAGGCCGTCAATCCATTAGATTATATAAATATTTCTAAACCAATCTAAATTAATTTTGACAATTACAATCACCACACGAACTTTCATCATCACATGTGCAAGATGAACATCCACATTCATCTGAATCATCATTCCAATCTAATTCAATTGTGTTATTACATTCTGGACATTTAACTTCTTTTTGTGAATCATTTTCTACAATAGTTGAAAATTCATTATTACAATATGGACATAATATATCAAAATTTAGTTCGTCTTCATATATATCACTTTCAATATTTTTAATAATTGACTGAATGTTTTTTAATTTACCTTCTACTAAAGCCTGCTTTTCTTCTAGTTGTTGTAGTCTTTTATCAAAATTGTCTGAAATTTCATCAATTATATCTAAAAATATTACTGATGCTTCTGCAAACTTTTTAGTTACATATTCTAATTCTTTTTCATCTGTGATATGTTGTTTTAAATCCTCAAGAATCTCTTGATATTTTATATTTTGTTCTGACATTCTTATGTTCCTTTCTAGTTTATTATACCTTATTATTTATTGCACTATCGTGGTTTAATACACTTTTATAATTTATTGTACTCTTTCCATATAATCACCGGTTCTTGTATCGATTTTAATTATATCACCAATATTTATAAACATTGGTACTTGAATATCAAATCCATTTTCTAATTTTGCTGGTTTTCCTGAAGTTGTAGTTGTATTTCCAGCAAAACCTGGTTCTGTATATGTTACTTCTAATTCAACAAACATCGGTGCCTCAACAGAAAACACATTTCCTTTATAAGATAATATTTTTACATTCATATTTTCTTTTATATATTTTATAGAATCACCTAATTGCTCCTTATTTAAAGGCATTTGCTCATATGTTTCGTTATCCATAAAATAATATAGCTCCTCATCGCTATATAAAAATTGCATTTCCCTTTTTTCAATCTCTGCACTTGGATATTTTTCAGATGGGTTAAAAGTTTTTTCTAAAACTGCTCCTGAAATAACATTTTTTAATTTTGTTCTAACAAAAGCTGCTCCTTTTCCTGGTTTTACGTGTTGAAACTCAACTACTTTAAATACATTATTGTCCATTTCAAATGTTGTTCCATTTCTAAAATCTCCTGCCATATATACTTCTGCCATTTTTATAATTTCCCCTTTCAATTTCTAATTTTAATCATATTTTAATATTATACACTATATAAGGCTAAAAATCAAGGATTTAAATTCATTTATCATTCACATTTGTGCTGCTTTTTCAATCATATTTCACAATTAGTCAAAATTTTTTAATTTATAGCTCCAATTTCTACAAATTAATCAATCATATTTTACACTTAATCTTTTTTTAAAAAACAATATCTTCAAATACATTAAACAACTTTATAAAATTAACTAATAATGTATTTTTATAATAATTTGACGTTTCGTTATCAATATTTTAATACTACCAATTTTAAATTATCCTACTACCACATAATTTTTATCTGATTTTGTAAGATTCATACTACCATATTTTGTTATTAATACTGTATCTTCAATCCTTACTCCAAATTTCCCTGGAATATATATACCTGGTTCATTTGTAACCACCATATTATCTCTTAAGAAAAAATCATATTTTGAACTCATAGATGGAAACTCATGTATTTCTAAGCCAACACCATGACCCAAGCTATGTATTAAATCGTAGCCTAATAATTTAAAATCACTTTCTACAATTTTAGATAATATTTTTGAATTTGCACCATCTTTCATTTCTTCTGCAATGTGTATCTGTTTTTTTAATACAAGGTCATATATTTTTTTTATTTCATTAGGAATTCTTCTTGCAAAAACTGTTCTTGTCATATCAGAACAGTATCCTTCATATTTACATCCCATATCTATAGTTATAGGATCTCCTTCTTCAATTTTTTTATCAGTTGGTACTGCATGAGGCATTGATGAATTTATTCCGGAAGCTACTATTGTATCAAATGCTAATCCATCTGCACCATTAAGTCTAAAAAATCTTTCTATTTCTAAAGCAATTTCTTTTTCTGTATGACCTATTTTTATATATTTTCTAATATATTCAAAACAATCGTCTGTTATACTACATGCCTTTTTTATTTTAGCAATTTCATCAATATCTTTTATCATTCTTTGCTTTTCTATTATTCCTTCTGTTTCATCAAAACTGTTTATTTGAAACTTTTGGATATATTCTTTATATTTTACATATGTTATATGATATTCTTCAAACCCCACACTTTCGCAAAATGTAAAAAAGCCTTCATAATCATAAATAGTTAAGTCTTTAATATTATTGACTAAAATTTCATCATCAATTGTTAAAATGCTATTTACTTTTTCTATATATCTCCCATCAGTTATATAAAAATTTTCTTTTCTTGTAATTAATAAAACTCCTTCTGCATCAATACCTAAAAGATATTTTATGCTTATAGGATTTGTTATTACCATACCTTGTAAATCTAGACTTCTTATTTTATCACGTAACCATTTTATTTTTTGATTCATGTATACCACCTTTCATTTTATAAACTTTATTTAAAATAAAAACATTTTTTCTAAGAATTTTATCTTCCTAATGTAAATATTTTAAATGCTAATTCTATCAATGTTTCAAGCGGAATAAATATTACTATTATTGTAGCAATAACAATAAATGGTCCAAAAGCAATATATTCTATTTTGTCTTTCTTTTTTATTTTAAGTGTTATTATCAATCCTATACTATACAATGCACCTATTAAAAATGATAATATTGAAATAACTATTATGTATCTCCAACCAAAAAATAATCCAAGTGCTCCAATTAATTTCACATCCCCAAATCCCATGGATTCTTTTCCATAAATTAGTCCTCCTAAAAATGTAATAAGAAGGAATACACCTGTTCCAATAATTCCACCTAAAAGCATTTCAAAACCAGAGTTTATATTACCTATTGCTAACGCAAATGAATATATAAGACCAATCTCAAATAATGTTAAGGTTAATCTATTAGGAATTATTTGTTTTTTGAAATCAATATAAAAAGCACTTAACAAAATTGGAATAATCACTAAAAAACCTATTAATTTTATTGGATTTTCTACCCCTATCATATATAAAACACTAATAAATAGGGCACTATTTGATGTCATTAATATATAATTTGGTTTAACTATCTTTAAATCTTGTATTATTTCATTTGAAAAAACTTTTTTATGTTCAGCTAATTTTATATTTGCTAAAGTAATAAAATGACCAATTAACAACCCAATTAAACCAAACATTATATAAATTAGTATATGAATATTATTAAAATACATTAATTATTTCCTCACTTTTTTGCTCATAAATTTTCTTATTATTCTTTTTTCAATCGGTCGTTTTATTTTTGTTATAAAAATATCTTTCTCTTCGATCGGCTCAACTAAAATTGAAAACATTTCACACCTATTTGCTCCAATTATGTCTGTAAATATCTGATCTCCAATTACTGCTATATTTTTATTTTCTATATTCATTAATTTTTGTGCCTTTAAAAAACCTGATTTTAAAGGTTTTTTTGCAAAATAAAAATAAGGTATTTGTAATTTTTCTGCTACCATTTTTACTTTTTCAACCTTATTAGAATTAGAAACAATGCAAAGCTTTATTCCTTGCTGTTTTGTTATTCTAATCCAATCTTCTGTACCATTTTCAAATTCTCTATAATAATTTATCAATGTATTATCTAAATCTAAAATAATTCCTTTTATTTCATTCTCTTTTAAAAAATCAAAATCTATTTCTCGTAGTTTTTTAAAATATGCTTTTGGATATAAGTTCATAGTTTCACCTCGCATTTTCTGTAATTATATTATCAATAACTATAGGTTTTGTCAATCAGATAATTTTTACATGTTTAAATATTTATAATACATATAACCTGTATTTCAACTACAGAATTGCATTTAAAATTTTTTTCACGAAATATTTTTAATACCATTATTCCATTATAATATCCCCATCTTTTTAATTTTGACTGAATATTTGTTACTTCAGAGCCCGAAGACCCATACTTAGAAAGAGCAAATATACTAATGCATTTATAAACAACATTACATGATACAAATAGCAATATTAATATAATTAATATTGCCAAAATTCTTACTTTTAAAATATAAATTCTTTTTTTATTTTTTTGTTTTTCACTCATAAATAATTCTCCTACTTTTTATTTATGAGTATCTTTTCCTCTTTTAAATATTTTTATACTTTATACTATAATATGTTAAAAAATACCAACTATATTTTTTTGTTCATCAATATCTATAAATTCAGCTGCTGGAATTTTAGGTAATCCTGGCATAGTCATTATTTTCCCTGTAATTACAACTATAAATCCGGCACCTGACTTTAAATTTAAATCTTCAATATGAATGTCAAATGGATAATTGCATTGTAAATTATTAGGATCATCCGAAAACGAATACTGAGTCTTAGCTATACATATTGGCAAATTCGAATATCCTAATTTTTCTATTTTATCAATCATATTTTCTGCTAAATCTGAGTATTTAACATTTGAAGCACCATAAATATTTTTACATATTTTATCTATTTTATCTTTAACAGTATCTGTTAATTCATAAGTAAATTTTAATTCTGATTTTTCCTCAGATTTTTTTACAACTTTTTTTGCTAAATCTATAGCACCTTTGCTTCCTTTTTCCCAACTTTCTATTAAACTTAAATCAACACTATTTTCTTTTAAGATACTTTCTAGTGTTTGAATTTCTCTTTCCGAATCATGTGAATATTTATTAATAGCAACAATCACCTGTAAACCAAATTTATTTTTTAGATTATCAATATGCTTTATAATGTTTTCCGAACCTAGTTTTAATGCTTCTATATTTTCTTTTTTTATATCCTCTTTCAATACACCACCATGATATTTTAAAGCTTTTATAGTTGCAACACAAACTACAACATCTGGCTTTATTTGTGCTTTTCTACATTTTATATTCAGAAATTTTTCTGCACCTAAATCAGCTCCAAATCCTGCCTCAGTAACTACAAAATCACCTAATTTCAATGCTAGTTTTGTGGCTATTATACTGTTACATCCATGAGCTATGTTTGCAAAAGGTCCTCCATGAATAATCGCTGGATTGTTTTCCAGTGTTTGAACCAAATTAGGGTTTATTGCATCTTTTAACAATACAGTTAAAGCGCCTTGTGCATTTAATTGTTTTACTTTAATTGGCTGTTCAGAATCATTATAACCAACTATTATTTCTCCTAATTTTTCCCTTAAATCGAACAGATTCTCAGATAAACAAAATATAGCCATAATCTCTGATGCAACAGAAATATCAAATCCATCTTCTCTTTGTACAATGTTTTTTTCTCCTGAAAGTCCTGTATTCACTTTTCTTAATTGCCTATCATTTAGATCTACACATCTTTTCCATGTTACCTTCTTAAAATTTAAATGATTTCCATAAAAAATATGATTATCTATGATTGCTGATAATAAATTATTAGCGGATGTAATTGCATGTATATCTCCTGTAAAATGTAGATTTATATCTTCCATTGGAGCAATTTGAGAATGACCTCCTCCTGTTGCTCCTCCTTTTATTCCAAATACAGGTCCTAATGAAGGTTCTCTTAATGCTGCTATTGCCTTTTTTCCTATTTTATTTAATCCATCTGTCAGTCCTATTGATACAGTTGTTTTTCCTTCTCCAAGTGGTGTTGGATTTATTGATGTAACCAAAATTAATTTACCATTTTTTTCTTTTTCTATCTCTTTAACAATTTCTAAATTTATTTTAGCTTTGTATTTTCCATACATTTCTAAATAATCATCGTCAATATTAATCTTTTCTGCAACTTTTTTTACTTTTAGTAAATCTGCTTGTCTTGCTATTTCAATATCTTCCATCAAAATTCCTCCCTTACGATTGCAAAATAATTTATAAAACCAATCCAATTATTATACCTATTATTGCACCTACCAATACTTGTATTGGAGTATGTCCTAAAACTTCAACTAGTTTTTCAGATACTTGTACTCCTGTTAAACCAGGAGTCTCAACTATTTTATTTAATAATTTCGCTTGTTTTCCTGCTGCTCTTCTTACTCCGGCAGCATCATACATTACTATAAAAGCAAAAATTATCGAAATCCCAAATATAGGAGTGTCATAACCTTGATTTTTTCCTATTAATGCAGCTAATGAGGTAACCACAGCTGAGTGAGAACTTGGCATACCTCCAGCTCCCATTATTCTTTTAAAATTAAATTTCCTTGTTTTTACTAAATCTGTTATCACCTTAAATATTTGTATCCCAAACCATACCGTAAAAGGTACTAGTACATATTTATAATTTCCTATCGTTTCCATTTTATTCCCCTTAAATAAATCTTTTTTTATAGTTCTTAATTTTTCATGTGTTTATTACTCTTCTGTTATAAATTTCTTTATTCTATCCACACCAATTTCCAGACAATATATTTTGTTTATTACTCTTCTGTTATAAATTTCTATATTTTATCCACACCAATTTCCAGACAATATATCTTGTTTATTACTCTTCTGTAACAAATTTTTCTTCTTTATAATCATTTCCTTCTTTTATTAATATAGATATCCTTTTTTCAGCATCTTCTAGAATATCATTACATTTTTTAGAAATTTTCATTCCTTGCTCAAATTTACCAACAGCAGTATCTAAATCTATTTCATTGCTTTCTAACTCTTTTGCTATTTTTTCTAGCTCTTTTATTGCTTCCTCAAAATTCATTTCATTATTTTTCATATTAACCTCCACTTGCTTAACAAAATAGTACATTTAAAATTCATTTTAAAATAAATTTAATTTTTCACTGTGCCTTTTTTTATATCAACTGTATACCATTCTAAAACTTTTGTTGTTGATGATTCTCTTACTGAAACAACATATGTTTCATCATTATTTATTGTATCTATAGAAAAATAAACACCTTCACTTCCACCCCATTTTTGTTTTACTAATTCTTTTGCTTTATCTTCATCTGTTAATGTTTTTGAATCAACAATATCTTCTGGTTTTATTTCGTTTGTATTATTATTTTCTATATCTGTATTATTACTAACATTTTGAACATTATTATTTTCTATATTTTCATTTTTTATTGTGTTTTGCATTGATGTTACAATAGTATTTTCTTTTCCTTTATTCATACCTTGTTTTCCAACATAAATTGATAATGCTAAAATAGCTATCAATATAAATATTAATACAAACTTTGTTCCTTTACTCATATATATTACCTCCTATACAATTTTTGCTTTTGAACATCCATCCACAAATCTTATTTGTATTTCATCATTTTTTTTCAATTCACAAACAGATTTAACTAAATTTCCTTCTTTTGTTGTTATACTATATCCTCTCAATAAAGTCTTTAGAGGGCTTAATGCATTAACTTTAGATATTATTTCTGCAAGCTGACTTCTAGAAAGTTTTATCTTATAATTTACTTTATTATTAATTTCCCTCAAATAAGCATCAATAATAATATATTTTTCATTTAATTTTTGAAGTGGATCTTTGAAGACTTTTTTTTCCATACATTTTTCATATCTTAATCTCATTAATTCTATTTTTCTTAATAGATTTACTTTTAATCTGTTTTCATAATCTTCTAATTTAATTATAATTTGTGATATATTTGGAACAGATAATTCTGCTGCAGCTGAAGGAGTTGGTGCTCTTAAATCTGCTACAAAATCTGCTATTGTAAAATCAGTTTCATGACCTACCGCAGATATTATTGGTAACTCTGAATTATAAATTGCCCTAGCTAGTATTTCCTCATTAAATGTCCACAAATCTTCTAACGAACCTCCACCTCTAGCTAAAATAATTACATCAACCATCTTTTTTTTATTCATAATACTTATTGCTTCAGCAATTTTATCAGCAGCGCCTGCTCCTTGAACAGGAACAGGCAACAATTGAATATAGACATTTGGATTTCTTCTAGCAGCTACATTAATTATATCTCTTATTACTGAACCTGTATTTGATGTCAATACTCCAATACATTTTGGAAAATTTGGTATTTGTTTTTTATTTTCTTTTGAGAATAAACCCTCTTTTTCTAATTTGTTTTTTAATTCTTCATATGCTAAATGAAGACTTCCTATACCATCTTGCTGCATTCCTTTAGAATATATTTGAAAAACACCGTCTCTTTCATATACAGAAACAGTACCTAAAATTATAACTTTCATTCCATCCTTTGGAATAAATTCTAAATTTGTTGCATATGATTTAAACATTATACATTTAACTAATGAATTTTCATCCTTTAATGTAAAATACATATGGCCAGTATAATGATTCTTAAAATTCGAAATTTCACCTTTTACTATAACATTATTTAAAAAATCATCTTTGTCAATTTTACTTTTTAAATATAAATTTAAGTCTGTTACTGTTATTGGATTATACTCCATAGCCCGTCCTTTCATTTATAATATTATATGTATCATTTAGCAATTTATAATTGATTATATATATATTAATTTCTAAATTATTTCTTTAACAACACTAGCTAAAACACCATTTATAAAAGATGCTGACGAATCCTCTCCATAAATTTTAGCTAATTCTACAACTTCGTTTATAACCACTTTAAATGGAATTTTTTTATATATAATTTCGTAAATAGCAAGTTTTAATAATGCATTATCAACTTTTGAAATTCTGTTTATTTTCCAATCTGATTTTAAATTCTTAGTAATAAAACTAACAATTTGTTCACTATTAGTTATTATACCTACTATTTCTTCTCTTATTTCTTGTTTTGCTTTTTCTTGAACATCATTCTCATTAAAGAATAATTCTATAGCTTCTTCTCCTTCGTCTTTTTGAACTTCTAAACTGTATAATATTTTAAATGTTGTTTCTCTTATTGCTGATTTATTCATATATTTATTCACCTTTCTAATTGTTTCGTAACATCAAAATATTCTATAATTTATCTATAAAATCTTTTGCTTTATCTTTTGCTTCCTGCTTATTATGTTGTATGTAATTCCCTATATATGCTCCGATCCCAATTAAAACTAGAGCTATAACTATTCTATATAGTCCTGTACAGCTTAAAATTAATGCTATTATTCCACCAATTATTGCTCCACCATATTGGATAAAAAATTTTTTTAAATCTTCCATACGTATGCCCCCTTGTTATTTTGATTTTTCAGTTTGTGATATATTATTTGTTTCATAATTTTCTTTCGACTTATTATATTTTTCTACTTGTGGTGATTCTAATCTTTTAATATTGTCTTTTTTACTTATTTCTATATTTTTTACTTTGATATTTATTTGTTTAACATCTAGATCTGATGTTCTTTTTATTGTTTCTTTTACTTGAGATTGTATATTTGCAGATAAATCTTTTATAATAGCATTTTCTTTTACTAGTAATGTAACATTAATTGTTATTGTATTTTCTTTATCTAATGTAACTTTAGTTTGAACCTCAGTCGCACCTTCAAATTTTTTTGTAACACTATTCACTAGATTTTCAATTGTATCTTTAGCGATTATCAATTTACCATCTTCATTTTCTAACAATACACCTGTTCTATAATCTTCTTTACTAGTACTGTTTGAACTAAAAAATATACATTTTATAGCTAAAATGATACATATAGACGAAATCAATAATATTGTGTTATATACTGTACTATTATTAAGTATATTAAATATAACTTCATTAATAAAATCTATACTTGCCCACCCCAAAACTAATAAAACACTAAAAATTGATGCAATTAGTATTATAATTGAAAAAACAATCACTATAATTCTTTCTAATATCTTCATTATATTATTCTTCCCTTCATCATTTATATTCTTCTGCTTTTTGATATTTAAAATTTAAATTTTTTGACAATTTATTTTTAAAATTCAAGCCTAATCCTATAAAAAGCACGGTTATTCCGTGCTTATTTGGTTATTTTTTTTCTGTCTCTTGTTTATTTTCTTCTGAAATATTAGCATTAACACCTTGAACATGAATATTAACTTCTAATACTCTTAAACCTGTCATTGCCTCAACTGATTTTTTTACTCTGTTTTGTATTTCAAATGCTATATCAGGTATTCTTGTTCCGTATTCTACTATAATATTTACATCTATTTTTGTTTCTTTTTCTCCTACTTCAACTTTAATACCTTTTGCTAAATTTTTTTTACCACTTAAAACTTCTGATATTCCACCTGCAAAACCTCCTGCCATATTGCAAACACCTGGAACCTCTGACACTGCTATACCAGCAATTACTGCAACTACATCATCTGCTATTTTTATATTGTGAGAAGTATTGTTTGTTTCTTCTATTACCACTAATTCATTTTCTTTATCATCCATAATAAAACCTCCTTATATAGTTTAGTATGTTTAATTTTTAATAAACTAATTATACCAATTTTTCCCAAATAATACAACTATTTTTAGTATTTTTATTCTATTATTTCAATCAAAGACTCTTTACCAAGAACTTTTTCATAAAATAATACTGATGGATAACCCAAGTATGGAATATTTCCAATAACTATTCCTAAAACATCATCCTGACTAACTTTTGATGGATCGATTGTTAAATTATTATCACCTTTTGTGGTATACAAAAATTTACCTACTTCATCTTTTTCTATAAACACAACCCTATGAATAATTATTCCTTTTTTTGATTTAAACTCAATTATATCTCCTTCCTTTATGTTTTCGAATTTTCCATTTATTTTTTTTGATAATAAAACATAACCTCTTGAAAAAATAGGTTTCATACTATTAGACATAACTGCTACTGGTTTTACTGGAAAAATACCTGCAATAAATCCAACTAATAAAAGTAATATTATCATAATTGGTATAATACTTTTCGGATTCTCATTTCTTAATTCTCTTCTAGTCATTCTTTTTGTTTTAGCAGTATGCTCATATTTATTATAAAATATCAATGCAATAACTAATATAAGATTAGAGACTGTTAATAAAAACCAATCCATATTTGGAAATACTGGAATAACCACTTCAGCTATTTTAACTGGAATAATATATGCATAAATCAATTGAAATCCACCTGTTTTTCCTAAATAAGTACATAATCCACTTATTGCAATTCCTGTTATTACTGTTTCAAATATATACTTAAATACTAATTCTGAATTTACCAAATAAAGAATTTTATTTATATCCATATTTATAATAAAAAAAATTATAGTAACCAATATATAAATGATTAATCTTTTCTGATTATTAATCATTTTTGCTCTTATATATTCTTGAATTAAAGATAGTCCTACAACAAAAACAATATTTTCTATTAATTTTGAAAACACTCTTGAATAAGGATTTGTTTTAAAACCTAGAATTAAGCCTACCAGAAAATACAAAATATAATAAATAAGAATAATTATTAATGTAATCTTGATTTTTTCAGATTTAGCCTTAAATTTCCCATGCTCAGTCGATAACTGTGTGGAAACTACGAACAAGCCCACCCATACAAGTAAGCTTGTTATTCTAGCATATTCTCTAAAATAATTAGGAATTACTAATAGAGCAACAACTAAAGAACCAGTTATAAATATAAACAATAACAAAAAATATATTATTACTATACGATTGTTATCTTTTTCCATATTTTTACTCCTATTTTATTTAATAATATATTAATGAAACACTATTTTAATTATATTTATTAATACTATCTCTTCCACTAATTATATATCTGTATACCATATTATCAAACAAAATTACAAACTCACCTTCTTGTCCAGGAATTGTTTCATAAAACAATATTGGCATTCTTATTTCTTCTTCGATATCTAATAATTGATCAAAATTTTTAACATCTATTATTTTCATATAATCTGTTTCTACCGGACTAACTACTTCAGCAACAATATCACCATAATTTTTTAATATTCTATTTAGTGCTACTTGATAATCATTTTTAACATTCATTTTCATTTCTTTTCTAATAAAATATAAAATCATTATTAAAGATCCACTTATAATTGTTGAACCAATTATTACAGATTTTTTATTAACTATCCCTTGAATATTTATATTTTTAACATAAGTTTCTGTTTCATTTTTTTGATAATTTTCTTCTACAGTGAAAACATCTGTAAGTAGTGGTATTCGCAAATTAATAAAAGATTCTTTTTGATTTTTATCTTCAATATTTCCTGTTTGTATATCATAATTAAGAATCAATTTTAATTCCATATAGGCTTCTAATGGCAAATTATATGTTGCCATAAAAGCTTTTGATTGATTTCTATAATCTTGATAATTTATTTCTATAGTATCTTCTATATTAAATGAATTTTGATTTATTAATGTTAATGTATCAGAACTTTTTAAGAAATAGTCTTTTGACCAAAGTATATTATCTCCTGAATTTGAAGTGCTAGCGTATTTAATAACTACAGTATTTATTATTTTATAATTATATACAATATCACTATTTTTATTTATATAATAATTAACTTTGAAATCTATATTCATATTTTTAACCAATTCTGATATATATGTCCTATTTTGTTCTAATACCAAATTCTCATAAAAATTATTTTTATTAATTTCTATATTATAATTTGCTAATTTATTTAAATTATATGTATATAAGTACTCATTTTGGGTAACAGATGGTGTAAAAGACGAATAAACGAACATAATCCCTATTATTAATAGGGTTGTTGAAAAAACTATATATTTTATAAATCTGTTTTTTCTCATGTTCTCACCTTTTCTTTTGTTATTATTTTTACAATTTATATTTAACAAGATTATGGATTAATATTTATTGGTACTGGTATATAATTTGTTGCTGGGACAATAAGTATCATTCCTATCTCTGTATTTGTAGCTCCAGGAGCTATATTCGTACCATTTCTAACAAGATGATATGTTGTTCCTGATGTATTCGTAACATTAACATTCCAACCACTATTATATGATGATCCTGCTGGTAAAACAATGTCACAATACCAACCAGTAACTATGGAATCCGAAATATTTTTAACTCTTACCTGGTATTGAACATTATAAAAAGAACCACTTGCTGGCCAAGAATTACCTGCTAAAACAAATTCTATTTCCAAATTTGATGTTTGAACTATTGTCGGATTAACCGTTACAACACAAGTATCCATTAAATTACCACATGTTGCAGTTATAGTACAAGTTCCAGGAGAATTAGATGTTACAATTCCAGTACTTGAATCAACTGTTGCCACATAATTATTACTACTAGACCAAGTTACTGTTCCTGTTCCATTATACGGTTCAAATATAATTGATAAACTATTATTTTGATTAGGAAACATTTGTATATTTGATTCAGTTATACTAATTCCTGTTGCCGGAACAGTCTGCCCACTAAGATTCATTTGTATACCATTAAATTGAAGATAATTTATTTCATAATCTGTATTGGAAGTTGTAAATTCCAAAAATACTGCCAAGGTATTTCCAGGAGTAATTACTGAATTGTATTCATTATTTATTATTTTAACTATACCATTGGAAATAGTTGCAATACCATTACTAATTGAAGTCACATTAGAATCTGTGGGTATATTCATTAAAATCTGCCAACCCTGTATGTTTGATAAAGAATTATTTTTAATTTCCAAATTATATTGATAATATTTTATTGACCCTGTAACCCAACTTGCCTGAATACTTGGCTCAACTATTCCAACACCCGAGTACTGATTTGGTTTAGGAATAGTTGCTTTCCCACTAATAACAAATTGTCTAGAATATAATGAATATACAGTTGTTAAAAATATAAGCAAAACAAATAAAACAAAAAAAATTGTTTTATTTGCAGATTTTTTTTTTCTTCTAATGATTTTTCTCATTGAATATTCTCCCAATTAATGATAATAATATTTTAGAAATATGCCATATAAATTTAAAAGTACCATTAACTAATAATATTATATTATAACAGTACTTTAATTCTTAAAATTTTTTAATTATGTATTTTGTATATAATTTAATGTTATACTAACAGTTTTAGATGTTGTTAAAGGTACTGTTGTATCTCCTGCATCCCATGTTGTTGTAACTGTGTAAACTTTAGTTGCTCCAGCTTCCAAAGTATCACCTTGTACAGCATCAAAAGCAAAAGTAACACCTGTAGGCTCTGCTGCATTTGCAGTTGCTAAGGTTCCACCAATTTCATCTAGAATAGCTGGAACTGTTCCATTATTATGAACTTCTATTTCATATGTTGCACTTGCACCTGGATAAGCTAAATTCACCTGAAATGTGGCTGTTATGTTATCTGCCTCAACTCTTGGATAACCATTTACACTTGTAGCACCAACTAAAGTTCCTGGTGTTATACTATTTATATGTATATCCCATGATGATGTGATATTAGCTGTACCATCAATTGTTAACATTGTTGAAAATGCAGCATATCCAACTGCCATACCTAATACTAATATAATTAAAATTACTAGTATAATATTTTTTTTCTTATTTGTTTTTTTCATATTTTACCTCCTCTTTGGTATTTTAATAAATTAATTATACCATACGTAAAATATAATTCAACACATTTGTTCTGTTTGTAATAAATTTATAATATTAACGTAATAAATTTGTAATTATTCAAATCTTTCGCCAATTGAAATTTTTGCACCTCTTAAAAATTCCAAAATATTCATTCTCTTTGAGTTTTCTGGTTGAATTTCCAATACTTCTATAATTCCATCCTTTGTCTTAATATATAATCCTTTTTTTCCATTTACATATATTACTGTTCCAGGAGAATATATTTCATTAATTTCTTCTTCAAAATCGTCTTTAATGTTTATCTTCCATAATTTTAATTTTTTTCCATTTAATGTCGAATAAATACCCATTATTGGATCAAGACCTCTTGATAGATTAAATATTTGCGTGCTTGTTTGATTATTCCAATCAATTTTAGAAATTTGTTTATCTAGCATAGGAGCCAGAGAAAATTCTTGGCCTTGTTTTATTCTTGGAGCATCGCCATTTTCTATCTTTTCCAAAGTCTCTACTAAAAGCTCTCCTCCAATTTTTGAAAGCTTATTCCATAATTCTCCAGTTGTTTCATATTTTCCAATTTCAATTTCTTTTTTAAGTATAATATCTCCTGTGTCCATATTTTCATCCATATACATTGTTGTTATTCCTGTTATTTTATCTCCATTAATTACAGCCCATTGAATAGGCGCTGCTCCTCTATACTTTGGAAGAAGTGATCCATGTACATTAATACATCCCAATTTTGGTATGTCTAATATTTGTTTAGGAAGAATTTTTCCATATGCTACAACACAAATAACATCTGGTTTCAATTGTTCTATAATATTAATTATTTCATTATTATTTTTAATTTTTGTGGGTTGATATACTTTAATCCCCTTTGATTTAGCATATTTTTTAACTGGATTTTCTATAAGTTTTAGACCTCTACCTTGTTGTTTATCTTCTTTAGTAATTACAGCTAAAATATTATGTCCTTTTTCATAAATGGATTCTAACGATTCTTTTGCAAAATCAGGAGTTCCCATAAATACTATATTTAACATAGCTTTCCTCCTTTATTCTGGTTTATGATATTCCAATGTTCCTGGAATTATTTTATCAACAAATAATATTCCATTTAAATGATCTATCTCATGTGATAATGCTTGAGCTAAAAGTCCTTTTCCTGTTATCTTAAATTGATTTCCTTCAACATCATATGCCTTTACTACAACCTCTTTTGGTCTTATTATTTTTGCATATTGATTTGGAACACTCAAACAACCTTCATCTACTTCCTGTTCATCTTTTTGTTTAATTATTTCAGGATTTATTAATACAAATGCTCCTTCACCATCATATGTATCTATTACAATAACTCTTTTTAATACACCTACTTGTGGTGCTGCAAGTCCCACTCCATTATATTTATAAAGAGTTTCTAACATATCTTCTACTAATTCATTTAATTTTTCATCAAATATTTCTACTGATTTTGATTTTTTTCTTAATACTTCATCACCATATTCTCTTACTATTCTTATTGCCATATTTTTTCCTTTCTATAATTATATTGTAAATTTTTGCATATACTATTACATCATATTTGTAGGATTTACATCAATTGATATTTTTACATCTAAAAACTTTTTACCATATTCTTTCATACAATTATTTAATACTTCTATTATATCTTTTCCAAACTTGCATTTAATAATCATTCTCCATCTATATTTATTTTTTATTCTATCTATTGGTGATGGAACTGGTTTATACAATATTATTGGTATATTATCCTCTAAAATTTTATTTTTCAAGTAACTATGTATTTTTTCACTTATGATTTTTATGTTTTGCTCATTTTCCGAATTAAATCCAACTTGTATTATATCACAAAACGGAGGATATTTCAATTGTTTTCTTAACTCAATTTCTGTATCATAGAACAAAGTATAATCTTGTTTTTTAGCAAACTCAATTGCATAATTATCAGGATTATATGTCTGGATTATGACTTTTCCTTCATTATTTGCCCTTCCTGCTCTTCCAGCAACCTGAGTAATTGTTTGAAATGTTTTTTCCCCTGCTCTAAAATCCTCTATATTTATTGTGGCATCAGCTGCAATTATACCTACTAAAGTAACATTCGGAAAATGATGTCCTTTTACTACCATTTGTGTTCCAATTAAAATATTAATATTATCATTTTTAAATGTATTCAATATTTTTTCATAAGAATTTGTTTTATTAACAGTATCAACATCCATTCTTATAGTTGAAGCTTTTGGAAACAACTTATTAACCTCTAATTCAAGTTTTTGTGTACCTGCACCAAAATATCTTATGTTTTTACTTTTACACTCAGGACATTCCCTAACTGTATCAGTAACATATCCACAATAATGACACTTAAGTTTATTGGTCCTAGAATGATATGTTAATGTTATATTACAGTTTTTACATTTGACCGTATAGCCACAATCTCTACACATTATAAAAGTTGAAAATCCCCTACGATTTAAGAATAGTATTGTTTGTTTCTTTTCTTTTATATTTTTTTCTATTTCATTATATAATTTCGTACTAATCATATTTCTATTTCCATTAATCATCTCTTGTCTTAAATCAACAATTTCAATATTTGGTAAAACAGAATTATTTGCCCTTTTAGTTAACTCCAATAATTCAATTTCACCATTTTTAGATTTGAAATAAGTATCTATATCAGGAGTTGCACTACCTAAAACCAAAGGTATATTAGCATTTCTAGCTATAAATCTTGCAACCTCTTTTGCATTATATTTTGGTGTCATATCAGACTTATAAGAATTATCATGTTCTTCATCTATTATAATTATTCCTAAATCTGTCACAGGTGCAAATATTGCAGAACGTGCCCCTATTACGATTTTAGCTTGTTTATTTTTTATTTTATGCCATTGATCAAATCTTTCTCCACTTGATAATTTACTATGTAAAACAGCAACATTATCTTGCCCAAATCTAGATATAAATCTATCAACTGTTTGGGGAGTTAAAGATATTTCAGGTACAAGAACAATGCTTGTCTTACCATTATTTAACACTTTTTCTATTAATTGTAAATATACTTCTGTTTTTCCGCGAACCTGTTATTCCATGTATTAGAAATTCAGAATTCATATAATCATCTATAGAATCAGATATCATGCTATATGCTTTTTGTTGCTCTTTTGTTAACACTAAGTTAGTTGTCTTTTTTATTAATTTATCTTTAAAAGGATTTCTTTCTATTTTTTTTTCGACAAATTCAATATAATTATTTTTATGTAATGAATTTAATATTGACATTGATGTATTTGTTATATTTATTATATCAGATTTTGGAAATTCTCCATTATCAATTAAAAATCTCATAATTTTGATTTGTTTTTGTGATTTGATTTTTTTATTATAGATTTCAATTTCTAATTTTTCCTTCGCTATTTTTGAATAAGCATATGTACAACTTTTTTCTTTCACTCTCTTTTTTTGTTCTTTATTAGAAGTCCCAGGTGGTAACATTAAATTGAGACAATCAGAAATATTACAAAAATAATTATTCGCCATCCATTTTGCTAATTCTATATTATAATCAGTAACATATTCAAATTCTTCTACATCTGATATATTTTTAATTTTATAATCTGATTTTTCTTTAATATTTACTACAAAACCTTCTTCAAGATTTTTCTTATTTCCAAAAGGAAAATATACTCTACTTCCTAGTTTAACCTTATTATTTAAATGAGATGGTATATTATAATCAAATATTTTATTAAGATCTTTTACACTTGTGCTTATTATAATTTCAGCTACCATTTTTCCTCCTTATATTGCAGATAATTATGCGTATGGTATCAATATTTTATAACCATAAAAATACTCTTACCATTTTCTGTTACTATATTATAAATAATTATATCTAAGGCATTTCTCTTTTAAAATATTAATACAGACAAAATTTTTTTTATATAAATTTAAATCTTATATATTTTTATAAAAAGAATTCATCTATTATAATAATTTTGGCTACAGAATCATGAATAAATATCTTAATTTATAATTTATTTATCAATTTTCTGCAGCCATTTTAAACTACATTATATTTTATTAATTATATTGTATTCACAATTTATTATTGTCATAATTATATTAACAGTTTTTTCCAAATCATTATTCTTTATAACATAATCATAATTACCTATTTTTGATTCTTCATAATCAAATCTATTTAATCTTAATGTTATTTCTTTAGGAGATGCATTATCTTCTCTGTTTTCAAGCCTTCTTTTTAGTTCCTCTTTAGGAACCCTTAAGAAAATTGTAATAACCTTTGTATCTTCTTTTAAAATCTTTATAAGATTTTCTGTACCGTTAACATCCATATCTTTTACAATAATTTTTCCACTTTTAATTTTTTCATTCATATATTTTTTTGATGTTCCATAATAATGTTCATGATGAATATTATACTCATATAATTCATTATCTTTTATCATTCTCTCGAATTCTTCTGTAGTAACAAAATTATAAGCTATACCTGGTTCATCACCTACTCTTTGAGCTCTATCTGTAAAAGATGGAAGAGACTCAACTTTTTCCATTCTTTTCATCAATTCTCTTTTTATAGTGTCCTTTCCAGCCCCAGATACTCCTGATAATAATACTAACATAATTTTCACCTTTCCAAGCTTATTCTAAAACTTATTTTTGTTCTACAACTGTTATTTTACCAGCCATAATCTCATCTGCTGCTATTGATACAGGTGCCTCATCATTAGTTTTTACAAGTATTTCATACCCCTCTGCAATTTGTCTAGCTCTTTTAGATGTAGCTATAACTAATTTAAATCTATTATCAACCTTTGTTAATAATTGCGCTACTGTTGGTTTTACCATCATTTTGAATTCCTTCTTTCTTTTTTATTTTGAAACTATTTTCTTTATATCACTTTTTTCAAAAAAATACTCCTTTTTATTTTTTAAAAATATTGTAATTGATTTTATAAAATAATATATTCCTATAATTAATGCAAATATGAAAACTATACTTTCATAACTACGAGAATATGCATAATATACATATATCAGTGATAAATTAAATATAGATACAATTAACATTTCTATTCCAAAAACCATTTTTTTGAATTCATCTAATTTATATGATTTTTCAAATAAATAAATAGATGTAATTAAAAATATTCCTGAAAAAACTTTTAAATCTAATACATAATTTATTGTTTCTATATTTTTATATCCCAATTCTATAAAAATATAAAATAATATTAAACTTAGTGCTATTATTATATTTGGAATAACTTTTCTCTTAATCTTGATTATTTCCTCTAACGGAATTTTATTATGAGATTCAATTTCATTTTTAATATGTTCAAAATTTATCTCATTGTTATTTTCAACAATCTGTTCTTTAATTTCATTCTCGACAATATCTTCATTACTGTTTTTTTCGATAATATTCTTATCATTTTCAGGACTTACATCATCTTTTAATTTTTTTTCCTTTGTTTTTTTATTTGGTGTATTAGTTGATGTTATAGATTTAACTTTTTTATTTTTTTCCATTTTACACATCTCCTTCAAATTCATACATAATATTACTCAACACCGATAAAGCTACTGTTTCTGTTCTTAAAATTCTGGTTCCTAATGTTACTATTTCAGCTTTATTTTTTTTCATATTACTTATTTCTTCTGTATCAATTCCACCTTCAGGTCCTATAATAATAGCTATTTTAGGGCAGGATTTTTTCTTTTTTAAATCTTTTAAAACTTGTTTTAAAGTTGTTTTTTTTTCGTTTTCATATGCTACAATAACCATATCATAATTTGAAAATACCGAATAAATATTGCTAATCTTTTCAAAAGAATTAATTGTGGGAATACTATCTCTCCCACTTTGTTTTGCTGCTGCTTCCGCTATTTTTTGCCATCTATCAATTTTTTTCAAGCAATCATTTTTATCAACTTTCACTATACACCTATCCATTATAACAGGAGTAATTTCTTTTACACCTAGCTCAGTAGATTTTTGTATTATCAATTCCATTTTGTCTGATTTTGGAATACCTTGAAATATATGTACATCTAATTTAGATTCTGTTTTGGTTTCAATAATTTTTTTTATATTACATATTATAGAATTTGTATTAATACTTTCTATTATAACATTAAAATTTTCAGATGTGTCTACACTGCATATTTGTAGCTCTTGATCAATTCTCATTCTTAATACATTTTTAATATGATATGCATCTTCTCCTATAATATTTATTTTACCATTATTAATCTGGTCATTTTTTACAAAAAACTTTGGCATTTCTCCCTCATTTACTTATTAATAAATTATATTAAATATTCCTTAATTAGAACTAATTATACCATGTATGCTGATTTTTTGCAAGGAAAAAACCAGATATAAATCTGGTTTTTAATTTTTTTATTTTACTTAGTTTTTATCTATCCAAAAATACCTCTTTTTTTAACAGGTGGTTGTTCATTCATTGTTTTTGCTAATTGATTTAATATTTCTCTTTGTTCTTTTGATAACTTTTTAGGCACCTCAACTTGAACAGTAAATATAAAATCTCCTTGAGAATTAGAATTTAAAATTTTAAAACCCTTTCCATGAATAGCAAATTTTGTACCTGGCTGTGTACCTTCAGAAATTCTAAATTTCTCTTTAGAGCCATTTACCATTGGAATTTCCAGATCTGCTCCTAATGTTGCTTGTGTATATGTTATAGGAATTGTACAAATTACATTATTACCTTGTCTTGTAAAAATACTATGTTTTTTTATCTTTATAACAATATATAAATCACCTTTAGGCCCCCCTCTTTTTCCAGGTTCACCTTCGTCTCTAAGCACTATTGTCTGATCATTATCAATTCCTGCTGGAATTTTCACTTTTATTTTTGTTTGTTTTCTAATACTTCCTTTTCCTTTACATGTTTCACAAGGTTCTTTAATAACCTTACCTGTACCTCCACAATTTGTACATGTTTTTGATGTTTGTATAGAACCCATAAATGTATTTACCACTTGTGTAACTTGACCTTTTCCTCCACATACTCTACATGTTTCCTCATGAGTTCCTGGTTTTGCACCACTACCACTACATGTACCACAGGTTTCCTCACGTGTTATTGAAATTTCTTTTTCTACACCTAAGAAAGCTTCTTCAAATGTAATATCCATACTATATCTTAAGTCTGGACCTTTAATAGGGCCATTTGCTTTTTTAGAACTTCTTCCTCCACCAAAAAACGAAGAAAAAATATCACCTAAATCTCCAAAATCTCCAAATCCATCAAATCCATCAAATCCTGAAGAATACGAATAATATCCACCAGCAGGATTTCCACCTCCAAACCCTGCTGGTCCATCATGACCAAATTGATCATACATTTTTCTTTTTTGAGAATCAGATAGTGTTTCATATGCTTCATTAACTTCTTTAAATTTCACTTCTGCTTCTGCTTTATTACTTAAATTTGCATCTGGATGATATTGTTTTGCCATTTTTCTATATGCTTTTTTTAATTCATCATCAGTAGCTGTTTTGCTCACTCCAAGAACTTCATAATAATCTCTTTTTTGTGCCATTATTTTACACCTCTATCTAAAAGACAACTATAAATAGGTTATTGCCTTTATTGTTTATTTATTTCCGTTATCTTCTACATTATAATCAGCATCATATACATTTCCATTTTCATCTACAGATGGTTCTTGTTGTGGATTTTGTGTTCCAGCTGCTTGAGAATATAATTTTTCTGAAATAGAATAGAATACTGTTGTTAATTTTTCTGTAGATTGTTTTATTGTATCAACATCTGTACCTTCTAAAGCTTTTTTAACATTTTCTATTTCTGTTTCTGCTTTTGCTTTTTCTTCTGAACTAACTTTTTCACCTAATTCATCTAAAGTTTTTTGACAATTGTATACTAGACTTTCTGCATTATTTCTTGCTTCAATTTCTTCTTTTCTCTTTTTATCTTCAGCAGCATGAGCTTCCGCATCTTTTACAGCCTTTTCTATATCTTCATCTGTTAAATTTGTACTTGCTGTAATTGATACTTGTTGACTATTTCCTGTTGCCATATCTTTTGCTGAAACATGAACTATACCATTTGCATCTATATCAAAAGTAACTTCAACTTGTGGTACTCCTCTTGGTGCAGCTGGTATTCCTGTTAATTGGAATCTTCCTAATGTTTTATTATATGCAGCCATTTCTCTTTCACCTTGTAAAACATGAACTTCAACACTAGTTTGACCATCTGCCGCTGTAGAGAATATTTGTGATTTTTTGGTTGGTATTGTTGTATTTCTTTCTATTAATTTTGTGAAAACTCCACCATATGTTTCAATTCCTAATGATAAAGGTGTAACATCTAATAATACTAAATCTTTAACATCTCCTGATAATACACCACCTTGAATAGCAGCACCTATAGCAACACATTCATCAGGATTAATTCCTTTATTTGGTTCTTTTCCTGTTATTTTTTTAACAGTCTCTTGAACTAATGGAACTCTTGTAGAACCACCAACTAATAAAATATGTTCAATATCGTTAGCTTTTAATCCAGCATCTTTTAAAGCTTGATTTACAGGAATTGTTGTACTTTGAACTAAATCTCCAATTAACTCCTCAAATTTTGCTCTTGTTAATGTTATATCTAAATGTTTTGGTCCAGTACTATCTGCTGTAATAAAAGGTAAATTAATATTAGTTTGTTGCATTCCAGATAATTCAATTTTTGCTTTTTCTGCAGCTTCTTTTAATCTTTGCACAGCACTTTTATCAGCTGATAAATCAATACCACTTAATTTTTTAAATTCTGAAACTAAATATTGAATAATTTTATCATCAAAATCATCTCCACCTAATTTATTATTTCCGCTTGTTGCAAGAACTTCGAAAACACCATCTCCAATATCTAAGATTGATACGTCAAATGTTCCTCCACCTAAATCGTATACCATAATTTTTTGGTCTTTACCTTCTTTATCAACACCATATGCAAGTGCTGCAGCTGTTGGCTCATTTATAATTCTTAAAACCTCTAATCCAGCTATTTTACCAGCATCTTTAGTTGCTTGTCTTTGGCTATCTGAAAAATAAGCTGGAACAGTTATAACTGCTTGAGTTACTTTTTGTCCTAAGTAATTTTCTGCATCTGTTTTTAATTTTTGTAAAATCATAGCAGAAATTTCCTGTGGTGTGAATTCATCACCTTCAATATTTACTTTTTTATTTGTTCCCATATCTCTTTTAATTGATATTACAGTATTTTCTGGATTAGTTACAGATTGACGTTTTGCAATTTGTCCAACTAATCTCTCTCCATTTTTTGAAAATGCTACTACTGATGGAGTTGTTCTATTTCCTTCTGCATTTGCTATAACAACTGCTTCTCCACCTTCCATTACTGATACACATGAATTTGTTGTACCTAAGTCTATTCCTATAATTTTTCCCATTTTTAAAATCCTCCTTAAAATTTAAATTAATTTATTTGCTTATTCTTATCTTGATTTTATCAAAATACTTTTATTATTTACTTATTTATACTTGATTTTATCAAAACAATTTTATTCATTTGTGATTTATTAATAAAATTAATAACAATTTTATTTATTTACAAACATAATTTGTGTTTATTTAACACAAGCTTAGTTTGCAACAACAACTAATGAGTGACGAATAACTTTATTTCCTATCATATATCCTTTTCTAAATTCTTCTTTTATTTCCTGTATTCCAAGATTTTCATCCTCAACAGAACTAACAGCTTCATGAAATTCAGGATCAAAAGTTGAGCCTACAGATTGTATTTCTTTAACACCATTAATTTCTAAAACATCTTTATATTGTTTTAAAACTAATTCTACACCTTTTTTATAATTATCATCTGTAGTTGTTGTTTCTACTGCTTTTTGTAAATTGTCTAAAACTGGTAATAATGTGGTAAATATGTCACTTATTAACGAATTATATAACCCATCTCTTTCTTTTGAACTTCTTTTTTTGAAGTTTTCAAATTCTGCTAATAACCTTTTTAATCTATCCTCTTTTTCTTCAATTTCATTTTGCATATTTTCTATTTTTCGTGTTAGCTCAACAATTTTCTGTTCATTTACTTCGATGTTTTCTATTTGGTCTGCCATTTATTTTCCTCCATTCTCCATTAATTTTTTGATGTATTTCATAACTGAAATAACTTTAGCATAATCCATTCTCTTTGGTCCAATTATTCCTATAGTTCCAGCATCTTGATTTTTAATTTTGTTTTTAAATGTAATAACACTAAAGTCTTTTAATTCTTCATTTTCAAGTTCATCTCCAATATAAACATTAATATCTTTTTCAATATCTGATTCCAACAAATTTAAAACTAGATCTTTTTGATCTAATACATTTACAAATCTTTTTGCAGTTTGTAAACTATTAAATTCAGGAAGATCAAAGGATTTTTTTGTTCCTTCCAAATAAATCTTAGACTCATCTTCAATAATTTTGTTTATTTGATCAATTATGTGTTTAATAACTTTAACACTATATTTTATCTCAGATAGCATATAGTCTTCTATAGTTGTATCTATTTTTTCTAATGGTTTACCCTTTAATTTAGTATTAAATATATTATTTAATATTTGAATTTGTTCTTCTCTTATATCTTCATCAAATTTAATAATAGATTCTCTTACTAAACCTGTGTCTGTTAAAATTATTGCTATTAACATTCTGTCTCCTAACAACATGAATTTAATTTCCTCAATTATTTGGAGATTTGGTTTTGGCCCTATTGCAACTGTTGTATAATGGGTTATTTCTGACAACGTATTTGTTGCTATTTTAGTTAATTCTTCGATTTCATTTACTTTGTCTTGTAATTTTTCTTTAATATACTTTACTTCGTCTATACTAATGTTTTCATCGTCCAACATTTCATCAACATATAGCCTATAACCTTTTGCAGATGGGATTCTACCACTTGATGTATGTGGCTTATCTAAATAACCTTCTTTTTCAAGATCTGACATTTCATTTCTAATTGTAGCACTACTTAAATCCATTCCATTTTTTTTTGTTAGACTACCTGAGCTAACAGGTTCAGCAGTTCCTATGTATTCGTCTACAATTGCTTGAAGAATTTTCTTTTTTCTACTATTTAACACTTTATCACCTTCTTTAACTTTAGCACTCTAATGTAATGACTGCTAACTTTATATATATTATACCCATTTTAAAAAAATGTCAATACTTTTTTAAAAATTTTTATATGGTGATTTTTGTGATATTATATATTTTGGTAATGGGACTAAACTCTCATTGTTCAATTTTGCTTCTGTAATCTTTTCTTCAAACAAACTTTCATTTTTTCCAATATTTATATTTAATATTATTGAAGGCATTCCTTTAATCTTATTTTGGCCTAATTCATAAGCTTTTATAATGTCATAATCAAAAAATTTTTCAGATTTTTCTTTACTTAAAATTGCAAATGTTACGTCATCAAAAGAAAATGTTCCATCAATATTCCTAACTAAATTAAACATATGATCATCTACGTTTATACCTTTTTTATCTGTTAAATCTAAAAATTTTTTCACTGCTTTCATGTCATTCGGATTTTCTACTAATTTTATAAGACTTCCTATGTTATCTTTTCCATAATTTAATGAACAAAATACAACCATTGAATATATTCCTAATCTATCTAATAAAAGTTTATAAGCCTGAGCTATACCATTAGATATTCCTGTATTATTTTCTATTACAGAAAACATTTCTTTACTTATATTTCTATCTGCCCTACCTTTTTGTATTTTATTAAACAAGTGATTATCATATTTTATTTTATCTTTTAAATATTCAAATACTTCTTTTCTTTTTTCATATTGATTTAGTTTATTTTTATATTCTTCACAAGGAAAAATTTTTTCTAATACTATATCTAATTGTTTTGATACATCAATCCATTCTTTTCCTCTAATTGCTGACATTTTATTTGCTCCTTTACTTTTGTATATCTTATTCCTATTTTAACACTGATACAACAGTGTTGCAATACATTCTTGTCATTTTTTGTAATTATTTGTCACACGGTTTTCCTTTACATTCCAAGCTTTTTATTGTATTATAAAAAAATAATTTGTAGAAAAAAATACAGATTATATTATTTAGAAAGGAGCATCAAAATGCAAAAAAATTATTTTACATTAACAAAAGAATTAAATATACTAAAGAGTAAATTAAATCACGCACCAGTACTAACAAAAATTTCATTCAAAGATTTTTTAAAGTATAAAAATATGATTTTTAAAAAAGAATTAATCGAATTTGAAATTTCAAAACTACAAAAAATTCAAAATGACATTGTTAATATTTATTCGAAAAAAAATGAAAAATGGCTATATGACGATAATATGAATTGTAGAAAATATTGCAAACTAGAAAAAAAAGCTTCATACATTAGAGATAAAAAACTTTATAAATTAGGATTTATGAAACAAAAACCTGTTAATCCAATATTACAAAATATTATTAATACTGTTAAAGAAAAAATAATAGAACCTGTTTCGAACAAATTATCTCAAAATAGATATTCATCAAAGAATATTTTTAAATCTATATTAGAAAAACCTCCAATAAATAATTTCTTAAAACTTTTTTCCAAAAATACTACATTTAAAAAAATAAACTCTTTTTTTAAGGAAACAGTTCCAACAAAATTAACTACTAGAGCAATATCAGGAGCAAAAAAATGTATAATAGGGTATCGAAACATCTCAAATAATTTGAACTCTTCAGCAAAATTATATTATAGAAACATATTGTCTTCTCCTATAATACAAGTAATATCATATATTAAATCACAAGCAAAAATAGAAGCTGATTTATATTCAAACTTCCTTATTAAATCACAAACAAAAAAAGAATCTGATTTATGTTCAAACTCCTTTTTATCAAATATAAAAGTAGATTTAACAAATAACAATAAAACAAAAAAGAAATATTATTATGTGAAAGATACTGTTAGTATAAACCATTTAAACAAAAATAGTATATCTAATATTAAAAATAATACTTCTTTAGATAGATACAAATCTACAAAAAGCAATTATACAAATGAATATTACGATTTAGCATTATAATTATATAAAATCCTGCCAAACTATATTTGCAAAATCTATTCCATTTTTTGTTAATCTTATAAATTCTTCATCTACCTCTATTAATCCCTCATTTACTAATTTATTTAGTTCTTTTTTAAAAATAAATACAGGATTTTGAAGAAATTTTTCTTTAAATTCATTTATATTTATACCTTTAATTTTTCTTAATCCTAACATCATATATTCTTTCATTTTTGAATCTTGATCTTGTTTTTCATGAAATATCAAATTTTTATATTCTTCACAATTTCTAATATTTATAATGTATTCTTCAATAGACTCTATATTTGAAAATCTTACAGAATTAGTATATGAATGAGCACTAACACCAAATCCTATATACTCGTTTTGGTTCCAACAATCTAAATTATGTTTTGATTCATATCCAATTTTTGAATAATTTGATATTTCATAATGATTATAACCATTTTTTTCTAATTTATCCTTGATTAACCAATACATTTCACGTTCTAATTTTTCATCAGGCTTATTTAAAATTTTTTCTTCAACCATTTTAGCTAGTTTTGTTTCGTCTTCTAAGATTAAAGAATATACAGAAACATGTTCAGGATTTAATTCAATTATTGTATCAAGTGTTTTCTTTACATCATCTATAGTTTGATTTGGTAAAGCACTAATTAAATCAACATTAATATTATCAAAACCAATTTTTCTTGCCAGTTTATATGTTTCTAAAAACTGCTGGAAGTTATGTACTCTGCCAATTAAACTTAATAAATAATCATTAGTCTCTTGTAATCCTATACTTATCCTGTTTATTCCAGAATTATAATAATCTTGTAACTTTTGCTCATCAACTGTTCCAGGATTTATTTCTAATGTTATTTCACAATTTTCAATCAGCGAAAAATTTCTTTTTATAGTATCGAGTATATCAATAATAGCTTTACTATCAATATATGAAGGTGTTCCACCACCAAAATATATAGTTCTAACTCTTACTAAATCATCTAAATCATTTTTGTAATCTTCTTTATTACCTATTCCAACGTGTTCTATTTCTCTTAACAAATATTTAACATATTCATGTTTTAATTCATTTTTATTTTCATAAGAAATAAAATCACAATAAAAACATTTCTTAATGCAAAAAGGTATATGAACATATATTCCTACATCTTTCATAAAATTTCTCCTATCTTAATTCATCTGCTATTTTTGATATTGTCTTTAATCTATAATTAACTCCAGATTTACCAATCTGATTTTTTAGCATCTTTCCTAATTCAACTAATGATGCATCTGGATTTTTTAATCTTATATCTGCGATTTCTTTTTGCAATTCTGACAATTCTCCAAATTTATTTTTACTTTTAATATATTTAATATCTTCAATTTGTTTTAAAGAAGCATCTATAATTCTATTCAAATTTGCAGTTTCACAATTTACAGACCTATTTACAGAATTTCTCATATCTCTATAAACACGAATTTCTTCAAATTTTATAACAGATGTATTTGCTCCTATATATGCTAAAAACTTTGATATTTCTTCACCTTCTTTAAAATATAGAGAAAAAATACCATTTTCTTTTTTCATTTTTTTAGATATAATACCAATATTTAATAATATATTTTCAACAAATTTTAAATTTTCTTCATTTGAAAAACTAATATCCAAATGATATTTTTTTTCTGGATTATTTAAAGTTCCACTACCTAAAAAAGCGCCTCTTACAAATGATTTCGCACTGTTTTCTTCCACTTCTAATATATCTAATATTTTTTCGAAATTAATATTTATTTTTTCATCACTAATATTAATATTTTGCAATAAATCATTATTTACAAGATTTACTGTTATAATGTATATTTTACCTTGAATAGTAATTTCATATTTATCAATATATAAATTATTCAATAATTTAGAAAAACGATTAATATTATATTCACTTTCAGTTGAAAACTTTATTTTTCTGCTATTTAATACAACAACATTTGTTGTTGTTAAATAACCCAAAAATTCAAATTTTACATTATCTTTATTTGAAAGACTACCTATTTTACTTAACTCTTCTTTTATATCTGTTGAAAAAGACATAAACTCACTCCTTTTTAGAACAAATTATTACTCTATCATTCCCTGCAAAATCTTTAATTGACTCAATATTATCATAATACTGAGTTTCTTCTAAAATTTTGACTACTTCTTCTTTTTGATCAAATCCTATTTCTAAAAATAATTTTCCTTTCTCATTTAGATACGCAATTCCTTTTTTTGCTATTATTTTATAAAATTCCAGCCCATCTCTTCCACCATCTAATGCTATAATAGGTTCTTCCTTAACTTGTGGCGATAGAGTTTTTATTACTTTTGTTTTAATATATGGTGGATTTGACACTATTATATCAAATTTTTTATTATTAACTTTATTAAACATATCTGACTCAATAAAATCAATTTTTTTATGTACTAAATTTTTTTCAGCATTTAATTTTGCTATTTGTATTGCTTTATTGCTAATATCAGATGCTGTTATATTCGAACCATCAACATATTTGGCAATAGAAACTGCAATTGCTCCACTCCCTGTGCATAAATCTAGAACTTCCATTTTACTTTTTATTTTTTCAGAATATTTAATAATACTTTCAACTAATATTTCAGTATCTGGTTGTGGAATAAGTACATTTTCATCCACATAAAATTCAAGTTTCATAAATTCCTGTTTATTTGTGAGATATTGAAGTGGTTTTCCATCAATCAACTTATAAATATAACTTATAAATTGATCTTCATCTATTTTTTGAACCTCTAAATTATAATTAATAATCAAATTAACGCTGTCAATTTTAAGAATATAACATAATAAGACTCTAGCTTGAATTGCTGAGTCTTGGATTCTTTTTTGTTTTAATAATTCAATTCCTTTTATTAGTAAATCATATATATTCATTTTATTCCCCATATTTTTTAAAATTATTATTACACTATGACATAAAAACAAGACACATCAGCGTTTTTATAAATATAATATGAGATAATATTTCCACGCACTTGCCGTCTTTTTATAAGATAATCTGACATAAAAATACCCCACATTAGCCGTTATACTGAGATTTTAAGGACCTGTTTTCACAGGTGGGTGTCTTGTTAAATGCTTCTGGGCTTCTTACATAAATGCAAGCATGCACGCCACATCTAAAGGCGGACTCCCCTTAAATACTTTGTGGTTCTAAAATACCAATATTAGCGCACTACGCAGGGATTATTTATTTACTTCTATATGTATATTATCATATATTAAACAAAATTACAAGTTATTTTTTTAAACCATTATTTTTATTATGCATTTGTTATTACAAAATCGCAATTATTTTTCACTTCACCTTTATTTTAATTATTAATAATTATATCTCTTTTTAGATCTTTATCATTAACAGTTCCTGTTCCAATAAAAACACCACCCGAATTATATATCTTATATAATCCATCCTGCAAATCATATTTAATTTTCACACCATTTAAAAACTTCAGAATTTCAGATTTTTCTAGTATTATAGATTCATTATCAAATAATAATTCTTCCATAGTTATCAAATGTTCATTTATTCTTTCTCTATCAATATTTAAGTCATCAAGAGTAATCGATTTTTCAATATAAAAAACTCCAACTTGTGTTCTATTTAATTCTTTCATATATCCTACTGTTTCTAATTTAAAAGCAATATCTTCACATAAACTTCTTATATATGTACCCTTTGAACATTTAACTTCTATAACAATTTGTTTGTTTTTTTTATCAATATTTAATAAATTTATAGAGTAAATAGTAACATTTCTTTTAGGAATTTCAACCTGTTGTCCACTTCTCGCATATTCATAAAGTTTTTTACCTTTTACCTTAATAGCTGAATATATTGGTGGAGTTTGAACTTGATTTCCCTTAAAGGACTGCAATACTTTTTCTATTTCTTTTGATTCAAGCATTTTTTCTAATACAGGTTTAGTTTCAATTTGAGTCCCTTCTGAATCTGCTGTATCAGTTTTTATTCCTAATTGTATTGTTGCAATATATGTTTTATCATGATTTATCAAATATTTTGATAATTTTGTTCCATTTCCTATTAATATTGGTAAAACTCCTGTTGCATTTGGGTCTAATGTTCCTGTATGTCCTATTTTTTCACCATATATTTTTTTTATTCTATATACTACATCATGTGAAGTACAACCTTTAGGTTTGTTTATTATAATAATTCCATCCACTATATTCTCCTTAAAATAAAGTATAAAAAACATTTGACTATAATATTGAAATTACAATATATTAGATAAGTTTATCTAATATACTATAATTGTCTAATTGTTAAAATATTTCCTTTTCTCGCAATAGTATAAACATTTTATTATACTATGCTATATTAAAATATTTGTTTTATTGCTATTTACTCTATTTACATGTATTATTTTAAATTCTTTTTTATCTCAGCAATTATTTTTTCCTTAGCCAATTCTAATTCACCCTGAAATGTGCATCCTGCTGCTCTAGGATGTCCACCGCCTCCAAATAGTATTGCTATATCTGAAACATTTACATATTCATTTGATCTTAAAGATATTTTATAATTCTTTTCTTCTTTTTCTCTGATAAATACAGAAACCTCAACACCTTCAATATCTCTTCCTATATCAACTAATCCTTCATGATCTCCTGTTTCAGAATTAACTAATTGTTCATCTTTTTTAGTAATATATGTATAAGCAATTTTGTTGTTTTCAGTAAATTGAAGTCTTTCCATTGCAATTTTATTAAGTTCAAAATTAGACTTTGTTCTAATTTGTAAAACTTGTTTATATACTTTTGAAACATTTACTCCTCGACTTAAAAGCCATGCAACAAATTCAAAAGTCTCTGCTGTTACAGTAGAGTACTTAAAACCACCTGTATCTGTTATAATTCCAGTTAAAATACAAGTACCAATATCTTTATTAATTTCTATATTAAAATAATTCAATATAACAATTAATAATTGACTACATGCTGGAGCATCAGGGTTTACATAGTTGTAATCACCATACATAGTATTACTACCATGATGATCTATTACAACCTTAACCTTTGCATTTTCATACACCTTTGCTAAATTTCCAATAATTTTAAGAGTTGCAGAATCTAATGATATTGCTAAGTCATACACTTCTCTACTACAATCACTTTTTACCTCTTCTATACCTGGTAAAAAATCAAATGTTCTTGAAAATTCAGGTACAACTATTTCAGGGTTTTTTCCATATAATTTTAGAGCATTATATAGGGCTAAGCTACTACCCATTGCATCTCCATCTGGATTTTCATGAGTAACTATTAATATAGATTCTGCTTTATTTACTTCCTCAAATATATTATCTAATGTCATTATTCTATTCTCCTTTTAAATCTTTTAATATTGATTCAATTCTTGCTCCTTGTTCTAATGAATCATCAATTACAAATACTAATTCAGGTGTAACTCTTAAATTAACTGATCTTGCAATTTTTGATTTTAAAAAACCCACTGATTCTTTTAAACCTTCCATAGTTTTTTTTATATTTTTTGAATTTAGTATACTTACATATACTTGCGCATATTTAAAATCTGGAGTTATTTTTACTTTTGTAACACTTATCATTCCTGTAACTTTCGGATTTTTCAATTCAAACATTACTAGATTACTAAGTTGTCTTCGTAACTCTTCATTTATTTTATTTAATCTAGACTCATTTGTAGCCATTAAATTTCCTCCCAATAATTACTCTATATTATTATAAATCTAATCATATATATATAATTGATTTACATATATATCTATAATTGATTTATTTGTGTAAAACTTCATAAATCATGTTTTGATATACTTAAATCATATATTAAATTGAATTATATGTTTAAAACACAAACATAAAAATATTATAAATTATCTTTTTATTTCCTGCATTACGAAAGCTTCTATAATATCTCCTTCTTTAATGTCATTGTATTTTTCTATTTGAACACCACATTCATAACCTTTTGCAGCTTCTTTTACATCTTCTTTGAATCTTTTTAAAGAAGACAATTTTCCTTCATGTATTACAACGCTTTCACGAATTACTCTTACTCCTGCATTTCTTTCAATTTTACCATCTGTAACATAACATCCTGCTATTGATCCTACATTAGAAACTTTAAACACTTGTCTTACTTCTGCATTTCCAATAACTTTTTCTTCAAATACAGGATCCAACATTCCTTTCATTGCTGCTTCAACATCTTCGATTGCTTTATATATTATAGAATATTGCTTAATTTCAACGCCTTCTTTATCTGCAGCTATTTTAGCAGTTGGAACTGGTCTAACATTAAACCCAATTATTATTGCACTTGCCGCTTTAGCTAATTGAACATCTGATTCTGTAACAGCTCCTGCTATAGCATGTATAACTTTTACTTTTACTTCACTATCTGATAGTTTTTCTAAAGATTGTTTAACTGCTTCTGCACTTCCTTGAACATCTGCTTTAACAATTATATTTAATTGTTTCAAATCACCAGTTTCCATTTTCTCAAATAAATTATCCAAAGTAACCACATTTGAACTACCAATAACTTTTTCTCTTTCTTGAATTCTTCTTTTTTCAATTAGATGTTTTGCCATTTTTTCATTTTTAACTTCATAGAATATATCTCCTGCTTCTGGTACCTCTGTTAGTCCCATTATTTCTACAGGTGTTGATGGACCAGCCTCTTTTACATTATGTCCTTTATCATTTTTCATTGCTCTAATTCTACCAATTGATTTTCCTACAACAACTGTGTCTCCAATATCTAATGTTCCACGTTGCACCAAAACAGATGCTATTGGACCTTTTGCTTTATCTAATCTTGCTTCTATTACTGCACCTTTAGCTTGTTTTTTAGGATTTACTTTTAATTCTTGCATATCAGCAACTAGTAAAACCATCTCTAATAAATTTTCTATATTAATATTTTTCATAGCAGATATAGGAACAAAAATTGTTTCTCCACCCCATTCTTCTGCAACTAAATCATATTTCATTAATTCTTGTTTTATTTTATCCACATTTGCATTTGGTAAATCAATTTTATTTACAGCTACAATTATCGGAATATTTGCTGCCTTGGCATGATTAATTGCTTCAACAGTTTGTGGCATAACCCCATCATCAGCTGCAACAACTAATATTGCAATATCAGTTATTTGAGCTCCTCTTGCCCTCATACTTGTAAATGCTTCATGTCCTGGTGTATCTAAAAATGTAATATCTCTTCCATTTATATTAACCATATAAGCACCAATATGTTGAGTAATTCCACCTGCTTCACCTTGTATAACATTTGTACTTCTTATAGCATCTAATAATGATGTTTTACCATGGTCTACGTGTCCCATTACAACCACAACAGGTGGTCTATTTACTAATTCTTCGTCACTATCTTCAGACTCATCAAAAAGAATATCTTCTTCATTAAGGCTTTCTTTTTTATTTGCTTTAACTCCAAATTCTTGGGCTACTAAGAAAGCTGTATCAAAATCTATTTCATTATTAACTGTTGCCATTATTCCATATCCAAATAATTTCTTAATAACTTCTGCACTAGTTTTTTTCAAATCTACCGCTAAATCTTTAACAGTAATATTATCCGGGATATTAATTTCTGTTAATTCAAATATTTTTTGTTTTATTCTTTGTTGATCATTTCTTATTTTCTTTCTATTTCTCTTTCCTCTTTCTGTAGTTAAATCATAGTAGTCTAACATTCCACCATCTTGTTCACTAAACATATTAGATAACTTATCTACTTGTTTTAGATTTTTAAGTTTTTCTTCATCAAAGTTTTCAAATCTACCAGTTTTTTTAGTCTTAGCTGGTTTTTTTGCACCTTTACTCTCTTCAAATTTACTTTGTTTTTCTTTATCAATTGCTCTACTTGAATAATCTCTTTGATTTTCCTTTTCTAATACTTCAACAGAGATAATTTCTTTTATATTTTTATCAATTCCTTTATCATCTAATGGTCTTCCATTTCTATTAAAATTGTTGTTTCTAGGTTGGTATGTTCCATTGTTATTATTTCTAGGCTGATATGTTCCATTATTATTTCTTGGTTGATATGTTCCATTATTATTGTTTCTAGGTTGGTATTGACCATCACCGCTATTTCTTGGTTGATATGTTCCATTATTGTTGTTTCTAGGTTGATATTGACCATCACCGCTATTTCTTGGTTGATATGTTCCATTATTATTGTTTCTTGGTTGATATTGACCATCACCGCTATTTCTTGGTTGATATGTTCCATTATTGTTGTTTCTAGGTTGATATTGACCATCACCGCTATTTCTTGGTTGATATGTTCCATTATTATTGTTTCTTGGTTGATATTGACCATTATTATTATTTCTATTTTGGAATCGATTATCACTGTTTTGATTATTATTCAAATTATTTGTTCTTTCACGATTTTCGAATTTATTAAATCGGTTATCACCTGCTGGTCTATCAGAATTATTTGAATTATTATATGGTCTATTTCCATATCTGTCTTCATTATTTGGTCTATTATTAAAACGGTTATCAGAATTTGTTTTGTTATCAAATCTATTATCACCATTTCTATTAAATCTATTATCTGAATTTCTATCATCAGATCTATTATCATTATTTCTATTATTAACTCTATTATCTTGAGCATTATAATTATTTGGCTTATTATTTGGATTAAACCTATTATTTTCTTGAATATTTTGAACTTGTTGTTCTTCTTGTTCTTTTTTAACTATTTTATTCTCTACTGTTTCTATCATTTTATTCTTTACTTCTTGCTCCATATCTATATTATTTTGTTTTTCTACATTTTGAACTTCTTCAATTTTTACAACTTCAATTTCTTTTTGTTCTTCTACATTTTTAGGTTTAATTCCAAACAATTCACTAGCAGTTAATGGTTTTATTGGTTGTTTTCTATACACTATATTGTAGTCTTTATTTTTATCTCTTTCTACAAAACCAACATCTTTTCTATTATCGGTCTTTTTTTCTTCTGTTTTTTGATTTTGCTCTTCATTTATAATAACTTCTCTTCTTATTATTACTGGTGCAGAATCTTTTTTTTGTTTTTTCTCAATATTTTGTGTACTCCCTTTTTTTGTTTTTGTACTGTTCTTTCCATTAAAACTATTTTTTATTTTTTCAGCTTCACTTACTTCTATTGAACTCATATGACTTGAAACATTAATACCTAATTCATTTGCTTTTTCTATTAAATCCTTATTAGCTATTCCTATTTCCTTGGCAATTTCATGTATTTTAACTTTACCCAATAACTTCACCCCCATTAATTATTTTTATAATCTCATTTGAAAAATTAATATCTTTTATTCCAATTACTGCTTTATTTTGTTTTCCTATAGCACTACTTATTGTATCAATAGTTCCAAATATAATCACCTTTACCCCATTGTTTTTTAATTCACACAATTTAATAAATTTATTTTTTAATCTCTCTGATGCATCATTTGTTAATATTATTAATTTAATTTTATTTTTTTCAATACCTTCAACACATGCATCTGTCCCAAAAATAACTTTACCTGCTCTCGTGGCAAGTCCTACTAGTCCTAAAACTTTATTTGTCAATAATTACACCTCTTAAATTTTCATAAATTTCATTCTCAATTTTCATTTTGAATGTTTTTTCTATTTTTTTGTTTTTTATAGCTTTATTTAGGCAATCTATATCATTACATATGTATGCTCCTCTGCCTTCTGCTCTTCCAGTTTTGTCAATACTTATTTCTTCATCTTTATTTTTTACTATTCTTATTAATTCTTTTTTTTCTTTTTGCGAATTACATCCTATACATGTTCTTTTTGGTATAATTTTCACAAAACTCACTTCCTTTTTTAATTATATTCAAAATATTATCTATTTCATACATTTATATGAATTTTAATATTTATTTTTTTATATAACTTATATCTTAAAATATATTTAAACATATATTTTTACTATTTTTTTGACATACTATTTTATTTAAATGTTTTTTTAATTTTTTAAAATTATAATTGATTTTTTGTAATTTAATTCAATATTTAATTATTTATTTTTACATCTATTATTTTTTTGTTTTTTCTTCTTTTTCAACATTGTTTTTTGCTTTTACTTCTTTTTCAACTTTGTTTTTTGCTTTTTCTTCTTTTTCAACTTTGTTTTTTGCTTTTTCTTCTTTTTCTATCGCATCTTTTTTAGATTTAGATTTTTTTTCTATTTTATCTGTTTTTTCAGAATCAGCTCTTTCAGTATCAACTTTTTTAGCTTTTATCTCTTTTTTTGGTTCAGCTTTTTTACTTTTCACTTCTTTTTTTTCAACAACTTCTTCTACATTTTCAGAAATAATAGTTATTTTATCTTCTATATAAATTTCCTCTACATCATTTACTTCTACTTTATCTTCTAAATCAATTTCGTCTAAAGCCTCTAGTTCTTCTATATCCTCTGATTTTTCTTCTGAATCATTTTCCATTAACATTTTTCTGAATTGTGATTCACTTTTTATATCTATTTTCCAATTTGTTAATTTTGCAGCCAATCTTGCATTTTGTCCTGCTTTACCTATTGCTAATGACAATTGATCATCTGGAACTATTACCTGAGCAAATCTATCTTGTTCTTTAATATCTACCGCAAGAACTTGTGCTGGTAATAATGCTGACGAAATAAATATTGCTGGATCTTGATTCCATTCTATTACATCAATTTTTTCTCCGCCTAGCTCATTTATTATATTTTGTATACGTATTCCTTTTTGACCAACACATGAACCAACAGGATCAATATTTTCGTTTGGAGAATACACTGCTACTTTACTTCTATTTCCTGGATCTCTTGAAACACTTTTTATTTCAATTACACCCTCATATATTTCAGGAATTTCAAGTTCAAATAATTTTCTTACAAAATCACAATGTGCTCTTGATATAATAACTTGTGGAGCACCTTTTATTCCTCTTTCAACATCAACTATATATGCTCTTATTTTTTTATTTACACTATATTTCTCTGTTGGAACTTGTTCCTTTAGTGGCATTACTCCTTCTAATTTTCCAAGGTCTGCAACTACAACTCCACCGTCAGCTTTTTGTATTATTCCTGAAACTATTTCACCTTTTCTATCACTAAACTCATTAAATAATACATCTCTTGAAGCTTCTCTTATTTTTTGAATTATAACCTGTTTTGCTGTTCCTGCTGCTATTCTTCCAAAATTTCTTGGAACTACTTCTATTTGAGCAACATCTCCTATCTCTAGTGTTTTATTTATTTTTTGTGCTTCTACTAAAGTTATTTCTAATTTATCATCCTCAACTTCTTCCACAACCATTTTATCTGTGTAAACATGAATTTCCCCTGTTTCTCTATCCATAGTAATTTTAACCTCAGTTTCTTCTGGGGCTTCAAATTCTCTTTTATATGCTGTAACTAAAGCTGTTTCAATAGATTCCATTAAAAACTCTTTTTTTATTCCTTTTTCTTTTTCTAATTCATCCATTGCTATTACTAATTGTTTACTATCTATAGCTTCACTTGGTTTATTTTCTTTTTTCTTCATTTTACTCATTACCTCCTAAATTATCCCAATCATAATATTTTTTTATTAATGATATATTTTTTCTTTCAATTTCTTTTTCGCCATTTTGAGTTTTTAAAACTATATTTTCATTATTGATATTTTCTAAAATGCCAGTAATTTCTTTTTCTTTATCTATTGGTTTGTATAACCTTATAACAATTTCCTTATTAATATTATCTTTTAAGTGCTTATCTTTTCTTAGAACTTTTTCTACACCAGTTGATGATACTTCTAAAAAATATTGTTCTTTTATATAATCTTTCTCATCTAAAATTTCTGTTATTTCTCGTGATACTTTTTCACAATCTTCTATATTTATTCCTTCTTTTTTTTCTATAAATATTTTTAAATAGTAATCACTACCCTCTTTTGTATATTGAACATCATAAAGCTCATAACCTAAATCTATAATATTTTTGGATATTAAGTTCTCAACTTTTTCTTCAATATTAGCCATCTTTCCCTCCCTGCTACAATGAAGGAGTGGGACTTTTATTCCCACTCCTTATGTAATCTTATTAATGTAAAGTTATTATACACTATTTTTTTGTAAAAATCAATGTTTTTTCAAAAAAAACTGTTTAATTGTAATACGAGTTTTTCTTCATTTTAAAGTTACTTTTCCTATTTGGAATTCACCTTTACATTTCACATTAATTGTAACACTTTATTTTCAAAAACTATATTTAATTATTTCTTAAATTTGCTTTGAATTTACAGAATTGTTATCAAATTTCATTTTAAGAAAATTTTTAGTAAGCTAAACATCCTTTATATCTGTAATATTATTGAGTTTACAAGCAAAATATGATATTATGTTTAAAAATAAAAAAGGAGTTTAAAATGAATAAAAATTTACTTAAATTAGATTACGATAAAATTATCAATATTTTATCTAGTTATTGTATTACACATTCCGGAAAAAAATTATGTGATAGTTTAATTCTCAAAAACAAATCATCAACAGTTCAATATCTTCTTAATCAAACATCTGAGGCATTTAATCTATTAACTGATTTTGGAAATGCGCCTATATGTGAATTTGAAAATATAGATATTTTAGTAAAAACACTTAAAAGTAATTTATCACTTTCTAATAAGGGATTGCTTGATATTGCACATATATTAAAAACGAGTAGAGAGTTAAAAAATTATTTCAATAGTAATGATATAGAACTATTAAAAAATTCTAAATACCCTATTATGAATTCAATATTTGAAGAACTTTATAGTAATATTGGAATAGAAAAAATAATTTTTGATTCAATTATTGATGAAAATAACATTTCTGATAATGCTTCAAAAAATTTATTCAAACTAAGAAAAACAAGAAAATTTTTAGAAGCAAATATAAAAGAAAAATTAAATTCATTTATTCACTCTGCTACATATTCGAAATTCATAATGGAGCCTATTATAACAATTAGAAATGAAAGATATGTTATTCCAGTTAAAATTGAATACAAAGATAATATAAAAGGTCTAATTCATGACATGTCTTTTAGTGGTTCAACTGTATATCTTGAGCCAATTTCAATTTTTGATATTAATAATCAAATTAATAATATTAAATCAGAGGAAAAAAAAGAAATAGAGAAAATACTTGAAGATTTATCTAAACTTCTTATACCACTAATTGAAAATCTTGTAAAAAATTCTAATTGTATTGGAAAAATTGATTTTTGTTTTGCAAAGGCAAAATTTTCCAAAGCTATTAACGGAGTATCACCATTAATTAATAATAAAAAATTTATAAATTTAATAGAAGCTAGACATCCTTTAATAGATGAAAACAAAGTTGTTCCAATAAGTATAAATCTAGGTATTAATTATAATTCATTGGTTATTACTGGTCCAAACACAGGTGGAAAAACCGTTGCATTAAAAACAGTTGGTCTTTTATGTTTAATGGCTTATAGTGGCCTTCATATTCCTGCGAAAGAAAACAGTAGTATTTTTGTTTTTGATAAAATCTTTGCAGATATTGGAGATGAGCAAAGTATATCTGAATCTCTTAGTACATTTTCTTCCCATATGTTAAATATTATTGATATTACAAATTCCGCTACCGAAAACAGCTTGATATTAGTTGATGAGCTTGGATCTGGAACAGATCCTATTCAAGGAGCAAGTCTTGCAATTAGTATATTAGAATATTTTTATAATATTGGATGCCTAAGTATTGCTACTACTCATTATTCAGAAATTAAAAATTATGCATTAATTACAAATGGATTTGAAAATGCAAGTTCTGAGTTTGATATTATAAACTTAAGGCCTACATATAGATTAATAATCGGGGTTCCTGGTAAAAGTAATGCATTCGAAATTAGTAAACGCTTGGGGCTTTCAGAAAAAATACTAGAAAGAGCAAAAAACTTTTTAACAGATGCTAATCTAAATATTGAAGAATTACTTAAAACTATTTATGATAGTAAAATAATTATTGAAAAGGAAAAAGAAGAAATACAAAAAAATTCAAATCAAATAACTGGGCTTAGAAAGTCTCTTGATAATGAATATTCTGTTTTAAAATGTAATGAAAAAGAAATATTAGATGATGCAAAATTAAAAGCAAAAGATATATTATCTCAAGCTAAAAAAGAGTCTGATGAAATAATTAAAGACCTTAATAAAATTTATGATACTGCTGAATCTCAATTATACTTAGATTTAAATAATCCCAATGTTTCTAGCATTAAAGATTTTCTTAAAAACGCAAATTCTAAAAGAAATAATTTAAATGAGAAAGTAAGAAATCTTTCTGAATCATTAGCATATAATAATTTTTCAGACGAAAAAAATTCTCCTATTAATCCAGAAGATATTAAAATAGGAATGGATGTTTTTTTTACTGATTTTAATACAGATGCAACTATACTTACATATCCAAATAAATCTGGTGATATACAGATACAAATAGGTAGTGCCAAAATGAATGTAAATATTAATAAACTTCAAAAAACAAAAAAAGAAATAATTCAAAATAACTCTTTAAATAAAAAAAATAATACAAACTCAAATACATATAAACAAGCAAATTCAAAAAGTAAATATATTTCGCCTGAATTAAATGTTATAGGACAAAATGTTGAAGAAGCAATTTTTGTTATTGATAAATATCTAGATGATTGTGCAATATCCAACTTACATAATGTTAGAATTGTACATGGTAAAGGAACAGGAAAATTAAGAAACGGAATTCATACCTTTTTGAAAACGCATCCACATGTTAAAACATATAGAATTGGCTCTTTTGGAGAGGGCGAAATGGGAGTTACCATTGTAGATTTAAAATAATGGTTATATAATTGATTATGGTGTTTAATCACCTTAATCAATTTTTTGAAAAAAGGTGCTATAATATTGATTGGGGTGGGTTAATCACTTTAATCAATTTTTTCAAAAAAAATAATGCACTTATTTAAAATACGATGCTATAATATTGATTGGGGTGGGTTAATCACTTTAATCAATTTTTTTCAAAAAA
>DAOOQE010000005.1:44522-63220 GCA_035388585.1 Clostridia bacterium
TGCTATAATATTGATTGGGGTGGGTTAATCACTTTAATCAATTTTTTTCAAAAAAATAATGTACTTATTTAAAATACGGTTCTATAATATTGATTAGATTGTAAACTATCCAAATAAGTATTATAGAACCGTATTAAAATTATAGTTAATTTTATTATAATTTTCTTTATTAAATTTTTACTTTTAGTAAACCTAATTAAAAAATAAAGTTTATTTTATTAGTTATATCTTGTTTTACATCTGGTCTGAACTAAATCCATACATTTTTTGTAAATATCCGTTATAATCAAATGCTTCCTGAACTTCTGGCATTCCATAATCAACACCTAAAGTATCAACAGTTACAGTTTTTATAACAGGTGCTACTTCTGGAGTACCTTCTGCTACTTCTTTATCTGAATCTTTTTGTTTCATTTTTACTTGTGCAATTTTCTCAACAATATCATATCCTTCTATTACTTTTCCAAATGGTGTATAATATCCGTCTAATGATTTGTTATCACTTGTCATTATAAAGAATTGCGTACTTGCTGAATTATAACCTTCTTCTGTCATTCCTACACTGCTATAATCAGAACGTGCCATTGAAAGTACACCTTTTGTATGTTTAAGTTTATTATTAACACCATTAGCATAAAATTCACCTTTTATTGAGTATTCATAATCTTTTTGAATATTAGGATCTAATGCTGAATACATTCCTTTTCCAGTACCATCTCCTTTAGTATCTCCACCTTGAATCATAAAGTCTTGAATTATTCTATGAAATGTCAAATTATTATAAAATCCGTTATTAGCTAATTTTATAAAGTTTTTTACTGTATTTGGAGCTATTTCTGGATATAATTCGATTTTTATAACACCATACCCTTCAATTTCCATTGTTACAATCGGATTTTTAGGTTTTTGAGTTGATTTTTTAATAATACCATTACCTACAAATATTATTAAACCTGCTATAATTATAGTAGCAATTATAACTAAAATTTTGTTTAAGTCTTTCATATTTCCTCCTAATTTTTAAAATTAAATCTATTTATAAAATACATTATAACACTATATTTTTTAAAAAATAAATTTTTTTTTATTTTTAATAAATTTTTTTTATTTTTAATAAATTTTTTTATTTTCAACAACTATTTTTTATTTTCAATACGTATTTTTTATTTTCAGTATATATTTTTTTCTCAATAAATTTTTTACATTGAAAATTTATTACAACTTTTCAATTAACGATATTTCTACATCTATTTTTACAACATTAAATTATCAAATATAAATTGTTCTTGCATCCTTTTTAAAGATTGCTTTATAGTTCTTGCTCTTATTTCTCCAATTCCTTCAACCTCATCTAATTCTGGAATATCTGCTGCTAATATATGTTGAAAAGATTTAAATGACTTAACAAGATTTTCTACAATATTACTTGGCATTCTTGGTATTTTATTTAAAACTCTGTAACCCTTTGTATATACTCCTACCTCTTCATAATTATCAAAATCCTCATATCCCAATAATTTAGCTATTACTTGTGATTTCATCAAATCCTCATGATTTAATTCTTTTATATCAAATAATACTTTTTCGGTATTTACCTTTTTTGACTTAGTAATATAATCCTTTATTATTAATGTTTCTTCTAAATGTAAATCTCCAATCAATTCATCTAACTGCATTTGTAGCAATCTTCCTTCTTCTCCGAGCTCGTAAATTGCTTTTTTAACTTCCTCTGCAATTTTCATTACCATTTCAGCTCTTTGTATAGAAACAATAACATTTTCTAATGTTACTATATCATTAAACTCATATTCATTTAACAAGCTAAGTTTATTATCAAAAACATTTTTATATTTTTCAACTGTTTGTAATGCTTGATTTGCTTTTGTTATAACTTTAGAAGTATCTTCTAAAACATATCTTAAATTTCCTTTAAAAATAGTTATAATATTTCTTCTTTGTGATACACTTATTACAAGTGCACCAGTTTGTTTTGCTGTTCTTTCAGCTGTTCTGTGTCTTGTTCCTGTTTCATTTGTCAAAATTTGAGATGATGGTATTATTTGTGCATTAGCTATCAATATTCTTTTTAGATCTTCACTCAATACAATTGCTCCATCCATTTTGGCTAGCTCATATAATTTCGATGATGTATATTCTACATCTAAATTAAAACCTCCATCAACAAGATCTAATATTTCTTTTGAATCCCCTACTACAATTAAAGCTCCAGTTTTTGCCTTCAAAATATTTTCTAAACCTTCTCTAATTTTTGTTCCAGGTGCAATTAGCTTTAAAATATCTTCGGTAATCAATTTTCACACTCCTTCATATATGTAATTTTTATTCAATGATTGTTCAACCTACATAACATATGACCATTATATATAATTTAAAATTTTGTTTCAATAGTTTTTTTTACTTTGTGTAACTTTATAAATATATTTTATATTTTATTATTAGTTTTTATATCATTTTAATTTTATTTATTCATCTGTGGTAATTTATAAATTAAGTTCTACTTTGCTCGAAAAAACTTTTCTTAATCTAAAAAAATAAATAATCTTTTTATACCATTTTATTTTTTCGTTGTTTACAATCATTAGCGCTGTTTGTTCTGTTATTTCAATTTCTTCATCATCTTTTATTTTATTATTAACAATATTTTCTGATAAATTTATTGTATTAATTTTTTGTTTTTTTCTCTGTTCAATTTTTAATAGTTCATTTGCTTGAAATGCTAGAATTCTAGCTTTTTGCTCCGAAGCGGCCCAATAATCTCTATAAATATTTGCTAGAATCGCTTTTGTTTCATTCATAATCTCAATTTTTTCAAATGGTTTTGTTATATCTATAATAAACTCATACTCATTATCCATTTTTTTATAAAACATATTTAACAAATTTTCTGGTATTTTCTTTAATTCAATTTCATCAACGTTTTTTAGTATTTCAACAACTTCCTTATATGCTTTTGGATAATACTTATCCACCTATATTCAACTCCTTTTATTGGGACATTTATTTTTTTTTTTGAATCATTTACTTTTATTTTTATAATTATTCTTTCTTAATTATCATTGCATTTTATTGTATCATTTATTTCTTCTTGTAAATCATTTCTAATCCTTATATTTGCTTTATTAACTTCTTCAACATTTATTTCCTCACATATTTTGCCTATTATTTCGACTGAGTATTTACATATTAAATTATTTTTTTCAATTTTAGAATTAGTTGTTTTTTCTATTTTATTCATATTATTTTCTATTATTTTCATACTTCTCCTTTTTATTTAAAAATGTTTTTTCCAAACAAAGAGTTATCATTATTAGATATAAGCATAATAAACATTGCATGTGCCCAACCTAAACCAATGACCCATTTAGGCTCCATACTTAGATTTTCAACTTGTTCTGCTAGAAAACCATTTTTTGATGAACTATTAACAATAAATTCTAAACACTCTCTTAACTTTTCTTTATCTCCTAATTTTTTATAATACAATCCCATCCATAAAGTTGCTATAGTCCATGGATTTTTTCCACCCATATAGCTATCTTTTTCAAATCTTAAATATCCACCTGTATAAGTTCTTAATGTCATATTTATTTTTTCAACAGTATTTAATATTTTTTTCTCTTTCGGTGTAAATATACCAAATGGTATTACAGATCCTATAATACTTACATCCATAAAAGAATCTACCGTATTTCTTCTTAATGCCTTTGTATCTTGATCACACATATTATTTAATACAAATTTTTTAATTTCTCTTCTGTATTTTTCTAGTTTTTCTGTTGCATTTCTTAAATCTTCAACTTTTACTCTATTATCTTTATAAAAAATTTCAATAGTATCATTTATATCTATCATTGCAGTATATGCTGCAAAAATACTAGATAGTGAGTACAAATGTATTCCTTCACTCATTTCCCACAAATCATAAGACAATTTATTATATCTATGATTGTTTGTTTTGTATTTATCTTCTAATTCTTTTTTTACTATGTCTTGTTCTTCTTTTATATCTAATAAATTTTCGATATATTTATTAATAAATTTAATTGCATCTTCACACATTTTAAAAGTCTCTTTTAAAAATCTATAATCTTTTGTTAATTTAAAATGCTCATACACACCAAAAATAACGCTTGCTGTTTCATCAATCTGATATCCCCAGCAAGGTGCCAAATTTCCATTTGTGTAAAACCTTTGTTCCCACATACCATCAGCATTTTGTGTATTTTTACAAAACACTTTGTAAAACTTTTCAGCTTCTTTTGTCATCTTTAGAATATTTAACGCTTTAGTTGTAAAAACTGCATCTCTTGTCCAACAATATGAATAGCCACCACTTTTACTTTTTGATTCATCAACCTCAATAGCAGCAGCCATTCCTCCTGTTGAATTATTTATCAACAATGGAAAGAGCAAAATACTTCTAACATATATTTTTCTTATTTTAGCAAATACTTTTTCATCTTTCTCCTTTATTTTAATCGTGTCATGATCTTGTACATATTTTCTCCAATATCTTTTTGTATTTGATAATTCTCTAAATATTTCTACTTTTTTTAATTCTTGAACTTTTTTCTCTATTTCATCAATATGATTAATTTCATCTTCTTGATTAATATTTGGATAGACAATTAAGTCAATATATTTAATTTCTCCTGGTCTAATAACTCCAAGGTCAAAACTTATAGCAGAATCTGAAGACATACCAATATAATCTTTATCTTCTAAATTTCCTGTTTTAATAGTATTTGATACATCATTTAATTGATATTTCCAAATTTTATTTTTAGAAAATGTACATATATTAGAATTATGATTATATTGTAAAACACCATTAGCTAGTATCTTGCTTCCAAAACAATTACCATTATTTGAAATTATTTTACTATGTACAAATGTTTTTAATTCCAAATCAATAAAATTATTATTTTTAAATGTATACCTTTTAATAAGTATATCTTTATTAATTGGCACAAAATCAGTCTGAACTATATTTAATTTAAAATATGTGTTTTCTATTTCTGTATTTAATACATTTGTGTTTTCTGAATAATACTGTTTATATAAATTATTTAAATCATCATGCAAATATATTAATGAAGAATCATTTACTTTTACACCTACATGAAAAAAATCTATAAACTGTTTATAATCTACAGTTGGGTAATAAAATCTTAATAATTCACCCCTATTAGTAAAACTTGCTGTAATACTTTTATTTCCTATTATTGCATCATTATAATATTTATCAATCATAGAATTATCTCCTCATTTTTCTTTTGTATTATTTTTCACTATTATCAACTATTTTTACTATTTGTTGTTCTAAATTTTTAATTTTTTCATTTAAAGCTGCAATATCTGAATCATTTGCATTTTCTGACAAAATATCTTCTTTAACAATATTTTCCATATCTTCAAGTTCTTCTTTTAATGTTTTCATTCTTTCTATCACTTCAAGTCTTAGGAAATTTTGAACATTTTTATTTTCTATTTTATCTATTATTTTTATTGTATCGTCTAAATTATATGTTTCCCCATATTCTGGTATTGATACTGGTATATTTGTTTGTGAAATAATTTTCTCTTTCAAACTGTTTTGACCTTCAATTTCTCCATGAACTAAGAAAATATGTTGTGGCTTTTTTAAAAATGAATATACAAAATGCATAAGAGCTTCCTGGTCCGCATGTCCTGAATACCCTTCAATATATTCAATTCTAGCGTGAACAGAGATCTCTTCCCCAAATATTTTTACCTTTTTTTCTCCATCTACAATTTTTCTACCCAATGTACCTGGAGCCTGGTATCCAACAAATAAAATAGTACTATTTGGATTCCAAATATTATGTTTTAAATGATGTTTTATTCTTCCTACTTCACACATACCACTAGCTGATATTATAATTGCTGGCTCATTTTTTTCATTTAATTCTTTTGATTCATCAGCAGTTCTTGTAAAATTTAATCCTGGAAATTCTAATGGATTATCTCCACTTTTTATTAATTCCTGGGTCTCTTCATCAAATAACTCCATATTTTCCTTGAAAATTTCTGTAGCAGATATGGCAAGAGGACTATCTACATAAACTGGTGTATGCATTAATAAATCATATTTTTCTCTAAATTCCTCATTATCCTGAACCTCTTTTAAATGATTTAATTCATATAATATCTCTTGTGTTCTTCCCACAGCAAATGAAGGTATAACAACAGTCCCACCTTTTTTTATTGTTTCATATACAATATTTAAAAAAGCTTCTGCTTTTTCATCATTTCTAATATGCAGCCTTCCACCATATGTTGATTCCATAACTAGATAATCCGCATCAGCTATCATTGTTGGTGCAGATAATAATGGAATATCATTATTACCAAGATCTCCAGTAAATACAATTTTTTTATCTACCCCTTCTTCTTTTATCCATAGTTCTATTATACTTGAACCTAACATATGACCTGCATCATTAAATCTAACATTAATATTTTCATCTATTTCTATTATTTCATCATAACTAACAGGTCTAAAAATTTCCAAACATTGTCTACCTATCTCTGCTGTATACATTGGCTCAATTACATCTTTACCTTTTCTTTTTCTTTTTTTGTTTTTCCATTCAGATTCCATTTCTTGTATATGACCACTATCAGGGAGCATTATTGAACATAAATCGCATGTCGCTTTTGTTGTAACTATTGGGTTTCTATATCCTTGTTTATATAACTTTGGAATTCTTCCTGAATGGTCTATATGAGCATGTGTTAACAATACATAATCTATTTCATCTACACTAAATTCAAATGGCTCATCATTTTGAAATTCATCTTCTGCTTTACCTTGATACATTCCACAGTCAATAAGTATTTTTTTTCCAGCACCTTCTACTAAAAAATTCGAACCTGTTACAGTCCTTGCTGCACCTAAAAATGTAATTTTCATAAATTTAATTCTCCTTTTCTAAATAAATAACTTTATTCTTCTCTCAGATTTAATTTTTATATTTGATATTTCTGAAGTTTCCATTTCCACTTTATGTTCTATTGTATTACCATCATAATATTCAATTTCTAATTTATTATTGAATTTTGTCATTTTTATATGAATATTTTCTATTTTCATTATTTTTGTAGATAATATATATTTTACAATATCATAATTCAATTTTCCGTTTTCTGCCATAACATCTATTATATTATTATCTAGCAGCTTTTCTATTAATTCAATACAAACATCTTCCCATTTTTCACTTATCCTCTTATCAAATCTAAGTTTAACACCATTCTTATATGGTAAGTAATTATAATATCTTAATTCATAAATCAAACTTATCAATTCTTTTTTAGTATTAGAATTTCTTATTTTATTAATCATTCCATCAAAAAATATTTTTTGAAATTCAATTAGATATTTGTCTATATCAGCATTTGAGTTTTTGTCTATTTTTAATTCTTTATACTTCTTTAATTCTTGTGTAACATCATTTAATTTTCTAGCATAATTAAGTGGATTTATTAGATTATTATTGTCATTAATTATTACTACTGCTGCTTTCCTTTCTGCTTCAAGAATTTCTACCAAATGACTTATACTAAAAATTTTCTGTTCATCTGATAATATTTCATTACGTCTTAGAAATTCTTTTCTTATAAAAACGATGTTTGATAAAATTTTATTTATCCTATTTACTTTTTTTATTTTTTTATCATTTATTTCTTTTATTTTTGAAATAAATTCCGGCTTGTTTTGTAGTTCTTTCAAATTATTTTCAATGTTTCTTATTTGCAACATAACATTTCTTTTTTTTCCATTATTTGTATTACTGTATATGGATAATAGAAATTGTTGTAATTTTTTTATTGCAATTTTACTTTGTTCTTTTCCATAAATATACAACATTTTTTCTTCTATTTTTTCCATTAAATCCTTATTTAATAATTTATCTTGTACAAATTGTTCCCCTAATAAAAAAATAATATTTTTATAAAAGATATTAATATCAATACTTTCTATTTCATTTGAGGCAATTTCCCAAGCCCAGCCGGTAAAATCTCTTATTATTTCAGAATTACTAATAGAATTTCCTTCATTTAAGACATATGATATACAAATATTTAAGAAATCTATTTCTTTTTGTTTTTCTAATGAAAAAGTTGATATCTTAAATATTGCATATAATAAATAAAATTCATTTGGAAATACTTCTATAATTTTTTTGTTTTTTAATATTTTATATTTAGGAACTTCTATCCCTAATACTGGTTTAATAATTTTTATTTCATCACAATTATAATCTATTATATTAATCAGTTTTTCTATAAAATCTTTTTCAGTTATATTTGTATTCTTAACTGTCTCATAATCCTTATAACAACCTTCTATTTTATAGAACAAGCTAAGCAAGAGATTTTCTGCTTCTTCGGAAAAGTTTTTCCTTTCTAAAATCTCTTCTAATCTAAAATTATAATCAGTTACATTAAACTTCGAAAATATTTTTTCCTTCTCAAGCAACTGTACTCTCTCCTTTTTCTTTAGTTTTGAAATTTATAATTAATTTCATCTTGATTTTAACTCTCTTGTTGCATTTTTAGCTCTTCCCATCTCTCTTTTGGCATTAAAACTTCTCTTGGCTTACTTCCTTGGTATCCAGAAATTATTCCTCTTTCCTCCATCTGATCAATTATTCTTCCAGCTCTTGCATAACCTACTTTAAATCTTCTTTGGATAAACGAAGTTGATGCTTGACCTGTTTCAACAACCATTTCAATAGCATCTAACAAAAGTGGATCTGTATCATCATCATTAGTAGCTTCATCTATTTCTCTATCTGTTGAATTTGCTTTATCTATGCTTTGAATAATATCTTCTCTATAATTTGCTTGTCCGTTAGCCTTTACAAAATCTACTATTTTTTCAACTTCATCATCAGAAATAAACGCACCTTGAACCCTTACAGGCTTTGATGCTCCCGCTGGATAAAATAACATATCACCTTTCCCAAGAAGTTTCTCCGCACCTGCCATATCTAAAATAGTTCTAGAATCTATTTGTGATGAAACAGCAAATGAAATTCTTGATGGTACATTTGCCTTAATCAAACCTGTTATAACATCAACTGATGGTCTTTGTGTGGCAATAACTAGATGCATTCCTGCTGCTCTGGCTTTTTGAGCTAATCTACATATTGCATCTTCTACATCTTTTGCAGCAACCATCATTAAGTCTGCTAACTCATCAATAATTATTACTATTTGAGGTAACCTTCCAAACTCTTCTTTTTCTAATACTTTATTATAACCAGCCAAATCTCTTACACCTTTTACAGCAAACTTATTGTATCTATCTTCCATTTCTTGAACCGCCCATGTAAGTGCTCCTGCAGCTTTTCTTGGTTCTGTAACAACTGGAATTAATAAATGTGGTATTCCGTTATAAACAGATAATTCAACAATTTTCGGGTCTACCATTATTAATTTTACTTCACTCGGTTTTGCATTATATATTATACTTGTAATAACTGTATTAATACATACACTTTTACCTGACCCTGTAGAACCTGCGACTAACACATGCGGCATTTTAGCAATATCTGCTATCATAGGTTGACCTGCAACATCTTTTCCTAATGCAATACTTAATTTTGATTTATTATTTGCAAATTCTGGACTTTCGACAACTTCTCTTATATGAACCATCTCTTTTTCTTTGTTTGGTATTTCAATTCCAACAGCTTGTTTTCCTGGAATTGGAGCTTCTATCCTTATTGTTTCTGCTGCTAAATTTAAAGCTATATCATCAGCTAAATTAGCAATTTTGCTTACCCTAACTCCTTCAGCTGGTTTAAGTTCGTATCTTGTTATAGCAGGACCTACAGAAACATTTTCTACTTTTGCTGAAACACCGAAACTATATAATGTTTTTTGTAATCTAGATGCAGTTTCTGTTAAGGCTTTTGCTCCACCCTTAGGAGCTTTTTTTGTAGTTTTTGCTAGCAATTCAATTGGTGGATACTCATAATTTTCATCTTCTACTTCCATTGCATGTTGTAACTGCATTTCCTCTTTAATATTCTTTTCTTCTTTCTTTTCTTCAACCTTTTTGAATATATCATTTTCTATAAATCCTATGTCATTTTCAACTTTTCCTTTTTTCTTACCAAACAATCCAAATTCCTTTGAATTTTTATTTTCTTCTTGGTCAATGTCAAGATTTATTTTAAACTGCTCAGGATCTATCATTGCTGCTGCTTTTCTACTTTCTTCTTTTTCTCTTTCTCTTCTTTGTTTTGCTGTTTCCCTTATTGGAATTTCATTTCTATCCTCATTTTTATCAAAATTATTCTTAGAATTCATACGTGCTTGTCTTAAATCTTCTTTTCTATTTTTAATATTTTCTAAATAACGTTTTATCATTTCAGTTGGTTTAAATCCAAACATACATACAATTAAAATAACAGCTAGTCCTAATGCTATAATAATTGCTCCAGTATAACCTACTAATTTTACTAAAAATACGGAAATGATAGCACCAATAATTCCACCACCATTATTCATACTACCTAGATAATATGCTCTATCAATTATATTTGCTAAATTACTATTATAATCCATATTTCCTAAAGAAAAAGAATATATACTTAATATTGAAGTTAAGCAGCATATTAGAATTCCATACTGAATAAGCTTAGATATTAAATAATCTTTATCATCATAAGCCAAATACAATGCAATTGCAAATGTACCTATTGGTATAATATATTTAACAAAACCAATAAAACCACCTAGCATTGGTGATAATATTTCTCCTATTACACCAGAATTAGAATATATAAGGACTGCTAGTAGAATACTTACTAATATCATTACAACTACTGCTGCATCTAAACTAATCCCACTTTTATTTTTTCTTTTGACACTTTTTTTTCTACCATGTTTTGCCAAGACATATTCCTCCCATTTTTTATTGTTATATCTTTCATTATCTTATCATAACGATTTTTAAAAAACAATAATAATATTACAATAATTTAAAGAACGTAAACTTTATAATAATAATATTGTTCTATTATTATTAAGTCTACGTTCATTGAATTAATTTTTTATTTTTTTACATTATAATTTCTTTAATAATATTAATGTAATTCTTTTCTATTATTTTGAATTATTTTCAAAGCATCCTCTAAAGCAATCTCTAAACCTGATAAAATATTGTCTGCATAATCTTTTGTTCCTTTAGATATTTCTCTAGACATTTCGTTTGCTGTTTCTATTATCTCAGCTTTTTTCTCATATGCCTTTCTTGTTATTTCATGCTCATCTATCATAGAAATAATTCTATTTTCTGCTTCTTTAACTATATCATCTGCTTCTTTTTGAGCTTCTACTAGAATTCTTTGTCTTTCTTCTTTAACCCACTTCGCTTGTTTCATTTCTTCTGGTAGTTTTAATCTTATTTCTTTTGTTATTTCTAGAATTTCTTCTTTGTCAATTATACATTTATTTGAAAATGGTACACCTTTACTTCTTTCTAATATATCTTCTAATGCTTCTAATAATGTAAATATTTCCATTAATTTAACCCCTTTCAACTAAAAATATGAGATTTACTCTACCATATTTTCTATTATCATAAATTTCTATGTTTAATTTGCTTAATTCATAAGTGTCTCTATTTTGTTCATCAGTTTCAATAATTATTATACCATCTTTTTCTAACAATTTTAACTCTATAATCTGCTTTACTGCGTCTGCTGCCAAATTTGCTTTATAAGGTGGATCTATAAATATCATATCAAACTTTTCTTTTGTTTTAGATAAATTTATCAAACAATTTTTATAATCCATATTTAATATTTTTGCATTTTGTTTTAAATGTGTTTTATCTAAATTTCTATTTATTATTTTTGCAGCTTCTACAGATTGATCACAAAAAACAGCATGTTTACAACCTCTGCTTAAAAATTCAATTCCAATTGCCCCACTTCCTGCAAAAATATCTAAAACTCTTGATTCTTGTATTCTAAAACTTACTATATTAAACAGCGATTCCTTAACCCTATCTAGTGTAGGTCTAGTTGAAATATCTTCTATTGTTTCTAATTTTGTTCCTCTTGCTGTTCCACTTATAACTCTCATATTTCACCTGCTATCTAAAATGTTTTATAATTATACATACATTTTATTCTTATTTTCTCATATGTCAATAATATTAATGGAATTGTAACATACATTTAATACTATTGTAACATTGTAATACATTTTTTGTTTTGAATTACCACATAAAAAAACAGAGGGAAACGTTTTAACTTCCCCCTGATATATTTTTATATTTTACTCATCTTTTTTCATTTCTTTTAATAATTCTAATTGTGATATTAAAAGAGATTCCATTTTTGCTTTATATATATCAAACTGTTTTTCCATTTCATCTTTTTCTCTTTTTTTCATTGCTATTTCGTGATTTAAATTATCTGCTGCTTGTCTTGCTGAACCTTCTGCTGATTTCAAGATCTGTTCTGCTTGAGCTTTTGCAGTGTTTTTAACTTCATCTGCAGCTGATTGAGCTATAACTAAAGTGTTTTGTAGTGTTCCTTCTATTGTTTTATAATGTGATAGTTCTCTTTCTAATTCTTCAACTTTTCTTTCTAACTCTGCAGTTTCTCTACATTTTATTTCAAAATCCGTAGTTAATTGATCTAAAAATTCATCTACTTCTTCAACACTATAACCATTCATCATTTGCTTCGAGAATTTTTTATTTTCTATATCAAGTGGTGTATGCATATTGTTCCTCCTATTTCTTAATGTATATATCTATAGCAATATAAATTTATTTATAGAATTATTATATCCATATTAATTATTTATACTATTTTTTAACCATGAAACTGATAATTTATTTTTTATTTCTTCTCTTGCCATTTCATTTGTTATATCATAATTATATGGTGCAATTAAGAATATTGAATTTGAAATTTTTTGCATATGTCCATCTAATGCATGAACTGCTCCACTAATAACATCTATTATACGTCTTGCTATATCTTTATTTACGTATTCTAGATTTACTATTACTGATTTTTTTTCTTTCAATAGGTCACAAATACTTTCAGATTGTTCAAAAGATGTTGGTTGTGATATTACCATTTTAATCTGTTGTGATTGTGGTAAATTTACTACTTTAGAACTACGTCTACCCCATATTCTTCTGTCATCAAAATCATCTGTTTCTGGTTCTGTTGTTTCTTCTGCCTCATATTCATTGATTTCATCTTTTTCTTCTGGCGCATCCATACCGAACAAATCCCAAACCTTATTCATAATAGCTCCCGACATATATATAACCTCCTATAAAATACTTTTCATTAGTATTACTGCTAATAGTATCTATCTTTTAATAATAATTGTCAATAGTTTTACTAATTTGTAATTTTAATTTAATATTAATGTAACAATTTCGTAACATTATTTTCCATTTGTCCTAAATTTTATTTCATCATATAATGAAATAGATTTTTTACCTGATAGATTATTTAAATCATAACCTAAATTAACAAGTTCTTCATTAGAATAATTTTTCACTATTGCATATTTATTATTTTGTCTTAAAACTTTAACATACACTTTTTCCTCGTACCCTGCTTTATTTCTAACTACATATGTTAATTTTTCCTCATTATTTACAGCTGAAACAGGAACCTTCAAACCAGTATCACTCCACCATATTACATCAACAACAATCTTCCTTGATGATATTAATTCATTAATTTCATTTTCTACTTCAAAAACAAAAAGTCTATCCCCATTTTCTTCGTCCTTTATAAATTCTATTTTTGTTGTAATTTCAGATGTATTTGGTAATCTTAATTTTAATAAATCACCAACTTTTGCTTTTTTTGATTCTTCTGAGTTTAAAGTGCATGCAATATAACATTTAAAATTATCTATCAACTTACCTTTCTCAGAATTACTTGAAATTATTTGACTAGTTTTTATATTTAATCCTTTTAAAAATTCTGTGCTTAAATAATTATAATCTCCTATTTTCAAAACATTTTCTAATCCATCAATCTTGTACGATACAATACCACTTGTAGCTGATTTAATATACTCTGAGCTATTATTTAATTGTTTTTCATATTCATTTCTCTGAGTAATTAAATCTTTAATTATTGTACCATTCTTACTATAACTGCCAGCGATTTTTGCTTTTTTTGTCATATATGAATTAATATCTTTTTTATATTCATTGATTTTTTTTAAATCATTTATTTTATAAGAATCTATTAAAGCTTCTTCTATCTGATTATCCAATAATTTTATATCACTTGAAAAAAACACTATTTCATTTTTTAATACCTCTTGAATTTGTATATCTAATTCCTGAATTTTTTCGTTTATTTCTTTTTCATTTTGAGAAGTATATCTAAATATTGGTTCTCCTTTTCCAACTTTTTCACCTTCGTTTCTTATTTGAATTAGCTCATTACCATAGTTTTCTCCAACTACTACAGTTTCACTTCTTAATAAAAAACCTTCTACTGTTTCATGTTGCGAAATTCTTCCATTTTCAACTAAAAAAGTTGTATTTGAGTCATTTAATAAGTCGAAAAATTTATATGTTCCAAACAAAATAACTAATAGAACTACAATAAAAATAATAGTTCTTTTCTTAGTTATAAATAATTTTTTAGTTATTCTTTTTATAGATTGCATTATTTTGTTTTTTTTCACTTCATTCCCTCCAAAATAATATTTATATTATTTTGTCTATCAATTAATCCATCCAACCATATTGTTTGCTTATTCTTTTTAAACCAAGTAATCTGCCTTTTAGCATATCTTCTAGTTTCCATTTTAATTTTTTCTATCATTTCTTCTTTTGAATACTTATTATTTATATAATCTACAACTTCCTTATATCCTAGACCTTGTAAAGCTGTTGGTATAAATTTATACTTCCCAATTAAATTTTTTACTTCTTCTATCAAACCATTTTTAATCATAATATCAACTCTTGAATTAATTCTTTGATACAATTTTTCTCTATCAATATTAATAGCAAAAACTTTATAATCATATGGTATATCATTTTTTCTTGATTCAATCTCCTGTTGTGTTTTTGTTTTACCTGTTGAGTTATATATTTCTAGTATTCTAAATATTCTTTTTTTATCATTTTTGCTTATTTTTTCTATTGCCTTAGGATCAATAACCTCTGCTTTTTGATACAAAAATTCCAATCCTTTTTCGTCACAAATTTTTTCAAGTTCTTCTCTATATACTAAGTCTACTTCATAATCATCATATTCTATTCCATATATAAGAGAATCAATATATAATCCTGTTCCACCAACAACAATTGGTGTTTTTCCTTTTTTTAAAATAGTCTCTATTGATTCTATAGCTTGTTTCTTATAATTTGCCACACTATATCTTAATTCTGGTGAAATACAATCAATTAAATAATGATGTATCCCATCCATTTCGGTTTTTGAAGGCTTTGCTGTCCCTATATCCATATATTGATATAACTGCATAGAATCTGCAGAAACTATTTCACCATTTATCTTTTTTGCGAGTTCAATTGACAAAGCAGTTTTACCAGATGCAGTTGGCCCGCAAATAACTATCACTTTGGGTTTTTCCACATTATCACCTCTATAATTCTTCTCTTATTTTTTAATCTAGTACTATTTTTAAATATATTTTCTAATTAGATTTTCTTTATAATTTGAATCTATCAACTTATTTACCTTGTTTTTTTAATATATATCGAAAACTTCTAATTATTATTTATATAGATACTATTAATTCTAATTTTTATCTTCTTGAAAATTTTTTCTCTATTTCTGCTCTACTCATCTTTATCGCTGTAGGTCTTCCATGAGGGCATGTAAATGGATTTTGTAACAATAATAATTCTTGTAATAAAACATCTATTTCTTGTATAGATAATGACATATTTGCCTTCACTGCTGCTTTACATGCAATTGTTGCAATAAATTTTTCCTCTATTTCCTGTTTTGCTGTTCTTGCAACAGTATTTATTTCATCTAATGTTTCTAAAAACAATTCTTTTGTATCTAGATCTATACAAATATTTGGAACACCTGTTAATTTAATAGTATTTTCACCAAATTCTTCTAAAACAAAACCTGCCTGCTCAAATAAACTTATATTATCTTTTAATACACCCATTTCTTTATGAGTTAATGTTATAACATCTGGCAACAACATTAACTGCGATTCTTTTCCAGAATTAGTATAATAATTTTTCTTTACTCTTTCATATAAAATTCTTTCGTGAGCTGCATGCTGGTCTAGAATATACATTTCATCCTCAATCTCTAATATTATATATGTATTAAAAGAAACACCAACTATTTTATAAGATGGACGTAATAAAACTGCTGAATTTGTAAACATAGATATATTTTCAACTGTTTTAGCTATCTGGTCTAATATATATTCTTCTTTTGGGTCATTTAATTCTGAATTATCCTTTGGTTTTATTCCAAAGGTTTTTATATACATTTCTTCAAACGAATTTTTAGATTCATTGCTACAATTAATTTTTTTTATTAATTTTTCATTTAAAATTTCATTTTTTGATTCATCCTCAATTATTTTAGCTCTTTCTTTAGCTTCTTTTAAACTATTACTAATTTCTGTTTCAACTTTTTCTATATTTTCCTCTATATTAATATTTTCCTCTATATTAGCATTTTCCTCTATATTAAGATTTTCCTCTATATTAACTTTTTCTTTTAATTCAGTTCTACCTTTTGACATCATTAATCTTATTTGCTCTTCAACCTCATCTATAGGTGATTTTTCATCATTATAAACATCATTTTTTTCAATGTTAGCTTGTGTATTTTTATCATGAAAACTGTCTATTAATTCTTCTTGTTTTTCATTGATTCTAATCTCGTCATCATTTGTATTTAATTCTGTATTATCTATACTATTAGAATAAGAATACAATTCCTTCACTTCATTTATCCCAGTTTTTGTATTATATAAATCTTCTATAATATTGTTATGTATTTCATACTCTTTTTTATTATCTAATTTTGGATTATTTATAATATTCTTAAAAAAACCACCGTAAGATCTTGGTTCATTATTACTTGTTTGATTAATCATGCTTTCTCTTTGCTCATCACTTTGACCTAAAAAATCAGATTTAACTAATGATTCTTTTATTGCGTGATAAACTAATTTAAAAACCTCATTCTCATTTTCAAATCTCACTTCTAACTTTGCAGGATGAACATTAACATCAACTTTATGTGGATCTATTTCTACATTTAATATCATAAAACCGTATTTACCAATTGTTAGCATTCCCTTATACCCCTGTTCAGCAGCACTTGAAAGCGTTTTATCTTTTACAAACCTTTTATTTACAAAAAACATTTGATTAGTCCTATTAGATCTGGAAATACTTGGTTTTCCTATAACTCCTGTAATTGACATATCATCATAAAAATAATTAACATTAATTATATTATCTGCAATTTCTTTTCCATATATAGAATATACAATATCTTTTATTTCTCCACTACCTGTTGACTGAATTATTGGTTTTCCTGTATTTATTAATCTTATGGAAATACTAGGATTAATCAAAGCAATTCTAGTAATAACATCTTCTATATATCCTGATTCTGTAAAATCTTTTTTAAGAAATTTATATCGTACAGGTGTATTATAAAAAAGATTTTCAATTGTAATTGTAGTTCCTTGTGGACAACCAATTTCTTCCTTACTTAATATATTTCCGCCTTCAACAACCACTTTATACCCAATATCATGTTCTTTACTTTTTGTAACAAGTTCAATTCTAGATATTGCTGCTATACTTGCTAATGCCTCACCTCTAAAGCCCATTGATTTAACAGTTTCTAAATCATCAGCATTTCTTATTTTACTAGTTGCGTGTCTTTCAAAAGCAATTTCCAAATCATCAGGCAAAAAACCTTTACCATTATCAGTGATTCTTATATATGATATTCCTCCATTTTTTATTTCTACAGAAATATTTGTTGCTCCAGCATCTATTGAATTTTCAACTAATTCTTTTACCACAGATGCAGGTCTTTCAATAACTTCTCCTGCTGCAATTTTATTAATAGTTAAATCATCTAATAATACTATATTTCCCATTTTACTTCCTCCATATTTTTTCATCAGTTTATAATTATTTTGATTATAACACTATTTTGTATTTTTTGTATAGACCTTTTTTTATATTGTAACACTTTTTTCCTTTTAGAATAGTATATATCATATACAAAAGATTAATTTATACAATTTTTAAAAAAGGATGTTTTTATATGCAAGAGAACAGAGGTTGTGGTGATTTCGATTTTGGCGGTGATTGTTGCATTTGGATAATAATTATATTAATATTCGTATGCTGTTGCTGTGGCGGAAATAGAGGCTGATGTTAGTATTATCTAATAATCGTATGCAAAATAATTTATATTTGAAAAAATATTTAACAAAATTACAATGTAGTGTTTATCTAAAAAATATTTAGTAAAATTACAATACAATGTATATCTAAAAAATATTAAACAAAATAAAATTGCATTATAAAAACCGTGAACTATTTAAAATAGGTTCTATAATATTGATTGGGGTGGTTAATCACCTTAATCAATTTTTTTGCA
>DAOOQE010000006.1:0-6341 GCA_035388585.1 Clostridia bacterium
TCTATTGGAACAGCACATATAGTTACTGCTATGCTTAAAACTCCTCCTAATAAATTAGATATTAATTGAGCTCCATAAATTATTGCTGCGTGTATTAAAGCAATAACGACTACTTTTTTCCATTTACCTTTTAATGCTTCACGTGCTTTAGATCTTATTTCTGATAAATTCATCTTTTTTCCTCCTTATATTATTTTATTATTTAGTTTATTTATTACTACTATTTTACCATATTTAATTTTACCATTTAAATAGTATTTTTACAAGTATTCTTTTATTTTTTTTGCTAATTCTACATTAATTCCCTTAACTTTTGCAATTTCTTCAATATCAGCTTTTTTTATACCATCTATGCTACCAAATTTTTTTAACAATAAAGATTTTTTTAATACTCCTATTCCATTAATATCATCTAATTTTGATTTTATAAATTCTGCTTGTCTTAATTTTTTATGATACCCTATTGCTGTATCATGAACTGTATCTTGAAATTGTGTTATTAAATTTAACAAATCTTGAGAAATTAATAATTCTTCTTTTTTATTATTGATTATCCCTCTTGTTTGATGTTTATCGTTTTTTACCATTCCAAAAATTGGAATACTTAACTTTTTATATTTCTCACTTAAATCTTGAACTGCGCTTTCTGCAGCCTTAATTTGAGTTATACCACCATCAACAAATATAACATCTGGTAAAATTCCAAAACCTCCTTCTGAATTTTTAAAGAAATTTTCTATTCTTCTATGTATTACTTCTTTCATAGATTTAGGATCATCTTGCTTATATACAGTTTTTATTTTAAATCTTCTTGATAAACTTTTTTTAATTATTCCATCTTCCATTACGCACATTCCAGCTACTGTGTTAGTTCCAGAAATATGTGATATATCATAACACTCAATTTTTCTTGGTAATTTATCTAAATTTAATACTTGTTTCAATTCTTCTATAAAACTATATTTATCTTTTTCTTTATTATCTAGTGTTATTTTTGCATTCTGTTCTGCCATTTCTACAAGTCTTAATTTCTCTCCTTTTTGTGGTGTTTTTATTTCTACTTTTCTTTCTGCTTTTTCTGTTAAAACCAGTTCTATTAATTCCTTATCCTCAAGATCATTTCTAATCATTATTTTATTAGGTAATATTTTCATTACTAAATAATATTGTTTAATAAAATCTGATAAGATTTCTGAGTCACTTTCATCATTTAATCCAGAAAAAAAGAAATGCTCTCTTCCTATCATTTTACTACTTCTAACCATAAAAACTTCAATACATATTTCTATTTCATTTCTTGCAATACCTATTACATCAATATCATTTTCTGCTATATTTGAAACTTTTTGTCTTTCAGAAATTCTTTCAATGGCTGATATTTTGTCTCTTATATATGCTGCTTTTTCATAATTTTGTTCACTTGCCATTTTTTTCATTTCATTTTCTAATTGTTTTTTTATTTTTTCTGTTTTTCCTTCTAGCAATTGTATTATTTGATTTATTTGTTCCATATACTCTTCTTTTGAGATCAATTTCATACATGGTGCAAAACATTTTTTTATATGATAATTTAAACATGGTCTATCTTTGTATTTAAAACTTTTACATTGTCTAATTTTGAATTTTGATTTTATGAAATCTATCATTTCCTTTGCTGCTCCTGAATTAGCATATGGACCAAAGTATTTTGCGCCATCATTTATAATTCTTCTTGTTACATATACATCTGGATATTCTGATTTTATATTTAATTTTATATAAGGATATGTTTTATCATCTTTTAAAAGCACATTAAATTTAGGCATATTTTTTTTAATTAAATTACACTCTAAAATAAGAGCTTCTGCCTCATTTTCAGTTACAATATATTCAAAATGATCTATTAAAGCCACCATATTTTCAATTCTAGTAGTTTTATTTGTTTTTCTAAAATATTGTCTAACTCTATTTTTTAAAGAAATTGCTTTACCAACATATATTATTTTATTTTCTTTATCTCTCATGATATAAACACCTGGTTTATCTGGTAATTTTTTTATCTCATTTTCTATATTAAACATTTTTCCTCCTTTATATTTAATCTCTTATATTATATATTATTTAATATTATATCATTTCATTTTAAAAAATCAATATATGGGTAATTTCTACAATCTATAATAAGAAATCTTTTTACAATTGCAGTTATTGTTACAAAATTGCACTTACTTTTTCACTTCACCATACTAAGAAATTGAATGAGGCAATTAAAATCTAAATGACAATATCAATTAATGCAATTAGAAGATTTTTTGTTAAATCAAGTGAAACAAATAAAAGATAAATGGCAAAATTAAGTGAAGCAATTAAAAATAAAAAATGCTTGAAACTTTTTTTATCTTGTTGTAATATTATAAAGTAATTATAATTTTACGCAAACAACAGAAGGGAGAAAATATTTAAATAAAAGCGCCAGAGCAATATTGAATTGCTGACGAGGATAAGAGTTTATCGAATATTTCGGCGGATACTCTTATGGCATACTACTGTCATTAAATATTAGACAAAAACTAATAGCAATATTAGAACAGACCTAATATAAGTAGTAATTTTTGCGTGCCTATAATTAACAAATAATTAGGAGGTATTTTTTATGTGTGGAATAGTTGGATATATAGGAGCTAAAAAGGCTTATCCAATTTTAATTGATGGTTTATTATGTTTAGAATATAGGGGATATGACTCAGCTGGAATAGCTTGTCTGGAAAAAAATGGTATATGTGTTATTAAAGATAAAGGTAGAGTAAATAATATTAATTGTTTAGATATTATAAATAACTTAGAAGGGACAATTGGTATAGCTCATACTAGATGGGCTACACATGGAAAACCATCTAAAGAAAATTCTCATCCTCATTTAGATAATTATAATATTTTTGGAGTTGTTCATAATGGAATTATAGAAAATTATAGTGAACTTCGTGAATTTCTTATAAAAAATAATTACAAATTTCTTTCTCAAACTGATACTGAAGTTATCCCAAATCTTATTCATTATTATTATACAAAAATGGAAAACAATTCTGATTCATTTTTAAAAGCAGTTAAACTTGCTTGTTCAGATTTAAAGGGTAGTTATGCAATTGAAGTTATTTGTAATTTATATCCTGATAGAATAATAACTGTAAGAAAGGATAGTCCTTTAGTAATAGGAAAATGCGAAAATGCAAACCATATTGCATCAGATATTCCTGCTCTTCTAAACTATACAAAAGATTTTTACTTATTAGATGATAATGAATTTGCAGTAATTTTTAAGGATTCAATTGATTTTTATAGTTCTGATTTAGAAAAGCATGAAAAACTTATAAAAAATATTGAATGGGATGCAACTTCAGCCGAAAAAAACGGTTTTGATGATTTTATGTTAAAAGAAATTTTTGAACAACCAAATTCTATAAGAGAAACAATTGGATCAAGATTAAAACTAAATGAAAAAATTGTTTTTGATGATTTAGTAATAGAAAAGGATTTTTTATCTACAATTAATAAAATTTTTATAGTTGCATGTGGAACAGCTATGCATGCCGGACTTACTGGAAAAAATGCAATTGAACAATTATGTAATATACCTGTTGAAGTTGATATTGCATCTGAATTTAGATATAGAAATCCTATAGTTAACAAAAATACATTATGCATTTTTGTTAGTCAATCTGGTGAGACAGCTGATACTATAGCTGCTCTAAAACTATCAAAACAAAAAGGTGCAAAAACAATAGCTATTTCTAATGTTATTGGTAGTTCAATAACAAGAGAATCTGATTACACAATTTATACACATGCTGGACCTGAAATAGCGGTGGCCTCAACAAAAGCATATACATCTCAAGTATTACTTTTATCAATGCTTTCAATCTATTTTGCAGAAATACTTGGTAGTGAGAAAACAGAAAAACTTGAAATTCTAAAAAAAGAAATTCTAGACTTACCAAAAAAGATAGAAAATATATTAGAGAAAAAGGATGATATTAAGCTTATTTCTAAAAAAATATATGATCAACAAGATATGTTTTTTTTGGGTAGAGGCACAGACTATAATGTAGCATTAGAAGGATCTTTAAAATTAAAAGAAATTTCTTACATTCACTCTGAAGCATATGCAAGTGGGGAACTTAAACACGGACCAATTGCTTTAATAGATGATGGAATAACTGTAATTAGTATTATTACAGATTCTGATTTAATAGACAAATCCATTAGTAATATTCAGGAAGTAATTACGCGTGGAGCAGTAACCATAATTATTACTAATAAAAATTTATCTAATAACAATTTTGACTTTATTATTAATATTCCAGATACTAATACATTAGTATCACCTATTTTATCTGTAATACCTTTACAATTACTATCATATTATATTTCAAAAGAAAAGGGGTTAGATGTTGATAAGCCAAGAAATTTAGCAAAATCTGTTACAGTTGAGTAATTAAATAAAACAGAAAAAATATTAGGTATTCATAAATCAAGAAATCATCAAAATCCGTTACATTTTTTTAATTAAATATAATAAAAAAATATACATAACCCTCTTTGTTAGACCAAAATTTAACAAAGAGGGTTTAATTTTGATTGATATGCCTTAATCTGATATAAAAAGTAATCAATCATGTCTTTTTCTGCTTGTTCATAATTTTTATTTGCTATTAATAATTCATTTTTGGTTTTTATAATAGTATATATTAATTCTTTATTATTATCTTCTTCACTTTTTTCCTTATAATAGGTGTAATTGTCTTTTTTATATTCAATACTCATATTTTTCTCCCATAACTATTTTATTCTATGAATAGTAAAATATTCATATTAATTATACTAGAATATAGTTAAATTAATAGATAATCATTATTTATTAATTTTAACATGCAAAAACCTTAATTAATTAACCTATAAGTATTGATTTAACAATACTTTAATGATAAAATAGATTCATTATTATGTAATGTATAAATATTTTTTACATAATTACAAATACTATACACAAGGAGGCTAAATATTATGGAAAATCAAGTAATGGTTACACGTGTTTACCGTCATTTTAAAGGAAATTATTATTTTGTAGAAAACACAGCATATGACTCAGAAACATCAGAAAAATTAGTAATCTATAAAGCTTTATACCCACGTGAAGATGGAAAATATATTTGGGTAAGAACAGAATCTAATTTTTTAGGTGAAATTGATAGCTCCAGAACAGATAATATAACAGGTCAGAAACATAGGTTTGAATTATGTAAAGAGTTAGAGAAAAATTATATACAATAATTAATATTAGTAAGAGAGGCAATTATGATAGATATAAAATTTTTAAGAGAAAATCCAGAATTAGTTAAAGAAAATATAAGGAAAAAGTTTCAAGAGCACAAACTTATTTTAGTTGATGAAATTATAGAATTAGACAAAAAAAACAGAGAATCTACATTAAAAGGAGATGAACTTCGTGCTAATAGAAATTCTTTAAGCACTCAAATCGGTAGTCTAATGCGTGAAGGAAAAAAAGATGAAGCTGAAACAATTAAAGTCAAAGTTCAAAAAATAAATGAAGAACTTGAAAAAATTGAAAAATCTGAAAAAGATTATAGTTCACTTTTAAAAGAAAAAATGATGAAAATTCCTAACATTATGCATTATTCTGTTCCTATTGGAAAAGATGATTCAGAAAATGTGGAAGTAAAAAAATATGGTGAACCAATAGTTCCAGAATACGAGATACCATATCATGGTGAAATAATGGAAAACCTAAATGGTTTAGATTTAGACTCAGCTAGAAGGGTTGCTGGAAATGGTTTTTATTATCTATTAGGTGATATTGCAAGGCTACATTCAGCTGTTATTTCTTATGCAAGAGATTTTATGATTAATAAGGGTTTTACTTATTGTATTCCTCCATATATGATTCGTTCTGAAGTAGTAACTGGAGTTATGAGTTTTGAAGAAATGGATGCAATGATGTATAAAATTGAAGGAGAAGACCTGTATTTAATTGGAACAAGTGAACACTCTATGATTGGTAAATTTAAAGATCAAATTTTAAAAAAGGAATGTTTACCTTATACAATGACTTCATATTCTCCTTGTTTCCGAAAAGAAAAAGGTGCTCATGGTATTGAAGAACGTGGTGTATACCGTATACACCAATTTGAAAAACAAGAAATGATAGTTGTATGTGAACCTGAAGAAAGTTATGAATGGTATGATAAAATGTGGTCTTATACAGTTGAATTATTTAGAAGTATGGATATACCAGTTCGTACACTTGAATGTTGTAGTGGTGATTTAGCAGATTTAAAAGCAAAAAG
>DAOOQE010000006.1:6441-11591 GCA_035388585.1 Clostridia bacterium
AAAAAATGCTAATAAAAGATCCAAAATTCGAAATATCGGCTGTAAGCCAAAAACAATATCCATCTGCTGGTTTACCTGAGATAGTTTTGGTTGGAAAATCTAATGTAGGTAAATCATCATTTGTTAATACTTTAATTAACAGAAAAAAACTTGCCAGAACAAGTAGCGAACCTGGAAAAACTAGACAAATAAATTTTTATAATATGGATAATAAATTTTACTTTGTTGACCTACCTGGATATGGATATAGTAAAATGTCTAAAACAGAACAAGAAAAGGTTAATTGTTTTATAGATGAATACATGCATATTCGTAAAAATATAGCTCTTATTGTTTTACTAATTGATATTAGACATGATCCTGGTGCAAATGACAGACTTATGTATGATTTTATTGTTCGCTCTGGTTTCCCTTTTATTATAGTTGCAAATAAAGCAGATAAAATTGCTGTAACAAAGGTAGATGATAGAGTTAAAGAATTACAAAAATTGCTTAATCCTATAGGAGATTTTACATTTTTACCTTTTTCTGCTGAAAGAAGAATTTATACTGATAATACTTGGAACGAAATTGATAAAAATTTAGAATTTTATTTTTAATACTTAAATGTTGCTTTTTGTTATATTTTGTAGTATAATAATTTACATTACTCATCAGAGTAAAATAATTTTATCTCGGAGGTCTATTATGATAAAAAGGTATATTGGAGAAAACCCAAGCGTGACTAAAAGAGCATGTGAAGAGATTAATTGTAAAATATCTTCTACTGCAGTAAAGTACAAACCTGTTGCAAAAGTTTCTACAAGTACAGATATCATATTAGTAGATGAATCATGTGTTCCTAACACATCTAAAGCAACGAATGACCTAAAAAATATTCTTAAAAAATATTCTTTAATCCCCGCATAAAATTAATTAAATATTAAAAAATGAGCATATAATTATGCTCATTTTTTGTTTTATAAAAATTTCTTTTTTATGATTTACATATAAAAGCTAAAATACTAGTCACTATTTTTTGACCCTTCTTTTTTTGTTATTATTTTTAAAGCTTTTTCTCTAGGTAGCATAACAGTATGGCCACACCCTAAGCATTTTAATTTAAAATCAACACCAATACGTGTTAATTCCCATAATTTACTTCCACAAGGATGTATTTTTTTTGTTCTCACAATGTCTCCTATATTATATTCCATTGAATCTGTTACTCCCTTATACTAAACTGTTTAAACGTGTTATAACTCTATCTTTTCCTAAAACTTGAATTATTTCATATAAATCAGGTGTGTTCGTTCTGCCTGTCAATCCAATTCTTATAATTGAACTAATATCTCCAACATGACCTGGCCATTTTTCTGGTTCTAATTTATATAGTTTAACTTCTCTTGCAAATCCTACTTCTTCTGCTAAATCCTTTATTTTATCAAACCATGCTTGTTTATCATCATTAATATCAAAGTATTTTTCAACATATAAATTTAAAATATTAGATATTTGAGATTTTTTAATTTTATCACTATATTCATCATTACTATTTTTTTCGAATTTTTCATCAAACATATAGCTTATTGAATTTTTTATATCACTCCATTTTGCAATATCTTTTCTAGGCTTCATATTTCCTCTTTCAATACCTAAAACTTTTAATGCATAATCTTTGTTATTTAGTAATTCAAGCAATTCACAATCAAACTTTTTTGCCCATTTAAATGATTCTTCATAAACTTTTTCTGCTGAATACTTTGATATTACATTTTTGCCAATATCAAATAATTTATTAAAATCAAATAATGCCCCACTTACACTCATTTTTTTTATATCAAAATCAAACTCGTATAAATCTTTATCTTGATTTGATTTTCTCCAGATTTCAAAATTTGAATTAGCTATATTTAATAAATATTCTTTAACTGCTTCAACTGGTATTCCTATTTCTGAATAATAGCTTACTGCAGCTTCTAAATCTTTACGTTTACTTAATTTTCTTTTATTTCCATTATCATCTTTCATAATTGGAGCTATATGAGCATATTTAGGTGCTTTAAATCCTAGTTCATAAAACAATTGTAAATGAAGTGGAATTGAAGACAACCACTCATCACCCCTTATAACATGAGTAGTTTTCATAAGATGATCATCTATCACATGTGCAAAATGATATGTTGGAAGTCCATCTGCTTTTATAATTACTACATCTTGTATATTCTCTGGAAAATCTACATTTCCTTTTATAATATCATGATGTTTTATTTTCTTTTCATCATTTCCCTGTGATTTAAATCTTATAATATATGGTTCACCATTTTTAATTTTATCAATCATCTGTTCAACTGTTAGATTTCTACAAGTTGCCCACACACCATAATAACCTGGTTGTAATTTTGCTTCATCTTGTTTTTGTCTCATTTGAGACAAATCCTCTGTTGTACAAAAACATGGATATGCTTTTCCTTGTTGTAAAAGATGTTTTGCATATGCTAAATAAATATCTTTTCTTAAAGATTGTTTATATGGTCCATAATTTCCTATTTCTCCATTTGAATTAATTTGTCCTTCATCAGGCTTTAAGTCAAATTCAATTAAAGATTTTACAATATCTTCTACAGCATTTTCCACTTCTCTTTTTTGATCTGTATCTTCTATTCTCAAAAAGAAAACACCATTTGTTTTATTAGAAACTAATTTTGCTATTAAACTTTGATACAATCCTCCTATATGAACAAATCCTGTCGGACTTGGAGCAAATCTTGTAACAATAGCGCCTTCAGGCAAATCCCTTTCAGGAAATTTTTCTTCATAATAAGATATATCTTTTACATTTGGGAATATTAAATCTGCTAAATCTTTATAATTCATATTAGTTCACTCCTTGTTTTTAAAAACAAGAGTTTTAATACTTAATATATAATTATTAAAACTCTTATTTTATATTATAACTATTTTATATTTTGTAACAACCTTTTTTAATTCTGAAATTTAATTTTGTTTTTTAACAATTTTTTTAATTCTAAAATTTAATTATATTTTGAAACATTTTTTTATTCTAAAATCCAATTAAATTTTGTAACAAATTTTTTAATTCTATAAATTAATTATATTTTACAATTAATTTTATTTAATATTATAATTCCATTATAATTGGTAATATCATTGGATTACGTTTTGTTTTTTGGAATATATAATCTCTCAATTCATCTCTTAATGTTGATTTTATAGTTGACCAATCTTTTATGCCTTGATTTTCTAGGTTTCTAACCTCGTCTCTAACGAATTTTTTTACATCATCCATTAAATTTTCTGATTCTCTAACATATACAAATCCTCTTGAAATAACATCTGGTCCTGCAACAATTTCACCTGAACCTGCATCCATTGTCATAACAATTATTATTAATCCATCTTGTGATAGATGTTGTCTATCTTTTAATACTATATTTCCAACATCTCCAACTCCCAATCCATCAACTAATATTTTTCCTGATGGAACTGAAGTTGTTAATTTTGCTTCATTTTCATTTATTTCCATAACCCTACCATTTTTCATCATAAATATATTCTTTGCAGGGATACCCATTTTTTCTGCGGTTTCTGAATGCGCCTTTAATTGTCTATATTCACCATGTACAGGTATGAAGAATTTTGGTCTTACTAATGATAATATTAATTTTTGCTCTTCTTGGCATGCATGTCCTGAAACATGTATATCTTCTAAAGAACTATAAATAACGTCTGCTCCTATTTTCATAAGGTCATCTATTACTTTTGAAACTAGTTTTTCATTTCCTGGTATTGGGCTTGCTGAAATTATAACTAAATCATTTGGTGTAATTATAACTTTTCTATGTTCACCAGCTGCCATTCTAGTTAATGCTGACATTGTTTCACCTTGACTACCTGTTGTTATTATTGTTAATTGATCGTCCGTATAATTTTTTATCATATCAATATCTATAAAAGTATTTTCCGGAACAGTTATATACCCTATTCTCATTGCTGTTTCTATCATATTAATCATACTTCTTCCACATACAGCAACTTTTCTTTTATATTTTACAGCCGAATTTAATATTTGTTGAACTCTATGAACATTTGATGCAAATGTTGCTACTACAATTCTTTTTGTACAATTTTGAAATAATTTATCAAATACTTCTCCTACTGAGCTTTCAGACATTGTATATCCTTTTCTCTCAGCATTTGTACTATCAGACATTAAAGCTAAAACTCCATTATTCCCTATTTCTGCAATTCTTCCAAAATCCATAACTTGATCATCTATTGGAGTAAAATCAATTTTAAAATCTCCTGTATGCATAACAACTCCAACAGGAGTGTGAATTGCAAACATTACTGCATCTGGAATACTGTGATTACTTCTAATAAATTCTATTTTAATTTTACCAAAATTTACTGTTTGCCCTGGTTCTACTATATTCATTCTTGTTTTGCTTAATAATTTATGTTCTTCCAGTTTTTTACTGATTAATCCGATTGGTAATCTTGTTGCGTATATTGGCATATCAATTTGTTTTAAAACATATGGTATTGATCCAATATGATCCTCATGACCATGTGTTATTACCAAACCTTTTATTTTTTCTTTATTTCTTTCTAAATAAGTTATATCTGGTAATACTAAATCAACTCCTAACATGTCATCTGTTGGAAATTCTAATCCACAATCTACTAATACAATTTCATCTTCATATTCAAAAACAGTTATATTTTTTCCTATTTCTTCTAATCCACCTAAAGGTATTATTTTTAAATTTGATTTTTTAAATTCAAAATTATCAATTTGATTTTTTGTGTTCTTAATTGTGTTTTTTATAAATGTTGTTTTTGTATTTTCTATCTTAATATCTGATTCCATATTTAATGGCAATGCTTTTTCATTGTTTTTATTAGATTTATCCATCTTATTAAATGGTCTATTTGTTTTCATAAACGGTCTTTTTCTGTTTTCGTTCTTTATTATTTTATCTCCATTTTCTCTTTGACTGTCATTATTTAGACTTTTAGATTTATTTTTCATTTTATTTTCATTATCAACTTTTTGTTCTCTTATTTGATTTTTATTTTCATTAATAACTTTATTTTCTCTTATTTGATTTTTATTTTCGTTATTAACTTTATTTTCTCTTATTTGA
>DAOOQE010000006.1:11691-61970 GCA_035388585.1 Clostridia bacterium
ATTTTCTCTTATTTGATTTTTATTTTCGTTATTAACTTTATTTTCTCTTATTTGATTTTTATTTTCGTTATTAACTTTATTTTCTCTTATTTGAATTTTGTTTTCTGGATTTATATTTTGTTTTCTTATTTGGTTTTTGTTTTCACCATTTGCTTTCTGTTCTCTCATTTGATTTATATTTTCCACTTTCTCCTTTTTTTCCTCATTAGTAACTAAATTTGTTACTTTTTTTCTTTCGATTTTTTTAATTTCTTCTGTCATATTTTTTTTATCTCTTCCTTTCTTTTATTAGTCTAAATTTATTATTAAATATTAATATCAAAACAGAACTAAGAATTCATATAAAATTACAAGTATAAATTTTATACTTATTTTATTCTTAGTTATTTTTTATTTAATTTCCGTTCTCGTTCAGCAATTTTTCTAATTTTTATATATTTATTACATAAATTTAAATCTCATTTTTTACCACATTGGTAATTAACTATCAATATTATACTATTTTAATATATAAATGTCAATATTTAGGAAACATAAAACTGCACAAGTAGAACTTATGCAGTTTAAATATTATTTATTCTTTAATTATATTCCTAATAGATTTTTTCTAAACTCCTCAACATAAAAATGTATTTAATTTATATATTAGATTGGTTATCATTAGTTTTTATTACATATTGCGTATTTTTATTATTTGATTCTTCTTTCCATTGATTTATCAGACCATTTTCTCCTGATAAAATCGTTGTTATTATAGTTAAAAATATTAATGATATTATTATTACTAGAATTAGATTTATCAATGAAATTCCTTTTTCATTTTTTAACATATAATTCCTCCTTATGTTATTGATATTTTCTATTTTACATTATTTTTATAAAATAGTCAAATTTACATAAGATTTTTCAATGTAACAACAAGTATTATCATTATTCCAATTATTATTCTATATATTGCAAATATTTTAAAACTTCCTTTTTGTAAATATTTTAATAAATATTTAATTACAATAATACCAACTATAAAACTAACTAATACTCCAATACAAAATTGTAAATTAAATACAAAATCCTTTATTTTAAATATTGTTGCACCTAATACAATTGGAGCAGATAGCATAAATGAATATTTAGCTGCAGATTCTCTTTTTACTCCTAGTATTCTTGCTGTTGTCATTGTAACTCCTGATCTTGAAACTCCTGGTATAAAAGCTAATGCTTGAGAAATACCTATTAATAAGGTTTGTTTTAAACTCATATTCTTATATTCTGTTTCTGAAATACATTTTTTATCAACCATATATAAAATAATACCCATTATTATTAATGATATTGCTATTGTTATTGGTGAACCAAGAAAATCTGCTATAACACCTTTTTCTGATAATTCATCTAAAATAAATCCTATAATTCCTCCTGGAATTGTAGCCAAAACAATATACCAAAACATTTTTCCGTCTGAATTTTTATCTTTTTTTATAATTGTATTAAATCCACCTTTAATAAGATTTATCCAGTCTTTAAAGAAAAATATTCCAATTGCAACAAGTGTTCCTGCATGTAATGCAACATCAAAGTATTCTGGAATTTGCCAGTTTAATAGCCATGGTATTAATGCCAAATGTGCTGAACTAGATATTGGCAGTAATTCTGTTAGTCCTTGTACTATACCTAAAATAATTGCTTGTAATGTATCCATTTTGTTCTCCTAACTTTTTTGTTTTTATTTACTGTTTTTTTGTAAATTTTTCAGCTTATTTTTCTATATTAATTTGATATTTTATTTCATTATTTATTCCACCCAAAATAATTTTTTTATTCTATAATTTTTTCATCTTTTTCTAATTGCTGATTTATTTTAAGATTTTTCATCATTTTCATATCTATATTATTCATATTTCCAACTAAATTGTACATATTATATAAATGCTCTTGTGTTGCTTTTTCTTTTCTTGTAATAGTTGATATTTTTTTTGTTTGATTATATGCAATCTTTATCTGTTTTAATATAGGAATAAAAAGGTTTTGTTCTTTTACTTTTTCATATAAATCAATATCTATTTCTATTGCTAAATTTATATAATTCAAAGCTTTTTCTTTTTGACCTTTTATCATTGCAATTTGAGCTAGATAAAAATATGATCCAGCTTCAACATCTTCCCCTTGTAAACTATCTAAAAAGTATTTTTCAGCATCTTCTAGTTCAGACATTATCATTGCTATTTGTCCCATATTAAATATCCCATTATGTAACAGACTATTTATTTCAGCTGCTTTTGCATAGTATTCATTTGCTCTTTGAAAATCATTTAATCTTGTATATGCCATACCCAAATTATAATATATTTCATATTTTGCCGGATTATATTTTTGTGCATCTAAATAAATAGATATTACTTCTTTAAACATTTCTTTATCATAATAAATGTCGCCTAATACTTCTGTTGCTTCATAAAAATCTGGTTTTTTCTTTAATAAATCCTTAAGCATTGTTTCTGATTCTTCTATTTTATCAATTTCTTTTAACAATTTTGCTACTTTAAAATAAGAATTATAATCTTTTAAATTAACCTCCACTGCTCTTACATATTCTTCTATTGCAGTTGATATCTGATTATCTTTTTCGTACCATTCTGCCAACATTTTATGTGCCATATAACTTTTTGGATATTTATTTACTATTTTTAATAAAGTAATTTTAGCTCTCTCATTTTTATTAAATAGTATTAGTAATTTTACTTTTAAAATTTCTAGTCCTTCTGGAATATTTATATCTTTTTTTTCTAGCATAATTATTACTATTGGTAAAATAATTGATATAAAATATAGGAACAATTTAAAAAATATATTTAGATTCCATTTAAAACTTAATTCTAAAAAACCTAATAATATTCCCATAAATTGTATTGCTAGAAAATTTATGTATGATGTATCATTTTTTTTTATTAGCTTTCCAAATGTTACTACAAATAAGCTAACCGCTAACAAAAAAAATATTATTTTCTCTAACATAGCTCACCTCTCATATTTTTCTCAGTATTATAACTTATTTATTTTCAAATTTATGTTTATAATTTTCTATACATTCATATATTATTTTTTCTGCGTCTTTTCTTCCAAGAACTTTATCAATACTTGTATTTTTTCCTTCTAATGTTTTGTATACTTCAAAAAAATTCATAATTTCATTTACAATTTGTGGTGGTAATTCTGATATATCTTTATATCCATTTAAAAACGGATCTTTTTTTGCAATGGCAATTATTTTTTCATCTTCTTCATCATTATCTATCATTTTTAATACTCCAATAGGATATGATTCTATTAATGTTAATGGAACAACATCTTCTTGGCAAAGAACTAATACATCTAATGGATCATTATCACCTGCATATGTTCTTGGTATAAACCCGTAATTTGCTGGATAATGTGTTGCTGTATATAATACTCTATCTAACTTTAACATTCCAGTTTCTTTATCTAACTCATATTTATTTTTGCAACCCTTTGGAATTTCTATAACTGCAACGAAATTATCTTCTTTTATTCTTTCTCCATTTATGTCATGCCATATATTCATAATAAATTTCCTCCTTAGTTTTTTCTTTTACTATTCTATTCTATATTAAACAAAATGTCTAGTATTATCAGTAATTATTTTACTTGTACATCTAATTTTTTTGCTTAATGTTATAAATTAAAAAAAGTACAAAATCTTATTGATTTTGTACTTTATAATTTTTTAAAATACTGGTTCATCATTTGTTGAACAATTACATGAAGTATTTTGTTCTTTTTTATCTGTAATAATGCTTTCAGTTGTTAATATCATAGAAGCAATTGATGCTGCATTTTGTAGTGCACTACGAGAAACTTTAGTCGGGTCTACAATCCCAGCTTTTTTCATATCTACATATTCTTCATTTGCAGCATCAAACCCTATTCCAATATCACTTTGTTTTATTTTTTCCAAAATAATTGCTGGTTCAAGTCCTGCATTTATAGCAATCTGTCTTGCTGGTTCTTCTAGTGATTTTAAAACAATTTTTGCACCTATTTTTTCTTCTGGACTTAGTTGTTCAATTAATTTTTCTACATCTGGAATTACATTAATATATGCTGTTCCACCTCCAGCTACAATACCCTCTTCTACAGCAGCTTTTGTAGCAGAAAGTGCATCTTCAATTCTCAATTTTTTTTCTTTCATTTCTACTTCTGTAGCCGCACCAACTCCAATTACTGCAACTCCGCCTGATATTTTAGCAAGTCTTTCAGATAAATTTTCTTTTTCATATTCACTTTTCTCTTCTAACAACTGTGTTTTAATTTGAGAAATTCTTTCTTCAATTTTATATTTTTCTCCTATTCCATCTACAATTATAGTATTTTCTTTCTGTACTTTTATTTGTTTAGCTTTTCCAAGTTGTTCTATTGTAGTATTTTTAAGCTCTAATCCTAAATCAGAGGTTATAACTTCTCCACCAGTTAAAATAGATATATCTTCTAACATAGCTTTTCTTTTATCTCCAAATCCTGGTGCTTTAACTGCAACAACATTTAGAACTCCTCTTAATTTATTTAATACTAATGTAGATAATGCCTCTCCTTCTATATCATCACATATAATTACTAACTTACCTGATTGTTGCATAACAGATTCTAGCAATGGCAAAATTTCTTGTATATTGCTTATTTTTTTATCTGTTATCAAAATATACGGATTATCGATTATTGCTTCCATTTTTTCTGTATCTGTAACCATATATGGAGAAACATAACCTTTATTGAATTGCATTCCTTCTACAACTGTTAGTTCAGTATTAGATGTTTTTGATTCTTCTATTGTTATAACACCATCTTTTGAAACTTTTTCCATTGCTTCTGAAATTAGTTTTCCTATTTCTTCACTATTTGCTGATATGCTTGCTACTCTTGCAATATCTTCTTTCCCATTTACTGTAGAACTTATTTTTCTTAATGATTCAACAGCAGTATCTACTGCCTTATCTATACCCTTTTTTATTAACATAGGATCTGCTCCTGCTGCAACATTTTTAACCCCTTCTTTTATCATACTTTGAGCTAAAACAGTTGCTGTTGTTGTACCATCTCCAGCAACATCATTAGTTTTTGTTGATACTTCTTTTACTAATCTTGCTCCCATATTTTCGAAAGGATCTTCTAATTCAATTTCTTTTGCTATTGTCACACCATCATTTGTTATTAATGGGGCACCAAAATTTTTATCTAAAACTACATTTCTTCCCTTTGGTCCTAATGTTACTTTTACTGTATCAGCTAACTGATTAACTCCATTTAATAATTTTTTTCTGGCATCTTCACCAAATTTTATTTGTTTTGCCATTTATATTCACTCCAATCTTTTTATTAAATTTTTATCAAATTTTATTATTCTACAATTGCTAATATATCATTTTGTTTTACTATAATTAAATCATCTCCCTGGTACTTTATTTCTGTACCTGAATATTTATTTAAAATTACTTTATCACCTTTTTTTATGTACATTTTAATTTCATTTCCGTCTATTTCCCCTCCTGGGCCTACTTCTAAAACCTCTGCAATTTGAGGTTTTTCTTTAGAGTTATTTGATAAAATAATTCCACTTTTTGTTGTATCCTCACTTTCTATCATTTTTACTACAACTCTGTCTAACAATGGTTTTAACATTATATTACCTCCTTTTTAAATAATACTATATAGTATATGCGCATATTTAATATAGTATGATAATAATTTTAATAGGATTATCCTATTAAAACAAATTATTAGCAGTCTTAATATTCGACTGCTAATAATTTACAATATTTTTTCAAATTTGTCAATATATTTTTTTAAATTTGTGATTTTATAAATTCACTGAAAAGCGGTGCAGGCTTATTGGGTCTTGATTTCAATTCAGGATGAAATTGAGAAGCTATAAAAAATTTATGTTCTTTTACTTCTATAATTTCAACTAAATTACCATCTGGCGAAATTCCTGAACATATTAGTCCATTTTCCTCTAATTTTTTCTTATATTCATTATTATACTCATATCTATGTCTATGTCTTTCATATATAATATCCTTATTATATATATTCTTAGCTAATGAATTTTCTTTAATTTTGCATGGATATTTTCCAAGCCTCATTGTTCCGCCCTTTTCTTTTATGTCTTTTTGCTGTTCCATTATATGTATTACTGGATTTTGTGTATCTGCTAACTCTGTAGAATTTGCATCTTTAATTCCCAATACATTTCTAGCAAATTCAATTACTGCTAATTGCATACCTAAACAAATACCTAAAAATGGTATATTGTTTTCTCTTGCATACTTTATTGTTTCAATTTTACCTTGTATTCCTCTATTACCAAATCCACCTGGAACAATTATTCCAGTAAATTCACTTAAAATTTTCTCAACATTTTTTTCATTAATTTTTTCTGAATTAATAAACTCAATTTTCACTTGAACATCATTTGAATAACCACCATGTTTTAAGCTTTCAACAACTGATAAATAAGAATCTTCTAACTCAATATATTTACCTACAATTGCTACCTTTATATTTTTATTTTGTAAATTTTTAATTCTTTTAATTAATTTTTCCCATTCTTCATTATTTGATTTATTATTTTTTAATCTTAAATGATTACATACAACATTTGCAAGTCCTTCTTTTTCTAACATTAATGGTGCTTCATATAATATTTCAACAGTAGAATTCTGTATTACATTTTCTTTTCTTACATTACAAAACAAAGCAATTTTCTCTTTCATTCCATCTTGAATTTTTAATTCTGATCTACATACAAGAACATTTGGTTTAATCCCTAATGATTGTAATTCTTTTACAGAATGTTGTGTTGGCTTTGATTTTAGTTCATTAGATCCTGAAATATAAGGCAATAAAGTTACATGTATATACATTACATCTTCCTCAGATTGTTCTATTCCTACTTGTCTAATTGCCTCTAAAAATGGAAGACTTTCTATATCTCCTACAGTTCCACCTATCTCAGTTATAACAATATCAATTTCTGAATCTGTAAATTTATATATTTTATCCTTTATAGCATTAGTAATATGTGGTATAACTTGAACAGTTTTTCCTAAATAGTCTCCTCTTCTTTCTCTTTCTATTACTTCAGAATATATTCTACCAGTTGTTATACTTGAATTCTTTGTTAAGTTCTCATCTGTAAATCTTTCATAATGACCCAAATCTAAATCAGTTTCTGCTCCATCATCAGTAACAAAAACTTCCCCATGCTCACAAGGGTTCATTGTTCCTGGATCTACATTTAAATATGGATCAAATTTTTGATTAACTACTTTGTACCCTCTATTTTTTAGAAGTCTTCCTAATGATGCTGCGGTAATACCCTTTCCTAAGCCTGATACTACTCCACCTGTTACGAAAATAAATTTTGTTTTCATTTTACAAATATATGATATACATTTTATTAAGCGTAAATCATAATCTCCTTTCTTAATTTATTTTTAAATATTTTGTTTACCATAAATCAAAAACATTTTCTTGATTTTATATGAAAGTATCTTTCTGGATATTATAAAAAAGCAATTTTTTTTATAATAAATATTTGTCATTTAATAAATTAATATATTAATATATATATTATAAAAAAAAAAGATAGATTTTAAAAACTCCAAAAGGGGGTTTTTTTTAAATCTATCATTTAATATATTAAAAGAATTTTAACATTAATTTATAAATATATCAATAATTTTTTAAATTAAATTTAAAATTTTTCGACTTGTTATTACAAAATCGCAATTAATTTTTCACTTCACCAAATTTCTCAACTTAAATATTGCTTTCGATGTTGCATTAAATCATGCAACTTGTATTTAACTTACAAAATCGCATTTAACTTATTAATTTTTGTTGTATTTAATGTTGACTTTTTTCGTCACTATGATATTATTTTAATAATAATTATTAAGGAGGTTACAATGACACCACATATAAATGCAAAAAAAGATGATATTGCTAAAATAGTTTTATCCCCAGGTGATCCGTTACGTGCAAAATATATAGCAGAAAATTTTTTAGAAAATTCAAGATTGGTAAATACAACAAGAAATATGTTAGCATATACTGGAACATATAAAGGAACTGACATAACTGTTTTTTCTTCTGGTATGGGAATGCCTAGTATGGGTATATATTGTTATGAATTATATAAATTTTATAATGTTGAAAAAATTATTAGAATAGGTTCATGTGGTTCTTATCAAAAGGATTTAAAATTATTAGATACAATTTTAGTTGATAACAGCTATACAGAAAGTAATTTTGCTTATACATTAAATAATGATAATTGTAAGTTTGTTGAGTCATCAAAATTTTTAAATTCGATTATTGAAGAAACATCAGAATCTAAAGGTTTAAGTATTTTTAAAGGAAATGTTTTTTGTAGTGATATTTTTGATAAATATATAACAGATAATTCTCATTTATTAAGTCGTTTTCCAGATGAATATAATATTATAGGTGCTGAAATGGAGTCATTTGCTCTTTTTTATATAGCAAAATTACTAAAAAAAGAAGCAGCATGCTTACTTACTGTTGTTGATACAATTTCTGATAAAAAAGAAATAAGTTCTGAAGATAGAGAAAAATCTCTAGATAATATGATATTTATTGCACTTGAAACTTGCACAAAACTATAAACAACAATTAAGTTTGTTAATCTTACTTGATTTTTTTACAAATAATTTTTTATACATCAAAAAGTGATGTTTACTCTATTAACATTATGTTATTAAGTAAAACATCACTTTTAATTTTTAGATTTTTCAACCTATTTTGTTATTGATAAAATTTTATATTTTAGAATACCAGCTGGTGCTTGTACTTCAACTATTTGATCTTTTTGTGCTCCCATTAATGCTGTACCTATTGGAGATTCATTTGATATTCTATTTTTATTTAAATCTACTTCTGTAGATCCAACAATAGTATAACAAACTTCTTCATTGTATTCTACATCAAATAATTTTACTGTATTTCCAACTTGAACTTTTTTTGTATCAATTTCAGATTCATCAATAATTTTAGCATATCTTAATTTATTTTCTAATTCTATTATCTTATTTTCATTATCTGATTGTGCAGTTTTAGCTTCATCATATTCTGAATTTTCTGACAAATCTCCATATCCTAAAGCTATTTTTATTCTATCTGCTATTTCAGCTCTTTTTTCAGTTTTTAGAAAATCTAATTCTTTTTCTAAATTATTAAATCCCTCTTGTGTTAATAATACTTCTTTTTCTTCCATATTAAATACCTCCTGTCTTAATATATATTCAAAGCTTTATCATATTAAACTAGATTATTATTTTTGTCAAGTGATTTATGATTTTTAAATACATCTATTTATATATCTGTATTACTTGAAATTTATTTATCTCTGTAATATTAATAATACCTCTACTACCAACAAATTCCTTAATAATCAAATTATTTTTATTTGTTTGCTGAATTATCATATCATAGTTTTTTCTAAAAATCAAGCTTTCATACAATTCAGTTTTATCAAATTTTTCTATTAAATCATACATTTTAAAATATTCTTACATACTCTATTTTTATTTTTTTATTTGGCTCATATATCAAAAAATCACCTACCTATATACAATTGTATATAATATGTAGGTGATTTAAATATTATTCCTATTTTTTAAATTTAGTAATATCCTGGAACAGAAAAATATTTTTAATATTTAAATTAATGTTTGTTTTAAATATTTAGCTTTTCTTTAATAATTCCCCATATACTATCTTTTTCAAAACCTTTAACCCAAAATCCTGCTCCTGCTAATTTATATTGATTTATCAATTCTAATTTGTACATAACTGATTTTTCATCTTCTAGCCACATTTTATAGGTTGTTCCATTTTTTTCGTATTGAATATAGTTTTGCTTACAACTTTCATCCCAAATTATTTCAACACCTTCAGGAATATTTTTTTCTAGATTTTTCATACTTACTACTGAACTTGATAATCCTTGAGAACTTTCTTTCCATAATCTTGTATAAAAAGGAATTCCTAAAATTATTTTTTCTGCTACGACTTCTTCCTGTTCTAAGAATTTTTTAATAGATTTTTCTACCCAATCATAACCTGCTACAGTTCCAGGTGTTTTAGATGATACACCATTTTGATCATATGCCATAAAAACAATATAATCTGCAACATTTCCTATTACATTTCTGTTAAAGCACAAAGACCAATCTGGCGATCCATCTGGTGCTGTTACATCAACTGAAAATACTGCATTTTTTGTTTTAAGCCTTGGAGCAAGTTCAATTACAAATCTTGAAAACACATCTTTATCTTTTTGATACATATTTTCAAAATCAAGATTTATCCCATCCAAATCATATTTTTCAACGTATGATACTATACTATTTATTAATTCTAATCTTAGTTTTGAATCATTCATTATTTTTGAAAATGCCTCTTTTTTCTCTGCAGAATCAGTATTATTTGCAACCATTGGCCAAATTTTGTAATTATTATTTTTTGCCCATTGAATATATTGTTCTCCATACGTTCCTACATTTTCTTTTAAAAGACCGTCCTTTAAATAGAAAAAGGCTGGTGAGACAACATTTACTCCTTCTAATTTAACTTGTCCTCTTTCTGGAGCATGTGAATATTCTGAAAAATATTCCCAAACAAGACTTATATTTCCTTCAACTTGTTTTGTGATTTTTTCTTGTTCTTTTTCAATTTTTATTTCTGTTAAATTTTTTTCTTCAACATAACCGATCTTTCCATTTTTAGTTCTTACCTTTACCCACCCTTTCAAGTCATTATCAGCTGGTATTATTGTAAGTTTTTCATTTGAATATATTTTATCAACAGTTCTTGAAATATAGCTTGATTTATATTTTACAGATATTTTTTTACTTGCTTTTGCTGTTTTAAATTCTCTTTCTAATGATTCAAATATTATTATATTTTTATCTTTTATATATGTTATTTTTATATTATACAATTCTTCTAATTTAGAAATTGGAATATAAATTTTTTCATTTAATGTAATTGCATGTGCATTAACCATTTTTACATCATTAATAGAAGTACTACCATTTTGCAATGGTATATATGCAATATTATCTCTATATGTACTTATTATTCTATTATATGTTTTATCATAAAATATATATTTATCATAGTAATTTTTTATATCTTCCATAGATAAATATATAATATCATTTTCTACATAAACTTTATTTTTCATTTTTGATGTAACATTTGTGTAATTAATTACCAAATTTGTTCTATCTGTTATTTCAGTTTTTTCAAAATCCGGTGCATATTTAAGAGCAAAAATTATTGTAAGCAAAATTGCCATTACTACTACTATTTTAGCAAAATTTTTCATTTTTATTTTGTATGATTAATAATCATACTCTCCTTCCTAAATTTGTTTAAAATATTTTACTATTTAAATATAACATATCAACTTTTTTTATACAAGTTTAATTTTATTTCTTACTAAACTGTAACAAAAATATCATATTTGTCTTAAACTTATATAAACTAATTACTAAAAATATCTTTATCCATTGTATTTATTATTCTGACAGTGATTTTTTTTTGAAAAGTACTTGTTTTTTTAGATAATCTATGTTAGAATTATTGTTAGTCAATTTAATTCGTGCTATAGGAGGTGCAATAAGTCATGGCTAAATGTGAAGTTTGTGATAAAACACAATCATGGGGAAATAAATTAAGTATTGCTCGTTCTCACATAAGTAGAAGAACATCAAGAACTTTCAAACCAAACTTAAGAAATGTAAAGGCTGAAGTAAACGGTCAAGTAAAAAAAATTACTGTATGTGCACATTGTTTACGTTCTGGAAAAGTTAAAAGAGCTTAATTTTATATTGAATAGAAAAATCTCGCTTTTGCGAGACTTTTTTTTATGTATCTTTAAATCCAAATACTAATTTTACTATCCCTCTTAAAAATCTAGGTACTTTTTTAACAACAACTTTCATTTTAATCACTCCTTATACTTTTATTTATGGTTATTATTTAACATTATTCTAACAGGCAAACCACGTTAAACCTATTATTGCTAATAACCATCCTGTTATTGGAAGTAATAATACTAGTAATATACCTATTCCTATACCTATCATACATACACCAATAGTTTTTCTAAATAAACAAAACATCCTATATTACCTCCTTATACTTAATATTATATTTTATTAAAAAATAAATGTTACATAATATCTTTAATAAATATAAAAATTTCTTGTAATATAAAATTTCTTGTAATATAAAAAAATGGCAATTCATTTCTGAATTGCCATCAGTTCAACTATTTACCATATACATATTTTAATTCATAATGAACTACTTTATAATCTCCATTATTTTTTAACAAATATATTTTTATATCTCCACTTCTATTATAAATTTTTGTTAATATTTGAATTTTTGCATTTACAACAATAATGTTTTTACTTTCTTTAGAATCTTCTATACTTGTATATTCTGTTATTTTATATGTTTCATCTTTAACACTTTCAATATTTATTGCCATTCTTTCTAATGCTTCATCAACACTATCATCACCCATGTAATCTAAGAATTTTTTTACTAACTCTGCTCTATTTGCATAGTTCTCATCAAAATCTTTTTCTTTATATCTTTGAAATATAAAGTTTCCCTCATAATCATATACACTAAGCATTTTTTTACTATCAGCATTTCCCTTTCCCTCAAAATATGTTTCTACAACATTTTTTGCTTTATTTTCATCTATTTTACCAGTTAATGCAGTAAGTGTTTTACCTCCTTTTGATGAAACTATTATAATAGCAGCTGTTATTATAGCTAACACACCAATTACTCCACCACCTATAAGTAAAGCTTTTTTCCCATTCATAGTATTATTCCTCCTTATTATCTATTTTTTATAAATTTTGTTTGTTTTATTACATACTTATTATATATTACTGTTCATACTTTATTAATATCATTTATAAACTATACAATATTTTTTAATAAATTTTTTTTTATATTTAATTATTGAATTATATAATAAACTACTTTATAATCTCCATTGTTTTTTAACATATAAATATCTATTTTCTTATCTATTGTACTATTTTTTGTTGATCTTTTAACTGTTGCATTTACAACAATAATATTTTTGCTTTCTTCAGAATTCTTTATACTATTATATTCTTTAATTTTATAAGAATAATATCCTTGAACATCTTCGAAGTTTTTACCAATATTCTCTTTTGCTTTATCTAAATTTTCATATCTAGCAGTTTCTAAGTAATTTTTAATGAATTCTGATTTATTATCAAATTCTTGATCAAAACCTTTTTCTTTAACCTTTTTAAATATAAAATACCCTTCTAAATCGTATACACTAAACATTTTTTCACTATCTCCAGTTGACAATGCATCTAAGTATGTTTCTGCAACTGTTTTAGCTTTATTTTCATCAATTTTTCCTGTTAATGCTGAAAGTGTTTTGCCTCCTTTTGATAAAACTAAAACAACTATCGCTGTGATTATCGCTAATACTGCAATAACCCCACCACCTATAAACAAAGCTTTTTTTACATTCATATTTTTCACTCCTTATTTTATAATATTAAATTTATGTACATTTTTAATATTTTCTTACATAGTTTTACAACTGTATTCATTTTTATTTATGGTATCTTTTTTTGTATTAATATTGTCTTCCCCATATTACCATTTTATCTGCTTTTTTTCCACAGCAAACGCATGTATCTGAAACTACTTCTTGTTTAAATGGTATACATCTAGATTTTGCACCTGTAATTTTATTAATTTTTTCTTCGCAATCTTCATCTCCACACCACATAGCTTTTATAAAACCTTGATTTGTATTTATTTTTTCAGAGAACTCATCTAAATTTGTGGCTACATGTGTTTTTTCTAATAATCTATTTTTACATTGTAAAAATAAGTTGTTTTGTATATCATTTAATATTTCATCGATTTTTGATGTAATTTCTGATAATTCAACTGTTATTTTTTCTAATGTATCTCTTCTTACTATAATACATTGTCCATTTTCAATATCCCTTGGTCCCAATTCAATTCTTACTGGAACACCTTTTAATTCCCATTCATTAAATTTATATCCTGGTGTGCAATTTTCTCTTAAATCGATTTTTGTTCTTATATTTTTGTTTAATAACTCATAAACTTCTTGACATTTTTCTATAACACCTGGTTTATGACTAGCTATAGGAATAATTACAGCTTGTATTGGTGCAATTTGAGGTGGTAATTTTAAACCTCTATTGTCACCATGTGCCATTATTATTGCTCCTATTAATCTAGTTGATATTCCCCAAGATGTTTGGTATGGAAATTCATCTTTACCTTCTTTATTTTGATATTTAACATCAAATGCCTTTGTAAATGCCTGACCAAAATAATGAGAAGTCCCTGATTGTATTGCTCTTCCATCATGCATCATTGTTTCTATTGTATATGTGTTTTCTGCTCCGGAAAATTTTTCTGATTTAGTTTTTTCTCCCTTGATAACAGGAATTGATAACATTTTTTCTACTGTTTCAGAATATATTTCAAGCATTTGCATTGTTCTTGCTTTAGCTTCTTCCTCTGTTAAATGCATTGTGTGACCTTCTTGCCATAAAAATTCTCTAGAACGCAAAAACGGTTTTGTTTCCTTTTCCCATCTTAAAACATTGCACCATTGATTATGTATCATAGGTAAATCTCTCCATGATGATAACCATTTTTTCCACATTGAACAAAACATAGTTTCAGATGTTGGTCTAATACACAATTTTTCATCTAATTCTTGTTGTCCTCCAATTGTAACCCATGCTACTTCTGGTGCAAAACCTTCTATATGATCCTTTTCTTTATTTAATAAACTTTCTGGTATTAATAATGGCATATAAACATTTTCCACACCAGTTTTTTTAAATTCTTTATCTACGTATTTTTGTATATTTTCCCAAATAGCATATCCATATGGTTTTATAGCTATACATCCTTTTGTTTCTGCATAATCAGCTAAATCGGCTTTTAATACTATATCTGTATACCATTTAGCAAAATCTTCTTCTATATTTGTAAGTTCTTTTACAAAATCTTTTTCATTTCCCATTTTATATCTCCAATCCTATTATTTGTTACAATTTTTCTATTATTTCATCTCCCACAGGGGGTATTGGAGCCTCATTTTGCTTAGTAATTAATTTTTGTGTATCTAAACTCACAACATCAAACATTTCTTCTGCTGTATTCGTAATCGGTTCTTCTATCAAATCATCAATTACTATTTGTTGATTTTCGTCTAGTTTATATTTTGGTAATTCTGGTAATTCGTCTAAATTATTTAAACCAAACATTTTCAAAAATTCTGTTGTTGTTTTATATGTAGTTGGTCTACCTGGAGCATCTAATTTCCCTGCATCTTCAATTAAATTATACTCTAATAATTTATAAATCGTTCCGTCAGAATTAACACCACGTATTGCTTCTATTTCAGCTCTTGTTATCCTTGGATTATATGCAATAATTGAAATAGTTTCAACTGCTGCTTGAGATAAATTTGGTTTACTTCTTTTATCAAATATTGGATATAAAAATTCATAATACTCTTTTTTTGTACATAATTGATATGAATCATTTATTCTAATAATTTCAAAACCTCTTTCATCTTTTTCATATGAAGATTTTAATTCTTCTATTAAATTTACTACTTCATTATAACTTAGTTCCAATACAGACATAAATTGTTTAATTTCTATTTCTTTTCCTGTTGAAAAAAGTATAGCTTCTATTACTGCATTATTGTTTACATTTTGCATTAGTTTTATCTCCTTTATACATATAATATTAAAACATTTTTTAGCTATTATGTCAAGAGAATAAGGATTGATATTTCAAATCTCAAATATATTGTTTTTTCTTTTAAAATTGCATTTGTTGTTACAAAATTGCACTTGCTTTTTCAATTCACTATCACCGATATATCTATTTCATTAATTCATTTTGGTTAGTAGCTTTTCTTTTTTTAAATACTAGTCCAATTTTTGGTATTATAAATATTGAATTAATAATGCATTTGTGATATTATATATTTGTTAACACAATTGTATGAAATACTTTAACAATTACGTTACAGTATCCAATACTTTTTTATATAACTAATAATAATATTATTCTGTTTAATATTAAATACATAAAAAAAATTAAATTTTACTAAACCTAAACTTGTAAAAAGGAGGTGTTCTCATGCCTAACTCAAATACCAAAAAACTAGAAATCGTAAATGGAAATGGTGAAATAGAAATTTCTCCTGTTAGAAAACATTTAGAATTAGAGAAACCAAAATCTTCACCTGAGAAAGAAAAAATAATAATTCCTTCTGAAAAAAATACTAAAAAACAATAATTTATTCTAAAAAATACCAGAAAATACTAATTTTTCATAAAATTAAAAAATGATTTTCAAGAAATATAAAATAATTTTTAAGAAATAATTTTCAAGAAAATTAAAAATGGTTTTCAAAAAATTAAAAAATTATTTTCAAAAAATAGTTTTCAAAAAATTAAAAAAATAAATCCTAAAATCAGGATTTATTTTTTTAATGAATTATCTATTTATTGGAATTCATAATAAATTGAAGTTTTTAGATCGCTTCTGAATTTTCTGAATTCTTTAAGTTATCATTATTTTCTATATTTTTATTTTCATTAATTTCTTCATCATCATTTATTACTTCTAAACTTGATACTGAAACTTCATATGCTATTTTTGTAACAATTGTACCATCATCAAATTTTTTCTCGTATTTTCTAGATTGAACTCTACCAAGTATTTTAACTTCTTTTCCTACAGGTATGTTTTCACAAAATCTCGCATTTCTTCCCCATGCTATACATGGAATATAATCAGATTTATTGTAAGCTCTATTTACTGCTAGTAATAAGTCAGAAATTTCTCTACCAAATGGTGTTTGTCTATAAATTGGTTTTTTACATATAAATCCATTTAAAGTTACTTCATTAGTTGAATTTTCTTTATTAACTTCAATTTCTTCTTCCTGATTTTCGATAAATTTAATCTCTTTTGCAAAAACTGTAAGAACTAGTCTGTTTCTTTCATTTTCATAACTATTATAAGATCTAAATTGACCTTCTATAGTAACTTTTTTTCCTATTTCTAAATCTTGCTCCAACAATAATCTTTCTGAAATTGTTATTGGTATTATATCATCATTACCACTTAAACGTGGAACTGCTAAATCGAAGTAATAAAACTTCTCTCCATAAATTTCGTGACTAAAACTTTTATCACTTGTAACTTTTCCCACTAATACCAAGTGGTTATTATCTGCATAATTTGTAATCAATTTCGTTCCTCCTTTTTTTCTTATCTATTGTATCTTAATATTATGTTCTCTATTTTTTATTTGATAAGTTCTATTATACAACAAAAAAAGGGTTTTGTCTACATAAACAGTTATTTTTTTGATATTTTGTTAATTTTATACAATATTTTTTAAATTTAAATAAACAAAACTATCTAATTATATGATATATTTTAATTATTATTCATAAATAAAATACAATTTATAAATGTTAACCAGTCTTTATGGAACTAAAAATTGAACAGCTTTACTTATATTTTCTATTTTTGCTTCTTTTAGTTTACCACCAAATTCTCCATCTAATGTCCAATCAATTCCTTGATTACATGTAATTTTTAAATCTGAAGTTTTAAAACAATAAATTTGTTTTTCATTACCTATTTTAAAAACTAATGATATAAATGTTTTAATAGCATCAAAAAAATTATTAATTTTTTTGATTAAAATAACCTCAAATACTCCATCATCTAACTCGGCTTCACTATCCTTAAACCATCTAAATCCTGCTATTGATGTTGAATTAGAAATGCTTCCATAAATTATTTCATCCTCTATTATTCTACCATTTGTTTCTATTTTCACTTTATAAATTTCTCTGGTTTTTGATTCTTTTAAAGCTTGTTTGTAATATGCCAGTCGGCCATACATATTTTTATCTTTTTGTGGTGTTGTATATGAGATATCAGATAACAAACCAAATAACGCAATATAATAAAAATATTTTTTATTAAATCTACCAATATCTATCTTTTTTGTTTTATAATTCTGGAACTCTTTAATATTTTTAGATTTGTATCTAGATAATTTTAGTGTTTTTGCAAAATCATTTGTGGTTCCTAATGGAATATATATAATAGGTATTTTTTTTCCATTTCTTATTATTCCATTAATTGTTTGACTTAATGTTCCGTCTCCTCCACAGATTAAAAATATATCTACTTGTTTTTCATAATTTTCAATTATTTTATCTGCACCAAAATTAATCTCTGTATTTTTTATATCTACTTCATAATTTCTTTTTTTCAATTTTTTTATTAAGATTCCAACATATTTCTCTACATATGCCCTGCCCGAACGCATATTGCATATCAAAAGTACTTTTTTCATATAATCACTCTTTCTTTAACTTCTTTTTTCTAAAATTAATTATATCATTTATAAATATTTAGTCAAATAAAAATAATATCGTTTTATGTTTTAGGTTATAGAACTTGCTTTTAAATTAGAGAATTACATTTAACTATTTACTTAACGGTTTTATGTAATGATGTTTTAATATTTTTTATTTTTATGAATATTGTATATTAGGCTTAACAGCTATTATTTTTGAAAGGATGATAAATATTGAATTTGATAAAAAACCTGATTATCAAATTGTTAAGGTTGATGGTTTTGTATCTGTTGGCAATCAATATGATATTGAAATAACCATACCTGAGGATGTTAGAGGTGTTGTTGCCGCATGTTCAAAATATTTATACTCATATATACTTCTTTCTATATGCTAAAAAACATATACTAAAATAAAAGATAGTATTTTAGTACTATCTTTTATTATTATATTTTTTATTTAATTTATTATTCATTATTTTTTTATATGCTTATTATTCTTCTTATAATTATGTAATATTCTTCTTATAATTATGTAATATTCTTCTTATAATTATATATTATTCTTCTTATAATTATGTAATATTCTTCTTATAATTATATATTATTTTAAATTTATATTATCCTTTATAGTTTACTTGAAATATTTTATTTATACTAAATATTTGAATTTGCCCATCTTAATATTTTAATATTCCTATACACATCTAATATTTGAGCATACTTAGAATAATCATCTTCCCATATATTACATGGAACTTTTTCAAATGCACTAAACATTTTTTCAGCTTCAGATAAGAATACAACTTGTTGAACGGGATTCATTTTTTCATAAATTTTTGAGAACTTATATAGTCTTTCTAATTCTTTTGTTGCATTTATAAAACTAAAAAAATCTTTTATATTTATTCCCGCTAATTTTATTTGCAAGATACTATATGAAATTAAACTAAGAACTATTAATACTAAAATTGCAATAATTACTACACCTAACATATGTATCACCTTCCAATCATATTTTAATTGTAACACATTTGTAATATTATCGCAATATTTTTGTAATGTTATTGTAATGATACAATATTATTTTTATAGTATAATTTTTTTAATTTTTGTGTTAAACTTAATTTAATAACATATTTTTTAGATAGTTTACGTTTTTATTTACATTATTACATAAGTTACAGTATTCTAATATCTGATTGTTATATACGAATTTCACGTTTTTATTTACATTAGTACTGCATTAAATATTCTATGTAAGGTAATTTTCCTTGTTTTCCAATTAGTTTATATTTACATTATTAATGCATTACATCTAATTATATATATTGTTACAAAACTACAAATTTAAGAAAGGAGAATATGATAAACAACAAAATAGTATATGTTTTTATCATAAAATAATTTATGGATAGATTTAAAGCTGCGAGAAATACTGGAATTTTAGGCATTTTATGGAATATATTTTTATTAACTATAAAAATAACAATTGGAATAATAAGTGGGAGTCAGGCTATGATAGCAGATTCTGCAAATAGCCTTGGAGATATCTTTTCATCATTAATGACTATTATTGGTAATAAAATTTCAAGTGAACCAAAAGATGATAATCATAATTTTGGACATGGTAAGGCAGAATATATTTTTTCGCTACTTATAAGTTTATCCATGATCTTAGTTGCTTTCAAATTACTTTTTGATTCTGCATTATCATTATTTAATAAAGAAAAATTTATTTTCTCTTGGACATTAGTAATTGTATGTATAATAACAATTACTATAAAATTTTTCTTGTATTTTTATACCAATAAATTAGCAAAAAAATATAACAATATTTTAATATCCTCTAGCTCAAAAGATCATAGAAATGATTGTATAGTTACAACTTTTACATTATTTTCAATACTTATGAGTCTTGCAAATATATATTGGTTCGATGGTATTGTCGGAATTGGAATTTCATTATGGATATGTTTCACTGGAGTCAAAATATTTATAGAGAGCTTTAATATTTTGATGGACTCTTCCATTGATGAAAAAACTAAAACTTCAATTCTAAATTTAGCAAAGACATATAAAGAAATTAAAAAAGTTGATAAGTTCTCATCAGCACCAGTAGGATATCAGTATTTTATTACACTTACAATATTTGTAGATGGCAATATGAATACAACAAAAAGCCATAATTTAGCTGATAATCTTGAAAAAAAGATTTGCAGAATAGAAAAAATATATGGTGCAATTGTTCATGTAGAACCTTTTTAATATAATTGTAATCATTTATAAAGGCAGGAATTGTGTTCCTGCCTTTTATTATTTTTTTATCTAATTAAAATTATTAATTATTATCTTTCCATATAATGCTATATACTTTTTTTATTATATTCATAATTTTTTATAAACTATTACTTTTTTGCTAGAATTTTGATACTACTTTTTTAAATCAAGAAAGTATTTACATTCTTTTTTTAATGGACAAATTTCACACCTTGGATTTTGTGCTATGCACAGATTTCTTCCATGCCACATTAGTAAATGATTTATATCTCTTATTTGATCTATCGAAAAATAGGCTAATAAATCTTGTTCTATTTTTATTGGGTCTTTACTTATTGTTAATCCTAATCTATTAGAAATTCTCTTAGCATGTGTGTCTACAGCAATTCCTGATGGTATATTAAATGCTTCTAGCAAAATTACATTTGCGCTTTTTCTTCCTATTCCTGGCAATTTAAGCAATTCATCCATTTCACTTGGTACTTTCGAATCATATTTTTCTATAATTATTTTTGCACATTCTTTTATATTTTTTGCTTTGTTTCTATAAAACCCGCAAGAATGAACTAGTTCTTCCAATTCTAATATATTTATTTCTACATAGTTTTCAATTTCTGGTAACCTTGTAAAAATTGTTGGTGTAACCTTGTTAACTCTTTCATCTGTGCACTGCGCCGCTAAAATAACAGCTACTAATAATTCAAATGGTGTATGAAAATCCAAACTACATTTAGCATCTGGATACAGATTTTTTAATGTTTTTACTAATTTTTTTGAATCCATTTCGTTCTCCTTTATTTATAATTCGAAGTTTTAATATATAATTATTTTATTTAAATTATTTTTTTGAATTTTTTTATATTATATATTTATAACTTTTTAATTTATATTTTATTTTTCTATTCTATTTTTTTTCTATTCTATTTTTATATTTCTCTATTTTTTTTAAAAAAATTTCTAATTATATTCTTATTTTCTATTCTATTTTTTTATTTTTCTATTATTTTCTATTTTTAAAAAATTTTCTAATTATATTCTTATTCTGTTTTAATTCTATTAAAAAAAATACAATTGAAAAAAGGAGAATCTTTTTTCAAGATTACTTTTTTCAATTGTAATTATTGTATTATACACTATGTATTTTATTCAGCTAGACTTTAAATTAATCTTTTGCTTTTGGTTCAACTTAGTTTTCATTTTCATTTCTTTCTTTTTGTTAAGCTTATGTTTCTGGTTCAACTTAGTTTTTATTTTCACCTCATGCTTTTAGTTCAGCCTATGCTTTTGGTTCAACTTAGCTTTCATTTTACCTCTTGCTTTTAGTTCAGCTTATGCTTCTGGTTCAACTAGACCATAGTTTTTCCCATCTTTTAATTTAAATATAACATTTACTTTTCCTGTTTCTAAATTAATAAATGTTAAGAATAAATTTTGTGGTTTTTCGCTTAATACTAGTTTTGCATCCTCTGGCGTCATTGGTTTTATATCATAATAAATTGTTTTAAGAATTTCTTTTTCTACTTTATAATTGTTTGAATCAATACTTACACTTTCTTTTATTCTGATAGTTTCATTCATGTTTTGTTTATCTTTTTTTGTTTTCATTTTTCTTATTTGACCTTCTAATATATCAATATCCTTATCTATTGATGCATATAGATCTTTACTTTCTGTTACAGCTATGTATATTTCTCCATCTACATATATACGTATTTCTGCAACTTGATTTATTCCTTCTGTTTTTATTGTTACTTGAACATCTAGTTCTGTCTCAAAATATTTTGATATTCTTTCACATTTTTTCTCAATGTACGCTTTAATTGAATCTGTTGTTAATTCTTTTCCTATTATTTTAATGTTCATAAAAATCACTCCTTTAATGTATTCAATATATCATCTTTTGTTATATTTTAATTATAAACTTTAAATGGTTTTTTTTCAACCCTTTTATCAAAATTTGTAAAATGCGTTTTTAAGTGAAATGCTGAATCTTTTTTCCTATAAGTACTTGCCAAAATCCTTTTTTTATGATAGAATACAGTTTGTTATAATTTATTATTACTATGAACGGAGGTGCAACTAATGCCAAATATCAAATCAGCTATCAAACGTGTAAGCGTTATAGAGAAAAAAACATTAAGAAATAATATGGTTAAATCAGGATATAAATCAGCTATCAAAAAATTCGAGCAAGCTATTGAATCAGGTAATGTTCAAGATGCTACTACTTTATTTTCAGAAGCAACTAGAAAAATTGATCAAGCTTGTAAAAAAGGTGTTATTGTAAAAAACACTGCAGCTAGAAAAAAATCTGCTTTAGCTAAAAAATTAAATGCAGTTAATGCTTAATTAGTAAAAAATTGTGCACAGTTTTTTACACAAAGAATCCATTTATGGGTTCTTTTTTTTCACAAAATTTATAACCAAATTACAAATAATTAAGAAAATACTAACTAATGTATTTCAAAAAAAACAAACCCAAATTGATTTTTTAACAATTTGGGTTTTAAAGATATTATTATTTATTTTTACAATATCTTTTTGTTATTTAATTTTATAATATCTTTTTAATATTTAATTTTATAATACTTTTTCTTATTTAGTTTTACAATATCTTTTTAGTATTTATTTTTATAGTACTATTTTCTTATCTGGTTTTAAATATTATTTGCTTAATTCTTCTATAAACATTTTATTCAACATTTGTGGATTTGCTTTTCCTTTAGTTTCTTTCATCGCTTGTCCTACTAAGAATCCTAATGCTTTATCTTTTCCAGCTTTAAAATCTGAAACAGATTGAGAATTATTCTCTATAATTTTTAATACTATTTCTTTAATTGCACTTTCATCAGAAATTTGAATCCAACCTTTTTCCTTAATCATAATTTCTGGATCAATTGGATTTTCAAACAACTCTTCTACAACTTTTTTAGCAATTGCTGAACTTATAATACCTTTTTCTATTAGTAAAACAACATCTGCCAATTGTTCAGGTGTAAATGGAATTTGTTCTGGTTCAATATCTTTATCATTTAAAATTCTTGATATATCTGATAGAATCAAATTTGCAACTGCTTTTGCATTCCTACATTTTTTTTCAGCACCTTCAAATAAAATTGACAAATACTTAGATGCTGTTAATAAATTTGCATCTTTTTCAGTTAATCCACATTCATTTATATATCTCATTTTTCTTGTTTCTGGTAATTCTGGTAAAGATTTTCTTACATTTTCAATATATTCATTTGATAATCTTATTGCAACCAAATCTGGGTCTGGAAAATATCTGTAATCTTGAGCATCTTCTTTGCTTCTCATTTCAAAGGTTTTACCTGATACATCATCCCATCTTAGTGTTGTTTGATAAATCTCCCCTCCCTCTTCAATTACATCAATTTGTCTATTTGATTCATATTCAATTGCTCTTACAATTGATCTAAATGAATTCATATTTTTCATTTCTGTACGTGTTCCAAATTTCTCTGCTCCTTTTTTTCTTACAGAAACATTAACATCAGCTCTTAATGATCCTTCTTGCATTTTACAATCTGATACTTCTATATATTCAAATATAGATTTTATTTTTCTTAAATATTGTTCAGCTTCTTTTGCAGAACGAATATCTGGTTCAGATACTGTTTCAATCAAAGGAACTCCAGCTCTATTTAAGTCTACCAATGTTCCAGTTCCGAATTCACTATGATTTAATTTTCCAGCATCTTCTTCTATATGAATTCTTGTAATTCCGATTTTCTTTTTATTTCCATCTTCATCTTCTATCTCAATAAAACCTTTTTCACAAAGGGGTTTGTCAAATTGTGATATTTGGTATGATTTAGGAAGATCTGGATAAAAATAGTTTTTTCTATCGTTTTTACTATCTTGCGAGATTGTACAATTTGTTGCAAGCCCAGCTTTAACAGCATATTCAACTACTTTTTCATTAAGTACTGGTAATGTTCCTGGCATAGCCATACATATTGGACAACAATGTGTATTTGGTTTTCCTCCAAATTCAGTTGGACATGAGCAAAATATTTTAGTTTTTGTTGATAATTCAGCATGTACCTCTAAACCAATTACTACTTCATAATCTTCTCTTGGCATTTTCATCATCCTCTCTATTTTTTATTGAATTATTAATATAATAAAACTGTGCTACTTAACAGTTCCAATAAACTCTGTTTTGATTATTAAATTATAAATATATTAAAATTATGCTACTTAACAGTTTCAATAAAATCTATATTATTATCGAATTATTAATATAATTTAATATTATACACTTTATAATTAATTTCTTATTTTAATTTAATACTTAAAATCTAAGTACAAATCTTAGATTTTAAACTCAGGTTTAAATTTTTCTCTAAATTTAAATACTTGTTCAAATGTATATGCTGCATTTAAAATTGTTTCTTCTTCAAATCTATTCCCTATTAATTGCAATCCTATTGGCATATTATTTTTATCTACTCCACATGGTATAGAAATCGCCGGTAATCCAGCTATATTAACAGATACAGTACATATATCTGCTAAATACATTTCTAATGGATTGTTAGATTTTGTTCCTATTTCATATGCTACTGTTGGTGATGTAGGTGTTAATATTACATCATATTTTTTAAATGCATTTTCGAATTCTCTTTTTACAAGAGTTCTAACTTGTTGCGCTTTTTTATAATATGCATCATAATATCCTGAACTTAATACGTAAGTACCAAGAATTATTCTTCTTTTTACCTCATCTCCAAATCCTTCACTTCTAGAATTTACAAATATATCTTTAAGATTTTCAAAATTTTCTGTTCTATATCCATATCTTATACCATCAAATCTACCTAAATTAGAGCTGGCTTCTGCACAAGCAATTATATAATATGCTGCAAGCGAATATTTGGCAATATCTAAAGAAATCTCTTCAATTTCTGCTCCTAATTCTCTATATTTTTCAATCGCATTTTCAACTTTTTCTTTTACCTCAGGATTTATTCCTTCTCCGAAAAACTCTTTTGGAACTCCTATTTTTAATCCTCTAACATCATTTTTCAAGCACTTAGTATAATCTTTTTTATCAATAGTAATTGATGTTGTATCTTTTTCATCTTTTCCAGCAATTATATTTAATAATATTGCTGCATCTTTTACATCTTTTGTAATTGGTCCTATTTGATCCAAAGATGAAGCAAATGCAACTATTCCATATCTTGATACTAGCCCATATGTAGGTTTTAGACCTACAACTCCACAAAATGATGCTGGTTGTCTTATTGAACCACCAGTGTCTGAACCTAATGCCCATGGAACCATGTTTGCAGCAACAGCTGCAGCTGAACCGCCTGACGATCCACCTGGTACAGTATTTAAATTCCAAGGATTTCTTGTTTTCTTAAATGCGGAATATTCAGTTGATGCACCCATCGCGAATTCATCCATATTTAATTTTCCTAAATATATACTATTTTTCTCATCTAATTTCTCAATTACTGTTGCATTATAAGGAGCTTCAAAATTTTCTAGCATTTTTGAACTACAAGTTGTTTTTGTTCCTTTAATACAAATATTATCTTTTATTCCTATTGGAATCCCTGCTAATCCATCATTTAATATTTCACCAGTTGATATTTTTCTATCAATCTCTTTTGCTTTTTCCAGTGCTTGTTCTTCTAAGGTTGAAACAAAAGCTTGCACATCTGGCTCTTTTATTTTCATTCTTTCTGTATATTCTTTATTTATTTGTTCTACTGTTATTTCCTTTTTTAATAATTTTTCTTGTAATTCATGAACAGCTAAATCTATAATTTCCATAATTTCCCTCCTTTTTTTATTATTATAAAACCTTAGGAATACTAAACATTCCCTCTTCTTGACTTGGAGAATTTTTTAATAATAAATCAATATCTTCAAATTTTTTGATTTCGTCTTTTCTAAAAACATTAAAATTATCATTTGCCCCAATGGTTTCATTTAAACCATCTATTGGAGCATTATTTACTATATCAGCAAAATTCAAAATATCTTCTAAATTTAAAATGTATTTTTCTATTTCTTCATCTTTAATTTTTAGGTTCGCCAATTTTGCAATATGCAAAATTTCTTGTTTACTTACTTGCATAAATTCATCTCCTTTACTTATTTTTTATATCAATTTTTATATGAACATCATCTAGTTGATTTTTTGTAACTTCTCCAGGTGCGCCCATTAATAAATCTTGTGCCTTGCTATTCATCGGAAATGCTATTACATCTCTTATTGCATCTGCTCCTGCTAATAACATAAGCATTCTATCTACACCTGGTGCTATACCAGCATGTGGAGGAGCTCCAAATTGAAATGCATTATATAATGCAGCAAATCTTTTTTCTATATCTGCTTGAGTATATCCAGCTATTTCAAAAGCTTTTTTCATTACTTCTATATCATGATTTCTAACAGCACCTGATGACAATTCTATTCCATTACAAACAATATCATATTGATATGCAACTATGTCTAAAGGATTTTTTGTAAGTAATGCTTCTAACCCTCCTTGTGGCATTGAAAAAGGGTTATGACTAAATGTAATCTGGTTGTTTTCCTCTAATTCAAACATTGGAAAATCAACTATCCAACAAAATTTAAAAATATTCTCATCAATTAAATTTAATCTTCTTCCTAATTCTGAACGAATTTCTCCTGCCAATTTTTCAACTATTCCTGTTTGCTCAGCTATGAAGAAAAATGCATCTCCTGGTTTTGAATCTGTTCTTGAAATTATTTCATTTTTTGCTTCTTCTGGAATAAATTTTGCGATTGGTCCTTGTAAAGTTCCATCTTCTAATATTCTTAACCAAGCTAGACCTTTAGCTCTGCAATTTGAAATTGCATAATCTGCCATACCATCAAAAAAGCTTCTTGGTTGTTCAGAAACATTATGAGTAGCTATTACTCTTACTATTTTATTTTTGAATGCATTAAATTCTATATTAGCAAAAATATCTGTTATATCTGTAATTATAAGTGGATTTCTTAAATCTGGTTTATCACTTCCATATTTTAACATTGATTCTTTATATGGAATTCTTGGAAATGGATATTCTGCTATCTTTTTATCTGAGAATTTTGAAAATGTATTATACATTACTGGTTCAATAACTTTAAAAACGTCTTCTTGTTCTACAAAACTCATCTCCATATCTAATTGGTAAAATTCTCCTGGAGCTCTATCTGCTCTAGCATCTTCATCTCTGAAACAAGGTGCTATTTGGAAGTATTTGTCTATTCCAGATACCATTAGTAATTGTTTAAATTGTTGTGGTGCTTGTGGTAATGCATAAAATTTTCCTGGGTGAACTCTGCTTGGCACAAGATAATCTCTTGCCCCTTCTGGTGATGAGCTTGTAAGTATAGGTGTTTGAACTTCTATAAACCCTTGTTCTATCATTTGGCTTCTTAAAAATTGAATAACATTTGCTCTTAATATTAAATTATTTTTTAATTTATCTCCACGTAAATCTAAAAATCTATTTTGCAGGCGTAAATCTTCTCTTACATCTTGATCTTGATTAACTTCAAATGGAAGATTTTTAGTTCTTTTTCCTAGTATTTCTATTTCAGATATAACAATTTCTACTTCACCTGTTTTTAGATTTTTGTTTATTGTTTCTTCATCTCTTTTTTTAACTATTCCTGTAACGCTAACTGTTGATTCAGTTGGAATTCTCGAAGCAAAATCAACTTGTTCTGAATCTCCAGAAGCAACAGCTTGTGTTATTCCATACATATCTCTAATATCTAAAAATACTAGTCCCCCTAAATCTCTTGTTGTTTGTAAAAATCCTGCTATTTTAACTTCTCTTCCTACGTCTTCTACTCCTATTTGATCACATCTGTGTGTTCTGTATTTGTTTTTTGTCATTTTTATTTACCCCTTTCTTTAATTAGAATTACTTCAAACGTTTTTTTGCAACAAAAAACGCCCTCTGCATATTGCAGGGACGAAATAACTTCCGCGGTGCCACCCAGCTTGAAAAACTATAAGTTTTTCCTCTTTATCTCAAAAGTACTCTGATGTGTTAAATTAGTTGTATTTTTCTAATAAAGGCTTTCAGCGTAACACCTTTAATCTCTTTTAGTAATTTCAACCATCCATGTCATCTTCTACATACTATAATTTATTTTTCTATTATACATAATATTTTTCTTAAAGTCAATACTCTATTGTATCAATTTTTTTCTTTTTGAATTGTCAAATAAAAAATAATTTATTTTTCAAAATCCCCTTTATTTAAGCCTACTTTTATAGTATAATACCTATATTATTTATAATAATAGTATAATTTTTATATACTATTAGGGAGGATGATTATTAATGAGTTATAATTTTAAAGATATAGAAAAAAAATGGCAGAATAAATGGTACTCTGAAGGTACTTTTAATGCAAAAAATGATTATACTATGAAAAAGTGGTATGGACTAATTGAATTTCCTTATCCATCTGGACAAGGACTACATGTAGGTCATCCAAGAAGTTTTACAGCATTAGATATAATAGCAAGAAAAAGAAGACTTGAAGGTTATAATGTTTTATACCCTATTGGTTTTGATGCTTTTGGATTACCAGCAGAAAACTATGCAATTAAAACTAAAGTTCATCCTAGAATAACAACTGCTCAAAACATAGCTAATTTTACATCTCAACTAAAATCTCTAGGAATTTCTTTTGATTGGTCTAGAAAAATAGATACTACTGACCCTAATTACTATAAATGGACACAATGGATTTTTATTCAGCTATATAAAAATGGACTTGCATATAAAACAACAATGCCAATAAACTTTTGTACTGGATGTAAAGTTGGTCTTTCTAATGAAGAAGTTGTTAACGGAGTTTGCGAGAGATGTGGAAGTGAAGTTGTTCAAAAAGAAAAATCTCAATGGATGTTAAAAATCACTGAATATGCTCAAAGATTAATAGATGACTTAGATGATGTTAATTATCTAGAAAAAATTAAACTTCAACAAAAAAATTGGATTGGTAGAAGTGAGGGTGCAGAAGTTAAGTTTAAAGTATCAAATTCTAATGAAGAAATAACTGTTTACACTACAAGACCAGATACATTATTTGGTGCTACTTATATGGTAATTGCTCCAGAACATAGTATTTTAGAAAAACTATCTGATATGATAATTAATAAAAATGAGATATCTGATTATCAAGCAAAAACAAAACTAAAATCTGATTTCGAAAGATCTGAAATAAATAAAGAAAAATCTGGTGTTGAGATAAAAGGCTTTAAGGCAATAAATCCTGTTAATAATAAAGAAATTCCTATTTGGATATCTGATTATGTATTAAGTACATATGGCACAGGAGCAATTATGGCTGTTCCAGCACATGATCAAAGAGATTATGAATTTGCTAAGAAATTCAATTTAGATATTATTCCTGTTCTTGATGGAGGAGATATTGAAGAATCTGCACATACAGAAGATGGTCCACATATAAATTCCGATTTTTTAAACGGGCTTAACAAAACAGAAGCTATTTATAAAATTCTAGATTGGCTAGAAGAAAAAAATATTGGAACAAAAAAGGTTAATTACAAGTTACGTGATTGGGTATTTTCACGTCAAAGATATTGGGGAGAACCAATTCCAATGGTTTACTGCGAAAAATGCGGATGGGTTCCATTAGATGAAAAAGATTTACCATTAACATTACCAGAGATTGATGATTTTGCTCCAAGTGAAAATGGAGAATCTCCTTTATCAAAACAAACTGACTGGATTAATACCACTTGCCCACATTGTGGCCAACCAGCAAAAAGAGAAACTGATACTATGCCACAATGGGCTGGTTCGTCTTGGTATTTTTTACGATATATAGATCCAAATAATAATGAAGCTCTAGCATCAAAAAAAGATTTAGAATACTGGAATTGTGTTGATTGGTATAATGGTGGTATGGAACATACTACTCTTCATTTATTATATTCAAGATTTTGGCATAAATTTCTATATGATATTGGTGTTGTTCCTACTAAGGAACCTTATCAAAAAAGAACTTCTCATGGAATGATATTAGGTACAAATGGTGAAAAAATGTCAAAATCTAAAGGAAATGTTATAAATCCTGATGATATAATTTCTGAATATGGTTCTGACTCATTTAGAGTTTATGAAATGTTTATGGGTCCTTTTGACCAAACAGCCTCATGGTCTACAGATAGTTTCCGTGGTTGTGCAAAATTCCTAGATAGAGTATGGAATCTTCAAGAAATTTTAGTTAAAGATGATTTTTATTCTCCTGAAACTGAAAAAACATTAAATAAAGCAATCAAGAAAATTTCTGAAGATATAGAGGAAATGAAATTTAATACATGTATTTCCACATTAATGAGTTTAGTAAATGAGTTTTATAAATTCAAAAAAATATCTACTGCAGACTTCAAAGCATTTTTGGTATTATTAAATCCTTTTGCCCCACATATTACTGAAGAATTGAACATACTATTGGGTGAATCTACAAATATATCTGAAAAATCATGGCCGGTATATGATTCAGAAAAAATCATTGATGATGTTATAGATCTTCCTATTCAAATTAATGGAAAATTAAGAGCAACTATAGTAATACTAGCTGATTTAGAAGAACATAAAGTTAAAGATATAGTACATGATAACTCTATTATAAAATTAAATTTATATGGAAAAACAATTATTAAAGAAATATATATTAAAAATAAAATCTACAATATAGTTGTAAAATAACATGGTTGCTATTGCGCAGGATTTTTCAGCTATATCTAATAAAATCTATAGTATTTAACTTACCATAACCAACATTATAAACATAAACTTTATAAAAAATGTTTATACTTAAATAAAACTTATTTTCAAAAAATAGTACCCTTGGGTACTTATAAACAATTAAATAGAATTTAAAACTAAATTTTATTTGCAAAAAAAGAGTACCATTCGGTACTCTTTTTTTCAGGCTAAATAGAAACTTTCTACAAAAAGTCTATATTCTTTTGCAGTACTCACTAAATTCATGTTATGTTCATACTGCTTAAAATCTTTGTTGTAGTTAAATAATTCAAGTGCATTGTTTTCTAAGCTTTCAAGAATAATCTCCTCTTTTTCAAACAAGTCTTGAAATAATTTTACTATTTCTTCTTTTTGTTCTAATGAATATTTTTTTATTTTCAAAATTTCATCTGCTTTTAAAGAATCATTTTGCCTAATTATATTTGTTATATTATTCCGAATATTAAGCAATTCTCTTCTTATCTCAAAATTGAGATTTTTCAGTTTTTTTTCTTTTTCTTTCTGATTTTTGTTGTTTTTCTGAATTATGCTGTTTGCTGATATCATTGAAATTGAAAACATTAATGCTCCTAAAAATAAAAACTCATTACTTAGCATTAGAAATCACCTCGAAAATTTCTTTCTTTGAATTGTTTATAATTGCATCAAGCAATTTTAAACTTTTTTTAATTACGTCTGATTTTCCATGGTTTAATTCGAGATTTTTTGCTTCTCGAACTAATTCATTACTAGTTTTGATCAATAAATTTCTTAGTTCTTCAGGATTATTTGCATTTGAAATAATTTTTTTGTTTATATTAGCAAATCCAAATCCTTTGTTTATTAAGTTTACTTCCTTAAATTCTAATTTACATTCTATATTTTTGTAGAAAAAATATAGAAATGTAACTTTTTCTATAAACTTCTGAATCTCTAAAAGCTTTTTAGCTTCTTTTGAAATTCTTAATGCCTTAAAAATCATTAGACAGTTTGCTATTAATAAGATTGCTGCAAGTACAATTACTAAAATACATTTTATTCCCATGGTAATCCCCTTTCTAATAATTATTAATTAGGTGTCCACGATTCATTATTTTGCCACATTAATCTACGGACTGACAAAATAATATTTTTAATGATTTTTTCATATTCTTCCGAAAACAGATACTGATTATGCAATTTTTCTAATAATTCTTTTTTTATCTGTAATTCGATACAAAAATCAGAAATTCCCTTTCTTAGTTCCTCCATTGAAGAAAATTTGATTTTGTAAAAACAAATATCAATGCTATACTTAGTAGTCTTTTTTTCTCCAAAAAGTTTATTCATGTCATTTTCTGATTTTTCTTTTGAAGCTAAAAGGTTTTCATATCTGATATAAATATCTTTTAGCTCTATTATAGTCCTTTTATAGGACTGCACCTGCAACCGCTTTTTAACTACCCTTCTATAGAATAGCACTACGGTTACACAAATACTAGTGATTATTAATTGCGATATACTCATTTTTAGCTCTCCTTTCTTTAAACATTAATTAACTATTTAAATTATAAGGATATATGAGATAAATTATAACATATTTAAAATGATTTATCAATATTTTCAGCAACGGTTCTTCCGAAATACGAAGCCCATGCTACTGTTGCTCTTGACCCTATAACATCTCCACCTGCCCAAACTTTTTTGTTAGATGTTTTAAAATTTTCATCAACTTTTATATAACCATATTTGTCCAATTCTAAATTTGATTTAATAAGAGTTTCTTTTTCAGTTTGTGAACCTATTGCCATCACAATATAATCAATATCTAATTCATAATTACTATTATCTATATTAATAGGAGTTAATCTATCATCATCCTGTTTTTTAATTAATTCGGTTTTTATACATTCTATTTTCTCTACTTTTTTACTACCTATTATTTTAACAATATTATTTTTAAATAAAAATTCAATACCTTCTTCTATTGCATCTTCAATTTCATTTTTTTCTGCTGGCATTTGCTCTCTTTCTCTTCTATATATTACTTTTACATTTCCTGCACCCAACTTTTTAATTGTTCTAGCACAATCCATAGCTACATTTCCGCCACCAATTATTGCAACACTTTTATTTTTAAAATCTGGTATTATTTCTCCATTTTCTAATTTATATAATAATGTATTACCTCCATAAACACCTTCTAAATCCTCACCTTCGATTTCCATTTTCCAAGGTATATTTGCACCAATTGCTATAAAAATTCCATCATACATACTTTCTAATTCATTCATCTCAAGATTTTTTCCTAGTTCAAAACCACATTTCACTTTTATACCTAATTCAAGTATTCTATTTATAGATTGTTTAAGCTTTTCTCTATCTAGTCTAAATTCTGGTATTCCATATCTCAATAATCCACCTAACTCACTATTTTTTTCGTAAATTGTAACATCATAACCTTTTATTGCTAAAAAACCTGCACAAGTTAGACCAGCTGGTCCACTTCCAATAATTGCTATTTTTTTATTCTTTTGCTCTCCTTTTTTAAAAATCCACTTATTTTTTATTGCATTATCTCCTATAAATGTTTCAATTTGTCCTATTAAAACTGGTTCTCCTTTTATTCCTTTTATACATTTACCCATACACTGACTCATATGAGGACATATTCTACCACATATTGCTGGCAACAAAGTTGTTTTTTCCAATTCTCTATAAGCTTCTTCAATTTTGTTTTGATTAATTAAATTTATAACTTCAGGCATATTATTACCTAGTGGGCAACCTTTTGTACAGGGCTTGCTTTTACAATTTAAACATTCAATAGTTTTTTCATTAATACTTTTTTCCATTATTCCATCTCCTTCGAATTTATATTTCATTTATCAGAACCTTTACATTTAATATAATACTTTAACACCTCACTTGTTAATGCAATACAATTATATTTTGTTTGTTATTTCTATATCATAATGTTTTGTTTATTAAAATAATAAACAAATACTATATTTTTTTATAGAATTTTATAATATTTTTTTAATTTGATAAACCAAAACTATATTTATTAATAAATTGCATAGTATTTTATAAATTTGATAAACTTAAACTATATCTGTTAATAAAATACTAAAATATTTTTTAAAATTTTAATCTATAATTATGTTTCTAATTTTTTAAAAAATTATTATTTCAAACTAATTATGGCAGTATTTAACCCAAAACTGTCTTTTCCTTCCACTCTACATGAATGAATATTATCTGAAAAGCAAACACTGCAAATACCAGAATCTATTATGTTTTCTTCAATTACTCCACATTGTTTTAATATAGTTTTATTTATAAGTACAGTATCAATTAGCCATTTGTCAACTTTTTCTCCATTTTTTTGAATATTTGTACCTTTATATTTAATAATTTCACCAATATTTTCCATATCACAAAATTGGTTTTGAAATATTTCTTTTACATCTTTTTCAACTTCAAAATGACAACTTCTAATACTTGGACATATACAACATATAATATTTTCTGGTTTACAATTGTAATCTTTTATCATTTTATTTATTGAAACTTTTGCAATCTCATCTACTGTTCCTCTCCACCCTGAATGAATATTTCCAATTACTCTTTTTTTAAAATCATATAATAAAAGTAAAATGCAATCTGCATTTGTTGTTACAAGAACATTATCTTTAATATCTGTTATTAATCCATCAGTTTTTTTATGGGTTTGGGCTATATCACTTTCTCTAATTTCAAAAACACTCTCTACATTTTTTGTATGGTTCTGGTTTGGTTTTACAAGTTTATTTATATCTAGTTTTAATTCTCTGCACAAATCCTTATAATTTTCTATCGCTTTTTTATAATCTTTTTTTTCTAAAGTTGTATCTGATGTTCTAAAACTTTTAGGTTTTATTGCATATGCATGTACCAAATCCTTAAAATCTAATAATCTCCTAAATTGTATATACTCAACCCCATCTTTTTTTACATGAATAATCGTTTCATTTGTTAAATCTATTTTCAACACCCCTTTACAAAATATTTATATTGCATTATGAATTATATATTCATTTGTTAAATTTGTTTTTAACTCCACTTTATTAAATATTTATATTAAATTATGCATTATCTATTCGTATGTTGAATCTATTTTTAATTCAACTTTACAAAATATTTATATTACATATCGACTTATACTCACAAAATCCACATGGACTAATCTTTTTCTTTTTGTTTGGTTTAATTTCTATATTTCCATCTAAAATTTCACTAGCAATTTGCTTAATTATTTTTGTCATATAGTTTTTAAGATATTCAAATTCTTCTTTCGAAATAACTGATTTTGTTTTTTTAATTGAACCATCTTTTACCAAGCCTGCCGGAATTATTTTTGATTTTCCATTTATCTCCAAATTTTTGTCCATTAGTTTTACAATATCTGGTTCATCTATAATTAAACCCTTCATCTTATATTGCTCACGAATTTTTTCATTTATTTCATCTTCGGATAATTTTCCATTTGATTTTATTATATTATCAACTAAGCTAAAATAGAAAACCCCACCAGGTAATAACTCTTCTTTTTTGCAAATTGCATCTAAATATGTTAATAATTGAAGCTGTAGTCCTTCATATACTTCATTTAAATCTATATCTTTTATAGAAGATTTATAATCTATTATTCTTACATATTTTTCACCTTTGAATTTTGCAATATCCACTCTATCAATCTTACCAGTGATTTCAATATCGATCCCATTATCTAAGTTGAATTTTATTGGTTCATATTTTTTACCGTTTTTAAATTCTATTTCATTACCCAATATTTCGAAATCACTAAATTCAATGCTCTCTATAATATATTTTAATGATTTAATAATAACTTTTTTTAACCTTTGAGTTAAAAACTCATATTTCGCGGTACTTAAAAAAATATAATACTTATCATTTTTTAGATTCTCATTTACAATATTATCTACTATATTATTTATTTCGGTTTCTTTAACATTTCTTATTTCTATTAGATTTTTTTCTATATATTCAAAAAATTGATCTATGATATCATGCATAAATGTTCCTGTATCAACAGCTTTTATTTTAAATCCATCTTTATCCGATATTTTTAATTGATATTTCAAAAAATATGAAAACGGACATAATCTGTATTGCTCAAGTCTTGAAACACTTGTTGATAAGCTGTTTCCATATAATCTTTCTATATTTTCTTTTATTATATTTTCTGAAGTATTTTTATATTTTATGGCTTCTAATGCATTATTTAATTCTATACTCCATTCCGGATTTTCTTTAAATAATTTATAAACTATATACCATTTTTGTTCAATTATTTTTCCATCATTTAAATCTCTAATTTGATTAAGCAATTCTTCAAAAGCATTTTTTTCTGATAAAATTTCTGATTGTTTTATAATAATATCACTTTGTTCTTTTATATTTGGAAATAGTTTTTTTGTTTTTGTTATTAAACTTGAAGGTCTTAAAGATTTTCCTTCCGAATCAGATGATGAATATGATAAGTATAATCTTTTTTCAGCAACAGTGAATGCCTTATAGTTACTAAAATTGTCTTCATATAGTCTTTCAATTGTACCTTTTGTAAATTCTATTCCACTGTTTTTTAAACATTCTCTATCAGAATCATTAAAAAATCCTTCAGTTTTATTTACACTTGGAAACATTCCATCATTTAATCCAATAATAAAAACATTTTCTATTTTATTACTTCTTGATATATCAATATCTCCTACTATTACCTTATCATGTGTTTCAAACGGTTTAGACAAATCACTTTTATCTAATCCAATTCTAAGTATATTCATATATTTTTCAAAATTTAATTTTTCTTTTCCGAAAATCAAGACTATTTCATCAAATACATCAATTAAAATCTTCCAACTATTTATGTATTCTGAAGCAAGTTCTTCCTCACCAATATTTAATAATTGATTTGCTTTTTGCTCAATTTTTGATGTTATATTATTCTTTAATAAAAATTCATATATTTTCATTGTAATATTTTCAATATTATCATTATTATTAATATTATTTTTCAATTCTACTAATGGTAAAACAATTCTGTTTCTAATATCTTTAATAGTATTAATTTTATTTATATTTGATTGTTTAATATCTCCAAAATCCCAATCACCTTCATACCATTTTTCATTTTTTATACCCCATTTGAGACAATAATTTTCAAACTCAAAAAGTTCAGCTTTATTTATTTCCACAAATCCTGTTTTAATATAATTAAAAACTGATTCAAAAGACCAATTATTAGAAAATATATCTAATATTGAAAAAATATATCTAACTAGCATATTCTGACTCAAATCTTTTTTATTGTCAATATAAAAAGGTATATTATATTTTTCAAAAATAACTTTAATTAAATTTGCATATGTATCCAAATTTTTTGTAATTACTGATGTATCTCTATATCTTGTTTTGTCATTTTTAACAATATTAATAATTTTACATGCAAGATGTTCTATTTCTGAATATTGATTATTTGCTAAAAATATTTCTATATTTTGATCGCTTTCTTCTTTTATATATGGAATAGCATATAGATTTTTCTCAATATGTTCTAATTCCTTATTTTTATATTTACTCATTATCTTAAAATTAACATGGTCTTCAATAGGAATATTTTCTTTTTCTGCAATCAATAATAAGTTATTTGCTGTATGTTTATTTTCATAAAACAAATCAGACACAGGACAATCAATAAAATCTATCGAATTAGAACAAATGCTTATATTTAATATTTTTGCTTTTTTCATTATTTTTTCTATAATATTATATTCCTGTTTTGTAAAACTATTAAACTCATCCATATATACTAATGCGTCATTAAAAATCTTTGTTTCATCTAATTTTTCATTCAAAATTGTTAATATATCATTTTCATCAATAAATTTGTTTTTAATACTATTTTCATATCCTTTATATAAATTCAAAATATCATTCATTTTTAATTTAAGATAATCGTTATTAATTGTTTTCATAGAATTTTCGAGATCATCTGGGGTAATTATATTTTTCTTAAATTCTGTTATTTGCTTTAAAATCAAGTCTATATTTTGATCTGACTTTCCAAGAAAATTTAATGATTTTTTTTGTTTTGTTAACAAATCATAAATCAACATAGATTTAGCACTAATTGTTAACAAATCTTTTTTTTCTTTTCCAACTTCATTCATAACTTTATGTGCTAAACTATTAAATGTTATTATTTCAGCATTAACAACCGCACCTGAATTAATTTTTTCGACGAGTCTTTTTTCTGCAGAAAAAGAAAATTGCTCTGGTGTTATAATATATATTTTATTATCTCCATTTATATTTTTTTTTACTTCTTCAAAAATATATTCACTTTTCCCTGTTCCTGATTTTCCATATATAATTCTGAAACTCATTTTCTCCTCCTAATTAAATTCTCTCCATGATACTTTTTTACTTTTAAATTTTTATTTAATATACACAATTTATCTTTGATACTTTTTTACTTTTAAATCCTTATTTAATATACACAATTTATCTTTGATACTTTTTTACTTTTAAAACCTTATTTAATATACACAATTTATCTTTGATCTCTTTTCCAATAATATAAATATTGTTGTGCAATACCAGCTAAATCCCCAAATTTTTCATTTGCTAATTTTTCAATATCTTTATTGTTTATTTTATTTTCATCTTCACATTTTAAATATAAATCATTAATCACACGTCTTATCCATACATCAACAGGAAATACTTCTGTTCTTTTAAGATAAGAAAATAATAATATACAATCTGCTACTTTTGGACCAACACCTGGTAATGATATTAATATCTCTTTTAATTTTTTTGTTGTTTTCATACCTAAATTTTCTATTTCGATTTTATTATTTAAAAAAATTTGTGTTGTTTCATAAACTCTTATATCTCTAAACCCTAAACCTAATTGCCTTAAGTCCGAAACCGTAGCCTTTGAAAGCTGATAAGGTGTTGGAAATGTGTAATATTCTTTGCCTTCCACTTCAATTTTATTACCAAAATTTTTCGATAAATTCTCTATAATCCCTTTTATTCTTGGTATATTATTATTTGCTGATATAATATATGAAATAACAGTTTCCCACAAGTCTTGATTCAAAATTCTTATACCATCACCATAATCTATACTTTTTTTCATATTTTCATCAATTACTGATAATTCTTGTTTTATTTTTTTATAATCTCTTTCAAGATCAAAATATTTCGAACAAAATTCCAGCATATCTTTTTGTGTAATATTTTCATTTGCATAAAATTTTACTTCTACTTTATTTTTTTCTGTGTTTTTTATGTTAATAACATATTGGTACACTATACCTGTATATGAACCATCTATTTCATTATTCCATCTAAAACACTGTCCACAATCAAAAATATGTTTTAAATCAAATGAATCTATTTTATCTAGTACAATTTTTTCCATATTTACCTCTTATTATTTCTATTATATTTAATCAACTTAGTTTATCATAAATTATATAAAAAATGAATACATTTATAATAAAATCTATTTACAACACTATTTTTTATGTTATAATTTATCTACTATCAGACAATAATTATTTAGAGGTGTTTATTTTGATTAAGAATTCGACAAATAATTTAGAATTGGTACAAATGATAAAAAATTTTATATATGACACAAAATTCAAGAATCTTGGTATATTCTCTAAACAATATTTAAGTAGCGTATTGTATAGTATGCATGAGAATAATACTGACTCTTTATTTAGTTTGGCCTTTGGGGATTTTGATGGATTAAGAGCTCTAAATGATAAATACTCTATTCCAGTAGGTGACAAAGCAATGTATGATAGTCTTAGAATTATAAAAGACTTACTACCTGAAAACACCTCAATTGCGAGAGCAGCTGGAGATGAATTTATTTTTTTAAGCACTTCACTATCAAAAAAAGATTGGGATGAATTAATAATAAATATTGTTGATACACTAGATCATAATCATGATAAACTTTATGGTTTAAATATAACAATGAGCGCAATGGACTCAAATATTTATCCGACATTTAAGGAATTGTATAATCTTGCTGAGTTAGATGTTGGAAGAAAAAAACACATTTCCCAACAAAATGAATTTCTTTCCAAAGAAGAAATTCTTAATGATAAAATAATAAATGATTTCAGAAAATATTTTAATTATTATAGATTAAATGAAGGTACTTCTAAATCTGTTTCCTTACCAAATTCGTACTTTAAGGTTTTAAGTAATAGTTTAATAGATATAATTCTAAATAGATTTGAAAATGCTGATACTCCTTTAGATTTATATATGGAACGCTTAGAAAACACCTTAATTTCTAATGATACTTTTTTGGAGTATCTTGGTATTTCTAAAGAATCAGCCTATGCAATACACGAATTAATAAATAATGAATATGATTTTACAGATTATGATGAGTTAAATCCACAAGAGTTAGAAAATGTTTTAAAATTTTTAATTAGAGATCCTCTTACAGGAGAATTCTCTAAGACATATTTTAAAAACTATTTATGTTCAGAAATAAAAAGTAAACCCGAGCAAAAAATAAGTGTTCAACTTTTTGATTTAGTACATTTAAAATTATCTAATGATACTATAACACATGTTAAAACAGATCAAAAAATTTCAGAGTTATTTAGTCATATAGTATATGGACTTCGTTCAAATATAGATTATTCTGATTTTATACACGACTCCGGAAACTACCTAATATCATATGGAGGCAAACTAATTTCTATTCAAAAAGGTGATTTTACTATTCCAGAAGAAGAAATAGTAAAAATACTTGACAATGCTAAAACAAACCAAAGAATTCTAGATATTGTAACTGCAAAAAAGTCTGGAGTTTGTTCAGAACTAAATAATATTATTAATGAGCTTTCTGAAAATTGTATTGATCAAAAACATGATTTAAAAGTAAACAAAATTACCAGTAAAGAAACAATAGTACCATTAAATATTGCATTAAATGATTCTATTTCTTATTTTATAGATAATTATCCTGAACCATACTCATTACCTAGTAAACAATATTTAGTAAGATCTCTTTGGACAGGAATGTGTACTGTAATTGGCGAAAGATACCCTAATATGAAATTAAATTCTTATAATAGTACTGAAAAAAAAGAGTGTGAAAACATATCAACTAAAACTATAACAAATTCACAATCAGAACAACCATCTCATTCTAATAATAGTTTTAAAGATGAACGTTAAATTATTTTTGAAAATAGTAAATATTTTTTTATAAAATAAAAAGATTAATCTAATTAAATTTAGATTAACCTTTTTATTTTAATTTTTTTTATATTAACTTTTAAATTATTTCTCTCATTCTATCTTATTTTGATTTTTTTACATAACTTTATAATTTTTTATCTTATTCCATTTTGTTTTGATTTTTTTACATTAATTTTAAATTTCTAATCCTATTCCATAATTCCTAATACTGGTTTTGGTTTAATTGGATATTTATCAGTAAATTCATAACAGTTTTTTAATCTCTCTACAAAACTATTTCTTTTCTCTAAAGTATTAGCATGGATAAATCCTAATGTATCTCCTTCTTCTATTCTATCTCCGATTTTTTTCATTATAATAATTCCTACTTGATGATCAATAGCATCATCTTTTTTTATTCTTCCTGCACCTAGCTCACACGAAATTTTTCCTATTTCTTCTGCATTCATTTTTTTAACAAAACCTCTTTTATCAGAAATTACTGGAATAATGTATTCAGCTGTTTTAAATTTTTCAATATTTTTTATATAGCTAGTATCTCCACCTTGATTTTCAACTAATTCTATAAATTTATCAAATGCTTTATTATTATTTAAATTTTCTAGTATTTTTAATTTGTTTTCCTCGATATTATCCCCTTTACCTGCTAGCTTAATTATTTGTGCACCAAGAGCTAAAACTATTTGTTTAATATCTTCTTGCATTTTACCTTTTAGTGCTTCTACAGCTTCTATAACTTCTAATGTATTTCCAACTGAATAACCTGTTGGCTGATTCATTTCTGTTAAAACACAAACAACTTCTTTACCAGCTAATTTTCCAATTTTAATCATTTTATCAGCCAATTTTCTAGCTTCAGATTCTCTTTTCATAAATGCCCCACTGCCAACTGTTACATCTATAACAATCTTGTCTGCACCTGAAGCTATTTTTTTACTCATTATACTTGATGCAATAAGAGGAATATTATCAACACACGAAATTGTATCTCTTAAAGCATATATTTTCTTATCTGCGGGTGCTAAATCTAATGTTTGACTCATTAAAGAAATCCCAATATCTTGAACATTTTCTATAAATTCTTGTACATTTATATTAATATTATAACCTGGTATTGATTCTAGTTTATCTGCTGTTCCTCCAGTAAACCCTAAACCTCTTCCAGACATTTTCGCAACCTGTATACCTAATGATGCTATTACAGGCATAAGAATTAATGTGATTTTATCTCCAATTCCTCCTGTACTATGCTTATCAACAATATTTTCTCCTAATTCAGATAAATCTAGAATTTCTCCTGAATAAGCCATTGCAACAGTTAAATCTGTTATTTCTTGATCATTCATACCATTTATATAAATTGCCATTATTAATGCAGCAGCCTGATAATCTGTTATATTACCTGCTGTATATTCTTTTATAAAAAATTCTATTTCTTCTTTAGTTAAAATTTCCTTGTCTCTTTTTTTTGCTATAATGTCTAAAATACTCATAATGTATCTCTCCTATTAATGAAATTTTTTACGAAACTTAATCTGTGTAATGGACATATTCCATTTTCTTTTATTGCCTTTATATGTATTGCTGTTCCATACCCTTTATGTTTTTCAAAACCATATATTGGATACAACTCATCCCATTGTTTCATTATTCTATCCCTTGTAACCTTCGCAATAATTGATGCTGCAGCTATAGAATAACTTTTAGTATCACCTTTTATAATTGAATTATATGGGATCTCACATGTATCAATACCTGTTAGTGCATCTACTAATATGATATCTGGTTTTATATTTAATCCCTTTATTGATTCTGTCAATCCTGCTTTAGTTGCATTTAAGATATTTACTCTATCTATCTCATTTTGATCAACAATTCCAACACTGTAACTTATTGCTTGTTTAGTTATTATATCATATAATTTTTCTCTCTTTTTTTCCGAAACTTTTTTTGAATCATTTACTCCTTCTATCATTGAATCCTTTGGCATTATGCAGCTTGCTACTACAACTGGTCCTGCTAAAGGTCCTCTACCTGCTTCATCTATTCCACAAATAAAATTATATCCTTGGGCAAATAAATCATTATCTATTTTTTTAATATTGTTTAGTCTTTCTAATTCTTTTTCTGTCATTATTTTTTCCATTTCATATTTTATTTAATATACCAAATCTTGTATCTCTGATAATTTATAATACGTATTATTATACTCATTTGTATATCCATCTGTATATATAACCTCATAATTTGTGTAATTAACAATAAAGTATGTCCCTTTTTTTAATTTAATATCCTCTAATCCCATTTCATTTAGAGTCTCTTGGTTTAATATGTAATAATAATCATATTCAATTTGAGAAATAACTCCTATATTTAAGAAATTTTTAACTTCTTCTGGAATATCAGGTTCTGATACTTTTTTTCCTAAAAGTACAGCTGCATCAGCATTTATATCACTATCACCTTTAATAACTTTTACTTTTGACTGTATTAATAACATATTTGTTTTAGTATCTTCAAGCGTTCCTTTCTTAAAAAAACCGGCAATATATACTGCAATTAATATCCCAATAATCATTACAATTGAAAAAATCATTAATAATTTTATATAACTTATTCCTTTTTCCGATATCATTTTTTCCTCCATTTTAAAACTTAGAAAGAAGGAGATTTTTATTATAACAATCTCCTCTTTACTAAAACAAATTATATTATATTTTTTTAGATTTTACAATACTTTATAAACCAAAACTTACTCCTAATGCATTATTTATTTTGTTCATTAACTCATTATCTTCTATATGTCCTATTTTATCTTTTAATCTGCTCTTATCTATTGTTCTTATTTGTTCTGCTAAAATTACCAAATCTTCTTTTAAACCATTTTTTTTTGGATTCTATTTCTATATGTGTTGGCAATTTAGATTTTCGGATACACCTATAAACCATTTTATAAATAATTCTATTAATTTTGCATCTTTTAATAAAATACTTATTTTACTTATGCACTTATAAATAAAACAATTTTCAATATATATAAATCAAATAATATTATAAACTTATAAATAATTTAATCTTATAAACCTATAAATAATATAATCTTATAAACTTATAAATAATATAATCTTATAAATAATATAACTTCCAACAGTTATAAGATTTTTAATTACAAGATATAACATAACAAAAAAATAGGCCTAAACCTATTTATAAATATGTATTCATAACTATAATAATTATTCATTTTTTAAATATGTATTCATAGCTATAATAACTATTATTTTTTTAAAATGTTTGTTCATAACTATAATAAATATTCATTTTTTAATATTTATTCATAGCACCAATAATTTTTCTTTTTTAAAATATTTATTCATAACTATAATATTATTATTTTATATATTATTATTCTTCTTTAATATTTTAGAAAACTCAATCATAATGTTGTAAAATATTCTATTAAGCATTTTTTTAACTCATCTATATTTTGTATTGAATTTATTTTTTCTCTTATTCTGCTGGCATCTTTCGTATTTTTTATATACCAAGAAATATGTTTTCTCATTTCTTTAATTCCTGTATTCTCACCTTTTTCAGATATTACAAGCTCTATGTGTTCTAACATAGTTTTTAGCTTTTCTTCTTCTAATACATTATATTCCTTGTTTTCTATTATTTCTTTTAATATCCATGGATTTCCAAGTGTTGCTCTTCCAATCATTATTCCATCAACACCTGTTTCTTCAAAAATTTTTTTTGCATCATGTATAGATTTTATATCTCCATTGCCAATTACAGGTATTTTAACAGCTTGTTTTACCTTTTTTATTATTTCCCAATCTGCTTTTCCAGAATAAAATTCGTCTCTTGTTCTTCCATGTATTGTTATTGCTGATGCTCCAGCTTTTTCAATAATTTTTGCTGCCTCGACTGCAACAATATTATTATTATCCCAACCTTTTCTTATTTTTACTGTAACTGGAACTGATGCGGATTTTACAACTTCTGTAACTATTTTTTCTATTAAATCTAAATCTAATAATAATTTACTACCATCACCATTTTTAACTATTTTTGGAGCCGGACATCCCATATTTATATCTATTATATCAGCATAATCGCTCACATATTTCGCAGCATATTTTAAAGATACTATATCATTTCCAAAAATTTGAACTGAAATTGGCCTTTTTTCATCTTTCATATTTAATAAAAGTTTAGTCTTTTTATCATTGTAATATAATCCTTTACTGCTTATCATCTCTGTACAAACCATGCCTGGATTAAATTTTTCACATATTAATCTAAATGGTCTATCTGTTATACCAGCCATCGGTGCTAATATAACATTGTTTTTTAATTTTACATTTCCAATTATTAACGGCTTTACTTCCATATTTTTTCCCCTTTATTATATATCTGAATGTTATTTAAAGATCACTCTTTTTCTTCTTCCACTTATATTTAATAATAGTCCAATTAAAACAAGATTTGTTAATAATGAACTTCCTCCATAACTTACAAATGGAAGAGGAACACCTGTTATTGGTAGTAAACCCATTGTCATACCAATATTTTCTATCATGTGAAACAAAAATATTCCTGTTATACCAATCGCAATATATGAGCCTAAATTATCCTTTGCAGTTTTTGCAATATATACACCTCGTGTTATAAGAATAATATATAATACAATAACTCCTGATGAAACAATAAAACCAAATTCTTCACCTATAACAGAAAAAATAAAATCAGTAGTTTTTGGGTATAAAAATCCCAATTGTGTTTGATTTCCCCTTGTAAATCCACTCCCAAATAATTGTCCTGATCCTATAGCTAATTTAGATTGAATTATATTATAACCAGTTCCTCTTGGGTCTATTTCCGGGTTTAAATATACATCTATCCTAGTTTTCGCATGTGATGGTAAAACATTTAAATAAATTACTGGAATTAGGATAGCAGATATTATTATAGCAATTATTATATATTTTTTATCTAATTCTGCAACAAATAACATGAGTATTGTTGCAATTATAAAACTGGCTGCTGTTCCGTAATCAGGTTGCATTATTATGAAAAAAATAGGAAATACTAAAATTATTAATACCCCAAATAATTTCATAGGATTACTTATTTCTTTTTTCCCATTTTTTTGTATTTTTGTTATAATATATGCAATTGTAATTACAACAACAATTTTAGCAAATTCTGACGGCTGAATAGAAGCTGGTCCTATGTTGAACCAGCTTGTTGCACCATTTATAGGATTAGTGAACAACACACATATAAGCGATATTATCATTCCAAAATATAATATTGGAGATATTTTAGCTATTGCTTCATAATCTATAAAAATTATTATTATCATTATTGGTATACTAAATGCCAACCAAATAAGTTGTTTTATTAATTCATCTCCACCCGAATTTAATGTTGCTGAATATAAAGCAGTACATCCTATCCCTATTAGTACAAAAACACATATTAAAATCATCCATTCAATGTTTTTTAATATTCTATTTTTCATATCGACCTCATTTTCTATTTTTGCATTGATTTAATTTTAGAAGTCATTTTATTGAATGCTGCTTTTGCTGCCGCTGTTTTACTATCTTTTCCATCAATAATCTCTTTACTTTTTGTTTTTAAACTACTATTTTTATTAGGTACTGTATCTGTTTTATCTTTTGTTATTTCAATTTTTTTCTTAATTCTAGCTGATTTTTTCTTTTCTGCCCTGATTGCTTTTTCTGCAGCTTTTTTAAATTCTTCTTCTCTTTTTATAACATCATTGCTTGCTTTCTTAGCTTCATTTTTTAAACTCATTATTGGTATATTAGCATATAACGCTGGGGCTCCGGTAGTTCCGTCTGTATTAGCTTTATTAGTTAACCTAACATCTATTTCATTTTCATCTACTTCTATATATTTTTTGATTACATCTATTATTTCTTGTTTCATAAGTTCAAGAAAATCTGCGGAAACATTTGCTCTATCTTGCATTAATACTAAATGCAATCTTTCCTTTGCAGCAGTCTTAGATTTATCATCTATTTCCTTTTTGCTAATATTTTTGAAAAAATTCAAAACATTTTCCCACATGTTATACCTCCGTTATTAGTTATTTTCTTCTAATCCAGCCAGATATTTTATCAAAAAATCCTTCATCCCTTCCTGGAATTGTAACTTCAATATTATCGCCTAATATTCTTCTTGCTATTTCTATATAAGCTCTTCCTGAAGGTGATTTTCTATTTGATACTGCTGGCTCTCCTTTATTTGTTTGAGTAATAATAAATTCATCATCTGGGATTACGCCTATTAAGTCAATAGATAATAAGTCAACTATATCTTCAACATCCATCATTTCCCCTCTTTTAACCATATTAGGTCTTAGCCTATTTATAATTAATTCTGGATTTTTTATTTCTGCTGCTTCTAATAATCCTATTATTCTATCTGCATCACGAATAGAAGATATTTCTGCATTTGTAACAACCAAAGCTCTATCAGCTCCGGCTATTGCATTTTTAAAACCTTGTTCTATACCTGCAGGACAATCTACTAAAACAAAATCAAAATCTTCTTTTAATTTTGATGTTATTTCTTTCATTTGTATTTCATCTATAGCACTTTTATCTCTAGTTTGAGCTGCTGGTAGTAAAAACAACTCATTAAAACGTTTATCTTTTATTAATGCTTGTCTTAACTTACATTTTTCTTCTACTACATCTACTATATCATAAACTATTCTATTTTCTAGTCCCATTACAACATCTAGATTTCTTAAACCTATATCTGTATCAACTAAAACAACTTTTTTTCCATTTAGTGCTAATGCTGAACCTAAATTGGCTGTTGTTGTTGTTTTTCCTACTCCACCTTTTCCTGATGTTATAACTATAACTTCTCCCATAAATTAATTCCTCCTCATGCTATCTCATCTGTATAGCATATAACCATTAAATTATACTATATTATATTACATTGAATTTGTTAAAAAGTCAATATTTTTTAGTCTGATAAAGAAAAAACATTCATATTATTTATTTGAATGTTTTATTCCACCATTGATTTTTCTTGAATACTTTTAGCCATTACACTTGCTAATCTCTTTTTCGCAATTCCACTACTTGATTTCTGAACACCTTCTAAATTTATTCTATATTCCTCCAGCTCTTTTTCAGATAATTGCCCGAAATATTCTGATTGTTCAGATGAAACCGGTTTACTACTAAAACAAGATTCTGCTTCAGGCGAAGAAGATAATAAAAGTATTTCTTCTTTTTTTCTACTTATCTTTTTTAATAATTTTCCTAAAAATGTTTCTTTATATATTTCACTTCTAAATTGATAAAAATATGAAAAATCAACAACTTTTGTACCATCATATCTTTCTATATTAATATGTTGAAATTTAAATTTTTTTAGTTTTGATCTTATTTGCTCTTCATGTTTTTGTTTCTCTAAATCAAAGCTATTTCCTATATATAATACATCTGTATCTCTGTAATTTGAAAGCACTTCTGGATTATCTCCATCTATACCTGTTATTTCTTTATAATTACCAAATCCATATGGATAATTCATATTTTCGTTTTTATGTATCATAATAGGCAAAACAATATCATCAATACAACTATTACAACATACAGCACTAGTTTTTTCTGGGCACAGACTCCATAATCTAAATAAACCAGTACATGTTCTATCTTTTCCATACAAGAACCATTTTTCCGGAACATTTTTGTTTGTTAATCTTGCAATCTGAAATCTTGCCATATCAAATGAGTTGGCTATTTGTTTATGAATATAATCATATTTACATTGTTCATTATTTAAACACTCAAATGATAAGTTTTGAAAATCATATCCTGTTTCTGATTCTGGCGGTAATAAAGGCATAAACGCAGGTGATTTTGTTTCCTTTATTTCATCTATAAGTTTTTGAAATTGTGGTAGCATTGAAAAAATGTATTCTTTTTTATCTAAAAACAGTTTTTGATTTATATTTTGCCTAAGAATCATTTCTCTAAAACTTTTTTCTTCTATATCTTCTATACTACAATTTTCTGGAAAAGCAAATAAACTGCCAATGTTGTAACCATCGCCAGGTTCTAAATAAAATGTTCTATAACCATTATATGAATTTAATTCACAAGTTTTTTCTATCGGATTACTATATAATTTTGTTGATTCATTTTCAATTTTAGTAAGTTCTCCGTTTTGAATATCATACATTTTTTTCACCTTTTTTACTTTACTTTTTTTATATTTTAATTCTAACATAGTTGGTTATTTATTTTCAATATGTTTTACATATTTTCCAAAATAAT
>DAOOQE010000007.1:0-30608 GCA_035388585.1 Clostridia bacterium
TACTAAATGCCCGCTTCTTATGTTAAGCGGGCATTTAAAATTTTATTTAAGCAAAAAAGCAAATGCAATTTTTTAAGGTAAATTCAAAATATATTTTGGGCGAATTATAAAAGTATGTGCAATTTTGTAAAAAAATGCAAGTGTTAAAGAAAATATATTTTAGGTGAAGTGAAAAAGTAATTGCAATTTTGTAACGTCAACTGCAATTGTAAAAGAAAAAAATATATTTTAATATAAAATTTTTAAAAAAACTTGAAAACAATTATTAAAAGTGATATTATAGATAAGTAAATATATCCAATAAAAAAGCAAAGTAGAATAAGAAAACATAAAAGAGAGATAGGTCTAGGTTGAAAACTTATCAAAAACTTATTTGAAAATTCACTTTTTTGGACTTTTGCTGAAAATCAGTAGGCAAAGCGGTTGCAACGTTAGAGCTTTAATGAGATATATATTAAAGTATATAAATTTAGGTGGTACCACGAGTAGATTCGTCCTATGGATAATCTATTCGTGTTTTTATTTGCCAAAAATATATGAGAGGAGTAAAAAATGAAACAACAAATCAAACAAATCAAAGAAAATGCTATAAGAGAAATTGCAGATTCAAAAACATTGCAAGAACTTGAAAATTCAAGAATAAAATATCTAGGAAAAAAGGGTGAATTGACCTCGGTTTTAAGAGGAATGGGAATAATTTCCCCGGAAGAAAGACCTATTATAGGAAATTTAGTAAATGAGGTAAAATTTGAAATAGAAAATTTAATTGACGCTCTGGAAGAAAAGTATAAAAGAGAAGAATTAAATAGAAAATTAGAAAGTGAGAAGATTGATATAACACTTCCTTCAACAAAAATTAAAAGAGGAAGTAAACACCCTATAAATAGAGTTATTGAAGAAATAGAAGATTTATTTGTTTCTATGGGATATGATGTAGTATCAGGTCCAGAATTGGAAACTGATGAATACTGTTTCGAAAGATTAAATTTACCAAAGGGTCATCCGGCAAGAGATATGCAGGATAGTTTCTATATAACACCAGAATATTTATTAAGAACTCAAACTTCAGCTGTTCAGGCTAGAACAATGGAATCAAATAAAGAAAAAACGCCAATAAGAATGATAACAATAGGCAAAACGTATAGAAGAGAAGATGATGCAACCCATTCTCATCAATTTAATCAAGTAGAAGGATTAATTATAGAAAAAATAGAGACTCAAATATCACTTGCCGATTTAAAAGGAACACTTGAAGTAATGGTAAGAAAATTGATAGGTGAGAATTCAAAGTTACGTTTCAGACCAAGTTACTTTCCTTTCACAGAACCATCTTATGAGGTTGATGTAACATGTTTTAAATGTGGTGGAAAAGGATGTGCACTATGCAAGCAAACAGGTTGGATTGAAGTATTAGGAGCAGGAATAGTTCATCCAAACGTTTTAGAAATGAATGGGTATGATCCAAATAAGTATTCAGGATTTGCTTTTGGAACAGGAATAGACAGAATAGCAATGTTTAAATATGGAATAACAGATATGAGATATTTATATACAAATGATATTAGATTTTTAAGTCAATTTGATAGAAAAGATGAAGAATAGTTTTCAAAGAAAAATACTATAAGTCAATTTGATAAAAAAGATGAAATATTGTTTTTAAAAAAATATTATAAGTAAATTTAATAGAAATAATAAAAAATAGTTTTCAAAGAAAAATATTGTAAGTCAATCTTATAGAAATGATGAAGAAAAAATATCGATATAAAAAAATATAATGAGATAAGGAGTTAAAAAATGAAATTAAGTACAAATTTTGTTAAAGATTATGTAGATATTGATGTTGATGTTAAGACATTGGCAGAAAATATGACAAGAATCGGAAATGAATATGATTCGGCAGAAAAGCTTATAACCGCTACAAATCTAATAATAGGCCAAATAATAAAATGTGAATTACATCCAGATTCAGACCATCTTCATATATGTAAAGTAGATGTAAAAAATGAAGTGATAGATATTGTTTGTGGCGCACCAAATGCTAGAAAAGGAATAAAGGTAATAGTAGCACTTCCTGGGGCAAATCTTCCTGGAGGAGTTACAATAAAAAAAGGAACTATTCGTGGAATTGAATCAAATGGTATGATGTGTTCACTAGCTGAATTAGGTATTGAACAAAAGTTTTTAAGTGCAGATGATAAAGAAGGAATTTGTGAATTAGGAGAAGATTCAATTATTGGTGAAGATCCAATTGAGTATCTTGGTTTAAATGATAGTGTTATAGATTTTGAGCTTACTGCAAATAGAGGAGATCTGCTTAGTATATTAGGTATGGCATATGAAATTGGAGCTATATATGGAAAAAATATTAAAGATGTTGATATTATGCATCAAGAAATTAAAGAAACAGGAAATAGTTTGAAATTAGAAATACAAACAAAAAATTGCAAACTTTTTATAGCTAAAAAAGCTAAAAATCTTACTATAAAAGAAAGCCCGGATTTTATTAAAAATAGATTAATAGCTTCAGGTATAAGACCAATTAATAATGTTGTAGATATTAGTAATTATGTTATGTTGGAATTAGGGCAACCATTACATTTTTATGATCAAGATAAATTAGAGAACAAAATAATTGTTAGAATGGCAAAAAATGGAGAAAGACTAACTACATTAGATGGAAATGAAAGAATTCTTGATGAGGAAGATATAGTTATAGCTACAGAACAAAAAGTTATAGGTTTAGCAGGAGTTATGGGCGGGCTAGATACTGAAGTTGTAGAAAACACTAGAAATATAATAATTGAATCTGCAATTTTTGATAGTGTTATGGTAAGAAAAACTTCTAAAAAGTCAGTTAGAAGTGAGGCGAGTAATCGTTTCGAAAAAGGGTTAGATCCTAATAGAACATATATGGCAATTGAAAGAGCTTGTAATCTTTTAGAAAAATATGCAGATGCAAAAATAATTTCTGGAATAGTAGTATATGATAAAACAGAAAAATCAGATAAAAAAATAGAAATAGAAGTTGATGATATTAACAGAGTTTTAGGAACTGAATTAACAGAAGATGAAGTTATAGATGTATTTAAAAAACTTAAGTTTTCTGGTTATGCAGAAGATGGATATATAAAGGTTTCTGTTCCAACAAGGAGATTAGATATAAATATTAAGGAAGATTTAATAGAAGAAGTTGGAAGAATATATGGTGTAGATAACATTTTAGGTAAGTTGCCAATTCTACCAATGAAAAAAGGAACTTTTAATAGATTAACTAGGGAAATAAGAAATAAAATGATATCATTAGGATTAAATGAAACATTAACATATATTTTGGTAAATGAAAAAGAGGCAAAACAGTTTACAAATGAAGAATTTGAACCTCTTAAATTGCTAGATCCAATGTCTGAAGATAGGAACACATTAAGGTATAGTATTATTCCTTCATTGATGAAAACATACAAATATAATGTAGTACATGATGTAAAAGATGTTTCTATTTTTGAACTAGGAAAAGGATTTTATAAAAAGGGTGAGAAATATGGGGAAGACCAAAAATTATGTGCATTAATGTCAGGCAAATACTTTGAAGGATTATCAATTGAAAATGTTTCAGGAGCAAAAAAACCATTAGATTTCTTTGTTCTTAAAGGTATAGTAGAAGAAATTTTAGATTATTTAGGATACAAAAACAGATACAGTTTTGTAATTCCTAAAGAAATTCCATTAGAATTCCATCCTGGTCAGGTTGCAGAAATATCTGTAAATAATGATATTGTAGGCGTTATAGGTGCAGTTCATCCAAGTATAACAAATGAAATTTCAAAACAATCAGTTTATGTAATGGAAATTAATTTAGATAAATTGCTAGAAAAAAGAGTAGGTACAATGAAATTTAAAGATATTTCTAAATTCCCAAATGTTAAAAAAGATTTAGCATTTACAGTAAATAAAAACATTTCAGCAAAACAAATTTCAGATATTATATTAAAAGCTGGTGGTAGCTTGTTAACTAATATTGAAGTTTTTGATGTTTACACAGGTGAAAATGTAGAAAAAGGAAAAAAATCTATAGCGTTTTCACTTACATTCAATGATAACAAAAAGACATTAAATGATGAGGAAATAAATCAAATATTTAATAAAATAATTGATACAGTGGAAATTAAATGTGGAGCTGAGCTAAGAGGAATATAAAAATATAAAGATTTAAATTAAAAAATATAATGTAAAAATTTATGAGTTTTATAAGGAACCTTTTACAATTTTAAAAATATCAATTCCAAATTAACATAGTTATAAGCATTATTAAATTAAGTTTTATATTGTTTGATGAAGTGAAAAAGTAAGTGTGATTTTGTAACCATAAAAACAATTGTAAAAGAAAAATAAATATTTTAAATGGTTGAAGATATTAGTAAAAGAATATTGTAAATATAAGCAAAATATGATACTATAAATATGAAGTTAATAGCATATTTTTATATATGCACAAAGGAGGAAAACATGGAAAAAACAGAGAGAATAAAAAAACAAAATAGAGATAAAATATTTAAAAAAATAATGGCTGCAACCTTAGCTTTCTTAATGATTTTGTCATTTGGACTAACTTTAATTAGTAGTTTAGCTGCACAATAAATATAGGTTGTATTTTTAACTAAAGTAGCGTATTAAATATTTAGGAAATGGAGTATGTAATGGTAAATAATTTCTGGGAAAGTATAAATCTATATTTTCAAGAAAATATATTTGAATATATGAATAGTTTAAATCAAAATCCAATAAAAATAGTAGCTCTAGTTTTGGATTTATCAATTGTTATATATTTAGTATACAAGTTTTTAAAAATAGAAAAAAATTCAAGATTAATGCAACTTATAAAAGGAATTGCATTATATGTTGTCTTAACAGCACTAAGTTCTTTATTGAATTTACAAATTCTTAAATTTATATTAACCTCAGTAATGTCATATGGAGTTATTGCATTAATAGTTATTTTTCAACCAGAGTTAAGAAGAGCTTTAGAGCAATTAGGGTCTAATAAACTAACAAGATTTGTAGGTTTAGAAAAAGATATGGCAACTAGATCAAAAGAAGACATATATAAAGTTGTTGTAACAGTAGAAGAATTATCAAAAACAAAAACAGGAGGATTAATTGTTTTTGAAAGAGATATAAAATTGAAGGATATAATTGATTCAGGGATAAGAATTAATTCAGATGTTTCACCTCAATTGTTAGTAAACATATTTACACCAAATACACCATTGCATGATGGAGCAGTTATAATATCTGAAAACAAAATAGCTTCTGCAGCATGTATATTGCCACTTGCAAGTGATAAGGAAATAGCTAAAGAACTAGGTACAAGGCATAGGGCAGCTTTAGGTATATCAAAAGAGACAGATGCAATAGTTGTAGTTGTTTCAGAAGAAACAGGTAAAATATCTATCGCGATAGAAGGTAAATTAATTTTAGATGTAAAAGAGGATGTATTAAAAAGAATTCTTATAAAAAATATTGCCAATAGATTCGAAGAAAATAATTATAATAAAGTTGAAAAATTTAAACAAAAATTTAAAAAGAAGAATAATTAAAAAAAATCATATTTATTAAAATTTAACTATATAATAGTAATGATAAATTTAAATAATTAAAAAATATACAACTAAATAAAGATAATTAAAAAATAAACAACTAAATAAATATAATTACAAAAGAAAAAAATGACGGGTAAATTTATGTTCAGCCCGTCATAAAATTTTAATAAAGGAGAAAAATGAAAAATATTAAATTAGTAATAGAATATGATGGGAAAGACTTTAATGGATGGCAGAAACAACCTAATAAGCTAAATATTCAAGGAGAAATTGAAAGAGCAATTCAGGAAATTACAGGAGAAGAAAAAATAGAATTAATAGCTTCAGGAAGAACTGATGCAGGAGTTCACGCACTAGGACAAGTTGCAAATTTTAAAACTAAAACAAAAATACCTGTTGAAAAACTAGCTATTGCAATAAATTCAAAACTTAAAAAATCTGTTATAATAAAATCAGCCCAAAAGGTTGAAGAAAGATTTCATAGTAGATACAATTGTAAGGAAAAAACATATAGATATGTCATAAATAATTCATCACAAGGTAGCGCAATTTTTAGAAATTTAGAATATCATTTTCCAGTAAAATTAAACATAGAGGCGATGAAAAGTGCGATTAAATTTTTTGAAGGAGAACACGATTTTAAGGGATTTAAATCTAGTGGTACTAGCTCAAATAACAGTATAAGAACAATTTATAAAGCAGAGATTAAACAAGAAAATGATCAAATATTAATAGAATTAACAGGTAATGGATTTTTGTATAATATGGTAAGAATAATTTCAGGAACATTGGTAGAGGTAGGGCTTGGTAAAATTAAACCGGATGAAATAATAAATATCATAAATTCAGGAGACAGAACAAAAGCTGGAAAAACACTTCCGTCACATGGATTATTCTTAGTAGAAGTAAAATATTAGTTCAAAAAAATTCTATATAAAAAAACTATATTTTAAGTATTTTAGTATAAAAGTTTAAGTAAGTAATTGCAATTTTACAAACATAACTCCAATTGTAAAAGAAAAATCAATATCTATGGATTTTAGTATAAAAAAAGTAAAGTTTTAATATTGTATAAGTAATTACACGTTGGTAAAATAAAAATATGTACACATAATTTTTAAAAAAAATTAAGTGAAATTAAAACTTGATTTAATAAACATAATGTAGTATAATATGTAATATTAAAAATTTATAATAAAAAATTCAATACCGAATGGTAGAGGAGGAAGAGAACTTGAAAATGTTTTTTGGAACTAAAAAGAAGAAAATTAAAAAGTTTTTAAATGCAATGCGGAGCCATTGCAACTCAGAGCGAAATTATTCTAATAGCTTAGGATATAAAATTTTCGATTCTGAAATCGAAAGAATTAGATTGTATATGTATCAGGGAAATCAATTGTTTAAAAATACAAAAAAGAAAAAATATTCGTCGTTTTTTGAGGATTTTAAGTGGTTAACGAAAACAATGATAGACTCATTAGCTTTCCAAATGTATGTATCTTTCCATATTCCCGATACATACACCTCTAAGACATATAATGGGACAGGAACAATAGAAGAAATTTTAAAAAATCTTTCAGTGAATGAAAAAATATTTCGAAATAATGTTCAAAAAGCTCTTTCATTTTTTGGAGAGAATTTTTTGGAAGAAAAATTGAATTTTCAAACAGTTGATAGTAGAAAATCCGACTTGACAATTAATAATTCAGTTACTGTTAGACAAGCTATTGAATATAGAACATCAAATTGGCTTGAGATAACCGTAAAAAAAGGTGTACCAATTCCATATTATAGTGAGATTTTCAATCAAAATCTTAAAACATTATGCAAAAAATACATTGATAGTAAGATAACAAATTAAAAAACAAACTCCTTTGCTGTTTGCAAAGGAGTTTGTTTTTTTGGTGCAACTATTATTTAGTTATTGAAAAATAATAATAGTTATGATAATCTAAGTAAAGAAATATATTATTCAAAAATTAATAATAATAAACTATAAAAAGTATTATATTAAATAATAGTACAAACTTAATACTATATAAAACTATTGTTATATATAGTGTTAATGAGATATATGAAATGTTATAGAAAAGGATGTAAAAATGTTAAAAGATTTATGTTTTGAAATAATACAAACTTGTCCAAATAAATGCAAATTTTGTTCATCAAATTCTTCAGAAGAAAAAAATACGATTATAGAACTAGAAAAATTTAAAGAAACAGTAAACTATTTTATTAATAAATCAGGTATAGAAGAAATATCAATTTCTGGAGGAGAACCTTTTTTACATCCAAATCTTTTTGAGATGATTAGCTATTGTAAAAGTAAAGGAATTAGAACAGTATTATTCACAAGTGGAATTAATAGAGGAAGGCAAATTAGTAGAAAAGAAATAGAAGAATTAGAAGAAGAATGCAATAATAATCTTGAAAAAATAGAAAAGTTTGAACCTTGGAATGATAGATTAAAAACAAATGTTAAAAATTATTTCGAAAATTTTAAGAAAGAAAAAAAATATGGTTCAATTACAAAAAATGATTTAATAAAATTAAATAATATCGGATTAGATAAAATTGTTTTTGATTTTCAAGCTCTTGAAGAAGAAATTGATAATGATTTAATGGGGAGAAATAAATTAAATAGGTTACTTTGTGAGTCATTAGTAAAAGCAAGTCAAACCGATATAGATGTTGGAATTCATTTTATTCCAATGAAACCAAACTTTAAACAATTTAATAATATAATTGAAATCTCTGAAATGCTAAATATTAAAGATATTAGTATACTTAATTTTGTCCCACAAGGAAGAGGGAAAGAGTTTAAACATGAATTAGTGTTGTCCGACAAAGAATTAAATGAATTTTCTGAAATACTTCAAAAGGAAGCAAAAAACTTTAGTGGAAATATTCGAATTGGAATACCATTAAATGGTAAAATATCACATATGTGTAATGCAGGAATAGAAAAGTTGGATATTAAATATGATGGAACAATCTTGCCTTGTCCAGCATTTAAAGAATTAAGTCATGAAAAAATGCAAAAGTATGGTGTTAAGATATATAGTATATATGAAAATTTAAAAAATTTTGAATTGAGGAGTAATAATTTTAACGAACCATTGTGTAAACAAATTTACGGATTTAATAAAAACTTAATAAATCAAGATGAAGAAAATTTTATGGAGCGCTAAACAGAAATTAAAATACAGTTATTAGATTTTGAATAATTTAAAATATTTAATTATAAAAAATGTCAAAGAAATTATTCTTTATTAAAGTAAATAAAGAATATAGATAGGGGTAAATTAATGATTATAGATGTAGTTAAAACAGAATTAGAAGCAAAAGAATGTGATAAGCTATTGACTAAGTTGGTTAATAGCGAAGCAAAATATGACAATAATATTAAAGAAAAATATGTAGTTAATAATTGGTTTGAAAAAATTTATAAACAAAAAAACAATATCATATTTATTATGAAAGATGATGAAAAGATTATAGCTTACGCATATTGTAAAATTTCAACATCAGAAAATGGTCCTCAAAAAAATCTTGAGTCGATTTTAGATGGTCTATATGTTGAGGAAGAATATAGAAATAAGGGTATAGCAACTAAATTAATAGAAAAATCAAAGGAATGGTCTAAGAATAATGGAGTAAAATTTATTAAAATAAATGTTTTGGAAAAAAATATAGATGCTTTAAGTATTTATAAAAAACAAGAATTTGAAAATTTTGAAAGAACATTAAGATTTGAATTATAGAAAATTTAAAAGACTACTAAGACATTAAAAAAACGATCATTGAATGTAGCAAAACTAAAATATAGAAACAATGACGATTTAAATATTATATAGCACACATTTATATAATGATAAAAAATTACATATAAAAAAAAATTTATAATAATGATAAAACTTACATATAACAAAAAAAATTTAATAATGATAAAGAATTACATATAACAAAATATTTATAATAATGAATAAAATGATTTATTTGGAATAAGAATTTTTAAAGTAATAAATTTATATAAAACTTAATAATCACAATTTAATATCTTGAAATTATAAAACAAAAAAAGACTATAAAAATTATAGTCTTTTATTATACAATTAGTTATTGTAATTGCTTCTTCTTTGATCTTTTCTAGCTTTTCTACAAGCTGGACATCTTTGTGGTTCGTTTTCGAATCCTTTTTCAGAATAGAAAGCTTGTTCACCTTCTGTGAATATGAATTCTGATCCACAATCTTTACATATTAAAGTTTTGTCTGCCATTATACGGTTCCTCCTTAAATTTTTTGATATTTAATATCTTTTGACGCCTTGACCCTTTATAAAAACTTAAAGAAGGAAATAGTCTACTTAATAATTAAATTCATTTAAGCTGTTTTATCAGCCATATACAATATATCACATAATTATAAATAAAACAAGTTTTTTTAGAAAAAAACAAAAACAATATTTCTACAAAATTCGACAAAACTTTCAAAAGGCTTATAATCTAATGATAAGTACATGCGAATTTTGTGAAAAATAATTTATATTCTGTTAATTTAAATATGATTAATAAGTCATTAGTTTTGAAAATTTTGTATATTTTGTAAAAGCTGAAGTGAAAAAGTAAGTGCAATTTTGTAATAACAAATGCAATTTTAAAAGAAAATAATATTGGTTATATAATTGACAGTAAACATAAATAGTAATATAATAAATATTAAATTATTTATTAAATGGAGGAGAAAAATGAAGCAATTATTAAAAAATATTTTGAAGAAAAATATTATGAACATAATAGTCAAAATCGTGTTTATTATAATTCACATATATTTAGTAACTTTTCCATCAAAACTTTTAGGAGATATAGTTGATTTGCTATATAATATAGACTCAAATAAATCAGAAATCATTAAATTAGTAATTATTATGTTAGGAACATCAATTGTAATCTTAGGCTGTAGAGTGATTTGGAAAAATTTAGAATTTATGTTGCAATTAAAAATAAATAAAGAATTGATTGACAAACTGTTTATAAAATTATTAACAACCAAACTGGAACATATAAATACGATAAAAAATGGCGAAATTATGGCATATTTTGTTAGTGACATTAAACGTGTTGCAAGAATTATTACAAAAATCATTTCGGCTGGAACAAGAATTTTAGTTTTTTTCATAATAGTAGGTTTACGAATATTTAATGGAAGTAATATTTTTTTCACTTTAGCTGTAATATGTCCAATAATAATTACTATTGTAATTATATTGTTCATTAAAAATAAAGTTAGCATTAGTGTTAAAAATGCACAAAAAAGCTTTACAGAACTTTCGGAATTTGTCCAAGAAAGTACAGATAGCATAAGAACAATGAAAGCTTTTGTTGGAGAAGAAAAGCAAATATCTGAATTTGCTTTAAAAAACAAGAAATTAAAGAAGTATAATCTGCAAGTTTCCAAAAATCAAAATATTTTAGATATTAGTGTAAGTATTGGTTTTGGATTATCATATGCAATAGCATTGTTATTTGGGTCAATTTTAGTTCTTGAAGGTAAAACAACTATTGGTACAATAGTATCTGTTATTTCATATATTGTATTGCTTGAAGATCCAGTATTTGGTATACCTTGGTTAGTTTCAAAAATTAAAACACTAAAAAATTCTTATGGCAGATTAGATAAAATGTTTAAATTAGAAGAAGAAATAATTGATTTTGATTTTGAAAATGAAAATGACTATATATTAAATAATGGTAAAAAAAATATGTCAAATACTAATATATTAAATGTGACAAATAAAAATATACTAAATAATAATATGTTAAGTATCTCAAATAAAAATATACTAAATAAAAATATCAATAACGTTTTTAAAGGAACTATAGAAATTAGAAATTTAAATTTTAGGTATCCAAACTCAAGGGAACACGCGTTAAAAAATATAAATATAAAAATAAATAATGGTGATACAATAGGAATAATTGGTGTTATTGGAAGCGGAAAAACTACATTGATGAATTTGCTATTAAGGCTATATGATATAGAAAGAGATAAAATATATATTGATAAAATAGATATAAATGATATTGAAATCGAAAGAATTAGAGAAAACATATGTTATATAACTCAAGATAATTTCCTGTTTTCCGCATCACTTAAAGAAAATATAAATCTATTTAAGGATGAATTTGAAATTGATGAAATAGAAAAAAGTACAAAAAAATCCATGATATTTGATGAAATACAAAAAATGGAGCAAGGCATACATACAATAATTGGGGAAAAAGGTGTTGATTTATCTGGTGGCCAAAAACAAAGAGTGGTGATTTCTCGTGCCTTTTTAAAAACTAGTAATATAGTTATTTTTGATGATACATTTTCAGCTTTAGATAATAGAACAGAACAAGAAGTATTAAATAATATAAAACAATTAACTAAAAATAAAACATGTATAATAATTTCTAATAGAGTTTCAGACATAAAACATTGTGACAAAATACTTGTTATGGATAACGGTGAAATTGTTGAATATGGAAATCATAATCAATTAATAGAAAATTCTGGTATATACAATGAGTTTTATCAAAATCAAATACAACAAGACACAAGCGATTTGCTTTCATAGAATTTATAAGTAAAATCTAAATCGATTAAAAAAAGATTAATAGTAAAAATATTATGAATATTATAACATAATAATAATAGTAAAAAAATTCAAATAATAACAGTTTTAAAACTATTTGGCACCTTAATTTAAAAAATCAAAAAATCAAAATATTACAATTTAAGAAAATAAATCTAAAACATTAATAGATGAAATACAGATATTGAAAAAAGGAGGCAATAATTGAAAAATAAAACAATGAAGAGATTTATGCAGATGATTAAACCATATAAAAAAACTATTTTATTAATAACTTTTTTAGCAATATTAATTAATATATTTGAATTAATTAAACCTGTTCTAATACAGCAAGTTTTGGATAATTATTTACCTAAAAAAATATTCGAGTATAATAGTATAACAATATATCATATTGTAGGAGTCTATATATTAATAGTAGTAATTGGAAATTTATTAGATTTAATTAATAGATTAATGACAAATAAAATGGGCGAAAATGTTATATATAATTTAAGAAATAAATTATATGAGTATATAGAAAAAGCAAATATAAAATTTCATGATAAAACTACATCTGGAAAATTATTTGTAAGAATAACAAGTGATACAGAAGATATTTATTCATTATTTAGTGATGTAATAACAACTTTTCCGAGAGATATAATAACAATAATAATTATATTTGTTTTAATGATAATAATTAGTATAAAATTATCATTTGTAAATATAATAACTGTTCCACTTCTTTTAATAACAACTATAGTATTTAATGTATTATTGAGAAAAGTGTATGAGGAAAACAAAAAAATTAGAACAAAGCTAAATACTTTTTTGGCTGAATCTATTTATGGAATAAAAGTTATTAAGATATTTAATAGAAATAAAGAAAAGCAAAAAGAGTGTGAAAATAACACACGTGAACATTTAAGAATAACAAAAAAGATAGGAATATTAAATGCCATTTTGCCAGGACTGCTTGGTATTATTCAGAATATAGGAATAGCATTAATTATTGTTACATGTACAAATAACTATTTTGGTATTGATTTGGATGTTGGTATTATTTATCTATTTATAACTTATTTCAAGAACATTTTTAACCCAATTGATAGAATAATAGAAAATATAGAATTGGTAGAAGATGGTTTTAGTTCAATTGATAAAATACATAATATTCTTGAACATGAAGAATTGCTAGAAAACAACACAGATGGAGTATTTTTAAAAGAAGTAAAAGGTAAAATAGAATTTAAAAATGTTTGGTTCGCATATAATGAAGAAAAATGGATTTTGAAAAATGTGAGTTTTATAATAGAACCGGGTGAAAGTGTAGCTTTGGTTGGTAAAACTGGTTCGGGAAAAACAACTATAACAAATCTTATAAATAGATTTTATGATATTCAAAAAGGTGAAATATTAATTGATGGAATAAATATTAAAGATATTAATTTAAAATCGCTCAGACAAAATATTGGTACTATTTTACAAGACCCATTTATATTTTCAAAATCAATAAAAGACAATATCAAAATGTACAATAATGTATCTGATGAAAAAGTTATTAAATCAGTTGGAATGGCATCAGCAAACGAATTTATTAATGGTTTTGAAAATGGATTAGATGAGATTGCTGAAGAAAGAGGAAATTCATATTCAGCAGGTCAAAAACAGCTAATTGCATTTGCAAGAATATTTGCACAAAATCCTAGTATATTTATTTTGGATGAAGCAACTGCAAATATTGATACTAAAACCGAAAAACTAATTCAAAAATCTGTTAATGAAATATCAAAAAATAAAACATCTATTTTTATTGCGCATAGATTATCAACAATTGTTAATGTAGATAAAATTATAGTTTTAGAGTATGGAAAAATAATTGAGCAGGGCTGTCATAAAGAATTATTGAAACAAAATGGTTATTATTCTATATTGTATAATACGTATTATAATAGCTTAAAGGATTAAATAATACATATAAATTTAGACAGAATATATCAACTTATATCTATAATTTTAACAAAAATTGTTGTAACTTCAATTTTAATATAAAAATGTTGTAATAAAAATGTAATCTACTTGCTAATGTTTTAGAATATAACAAAAGTGGAGGGACTACAAGTTGGTTAAAAATGACAACTAATCAGTGGACTATAACAGCTAGATCAAGTAATAACCAAGTATATAGAATAACATCAACTGGTACTGCTAGCTCAACTACTAATACAACTAGTTATGCAATAAGACCTGTTGTATATCTTAATATAAATATAAAATTTACAGGTACTGGAACATCAGCAGATCCATTTGTTATTTATTAAAAATTTTTATTTGAAACATCTATTTTTAGTATAAATTAAATAATCTTATTAATTTTGTAATTGTTATAATAAAATAGCTCAAAGCATTTATATATAAGTGTTTTTGAGTTTTATTTTTTGGAAAATTAATAGCACAGTATCTCTTTTTAGAAATTTTTAAAAAATATAATATAAAACTGACCACTCAGTCTAAAGACTTTTGGTAAAAAGTATGATATAAATATATATATTAAAAAAGGTAGTAGTTTATGTATATAAATGTAATAAATAATATTTAAACAAATAAGGGAGTTTAAGATAATATAATGTTGTTAAAAAATTTAAAAAATAATGAAAACAACGCTTTAGAAAAATATTTAAAAACAAATATTCTAGGAAGAAATTTTCTTTATTACGAAAATATTGACTCAACACAAACTGAAGCATTAAGAATAATAGAAAAAGATTGTGCAGTAAATGGAACATTGATTTTGGCAGATATACAAACAAATGGTAAACGGAACACATGGTAGAAAGTGGTTTACAGATATTAAAAATAATATAGCATTTTCGCTGATAATAAAATGTGATTGCCGGGCTTGAAAATCTAGAAGGGCTAACAATTAAACTTGCAAAAATATTACTAGAAGTATTTAAAAAGATATATAAGATAGAGTTAGAAATAAAATCCCCAAATGATCTAATTATAAATAGAAAAAAAGTTGGAGGAATTCTAACTCAAACTAAATCTAATAAAGGTTTTGTAAAATATGTAGTTATTGGAATAGGAATTAATTTAAATCAACTAAACTTTAATGATGATATTGAAAAGATTGCGACTTCAATAAAAAAAGAATTTAACATAGACATAAATAGAGAAAAAATAATTAGCGAATTCTGTAATCTTCTTGAGAAGAGTGGATATTTTAATTTTAATTAATAAGAAAAGGCAGGTATGTAAATGAAAATAGGTTTTTTATTCCCAGGTCAGGGTTCTCAAAGTATTGGAATGGGTAAAGATTTATACGAAAAATACGAGGAAGTAAAAAATATATATAAAAAGGTAAAAGATATAACAGGAATAGACATTGCAGAAATCACATTTAATGGAAAAGAAGAAGAATTGAATGAAACAAAAATAACTCAATTAGCTGTACTTACAATGAGTTTATCTATTATAGAGGTATTAAAAAGAGAAGGCGTTAGTTCAGAAGTAGTTGCAGGTTTAAGTTTAGGAGAATATACAGCTTTAATATACAGTGGGGTTTTATCATTTGAACAAGGTGTTTCATTAGTTAAAAAAAGAGGAGAATTTATGCAATCTCTTTCTCCTAAGGGTGAATGGGCAATGTGTGCAATAATTGGATTAGAAGACGAAAAAATAGATGAAATCTGTAAAACAATTGAAGATGGTTTTGTTGTTCCAGCAAATTATAATTGTTTGGGTCAATTAGCTATATCAGGAGAAAAAGATGCTGTAGAAAAAGCAGCAGAAAAAGCTAAAGAAGCTGGCGCAAAAAAAACGATTACATTAAAAGTTTTAGGTCCATTTCATACAGAAAAACTAGTTGACAGTTCTAATGCATTAAGAAAAGAATTAGAAAATATTCAAATTAATAGTTTTAAAGCAAGTGTTATAAAAAATATTGATGGTATGCCATATTTAGAAACAGATGATATAAAAGATATTTTAGCAAATCATATAATAAAACCAGTTAGATTTTCTAAAACACTTCAAACAATGTTAGATATGGGAGTGGATACTTTTATAGAAATTGGTTCAGGAAGAGTTTTGTCAGGTTTTGCAAAAAGACTTAATTCAGAAAACAAAATTAATGTATTAAATATAAATAATGTTGAAACATTGGAAAATACATTAAATTTTTTAAAGAAAGAAGGTAATTAATATGAAAAAAACTGCTTTGATTACAGGAGCAACAAGGGGTATAGGTAAGCAAATTGCTTTAAAATTAGCAAAAGAGAATTATAATATTATAATAAATTATAGAACAAGAAATGAAGAATTAGAAAGTACTATAAAAGAGATAGAAAGTAATAATGTTGATTGTTTAGCATTACAAGGCGATGTTTCAAAATATGAAGATTGTGAAAACATAGTAAAACAAACAATTGAAAAATTTGGGAAAATTGATGTTTTGGTAAATAATGCAGGAATAACAAAAGATATGTTACTTATGAGAATGAAAAAAGAAGATTTTCAATCTGTAATAGATGTTAATCTTGTTGGAACATTTAATGTTACAAAAAATGTTATACCATATATGATGAAGGCTCATACTGGTAGAATTATTAATATTTCATCAGTTGTAGGTGTAACTGGAAATGCTGGTCAAACAAATTATTCAGCTTCTAAGGCAGGAATAATTGGATTTACAAAAAGTTTAGCAAAAGAAGTAGCATCAAGAAATATTTTAGTAAATGCAATAGCACCAGGTTTTATAGAAACTGATATGACTAGCATTTTAAAAGAAGAAATAAAAGAAAATATAGCAAATCAAATACCATTAAAGAAAATGGGGACAGCACAAGATGTTGCAAATTTAGTTAAATTTTTGTCATCAGATGATAGTTCTTATATAACAGGTCAAGTTATTAATGTTGATGGCGGAATGGTAATGTAAAAAAAATTAAGGAGGATATAAAATGGAAAGAAGAGTTGTAGTAACAGGATTAGGAGCAATTACTCCAATAGGAAAAACAGTACCAGAAATGTGGGAAGGGATTAAAGAAGGAAGATGTGGAATAGATAAACTAACTGCATTTGATAATTCTAAATTTAAAACAAAATTAGCTTCAGAAATAAAAGGATATGATCCAACAGAATATTTTGAAGCAAAACAAGCGAAAAGATTTGATAAATCTTCACAATTTGCTTTAATAGCTGCAAGAGAAGCTTTAAAAGATAGTGGTATAACAAGCGAAAATACAGATCTTGAAAGAGTAGGTGTTGTGGTTAGTTCAGGAATTGGCGGGATTATGACTTTTCAAGAACAATGTATTGTAGGAATAGAAAAAGGATACAATAGAATTTCACCAATGTTTATTCCAATGGTTACAGCTAATATGCCATCAGGAAATATCTCTATAGATTTAGGATTAAAAGGTGAGGCTATGGCTATAGTTAGTGCATGTGCATCAGGAACTCATGCTATAGGAGAGGCTTACAGAATTATTAAACATGGTTATGAAGATGCAATGATTGCAGGAGGTACAGAAGCTGCAATTTGCGAATCAGGTATAGCAGGATTTGAAAATATTAAAGCTATATCAACAGCAGAAGATAAAACAAGAGCAAGTATTCCATTTGATAAAGAAAGAAGTGGATTTATAATGGGAGAAGGTGCAGGAGTTTTAGTTTTAGAAGAATTAGAACATGCTATTAAAAGAGGAGCTAAAATATATGCTGAGCTTGCAGGTTATGGCGCAAGTGCAGATGCATACCATATTACATCTCCAGAAATAAATGGTGATGGTGGAGCAAGAGGGATGAAAAGAGCTATAGCAGATGCTAAGTTACAACCTTCAGATGTAGATTATATAAATGCACATGGAACATCAACACATTTAAATGATTTAATAGAAACAAAAGCTATTAAATTAGCTTTAGGAGAAGCAAGTAAAAAAGTAATGGTTAGTTCAACAAAATCTAATACAGGGCATTTATTAGGTGCAGCTGGTGGTGTAGAAGCAATTATGTGTGTTAAAGCAATTGAAGATTCACTTGTACCACCAACAATTAATTACAAAGAAAAAGATGAGGAATGTGATTTAGATATAGTTCCAAATATACCAAGAAAATTTGATGTTAAGGTTGCAATATCTAATTCTCTAGGTTTTGGCGGACAAAATGCAAGTGTATTATTTAAAAAATACGAAAATAATTAATATTTAAAATTTTATAATTTAAAAAAAAGGAGGTTTTTTATATGGAATACGAAAAAATAAAAAAATTAATGGATGATATGTGTGAATCTAATTTAACAACATTAGAAATAGAATTAGCAGATAATACAAAAATTAAGATGAAAAAAGAGGAAAAACAAGTTATTGTTTCAGCTCCAGAAAAGTTCGATGTTGTGAGAGATGTTGTTACAAATAATAAAGAGGAAATCAAATCTGATTGTGTAAAAGAAGAACAAGGATTATCAATAACATCACCAATGGTAGGAACTTTTTACTCAAAACCATCTCCAGACTCAGAACCATATGTTAAAGTGGGAACAAAAGTAAAAAAAGGTGATATAGTTTGCATTATTGAGGCTATGAAATTAATGAATGAAATAGAAGCAGAATGTGATGGAGAAATATCTAAAGTATTAGTAAATGATGGAGAACCAGTTGAATATGGTAAACCACTTTTCGTAATAGTATAGATTTATTAATTATTAAAAATACGTAATTAATGAAAATATTTAAATAATTAAAATATGTAGTTGTTGAAAATAGATAATTATTACATATATAAGTATTAGATATATTTTATTATTTCAAATTTTTAATATATGTAGGAGGAAATATAATGTTAGGTAAAAGTGAAATAGAAAAAATAATACCACAAAGAGATCCATTTTTAATGATAGATGAAGTAGAAGATTATATTCCAGGCGAAAGTGCGGTTGCTTATAAATATGTTAATGAAAATGAATGGTATTTTAAAGGTCATTTTCCGGGAAATCCAATAATGCCAGGAGTTTTAATAACAGAAAGCTTAGCTCAAACAGGTGCAGTTGCGATTCTTTCAATGAAAGAAAATCAGGAAAAAAATGCATTATTTGCTGGAATAGATAAAATGAAATTTAAAAAAATGGTTGTTCCAGGAGATAAATTAAAATTGGAAATAAAAATTATAAAAAGAAAAGGTCCAATAGGTATTGGTGAAGCAATTGCTACCGTAGAAGGTAAACTTGTTGCTAAAGGAGAATTGACTTTTGCAGTTGTGTAATTTTTAGAATCATAAAGGTTTATGGGTGTCCTTTTAAAAACCTAAATTTATTATACAAGGAGAGTATGATATAAAAATTTAATATAGTTTATATCATATAAGTTTAAGTATGTTAAAAAAAGTATTAATAGCAAATCGTGGAGAAATTGCTGTAAGAATAATCAGAGCATGTAAGGAAATGAATATTAAAACTGTAGCAGTATATTCTGAAGCAGATAAAGATGCAATGCATACCAAACTAGCAGATGAAGCAATTTGTATAGGGCCTGCACCATCATCGAAAAGCTATTTAAATATTAAAAATATAATTGAGGTAGCAAATATAACAGGAGCATACAGTATACATCCTGGTTTTGGATTTTTATCTGAAAATAGTCAATTTGCTAAGATATGTGAAGAATCAAATATAAAATTTATTGGTCCATCATATAAAATAATTGATTTAATGGGAAATAAATCTAATGCAAAAGAATTAATGAAGTCTGCTGGAGTTCCAGTAATTCCAGGTTCAGAGGGTAGTGTTAAAACATTTGATGAAGTAAAAAAAATAGCAAATAAAATTGGATTCCCAATAATGTTAAAAGCCGCAGCTGGCGGAGGAGGAAAGGGAATTCGTATAGTTAATTCACAAGATGAATTAGAAAATTGCTATAATATAGTTAAACAAGAAGCTAAAACATCATTTGGAGATGATGAAATATATATAGAGAAATTTATAAAAAATCCGAGACATATAGAAATTCAAATTTTAGCTGATGAGCATGGGAATGTAGTTCATTTAGGAGAAAGAGATTGTTCTATACAAAGAAGACACCAAAAAATTATTGAGGAAACTCCATCAACTGCTATAGATGATAAATTAAGAAATAAAATGGGAGAAGCAGCTGTAAAAGCAGCAAAGGCCTCAGGATATACTAATTGTGGAACTATTGAATTTTTAGTTGATGCTGATAAAAATTTTTATTTTATGGAAATGAATACTAGAATTCAGGTTGAGCATCCTGTAACAGAGATGAGAACAGGTATAGATCTAGTTAAGGAACAAATTAGAATTGCTTCTGGGGAAAAATTAAAATTTAAGCAAAAAGATATAGAGTTTAAAGGACATTCTATTGAATGTAGAATAAACGCTGAAAATCCAAATAAGAAATTTATGCCATGTCCAGGAAAAATAACAGGAGTTCATTTTCCAGGCGGAAATGGAGTAAGAATTGATTCTGCTATTTATAATGGTTATACAATTCCATCAACATATGATTCAATGATTGCAAAATTAATTGTATTTGGAAATTCAAGAAGTGAAGCAATTGCAAAAATGAAAAGAGCATTAGAGGAATTTGTTATAGAAGGTATCGATACAAATATAGATTTTCTATTAGAAATTATAAAAAATCCAGATTTTATAAGAGGTGAATTCGATACATCATTTATAGAAAAAAATTTTTTCAAAAAAGAGGAATAAAATATGATTGTTGATAAAATGAAAAAAAGAGAAACATCTGCTAAAAAAACAACAAGTAAGGTTGATATTCAAGTAAGTAAATGGCTAAAATGTGATAAGTGCAAAGAAATTTTATACAAGGAAAATGTAAAAAACAATTTAAGTATTTGTCCAAACTGTGGAAATTACTTTAGAATGTCAGCAAAAAAGAGAATTGAATTAATAACAGATGAGTCAACCTTTTTAGAGTTTGATTTAAATATAGATAACACAAATCCTTTAGAAATGGAAGATTACGTAAAAAAAATAGCTATTCTAAGAGAAAAAACAAAAGTCTCTGAAGCTGTTATATGTGGAACAGGTAAGATAAATGGATTAGATAGTGTTATTTGTGTTATGGAAAGCAAGTTTTTAATGGGAAGTATGGGAAGCGTTGTTGGTGAAAAAATTACATATTCTATAGAAAAAGCTATTGAATTAGAATTACCTTTAATAATTGTATGTGTATCAGGGGGTGCAAGAATGCAAGAGGGTGTAATATCCTTAATGCAAATGGCTAAAACAACTGCTGCACTTACAAAATTACATGAAAAAGGATTATTATATATTTCTCTTTTAACAGATCCAACTTATGGTGGTGTTACAGCCTCATTTGCAAGTTTAGGTGATGTTATTCTAGCTGAACCTGGCGCAATGATAGGTTTTGCAGGTCCAAGAGTAATTGAACAAACTATAGGTCAGAGTTTACCTGATGGATTTCAGACATCTGAATTTTTGCTAGAACAAGGATTTATAGATAAAATTGTTGAAAGATCTAATTTAAAAGAAACTTTATATAAGATTATAAAGTTTAATAAAAATTCTAATGAGTATAAAGAAAAAATTATTGATTCAGGTAAAAAAAGAGAGTTGAATAAAGTTATAGAATCAAATAAAAAAACGGAATCAGTAAAAAAAGTAGAATTGAATAATAAAATTGAAAATAAAGAAAATATAACAATAAATAATCAAAATGAACTAACAGCATGGGAAAGAGTTGAGATTGCTAGATCTCCAAAAAGAAAAACTGCATTAGAATATATAAATACAATTTTTGACGAATTTATAGAATTACATGGAGATAGATCGTTTAAAGATGATAAAGCAATAGTTTGTGGTTTAGCAAAAATTGGTAATAGAAATTTTACTGTTATTGGAGAACAAAAAGGTAGAAATGTTAAAGAAAATATTGAAAGAAATTTTGGAATGCCGAATCCAGAAAGTTATAGAAAAGCAATAAGATTTATGAATCAAGCAGAAAAATTCAATAGACCAGTTATAACCTTTATAGATACTAAGGGTGCATATCCAGGTTTAGGAGCAGAAGAAAGAGGTCAGGGAGAAGCAATCGCAAGATCTATGTTCGAAATGGCTAAACTAAAAGTGCCAATAATTGCAATAGTAATAGGTGAAGGTTCTAGTGGTGGTGCTTTGGCAATAGGTGTTGGAAATAAGGTTTTAATGCTTGAAAATTCAATATATTCAATTTTATCACCAGAAGGTTATGCAAGTATTTTATGGAAGGATTCTTCAAGAGCAAAAGAGGCTGCAGAAAAAATGAAATTAACAGCATATGATTTATTAGAATTAGAAGTTATTGATAAAATAATTACAGAATCATCAAATATTGAAGATGGGTTTTCTAAAACATGTGATCAAATTAAAAATGAAATAACTCAAATTATTGATGATATGTCTAATTTAAATAAACAGGAAGTAGTAGAGCAAAGATACAATAAATTTAGAAATATTGGAAAATATCAAGAGATTAGTAAAAGATAAAAATTGGAAAGGGGAAAACCTATGAAATTAAAAGGAATAAAAATAGGTGAAAAAATTTCTAAGTACCCAATTATACAAGGTGGAATGGGAGTTGGAGTTTCAGGCTCGAAACTAGCAGGAAACGTTTCAAAAGAAGGTGGTATAGGAATTATAGCAACAGCAGATATAGGATATGAAGAACCAGATTTTGAAAAAAATCCTATGCAAGCAAACTTAAGAGCGATAGGAAAACAAATAGATTCAGCAAGAAAAATCGCACCAAATGGAATTTTAGGTGTTAATATAATGGTTGCTCTTACAAATTATGCAGAAATTGTAAAAGAGGCAGTGAAAAAAGAAATTGATTTAATAATATCAGGTGCTGGACTTCCTAAAGAACTGCCTGAATATGTAAAAGGGACAAAAACAAAAATTGCTCCAATTATATCTTCAGCAAGAGCAGCTAAACTTATAACAAAATTATGGAGAACTAAATACGATTATATTCCAGATATGATAGTAATAGAAGGACCAGAAGCAGGAGGACATTTAGGATTTAATGCAGAAGAATTACAAAATGGAACAACACAAAATTTAGAGGAAATTACTGTAGAAGTTATTGAAGAAATGAAAAAAGTTGAACAAGAAACTGGTAAAGAAATTCCAGTAGTTGTTGCAGGTGGAATTTTTACAGGAAAAGATATTTGTAAGTTCCTAAAATTGGGAGCAGCAGGAGTTCAAATGGCAACCAGATTTGTAACAACAATTGAATGTGATGCTTCAAATGAATTTAAAAATGCATATATAAATTCTAAAAAAGAGGATATTCAAATTGTTAAAAGTCCAGTAGGAATGCCGGGGAGAGCAATAAAAAATGCTTTTATAGAAAAAGTGAAAATTGAAAGACCAAAAATTGATAGATGCTATAGTTGTATTCATACGTGTGATGTAAGAACAACACCTTATTGTATAACAAAAGCATTAATAAATGCTGTAAAAGGAAATATTGATGAAGGGTTAATATTCTGTGGTAGTAATGCACATAGATTAGAAAAAATTGTATCAGTAAAGGAACTTATTGAAGAATTGGTTTTTGATGCAGAAATGTGTTTAGAAAATTAATGTAAAAGTTTTATATGATAAGCATGTTTTATATTAAAATATATTTTAAGATAAATTTAATATATTAAAAACATAATTTACAAATAGAATTTAAAAATACATAATTTATTTAATATATTATTTAAAGGAGGAAAAAATGTTATTAAAAGATAAAACAATATTAATTATGGGAATCAGAAACAAATGGAGTATATCATATGGTATTGCTCAATCAGCTTATGAAAATGGGGCGAAATTATTATTTACGTATATGGGAGAAGATAATAAATCTAAAATAGAAGAATTATTATCAGAATTTAAGGGAATAGAAATATATTTATGTGATGGTGCATCAGAAGATGAAAATGTAAGAACTGTATTTGAAGAAATTAAGAAAAAGCATGGTAAAATCGACGGAATAGTTCATTCAATAGCACATGCGAATACTGAAGATTTACATCATGATTTCATAAATACCAGTAAACAAGGATTTTCTCATGCAAATGATGTTAGTGCATATTCATTTGTACTTGCTGCAAGAATGGCAAAAGAATTGGATATGTTAAATGAAAATGCTTCATTATTAACACTTACATATCATGGTTCAACAAAAGTTTTGGAAGGATATAATGTTATGGGTGTTGCAAAAGCAGCATTAGAAGCAAGTGTTAGATATTTAGCTTCAAATTTAGGACCACAGGGTATTAGAGTTAACACTATTTCAGCAGGACCTATAAAAACATTATCAGCAAAAGGAATTAAAGACTTTGGCACAATACTTACAGTTGTAGAGGAAAAAGCTCCATTACGTAAAAATGTAACTACAAAACAAGTTGGAGATGTTGCTACATTTTTATTAAGCGAAATGTCTGATTCTATAACAGGTCAAGTAATATATGCAGACAGTGGTTACAATATTATGGGAATATAATTATAAGGAGGTGAAAAAAATGACAGATAACGAAATATTAGAAAAATTAAAAGAAATCATAGTTAATCAATTAAATGTTGATGAAGATCTAATAAAAGAAGAAGCTAGCTTTATAGATGATTTATCAGCTGATTCATTAGATATAGTTGAATTAATAATGAGCCTAGAAGAATCTTTTGATATAAGTGTACCAGACACTGAAGTTGAAAAACTTGTAACAGTTGGAGATTTAGTAAAGTATATAAAAAACAATAAATAACAATATAAAAGTTCATTACTATTAAAAAGGTAATGAACTTTTTTGTAAATTTTAAATAAAAGTATTTTAAATTTATAAATATAGGGTTATAATTATTAAAAGGTTTTTAAATATACGAAAATTAGTTTTTACAAAGGAGAAAATATGGGGGAAGTGAATAAAAAACAAGAAATAGATGACTTATCAAAATGGTGTATAGATAATATTAATGAAATAAATTTTGAGAAAAAAAACGATATCGAAAAATATGAAAATTTTACTAGAGATATTATGGAAAATAGAATTGGAAAAATTGATAATAATGAAGCTAAAACAATGGTAATGTTTTTATCGAAAAAAGCAGGTTACAAAGTGGGATTGGATTATAATAGTATTATAAAAAATGACTTTGATATTGAAACAATTGAAAAAATTAAGAGTTGTAACCCTGGGGATATTTTAATGGGATTACAAGATATATATTATAATATTGCTAAAGTTTATCAAGAAAAAATAGTTACTGAAAAAACAGAAAAGTTTACAAAAAAAATGTATTTAATAGCTTTGGAATCAGTTTGTGAAAAAGCTAATCCGAATTTTTATAATAAGAATATTAATAATTTTTTAAAAGAGAATAGCATTAAAAAAACTTCACTAAAATTAGGAGTAAAGACAATAAAAAAATATAATAAAAAAATTTATAAAGAAATAGATAAGGAAAAATTAGAAGAAAAATATGAACAATATAAAAATGATTTCTATAGATATGATGATGACTTTTATGGAAAAGCATCACAAGGAATAGAACATATTGATTGGGCGTGCTTTTCTTACATAGAAAATAATCCGGAGATACTAAATAAATATCCAATATTAAAATTAGGATATAATGATGATGGAAGTAAGAAAAATATTGAAGAATTATTACAAGATAGACAGAATTTAATTGAAAACAAATCAAAAGATAGAGAAAAAATCGATCCATTATATAATACAATTATGAATCAAACATATTCAGTAATTGAAGGATTAGACATAAAAAAAGATATAGAGTCAATATCAGATTATGTTAAAAAAACAAATAATGTAGATGAATTTATTTATTGTGCAATGGAATTAAGATTAAATAGAATTAATTGTGATAAAGATGAAAAATCAAAATATTTAAAACCGTTAAGAGAAAAAATTGAACAAAAAGAAATTTCTGAATTAGTTGATAAAAAAACAGATACAATAAAAGAATATAAAAATAATGACAAAAAAAATAAATTAGAGGATTCTGCTTTACATGAAATAGGAAAAGAAATAAATGTTAATTATTTGTTTGAAGAAATAAATGAATTGGATAAAACAAAGAAGATTGATCTTTTAGAACTAAAAAAACATGAAGTTAAATTTATGGAAATAGATAAACAGGATAACGTAGAAAAAAAATGGTTACAATCCTTTAAAAATATTGCTGGTAAGGCATTTAAATCAAATAACTATGCTTCAAAAAGAAAAGGTATTTTAGATTTTATAAAAAATATAAAACATCTAGAAAATGAAAAAGACGAACCTATAAAAAATTGATAAAATAACTGAAATTAAAAAAATTGAATTAAATAAACAATTAATATTGAATTAATTAAAAAATCAAGATTGAATTAATTAAACAATTAAGATTGAATTAATTAAAAAATTAAATACTAGTTAAATTCAATTAATTTTAAAATATAGAGAGTTAAAATGTAAATAATTAAATTTATAATACATAATGAATGGAGGATTAATTTTGGAGGAGAATTATAGAAAAGCTTTTTCAGAAGTTAGTGAAGTTCTTAAAGCAATGCCAGATAATCTTTTAAAGAAAATACCAAATAAATTTATAGATATAGTAGAAAAAGAAAAACTGGATAATTACAAAATCAGATTATATGATAATATAGAAGAACAAGTATTTAGTGAAGAAGCAACAATAATTTTAGGCATAATTTATAAGGATTTTCTTTGTGATGAAAATGAAAGAAATCAATTAGAAATAATAGATAATGAAAAAATAAGAATATATGAAGATGAATTAAGAGCAAAATTTAATCCTGATAATATTTTTAATATTAATGAAGAAGAAAAGAAATTAAATAGTGATATTTTTGACTTAAAAGAAGAGAATATGAGCCAAAACTTTTTAATAGAATATAAAGAACAAACTTTTTTAATGAAAATATTTGAAAAAATAAAAAATTTATTTAAAAGAAAAAAACAGTAAAATAAATGAGACATAATTAGTTAATAAAAAAAATAGTAAAATCAATGAGCCATAATTAGTTAATAAAGAAAAAAATAGTAAAATCAATGGCCATAATTAGTTAATAAAGAAAAAAATAGTAAAATCAATGAGCCATAATTAGCAAATTATAAAGGCTCATTTTATATTATAGCATTGTAATCATGTTGTTTTTTGTTTTCTTAATAATTTTTTCATCTTTTAGTCTTTTTAATTCTCTCATCATTGCACTTCTCTCAATCATTAAATAATCGGCCAGGTCAGTTAAAGAAAATGGAATTTCAAATGTTTTATTATTATTTTCTATAGACAAGTTGTTAAAATAAGTTATCAATTTATCTCTAACTCCTTTATATGTAAGTAAAAGCATTCTAAAATTTTGCTCTGCTATACTGTTTAATATTAAATCAGGAAAATTTCTTAAAATATCAATATGATATGAACATGTTTTATTACATCTCTCAGCTGATTCATACGGATAAAAAAGTACTTTGCATTTTTTTTTTGCAAGCACAAAAAGTTCACGATCCATATATATTTTAAATAATGCTTCACCAAAAATTTCATTTTTTCTATAGTAGTATAGTATTTTTTTATTTCCATCTTTATCATAAGTAATTAATTGAGCTTCACCTTCTATTAGAATACAAAATTGATTTCTTTTAATAAGAAATGTAGTTATAACCTCATCAGATTCAAATTCCTTTACTTCAGTTAGATAACAATTTTGTTGTAATTTACTTATAAAATTACACACATTAAAATTTCTTTTCATAATATCACCCAGTAAAATATATCATAAAAAAGTTGCCATAGCAACAATTATAATAATTTGTATTGAAGAATTAATATATATAAGATTGAATTTATTGTAATATAATTGTAATTTATCTTGGAAGCATTATAAACAGAGGATTATAGTTGATAATATAAATAAAGCCAATAAAAGTTGCTATAGCAACTTTTATTGATTTAAAACTCCAGTAAAATAATAATAACATTAAATAAGGAGGAAAAGTTAATGCAAGTAATAAAAAGAGATGGAAGAATAATGGAATTTAATAAGGAAAGAATAATAGATGCTGTTACAAAAGCAATGGCACAAACCGTTGGTGGAGTTGATATTGCGTTTGCTAACAAAATTGCAACTGCTGTAGAAAGAACAATTGATAATAAAGAACAAGTAACAGTATATGAAATTCAAGATATTGTTGAAAAAAAATTAATGGGTTCTAATAGAAAAGAAGTGGCTCAGAGTTATATAACATACAGATATAATAGAGATGTTGCGAGGAAATCAAAAACAAAAGAAATATTTCTAGATATAATAGGAGCAAAATCAAATGATATAACAAGAGAAAATGCTAATATGAATGCAGATACCCCAGCAGGTATGATGATGAAATTTGCATCAGAAACAACCAAACCATTTGTAGATGATTTTTTGTTAACATCCGAAGCTAGAGATTCAGTTAAGAATGGATATATTCATATTCATGATAAAGATTATTATCCAACAAAATCTTTAACATGCTTGCAACACCCTTTAGATAAAATATTGAAACAAGGATTTAGGGCAGGACATGGAGCATCAAGGCCAGCAAAAAGAATTGAAACAGCAAGTATTTTAGGATGTATTTCTATGGAAACAATACAAAATGAAATGCATGGTGGACAAGCGATTCCAGCATTTGACTATTTTTTAGCTCCATTTGTAAAAATGACTTTTAAAGAAGAAATAAAGAAGCTAGGTGAAGATTTCGAAATAGATGTATCACATCTAATAGAACATCAACCAGAAGATTATATAAAAAAAGATACTAATGGGATTAAAGGTGATGAAAGAATTATTCAAATTGCTACAAATAGAACTGTAGATAGAGTACATCAATCTATGGAAGCATTTATTCATAATATGAATACTATTCACTCAAGAGGAGGAAATCAAGTTGTTTTTAGTTCTATAAATTATGGTACAGATACAACCCCAGAGGGAAGATGTGTTATTAGAGAAATACTACAATCTACTTATGAAGGTGTTGGAAACTCAGAAACTCCAATTTTTCCAATACAAATTTGGAAGAAAAAAAGAGGTATAAATTATTTGCCAGAAGATAAAAATTATGATTTATATGAGTTTTCTTGCAAAGTTGCAGCAAAAAGATTTTTTCCAAATTACTTAAATTTAGATTCTTCATTTAATCAAAATGAGAAATGGAAAAAAGAAGATCCAAGAAGATGGTATTATGAATGTGCAACAATGGGTTGTAGAACTAGAGTTTATGAAAATAGGCATGGAGAAAAAACATCAGTTTCAAGAGGGAATTTATCTTTTACAACACTGAATTTACCTAAAATAGCTATTGAATCAGCAATCAAAGCTCAAGAAAAACTTGGTATAAAATTTGATTTAGGAACAGGAAGTCATGATAAAATGACAGAACAATATAAAAAAAGTGTAAAAAAAATATTTATGAGTGAATTAGAAAAATATACTACAATTATATCTCATCAATTATACGAAAGATTCAAGTTTCAGGGAACAGCTATTGCAAAACAGTTTCCATTGCTAATGGAAGGAATGTGGATGGATAGCGAAAAATTATCACCAAATGACACTATAGAAGATGTTATAAAACATGGTTCTCTAAGTATTGGATTTATAGGTTTAGCAGAGTGTCTAATTACATTAACAGGAAAACATCATGGAGAATCTGAAGAATCTCAAAAATTAGGAATTGAAATAATTTCTGAGATGAGAGAATTAACTAAAGAATTTTCTGATAAATATAATTTAAATTATTCAGTTATTGCAACACCAGCAGAAGGGCTTGCAGGAAGATTTACAAAAATGGATAAAAAACAATATGGAATAATTCCAGGTGTAACAGACAGAAATTACTATACAAATAGTAGTCATGTACCAGTTTGGTATAAGTGTACAGCAGAAAATAAGGCTAAAATAGAGGCTCCATATCATGAATTATGTAGAGCAGGCCATATTTTTTATATAGAATTAGACGGAGATGCAACTCATAATCCTTCAACAATTAAAGCAGTTGTAAATATGATGGACAAATATAATATGGGATATGGAAGTATTAATCATACAAGAACAAGATGTATGGATTGTGGATTTGAAAATGCAGATTCTAATTTGGTGAGATGTCCAAAATGTGGAAGTACAAATATAGATACTATTCAAAGAATAACAGGATATCTAGTTGGAACAACATCACGTTGGAATAATGGAAAACTTTCTGAATTAAAAGATAGAGTTATACATACAGGATTTGATTCAAATGAGTGTATAATAGAATAAAAAAATATATGTTACATGAAAAAAAT
>DAOOQE010000007.1:30708-35280 GCA_035388585.1 Clostridia bacterium
ACATAAGTAATGTAAGAGGTATAAATTCAACATTGAATTTTTCTTATAATACGAATATAGAAAATTCAAAACTAGGAATGAATATTGAAACAAAAACTAATTTAAAACAAATAGAGTGTAAGGTTATTAATGGAAGAAAAATAAATGTAAAAGCAATTTTAGATAATGAGGTTAAGATTTTTTCGGATGAAAACATTGAATTTATAAGACAGGTTGATAATATAAAAAACCTTCAAATGCTAAATGAAGAAATTCAAATTAATTCATTATTAGGTAAAGGTAAAACAAAAGTATATGCAAAAGATACAATAATGATTGATAATACATATAATCTTTCCGATATAATGAAATGTACTGTAGACTTAATTGATAAAGAAACCAAAACCAGTTATAATAAGGTACTTGCAAAAGCAGACACAAATATTAATATTTTATATCTAACTGAGGATAATAGATTAAATGAGGTTAAGGCTCAAATACCAATAATGGGATTTGTTGATATGCAAAATGTATCTGATAATAATATTTGTGATACTAATTATAAAATTAAGAACATAATAATAAAACCAAACTCTATAGATAAACACTCGATATATATTGAGGTTGAAATTGAAATTATAAGAAAATCTGCATTTAAAATGTTTATTGCAATTTTGTAGAGGATGTATGAGTTCTTTTTCATTTTAATTTAGGCTTGAATAACCAGGTCTAACAGATAAATTAAGTTATATTAATTAATGAAAAATTAATAGCAATATTTATTAAAAAAAGAGCTAAGCAAAAAGTTAAAAGCAATTTTATTAAAAAAAGAAAAAATCAAAGGCAGATTTATTAAAAAATCAAAGGAATTTAAATAAAATAATGTTTTTTTTCGATTTTTGTGTTAAAATAATAATAAAATTGTGTGTTAAAATAATAACTTAACGAAAGGAAAAAGAATGCAAATCATAACAAGTAAGGATAATGAATATATAAAAGAAATAAAAAAATTACAGGAGAAAAAATATAGGGATTTATATAAAAAATTTATAGTAGAGGGAAATAGGATTATAGAAGATGCTATAAAAGAGAACGCAAATATAGAAACAATTGTAATTTGTGAAGATTGTGTGAAAAATCTAGATAAAAAACTAATGTATGAAATTGCAAAATACAATTGTTTATATGTATCGGAAAAAGTTTTTAACTCTTTGACTGATGTTACTAATCCGCAAGGAATACTGGCAGTTGTATCAATTAATAGAAATAAAAATAAAATAGAGTATTTAGATGATATTATTGTAGTGTTAGATGGAATACAAGACCCGGGTAATCTAGGAACAATACTAAGAACAGTAGATAGCGCAGATTTAAAACAAATTATTGTTTCAGAAAATACAGCTGATTGTTATAATCCTAAAGTTGTAAGATCAACAATGGGCGGAATATTTAGAGTAAATGTTATAAAGAGTGATAATTTAGTTAAGGATTTATTGGAAATAAAAAAACAAGGATTTGATGTTGTAGTTTCATCACTTGATGCAGAAAAAAGTGTATATGATATTAAATTCAGTAAAAAGGTAATAGTAATAGGAAATGAAGCAAATGGAGTATCAAAAGATATAATGGAAATCGCTGATATAAAAGCTAAAATTCCGATGCTAGGTAAAACGGAGAGCTTAAATGCATCTGTGGCTGCAGGAATTTTTATTTATGAATATGTAAGAAATTATAATAAATAGTGAATTTATAGATGGATTTCTAGAATTGAATAAAAATATTTTGTTGTTGTATTCATATTGCCATCTTATCAGATGTGTTTCTAGCACTATATAATGTTATATAAGCATTTTAAATTGAGTTTAATCTGAGTTTGAGTTGATTGTTAAAATGTATATAAAAATATAATGATTAATTTATTTTAGTATAGAAAGGGGATTATAATATATATTTTGAATGTGTATGTATTTATAATATAAGCAAATTTGAATGTATATATTTATATAGTAAAAAATGAAAAAAAGAGTATTATTGGGAATGAGTGGTGGAGTAGACAGTTCTGTTTCTGCAATACTATTAAAAAAAGAAGGATATGAAGTAATAGGAGCTACAATAAAAATGTGGAAACCTAAAGGTTGTGAAAATATTGCAAGTATTGAGGATGCCCAAAAAGTTGCAAAACAGATAGGAATAGAGCATATTATAATAGAAAGTGAAGAATTATTTACTGAAAAAGTAATAAATAATTTTATTAACTGCTATGAAATTGGAAAAACACCAAATCCTTGTATAGAATGTAATAAATATATAAAATTTGGTATATTTTTAGAAAAGGCTAATGAGCTGAATTGTGATTATATAGCGACAGGGCATTATGCAAAAGTTGAATTTTCTGAAAAGTTTAATCAAATAGTTTTAAAAAAGGCGATTTCAGAATCAAAAGATCAATCATATTTTCTATATGGAATATCAAAAGATGCATTACCTAGAATTATTTTTCCTCTAGAAAAAATAGAATCAAAAGAAGATGTAAGAAAAATAGCAGAAGAAAATAACTTATGTGTTGCTAAAAAATCTGATAGTCAAGAAGTTTGTTTTATACCAGATAATGATTATGGGAAATTTTTAGAAGAAAATTTAGATGAATTACCAAATAAAGGGAAAATCATTTTAAAAGATGGTACTATTTTAGGAGAACATAAGGGATTAATATATTACACAATAGGACAGAGAAAGGGTCTGGGAGTTGCATACAAAGAACCATTATATGTATTAGAATTAGATAGGAAAAATAATCAAGTTATTGTTGGAATTGAAAAAGAGCTATATACAAGAGAATTTTATGTTTCTGAATTGAATTTTTTAATTGATATTGATTTGTCTTTGCCAATAGAGGTTTATGCAAAAGTAAGATATAGAGCCAGACCAGCCAAGGCAAAAATTGAAGTTTTAGATAATAATAGTGCAAAAATAGTTTTTGATGAACCTCAAAGAGCTATAACACCAGGACAATCAGTAGTTTTTTATTTAGATGAAATGGTTCTTGGCGGGGGTAAAATATAGTCAATTTTAAAAATTCATAATTTATAAAATCGTCAAGTATAAAGTTAAATGCAATTCTGTAAGTTAAAAATAATGAAAAAAATTAAAAAAGTATTGACAAATAAGACAAAATGTTATAATATAATAATGCAAAAAAGAAGAAGCAATCCACTTCTCACCTTATCAGATAGAAAAAGGTTAGAATATTTTATTACAGACAAATATGTTATGCATTTATGTCTTTATAATTTTATTATTGTGGGTTGACTTAAAAATAGTCAATCTTTTTTTATTGCAAGAATACTTGGGAGGTGTTTTATATAAAACAAGATTTACTTATCAATGAACAGATAAGAGCTAAAGAAGTTCAAGTAATTGATGGAGAAGGAAAAAAACTAGGTCCTATTTCTCTTAGTGAAGCATTAGATATGGCTGAAGAGAAAAAAATGGATTTGGTATTAGTTTCACCAAATGCTGATTTTCCTGTTTGCAAAATAATGAATTATGGAAAATTTAAATTTGAGCAATCAAAAAGAGAAAAAGAAGCAAAAAAGAAACAAAAAACTTTTGAGTTAAAGGAAATAAGAATTACACCTAATATTGAGCAACATGATTTCGAATTTAAAGCAAAAAATGCAAGAAAATTCATTGAAGATGGAAATAAGGTTAAAATTACAGTTAGATTCAGAGGAAGAGAATTAAACTATGTAAAATTAGGGGAAGAAACACTTAATAATTTTATAGAAAATTTATCAGATGTTTCTGTACCAGAGAAAAAGCCAGTATTAGAAGGTAAAAATATGTTTATTATACTAGCTAAAAAAGCTGATAAATAAATTTACAAACTATTACATAGAAGGGAGACATAGAATTATGCCAAAATTAAAAACAAACAAAGCAGCTAAAAAAAGATATTCATACACAGCAACAGGAAAGGTAAAAAGAACAAAATCAAATAAAAGACATCTTTTAGCTAATAAAACAAGTAGAGCAAAATCAAGAGGAAAAGTTCAAGATGCTTATGCAGATAAAACATGTGAAGCAACAATTAAAAAATTATTACCATATGGTAATTAATAGAAATTTATAGAAAAGGATAGGAGTGAAAATAAATGGCAAGAGTTAAAACAGCAATAATTACTCGTAAAAAACATAAAAAAGTATTAAAAAGAGCAAAAGGATATTATGGAGCTAAACATTACAGATTTAGAATGGCTAAACAAGCTGTTATGAAATCAGGAGTTTATGCTTATGTTGGAAGAAAAGATAAAAAGAGTAATTTTAGAAAATTATGGATAGCAAGAATTAATGCAGCAGCAAGAATGAATGGATTAACATATAGTAAATTAATAGCTGGATTAAAAAAGGCAAATGTTGTAGTAAACAGAAAAATGTTAGCTGAAATGGCTATTACAGACCCAGCAGCTTTTACAAAAATTGCAGAATTAGCAAAACAATAATAAATACTAAAAAAAGACAGATATATTTCTGTCTTTTTTCGTACCCCAAAATATATCTTTTGTTATTTATTTAAAAACATAATATTGAATA
>DAOOQE010000007.1:35380-52913 GCA_035388585.1 Clostridia bacterium
TATAAAATTTTAAAAAAACAAGGTGTAAATTTAATGTCTGTAACATGGAACAATGATAATGAGTTAGGTTGTGGTGCCTACACTAATAATGATACAGGACTTACATATTTAGGTAAAAAATATATAAAAGAATTAGAAAAAAATGATGTGATTGTTGATTTATCTCATTCATCAGAAAAGACGTTTTTTGATATTAAAAAAATAGCTCAAAATCCAATTTTAGCAACACACTCTTGTGTATTTAATTTGTGTGAAAATAAAAGAAATTTAAAAGATGATCAAATTAAACAAATCGCAAAAATGAATGGTGTTATAGAAATTTATTTTTATAAGAAATTTATTAAAAACAAATACAAGATTTTTTCAGATAATATAATAGACCATATATCATATATAGCAAATTTAGTTGGGGTAGATTATGTTGGCCTTGGAAGTGATTTTGATGGAGTTAGTAAAAGATCTTCCAGGTGTAAGTTTAGTTTTATCAATTAAAAATTGACCGATTAAACAAAGTAATCCTCCAATTAAAAAGCAACGTAATAATTGTAATAAATCAATATTTTGAATAAATTCCATAAATTTTCCTTTCTAACTCATAAGTTAAAAAATAATTTTAATTATTATCTAGGTATCTGTTAAATAAATTAAGACCAGTTAAAACAGCGGTTATTCCTATAAGAACTATTGTTACTATAGTTGAGCTTGAATTTTCATTAAAACCAGTAAATATACAAAAATCAAATAGTATCTGTCCAATAGAGCAAATTAGTCCTCCAACCCAAAAGGCATTGAAGCAATTTCTTAGTATAGGTGAATCAGGTGATTTTTTATTAACATATTCATTATATTGTTGTTTTGTTTCAATAGGTTTCGCATAATTATATCCTTTCTAATTAGTGTACAAAAGTATTTTTTACTATTTTAAAATAAATATTCGTTATTTGCACAATTTAACATAATGTGTTATAATTATTAAATAATATTTTAATAACCTCGCATTGTTTACAAAGGATATTCACAAAAAAATAATTATTTGGAGGTAGCAAAATGAATGAAAATTTTAATAACAACGAAAATCGGGATGGAAATATCAATTTCGAAAAAAACATCTACTCTCAATATGTAAGGTATAAAGGAGAAGATGTAACGTATTATAATAACAGTACAGGAAACACTGGAAATTTAAAAGATGGTATGATATATAAAGTATTGTATGCAAATATAAATTCTTCTTATACTAATCTAACTTTGCAAGAACTAAATACTGGAAATGTATTGGACGGTGAATTTAACTCGTGTATGTTTACTTCACTTGATGGATTTATTGCAATTGCGATGGAGCAACCTAATATAGGACAAAGAATGAACTTAGTAAGGGTTGTCAATATAAATAAGCAAATAAAAATGCAGTCTGTACAAATATCACCAATAATTCATATTGATGTAATAGCAAAAAATATTATTGCTATTATAACACGAAGTTCCGCTTATATTGTTAATTTATAATTTTAAAAAACGTCAAGATTATTTCTTGATGTTTTTTTTATGAAATTTTTATTTTATTATACTTTTTATTACTTCTCCAGATATTATTAGTCCGGCAACTGAAGGTACAAAACTTATACTAGCTGTTGTTTTTGAAAATTCTTCTTCATTATAAAATTTATTAGGTAGCTCCTTTGAATAAACAACTTTTAAGTGTTGAATTCCTCTAAATCTTAGTTCTTTACGCATAATTTTAGCTAACGGACAGACAGAAGTTTTTGAAATATCTGTGACTTCAAATTTACTAGGGTCTAATTTGTTTCCTGTTCCCATGCAAGAGATTATAGGTATATTATTTTTATTAGCATATTCTACTAAATCTAATTTAGAAGAAATTGTATCAATTGCATCAATAATATAATTTACATTTTTATTTATAAATGTAGAAATATTATTTTTATCTACAAATTCATTATATATATTCATTTTTAAACTAGGATTAATTTTTATCAATCTATTATATTCAACTTCTACTTTAGATAACCCAACCACAGAAATATCTGCCATAAGTTGTCTATTGATATTTGTTATATCTATAATATCTTTATCTACAATTGTAATTTCCCCGATTCCAGCACGTACTAATCCTTCTATTGCATATGAACCAACTCCACCACAACCAAAAACTACAATATGAGAGTTTTTTAATTTTAATAAATTTTCTTTACCTATAAGTAATTCTGTTCTTTTTAACCAAATGTCCATATTATTTATCCTTTCGAAATATTATTCTTAATAGATTTATTATAAATAAAAATATGATCTAAGTCAATAAAAAGCAAACAAATATTCGAAAAAGTGTTGCAAAAAAATAAATATATGATAAAATAAATAGAAAAACAATAAAACTTTTAAAATTATGTTAAGAGAAAGGATGTTATAAATGATTTCAAATGAGCCATTAGCACATAGAATGAAACCTAAAAATATTGATGATTATGTTGGGCAAGAACATATTCTTGGAAAAGATAAAATCTTATATAGAACTATTAAAGCAGATAGGTTATCAAGTATTATTTTATGGGGCCCTCCTGGTTGTGGCAAAACTTCTTTAGCTAAGGTTATTAGTAATACAACTAAATATAAGTTTATTAAACTTAATGCTGTAGCATCAGGGGTATCAGATATAAAAAAAGCTGTAGAAGAAGCGGGAAATTCAATGTTTAATCCATCAGGAAAATGCATATTGTTTATAGATGAGATTCACAGATTTAACAAATTGCAACAAGATGCTTTACTCCCATTTGTAGAAAATGGAACTGTTATTTTAATAGGTGCAACGACTGAAAATCCATATTTTGAGGTCAATAAGGCTCTTATATCAAGATCTATGGTGTTTAAATTAAATCCATTAACTCCAAAAAACATCTTTGATGTTTTAAAAAAAGCGTTAGATTATAAAGAGGGCCTTGGAGAGTATAATGTGAAAATCGAAGATGAAACATTAGAAAAAATAGCGGAGGTTTCAAATGGTGATGTTAGAACAGCACTTAATGGCTTAGAAGTTGCAGTTTTAACAACACCTATAGATAAGGATGGATATATCAATATAACTAAAGAAATTGCGGCAGATAGCGTACAAAACAGAAAAATATTGTTTGATAAGACTGGTGATAGTCATTATGATAATATAAGTGCTTTTATTAAATCAATGCGTGGAAGTGATCCTGATGCAACAATATTCTATTTAGCAAGGGCTTTGGCAGGAGGAGAAGATCCAGTATTTATAGCTAGAAGAATTATTATTGCAGCTTCAGAAGATGTTGGTATGGCTAATCCTAATGCCTTGATTTTAGCAAATGCTGCTTTACAATCTGTTCATGCAATCGGTATGCCAGAATCAAGAATAATTTTATCTCAAGCAGCAGTATATGTTGCCACTTCTCCAAAATCAAATTCTACATATTTAGGAATTAATAGAGCAATGCAAGATATAGAAAACATGGATACAGGAAAAATTCCAATGCATATTAGAAATGCACCAGCAGCGGGAATGGAGAAAGAAGGATATGGTCTTGGATATAAATATCCACATGACTATCCAATGCATCAGGTGGAACAACAATATTTACCGGATAAAATGCGTGGTGTTAAGTATTATATAAAAGACGACACCGTTGTATAATAATAAAAAGCTGCAATCTAAACAATACTTGAAATTTTATTTGTATATTTATTAGAAGTGTACAAGTTTAAATAATGTATTATTTGGTGAAGGGAAAAAGTAATTGCAATTTTGTAACAACAACTGCAATTGTATAAGAAAAAAATGTAGTATTTAATAAAAAATTTACCAATTGTAAAATTAAATTTACAAATGGTAGAATTAAATTTACAAATGGTAGAATTAAATTTACAAATGGTAGAATTAAATTCAATAAATCACTTGACAAATGTAAGAAAATAGTGTAAAGTATATTAACATTACATATGAAAGGGTAAATAATTATGGAAAAAAATGTTAAAGTAAGTATTCTTTGCCAAATTTATGGTAGATTGTTAACTGAAAAACAATATGAAGTATTAAATGATTATTATAATAATGATTTATCACTTTCTGAAATCGCAGAAAATAACAATATAACAAGACAAGCAGTAAGAGATGTAATAAAAAAGGGGGAAATTAAACTTTTCGAATATGAAGAAAAGTTGGCAATTATGGAAAAAACATTAAAAACTGAAAAACAAATTCAAAACATACTTTCTGAATTAAGCGAAATTGAAACAAATTATACAAATGAGCAAATAAGCAAAATATTAGAAAATATAAGAAAAGAACTTAAAGTAATAGCATAAGAATTTGTATATAAAATTAATAAAGGAGGACTTTTAATGGCATTCGAAGGATTATCCTCAAAATTGCAAGAAATAACAAGAAAACTAAAAGGGCAAGCAAGAATAACAGAATCAGATTTAAAAGAAATGCTAAGAGAAGTAAAATTAGCCTTATTAGAAGCTGATGTTAATTATAAAATAGTAAAAGACTTTATTAATGTAATACAAGAAAAAGCTTTGGGCCAGGATGTTCTTAAATCATTAACACCAGGACAACAAGTAATAAAAATAGTAAAAGATGAATTGATTGAATTACTTGGGGGAACAGAAAGCAAAATAAATTTTACTTCTAATCCGCCAACAGTAATAATGCTAGTAGGTCTACAGGGTTCTGGTAAAACAACTACAGCAGGTAAACTTGCAAATATGCTTAGAAAACAAGGTAAGAATCCATTATTGGTAGCATGTGATATTTATAGACCAGCTGCAATAAAACAACTCCAAGTTGTAGGAGGGCAATTAAATATACCTGTTTTTGCTAATGAAAATTCAAGAGATGTTTTACAGATAGCAAGACAGGCAATGAATCAAGCTATAAGCAAATTAAATGATGTAGTTATATTAGATACTGCAGGTAGGCTTCATATAGACGAAGAATTAATGCAAGAACTGAAGAACCTTAAATCAGGAGTAAAACCACATGAAATAATTTTAGTAGTGGATTCAATGACTGGTCAAGATGCAGTAAATGTTGCAACATCTTTTAATGAAAATGTTGGAATTGACGGAGTAATACTTACAAAATTAGATGGTGATACACGTGGTGGAGCTGCTTTATCGGTAAAAAAAGTTACGGGAAGACCAATAAAATTTGCAGCTACAGGCGAAAAACTAAATGATATTGAAATATTTCATCCTGAAAGAATGGCATCAAGAATACTTGGTATGGGAGATGTTCTTTCAATAATAGAAAAAGCGGAAGAATCATTTAATGAGGAAGAGGCAATAAAATTAGAACAACAACTTAAAAAAAGAAATTTTGATTTGGATGATTATCTAGTACAATTAAAACAAATAAAAAAAATGGGCTCATTTTCATCAATATTAAAAATGCTTCCAGGAGCTGGTCAATTAAAAGATTTAAAGGTTGACGATAAAGAGTTTGTTAGAATAGAAGCAATGATTTGTTCAATGACAAAAGCAGAAAGAAAAAATCCGAAAATACTTAATGGTAGTAGAAGATTAAGAATTGCTAATGGCAGCGGAACAAGTGTACAAAAAATAAATCAATTTATGAAATCTTTTGAAGTTACACAAAAAATGATGAAACAAATGAATTCGGAAAAAGGAATGAAAGGTTTAATGAGAAATCTTAAAGGCAAAGGATTAGATCCTAATGCATTAAAAGATTTTAAATTGTAATAATAGGATTAGATCCTAATTCATTAAAATATTTTAAATTGTAATAATCTGTAAAATTCTAATTCATAATAAAAACTTTAGAATTTTAAAATTAAAAATTCATAAGCTAGAATAAAAAATTAAAATAAAAACTTAGAAAATTATGAGTAAAATAAAAAATTTAAAGTAAAAACTTATAAGCAATTATAAGATAGAATAATGTTATTAATTTTAAATTATATATATTAGCAAATTTTAGGAGGTGAAATTAATGGTTAAAATAAGATTACAAAGACAAGGTGCAAAAAAAGCTCCATTCTACCACATAGTAGTTGCTGACTCAAGATGCCCAAGAGATGGTAAAATAATTGAAAAAATTGGAACATATGATCCAATGACAAATCCATCAACAGTTGTATTAAATAATGAAAAAGTTGCAACATGGATCAAAAATGGTGCTAAACCAACAGAAACAGTAAAAGCTTTAATAGAAAAAGCTGCAAAATAATTTCCTTTATAGAAATGAGGTAAAATTATGAAAGAAGTTTTAGAACTTATAATTAAAAGTCTTGTTGATGATTCAGAAGCTGTATCAATAGAAGAAATAATTACTGAAAAAAACATTAATTTGAAAGTAAGAGTTGCAAATGGAGATATGGGAAAAGTAATAGGTAAACAAGGGAAAATTGCAAAATCAATTAGAACTTTAGCGAAGTCATTATCAGCTAAAGATGGAAAAAGAGTTAATATTGAATTCATAGATTAGAGGTTAAAGTATGCAAGAATATTTTGAAATAGGTCAAATTGTAAATACATTTGGAGTAAAAGGATTATTAAAAGTTAATCCGTTTACAGATGACATAACAAGATTTGAAAAATTAAAAAAAGTTTATGTCGTAAAAAATAATAATATGACTGAAATAGAAATAGAAGAGGTTAAATATCATAAAAATATGGTTTTACTTAAAGTAAAAGGTATTGATGATATGACAAATGCTGAAAAGCTAAAAGGATTGTTCCTTAAAATTCATAGAAAAGATGCAATAGAACTTCCAGAAGACACATATTTTATAGTAGATGTTTTAGGTTCAGATGTTATAACTGATGACGGTATACATTTGGGGAAGGTAGAGGATATTTACTCAACCGGAAGTAAAGATATTTATGTTGTGAAGGATGAATTAGGAAAACAAATACTATTACCTTCTATAAAAGAAGTAATATTAGATATTGATGTTAAAAAGCAGTTAGTAACTGTTCACTTAATAAAAGGTTTAGTAGATTAAATAGGAGAATAAAATGAAATTTGATGTTTTAACTCTTTTTCCAGAAATGTTTAGTTGTTTAAAACAAAGTATTTTGGGAAAAGCAATTGAAAAAGAAATAATAGATATTAATTTAATAAATATTAGAGACTTTTCAAAGGATAAACATAAAAAAGTTGATGATACTCCATATGGTGGAGGAGCTGGAATGGTTATCAGACCAGATGTTGTATATGATGCATATTTATCAGTAAAAGATATAAACGCAAAAGTTATATATATGTCTCCACAAGGTAAAACACTAAATCAAAAAAAAGTGGAAAGTTTAAGTAAGGAAAAACATTTAATTATTTTATGTGGACATTATGAAGGCATAGATCAAAGAGTAATTGATGAAATTGTAGATGAAGAAATTTCAATTGGAGATTACGTGTTAACAGGTGGAGAAATTCCGGCAATGGTTTTAATAGATTCAATAAGTAGATATGTTGATGGAGTTATTAGTACTGAATCAATATCTGAAGAATCTTTTTCAAATAATATGTTAGAATATCCGCAATATACACGTCCTGAGGAATTTAAAAATCATAAGGTTCCGGAAGTGCTTTTATCTGGACATCATGAAAATATACGTAAATGGAGAAAATGTAAATCTTTAGAAAACACATATAACAAAAGACCAGAACTTTTAGATAAAACAAAATTATCTGAAGAAGAAAATAAATTTATAGAAAAATTAAAAAAAAGTAATAATTAATTATTGGAAAATTAAAATAATTAATTACTTAAAAAGGAGAAGGATACCTTTATTAAAAGTCCTAATAAAATTAAAGAAGGAGGAATATCGATGGATATCATAAAATCAATTGAACATGAACAATTAAAAAACAAGATACCAGCACTTAAAGTGGGAGATACTATAAAAGTTCACCAAAAAATTAAGGAAGGTAATAGAGAAAGAATCCAAGTATTCGAAGGAATTATAATTAAAAAACAAGGTGGAGGAGTAAATGCTTCTTTCACAGTTAGAAAAGTAGCATATGGTGTTGGAGTTGAAAAAACATTTTTAGTTAATTCACCAATGGTAGAAAAAGTAGAAGTAACTAGAGTAGGTAAAGCTAGACGTGCTAGATTATTCTATTTAAGAGACAGATTAGGAAAATCTGCTAAAACAAGAGAAGATATAGGAGCAAGAATCGAAAACAAAGAAATAATCTTAAAAGAAGATTTAGTAGAAGAAATTATTGCACCAGTAGAAGAATTAGTTGAAGAAGTTAAATCAGAAGAAGTAACAGAAACAACAGCAGAATAATTCAAACTGAAATAATAGTAGAATAATATAAAAAGTTGACTAAATAATATTTAGCCAACTTTTTTTATATTTTTTATTTAGAAATTTCTGCATATTTTTTTAGCTTTTGGTAAACTAAATAATTAATACTACCATTTGGGAATCTTCCTCTTCTATCAGGTTTTCCTGCTTCAATACCGGTTAATAATTTAATTCCTTCATCTATTGTAGAAACAGCATATACATGAAATAAATTATTTCTTACGGCCTCTAAAACTTCATCGGAAAGATTAAGGTTTTTCTTATTTAAGCCAGGAATTATAACTCCATGATTTCCGTCTAAACCACGCATTTTACAAATTTGGTAATATCCTTCTATTTTTTCATTAACACCACCAATTGGCTGTATCTCACCTTTTTGATTTACAGATCCGGTAACAGCAAGTCCTTGGTTAATAGGAATATTAGATAAACTAGATAAAATTGCGTATAATTCAGTGCTAGAGGCACTATCTCCGTCCACTCCATTATATAGCTGCTCAAAACATACACTAGCTGTAAGAGATAATGGAATATCTTGTGCAAAAACTTCACCTAAATATCCACTTAAGATTAGAACTCCTTTTGAGTGTGAAGAACCGGAAAGAGCTACTTCTCTCTCAATATTAATAACACCATTTTTTCCAGTATAAGTATTAGCAGTAATTCTTACAGGTTTACCAAATGAATAATCACCAATAGTAAGAACAGTAAGTCCATTAATTTGTCCCACTTTTTTTCCTGAGGTATCTATTAATAAGGTATTTTCTTTAATCATTTCAGCAAATTTAGAATCATATTTTTTTATGCGTTCCACGCGTTCTCTTAAAGCCATTGTAACATAATTAGAAGTAACAACTTTTTGTTTATCAATTTTTGCCCAGGTTGATGATTCACCAACAATTTGAGCTAAGTCATTAAATCTTGTAGATAATTTATCTTGGTTATCTGCTAATCTAGAAGAGTATTCAATAACTTTTGCAACAGCTGTATTATCAAGAGGTAAAAGATTTTCTTGTTTACAAAAACCGTGAATAAATTGAGCAATTTTATTCATATTATCTAAAGTATTCTCAGAAGTATCCTCAAATTCAACTTTGATTTTAAATAGTTTTCTAAAATCATTATCAAGTGCTAGCAAGGCTTGGTAAATATTTTCATTGCCAACTAAAATTACTTTTAAATCTAAAGGTATAGGCTCAGGCTTTAATGAAACCATTACCATTGCAGAACGCTGATCTGAAGTGTTTTCAATTAATAATTCCTTCATTCTTAAAGCTTTTTTTAAAGCATCATAACAAATTCCATTTGCAACCAAATCACTTGCCTGAAAAATAATATATCCTCCATTAGCCTGATGTAGCAGACCAGGTTTTAACATTGTATAATCAGTTTTTAGAGAGCCATAATAATTTTCATATTCTAGTTTACCAAATATTGTGTGATAAGAATAATTTGAATCCATTATAACAGGTGAACCAATTTGTTCACTATTATCCACAAATAAGTTAACTCTATAGTTTAGCCATGGTTTAGACAATTCTTGTCTTGGATTATTTGATTGATTTTTAGAATTTGCTTCATCAACCAAAAAACAATCAACATTTTTTAATATATCTTTTTTTACATTATCTAAAAACTTATTTATTTTTTTGTTTCTTTTATATTTAGATTTTATATAATTGATGTGAGCATCAACTGTTAATAAAGCAATATTTGATTGCCATTGTTCAATTCTTATTTCAGATTCTTTTTCAATAGTCTTTATTTGTGAAATTACCTGAATAATCTGTTCTTGAACAATAGAAGATTTTTCTTCAAATTCTTTTTTTATTTTTTCATCAAGTTTTTCAAAGTCTTCCTGTTCTATAGCTTTTCCGTCAAGTACAGGCATCATATAAATTCCGTTTTTCGCAGATTTTACTTGGAAACCGTATTGTTCAGATTGTTTATTAAGTTGGTCCATAAGAGAAGAACGCTTTTCTTCAAATTCCTGTTTGATCATAGTTCTTTCTTTTTCAAAATCATCATTATTAAAAGTGTTTTTTATATCAACTTTAATATCTTTAATAAATGAATCCATAGTATCTCTAAAATCTTTACCTTGGCCTGCCATTAATGAAACCGCAATAGGTTCATTAGGATTATCAAAATTATATATATAACACCAATCACATGGAGTTTTTCTTTTAGGAGCTATCTTATTTAAATAGTTTTTTGTATATTGAGTTTTCCCAACCCCGTCAGGACCTTCTAGATATAGGTTATACCCTTTAATATCAACACTTAATCCGAATTTTAGAGCCTTAATACCACGGTCTTGTCCGATTCCAGAACGTATTGGCTCTAAATCATCTGTAGTTTTGAATTTAAATAATTCTGGATTGCAAATAACTTTTAAATCATTATATAATAATTCATTAGAACAAGTTAGTTGTTTTAATTTTTTCATTAGTTTATTTCCTCCTTATTATTAAGCCTTGTGGCATAATATCTTTAGTATTTATATTTTTTGCAAATTTGATGTCATTAAAACTGCATTATCTTTATTATTATAATATTTATGTCTTAAACCAACTTGTTTAAAACCAAACTTTTCGTATAAATTGATAGCAGCATCATTATTTTCATTAACTTCTAAATTTATAAATTTCAATTTATATTTTTTTGCTATTGTAAATAATTCTGAAAGCATAGAAGAGGCTATTCCTAGATTACGGCTATCAGTTTTAGTTACAATATTCATAATGTTAGCTTCATCCAAAATTATTTGCATACCAGCAAAACCTATTATTTTTGCGTTTTGTTTAGCAACAACATATTTTGAAAGTACATTTGATAATTCAAGTTTAAAAACATTGTAACTCCAAAGATCATCAAAATTTTGAGATAATGTATCTTTTATTTCTTCTAAATCTTTTAAACTCATTTCTGAAATTTCTATTTGTAAATCGTTCATTGTAATAACTCCTTTTGTTAATATATTACTGTAATAATATCTTTTGTAAATCTTTTTTATTATGAATCACTATTTTTCACCATTTAAAGCTCTTTCAGCCTGTGATTTTTTTAAATAAATTGGGGAAATACTGTTTGAATTTCCAGATAATCCTGTAAGATGCTTGTCAAACCCAATTTTTCCTAAACTGAAACTATTTTGCATATTTTCTTTTTCAGCAGAAAATATTATGTTGTTAAACTTAGAATGGATTATTTCTTTATGAATAACAGAACCATCTCCGACAAAGATAAGTGTTTTATTAGAGAATTGTTCTAACTTTTTAAGAATATTTTCAATATTATCTGCGGAATAATCCAGTACTAAATTATATTTTCCATTTTTATCATGTTCATGTAAAGAAAAATATACATTATCATTTTTTGCATCAATCAAACTAACAATTAGACCAGTATTATTAATATTATATGCTAGGCTTTCTAAAGAGGTTATTCCTATAATAGGAATATTTGTTGCGTCCGCAAATGCCTTAACAGTTGAAACACCGATTCGTATTCCTGTAAAAGAGCCAGGGCCTATGCAACAAGAAATAAGATTAATTTCATTTAAAGATATATTAGACTCTGAAAGTGTTAAATCTATTAATGGTAATAGTTTTTGAGAATGTGTTTTTTCATCATTACTATTTTTTTCAATTATAAGGTTTTTATCTTCTAAAATTGCTACTGAACAATTTGCTGAAGATGTATCTATTGCTAAAATTTTCATTTTTTAATCCTTTCTGTAAAATAATTCATTGTATTTATAACCTATAGTAGTAATATTAAGTATTCTGTAATCCGGATTTTTTAAATCTTTAGAAAAACTAATTTTTATATAGTTTGGTGGTAAAATATCTTCTATAATCTCTCCCCATTCAATAATACAAATTCCTTTTTCAAAATATTCTTCACCACCAATTTCGTAAAATTCATCTGAATCGGTTAATCTGTATACATCAAAATGATAAATATTTTGTATTGGAGAAATATATTCATTTACTATTGTAAATGTGGGACTAGATATTTCACTTTCTAAATTAAAATATTTTAGAATTCCTTGAGTAAATTTTGTTTTTCCTGAACCAAGTTCGCCACTTAAAATAATTATATCTCCTGTATTTAATTTTGAAGCAAGTTTATAAGCGAAATCTATAGTATCTTGCTCGTTTTTTGAAACAAATTTATCCATATTCTTCTCCTTTTTTTATTATTTATATCTTATAATAATAAGTAAAAAAAGTAAATAATATTTAAGAATAAAAGTAAAGAATATTTAAAAAGGTAAATCATATTTAAGAATAAAAGTAAATAATATTTAAAAAGGTAAGTAGTATTTAAGAATAAAAGTAAATAGTATATAAGAATAAAAGTAATGAAAATTTAAAAAAGGTAAATATCATTTAATAAATAGAGAGGATTAAATAAAAAAATTAAGAATCAGGATATATAAAATAGTTGAAATCTCTAAATCTCTAAAGAATGTAAACATAAAATAATAAATATATATGTATTGCTAAAAAAGATAAAATATGATAAAATTCATTAGAAATATTTAGGAGGAATAGATGAAGGATAGAAAGAAATTTATAAGAAATTTTAGTATAATTGCACATATAGATCATGGTAAATCAACATTAGCTGATAGATTAATAGAAATGACAGGCGTATTATCAAAAAGACAAATGGAGAGTCAAGTTTTAGATAATATGGATATTGAAAGAGAACGAGGAATTACTATAAAATCTCAAGCGGTAAGAATGTTGTACAAAGCTAAAAATGGAAATGATTATGAGTTTAATTTAATAGATACTCCTGGACATGTAGATTTTAATTATGAAGTTTCAAGAAGCTTAGCAGCATGTGATGGGGCAATTTTAGTTGTTGATAGTAGTCAAGGTGTAGAAGCACAGACTCTTGCAAATGTTTATTTAGCATTAGATAATAATTTGGAAATATTGCCTGTAATCAATAAGATAGATTTACCAAATGCAAGACCAGAAGAAGTAAAAAACGAAATTGAAGATATTATAGGAATACCGGCACAAAATGCACCATGCATATCAGCTAAATCTGGTTTAAATGTTGAAGAAGTATTAGAGAGAATAGTGACTGATATACCCGCACCAAAAGGTGATGAAAATTCAAATTTAAAATGTTTGATTTTCGATTCATTATACGATAATTATAAAGGCGCAATCGCGTATGTTAGAATAATAGATGGTGGTGTAAAGCCTGGAGATGAGATTTTGTTAATGGCATCAAAAAAATCATTTACAGTTATGGAAGTAGGATATTTTGAACCAGGTCAATATGTACCAGCAGCAAAATTAGAAGCAGGAGATGTTGGATATATAGCTGCAAGTATAAAAACATTGTCAGATATTAGAGTTGGAGATACAATAACACTAAAAAGCAATCCTACTAATGAAGCTCTTTCAGGGTACAAAAAAGTAAATCCTATGGTATATTGTGGATTATATCCTGTTGATGGAAGCGATTATGAGAATTTAAAAGTAGCGTTAGAAAAATTAAAATTGAATGATGCCGCATTAGAATACGAACAAGAAACATCAGCAGCATTAGGATTTGGATTTAGATGCGGATTTTTAGGATTATTGCATTTAGAAATAATAGAAGAGAGATTAGATAGAGAATTTGATTTAAGTTTAATAACAACTTCACCTTCAGTAATTTATAAAGTATATAAACATTTAGGAGAGGTTATTGAATTATATAACCCATCAGATTTGCCAGCACCAAATGATATTTCATATATGGAAGAACCGTTTGTGCAAGCTGAAATAATGACTCCTAAGGAATATGTTGGAAATATAATGGAAATATGCCAAAATAGAAGAGGCATATATTTGGATATGAAATATTTAGACGAAAATAGAGTTACATTAATATATGAATTACCATTAAATGAAATAATATATGATTTTTTTGATAGTTTGAAATCTAAAACAAAAGGATATGCTTCATTTGATTATGAATTTAAAGAATATAGGAGATCTGAATTAGTAAAATTAGATATTTGGGTAAATGGAGAAAGTGTAGATGCTTTATCATTTATTGTTCACAGAGATAGTAGCTATGAACGTGGCAAAAAAATGGTTGAAAAGTTAAAAAATGTTATACCAAGGCAATTATTTAGTATTCCAATTCAAGCAGTTATAGGTGGAAAAATAATAGCAAGAGAAACTATATCAGCAATGAGAAAAGATGTACTTGCAAAATGCTATGGTGGAGATATTACAAGAAAGAAAAAATTATTAGAAAAACAAAAAAAAGGTAAAAAGAAAATGAGACAAATTGGAAATGTAGAAATACCGCAAGAGGCATTTTTATCAGTACTTAAATTAGATGAATAAAATAGTCTGATAAAAAATTTATAAGTAAAATAGTCTGATAGATAATTTATTACAAAAATTAATTAGAAATATAGAAATACCACAGGAGGAATTTTTATCTGTATTTAAATTAGACGAGTAAAATAGTATGATAAAAAATTTATAAGGGAAAATGTCTTATACTAAATAATGAAATATAAATCAATGAAAGGAGAGTATGGTGTATTAATTTGTTTAATATGTCATATATGAATAAAATGAAAAAGAATCTTGAGGAAAAAGAAAATTCATATATCGATCAAGTAGAAGGAAGAAATGCTGTAATCGAGTTATTGGAAAGTGGCAAAGATATTAATAAAATATTTATTTCAAATGGTGAAAAACATGGATCAATTAATAAAATAATTGCTATGGCAAAAGAAAAAAAAGTAATAATAAATGAAGTAGATAAAAATAAGATAAGACAAATGTCACAAACAGATAAGAATCAGGGAGTAATAGCTATAGTTCCACCTTTTGATTATTGCGAAATAGATGATATAATAGAATACGCAAAAACAAAAAATGAAAAACCATTTGTTGTTATTTTAGATGGAATAGAAGACCCGCATAATTTAGGATCAATAATAAGAACAGCCGAAACAGCTGGAGTACATGGAGTAATAATACCAAAAAGAAGAGCAGCTGGAGTAAATAGTACAGTTACAAAAGTTTCAGCTGGAGCAACTCAGTACATGAAAATTGCAAGAGTTAATAATATAAATGAAGCTATTAAAGAATTGAAAGAAAATGATGTTTGGATTTGTGGAACTGATATGGACACAAAAAAATATCATTATGAACAGGATTTAACAGGTGGAATAGGCATTGTAATTGGAAGCGAAGGGTATGGTATGAGTAGGTTGGTAAAAGAGAATTGCGATTTTTTAGTTAAAATACCTATGAATGGAAAAATTACATCATTAAATGCCTCAGTATCAGCAGGAATTGTAATATATGAAGTAGTTAAACAAAGGCAAAAATAATTTTTGTATACAAATGATTAAAAGGAGAGATTAGAATGAATTTAAAAAAAGAATCCGGAAGAATAAAAACAAGTATTATAATATTACTAGTAGTTGTACTGTTAATTTTAATTGGATTAGGGGTATTTGCATATTTATACATTAAAACAGATTTTTTAAAATCAAATGAAGATCTATTTTGGAAATATATGAGCCAAAATTCAGAGGCTGTAAATATTTTGAGAATGGATATTGATGAACAATACAATAATACTTCGTATTCAGAAAAAACTGAAATTGATTTTTCAATGAGGGATGAGCAATTAGCGAAACTAAACCCTATGGAAATTACAATAAATACAAAAAATGATACTGAAACTAAAAGAACTATCTCTAATATCAATGCAGTATATAATGATGAAAAATTTTTAGAATTTGAATATTTAAAAAATGATAATCAATATTCTATAAAAAATTCGGAAATTGCAAATGGTTTTATAGTATTAGAAAATAATAATTTGAAAGAATTTGCAGAAAAAATTAATCTTGGATTAGAAGAAATACCAGATGAAATAAATATCCCTAGTAAGTCTACATTTTTAAGTATAACAGAAGAAGAAAAAAAGTATCTGATTAATACTTATTATAAAATTATAAAACAGAATATAAATAAAAATAAATATGAAAAAAGGGAAAAAATTCAAGTTACAGTGGATAATAAAAATTATACAGCAAATGAATATTCTATAATTCTAACAAAAAAAGAATTTAAGAATTTGTTGTTATCACTTCTAGAAAATTTAAAAACTGATAGTATGACATTAAATTTAATTTCTACAAAAATGAAAAATATAGATAAAAATAGTAAATATTCTAATATAAATGATTTAAATAAAGAAATATCTTATTTAATAGAAGAAATTAAGAAAATAGAAACAACAGATGAAGAATATATTAAGTTTATGGTATACGAAAGTAATGGTAAAACAATTAAAACAAGCATAGAATTAATTAATAATAGAAAAATATCTTTTTCATATAATAAGGAAGAAAACAAACTTATACTTACTAGTGATTATAATAATGATTATAATATAGAAAAACAAAATAATGATTATGCTGCAGAAGGAAGTTATAATTATAATGGTATAGAAGAAAATTTTAATTATAATTTGCAAGAAATATATAATAATTTTAAATGGAATGAATTGGTGGTAATTAGCAAAAATGAACAACAAGAAAAATATCTGATAGCAAATATTAAATTACAAAATGGTAAGGAAATAAATATAGAGTTAAAAAATACAAAAATAGATAATGGATATAAGTTTAATGCGAAATTTTATATAAATGGTAATATTATTACAGTAAAAAGTGAAAGAATAATTTCTATACAAGAAGATATTCCATTAATAAAGGACAATACAAATATAATTCTTAACAAATTAGAAAAAGAAAAATTGAATATATTGTTAAACAAATTAGTTATTCAGGTAAGTAAATTAATAGAAAACAAATTAGAAATTATGGAAAAGTAAGAAAAATTAAAACTAAAATCAACAAAAAGCTACAGAGATAAACGAAACGAGAATAAGAAGAAAAAACATAAAAAAAAATCGGAAAAAATTTAAAAAAGTGTTGACTTTATAAATCATACATGTTATCATTAAAAAGCGGTTGGGAACAACTGCTTTTTAAAACAAATAGCATAAAAAATAATTTGAAAAATATTTAAAAAAAGTGTTGACAGATTACAATATCTTATGCTAAAATAAATATCGTCTTCGATATAAAAAATCAAGACAAAAGTACATTGAAAAGTAAACAATAAACTTTGAGAAACCAAAAGCGGTACATCTA
>DAOOQE010000008.1:0-2925 GCA_035388585.1 Clostridia bacterium
TCTATAAAAAAAATCTTCAAATCAGTTTTAGATATCTCTAACATATATGAAATAATTGAAAAACATAAATACAAGATGATTATTATTTTTAAAATCTTTTTTCTAATAATTTTTTTCTTTAATATTTTTTTATTGGATAAAATTAGAATTCCATATACAACTAATAGTGTTAAAATTTTAGGTGTGCAAATTATAATATCATATTTAGAAAAATTGGCTGAATATTCTGATAGATAATTTAATATTTTCAACAATAATTCTAGTAAAGGTGATATAAAATTTGCTATTTCTAAAGAAAATAATGATATTATTACAACAATAAATCCGATTAATAGAATAATTTCAAATAAATAGGAAACTAGTAAATTAGATAAAATAAATACAAATGAAATTTTGTTATAATAATAAATGAGTAGTGGCATAATTAATATATTAGCTGAAATACTAATACAAATGGTTTTTACAATATATGTTATTATTTTATTAATATATTTATTTAAATTGTATTTTTCTATTATATAATCGATTCTTTTTTTGAGTGTATCATAAATAATATCAAAATATAAAACAATACCTATTGTTCCTAAATAGGACAATTGAAATCCGAGATTAAAAATACTATAGGGATTAATTAATACTAATATTAAACAAGATGTACATATATTTGTTAGCACATTAGATTTTTTTCTAAAGATCCATGCTAATAGAATTAATATACCCATTATTCCTGAACGTGTTACAGATGATGTTGCTCCTGTAAGCTTAATAAAAAAAATTAAAAATATTATTAATATTATTTGTTGTATTTTTTTATTTAATTTTTTTGTAAATTTTTCCAAACTTAAGACTATATAAGATACATGAGAACCTGATACTGCAAGCATATGCAAAAGATTACTGTTTTTAAAATTTTCATTAATTTCATCTGAAATATATCTTGTATCTCCTAATAAAATCCCTAAGCACACTCCATATGAGCTATATGATAATATTTTTTTTAGATTTTTTTCGATTCTGTATTTAATATTAAAAATTGATTTATCTATTATTGATAGATTATTTTTTTTTATAATCATAACTTCATTTTCAGATGCTTTTACACTTGCATGTATTCCTATTGTTTTAAGATACATTTTATAATTATAACCTCCAAAATTTCTATTTCCATCAGGAATTTGAATTTTACAGTTTAATATTATCCTGTCTCCAATATCAATTTTGTTATTATAATTCTTATTTTTAGTGTTTTTTAATTTATGATATATTTCGTTTATATCCTTTTCATTTGTGTTTTTTTCATCTTTTTCATTTATAACTTTTTCGTTTTCTATTGAAATATTTTTATCATTTTTTTCACTATTTTTTTCATTTTCTTTTTCTATAATGAGCAACAATTTAGTATTTTCTAATTTATTTATACTATCTCCTTTTTGATTTAATTTCTCAACTTTTAAAACATATTTATAAAAATTTTCTGTTTCTTTTTGTTCATCTATTACTGTTCCAATTATTTTACATTCTTCTATTTCAGAATACAATTTTTCCAAATTAAAAGGGCTACAAATACTTATTTTTAAGTATTGAGCCCCTGCAATGGCAATAATTATTACTATAGTAGATATTAAAACTGATTTTTTCAATTTTACCTCCCATATTAAATTACCCCCATATTATTTGTTTGAATTTTATTATATTTAATTTATATATATAATTCTTTATTATATTTAATTTTATATATAATTCTTTATTATATTTAATTTTTATATATAAATCTTTATTATATTTATTTTTATATATAAATCTTTATTATATTTATTTTTATATATAAATCTTTATTATATATAATTATTTTTTTAGTTTTTATTATACTTTACCATTTTTACTGTTTTTTAGTATTTTCAAAATACTTTACAATCTTAGTATTTTATAATTTTCTTATATTTTATTTTCTGAAAGAAGTGATTTAAAAACATATAGATTTTGTTTATTTAATTCTATTAAATACCAATCTCCATCTTCTCCTAAAATCTTCACTTCTGTATTTAATGATAATTTGCTTACTAATTCTGATGCTGTGTTAGGTTGTTTTCTAACATTTATTGATTCTAAATTAACATATCCAATTTTAGTTTTATCAAACATTTTTGTTGTTGTTGTAATATTTGATAAAGTATTTTCAGAATTATTATTTGTATTTTGATTATCACTTAGTACTTGTTTTATTTTTGACCTTAATACCCAACCTTTTATTGTATTTACCTCTACATATGACCAATTTCCTGCATTAGAAATAAGTGTACATTTTATTCCTTTTTCTGATGAATTTATAATATTTGAATTAATTAAAGGCATTAATCTTACTGATACTTTTTCTGTTATCTCATAAACATTATTTTCTGTGGTGATTGTAGAGCTATCTTGTTTATCTGATTGATTTTGATTATTTTCTTGAGACTGATTTTTATCAGATTGATTTTCTTGATTTGTTGATTGGTTTTGAGAATTATTTTCTGTTGTTTTAGTTGTTGAATCTTCTTCTGAGACCTCTTCTAAATAACCTGAATTTATATAACCCACTTGATTATTATATTTTACTTTATACCATCCAGTTGTTTTTTCTATAATTTCTACTAATGTTCCTTTACTAATTTTTCCTAATACTTCTGAATCTTCTGTTGCTGAAGCTTTTGCTCTAAATCTTACTTCATCTGTATTTATTATCTTACCAGTTTTAGCAAATGATGGAACAACTATTAATGCAAATACAATTATGCTTATTATTGACACTCTTAGTATATTTTTCATATCACTACACCCCTTATTATTTATTATTTATTATTTATTATTTATTATTTATTATTTATTATTTACTATTTACTATTTACTATTTACTATTTACTATTTACTATTTACTATTTACTATTT
>DAOOQE010000008.1:3025-52496 GCA_035388585.1 Clostridia bacterium
CTATTTACTATTTACTATTTACTATTTACTATTTACTATTTACTATTTACTATTTACTATTTCTCTTATTAAACTAATATCAGTATATACTTTTTACCCCTAAAAGTCAACAAATTTACTGTGATTTTAGTGTGAATTCTTTGTGAACGGTCGTATCAATTTTCCAAAAAAATAAAACTGAAATATAAAAATATTTCAGTTTTATAATATAAATTATATTAAAATTATAAAAATTATAATTCAAAACATAATTATTTTTTATTCAATTACTTCAGATACAACACCTGAACCAACTGTTCTACCACCTTCACGGATAGCGAATCTTAATCCTGGTTCAATAGCTATTGGAGTAATTAATTCGATAGTCATATCGATATTATCTCCTGGCATAACCATTTCAGTACCTGCTGGTAAATCAATTATACCTGTAACGTCTGTAGTTCTAAAGTAGAATTGTGGTCTATATCCATTAAAGAAGGGTGTATGACGTCCACCTTCTTCTTTAGTTAAAACGTATACTTGTGATTTGAATTTTGTATGTGGTTTAATTGTTCCTGGTTTAGCTAAAACTTGTCCTCTTTCGATGTCAGATCTTTGAACACCTCTTAATAGAACACCAACATTATCTCCAGCTTGAGCTTGATCTAATAGTTTTCTAAACATTTCAACACCTGTAACAACTGATTTTGTTGGTTGTTTTGATAAACCAACTATTTCAATTTCGTCTTGAACTTTAACTATTCCTCTTTCAACTCTACCAGTTGCAACTGTTCCTCTACCAGTAATTGTGAAAACATCTTCTACTGGCATTAAGAATGGTAAATCTGTTGGTCTTTCTGGAGTTGGTATATAACTATCAACAGCAGCCATTAACTCTAATATTGGAGCATATTCTGGAGCTGAAGGATCTTTTGATGCTGATTCTAATACATTTAATGAAGAACCTTTTATTACTGGAATATCGTCTCCTGGGAATTCATAACTTGATAATAAGTCTCTAACTTCCATTTCTACTAATTCTAATAATTCTGGATCATCAACCATATCACATTTGTTTAAATAAACAACTATGAATTTAACACCTACTTGTCTAGCAAGTAATATATGTTCTCTTGTTTGTGGCATTGGGCCATCAGCTGCAGAAACAACTAATATAGCTCCATCCATTTGTGCAGCACCTGTAATCATGTTTTTTACATAATCAGCATGTCCTGGACAGTCAACGTGTGCATAATGTCTGTTATCTGTTTCATATTCAACGTGAGCAGTATTAATAGTAATACCTCTCTCTCTTTCTTCTGGTGCTTTATCAATTTGATCATAAGCTTCAAATTTAGCTTGTCCTTTTAATGCTAATACTTTTGTAATAGCAGCTGTTGTTGTTGTTTTACCATGATCAACATGACCAATAGTACCAATGTTAACGTGTGGTTTGGTTCTTTCGAATTTTTCCTTTGCCATTTTTATTTCCTCCTTTTAATATGGTGTGGTTTCCCAATCAGGCTTGTTATGTATTTGCCTGAACACCTTTTTATTTAATTAAAAATTAATAACTATTTAACAAAGATATTTTACACTATAATTTTTAAAAAATCAAGCATAAAATCCTTATTATTTATTTTAGCAAATTCCTTGATATTTTAGTAAATTAAATCCATTTTATCTTTAAATTGATTTTTACTAAATTAATCTTGTTTTTTTGCTTTTGTAGCAACTATTGCTTCAAGTACTGATTTTGGAACTTCTTCATAATGAGATGGTTCCATTGCATATGTTCCTCTACCTTGAGTTTTTGAACGTAGGTCTGTTGCATATCCAAACATTTCAGATAGTGGAATAAATCCTCTAATAACTTGATTTCCACCTCTTGCTTCCATACCTTCCATTCTTCCACGTCTTGAATTTATATCTCCAATAACGTCTCCCATGTAGTCTTCTGGAACAGTTACTTCAACTTTCATAATTGGCTCTAATAAAACTGCTTTAGCTTGTCTACAACCTTCTTTGAAAGCCATAGAACCAGCAATCTTGAATGCCATTTCTGAAGAGTCTACATCATGGTATGATCCATCAACAACTGTAGCTTTGAAGTCAATAACTGGATAACCAGCAAGTATACCGCTTTGAGCAGCTTCCTTAATACCTTCTTCAATAGGTTTGATATATTCTTTTGGAATAGATCCTCCAACTATTTTGCTTTCAAATTCAATACCGCTACCTGGTTCTAATGGTTGCATTTCTAACCAACAATGTCCGTATTGTCCACGTCCACCTGATTGACGAATAAATTTACCTTCAATTTTAACTGCATTTCTTATTGTTTCTTTATAAGAAACTTGTGGTTTACCAACTGTACATTCAACCTTGAATTCTCTTTTTAATCTGTCAACAATGATATCTAAATGTAATTCACCCATACCAGCAATAACAGTTTGACCTGTTTCTTGGTTTGTATAAGTTTTAAATGTTGGATCTTCTTCAGCTAATTTAGCTAAAGCTATACCCATTTTTTCACTATTGGCTTTATCTTTTGGCTCAATAGCGATATCAATAACAGGTTCTGGGAAATCCATAGATTCTAATATAACTGGATTTGCAATATCACACAATGTATCACCTGTAGATACATCTTTTAAACCAACTGCTGCTCCAATATCTCCAGCATAAACTTTTGATATATCTTCTCTATGGTTAGCATGCATTAATAATATTCTTCCCATTCTATCTTTTTTATCTTTATTTGCATTTAATATTGTAGTTCCAGCTTCTAATGTACCAGAGTAAACTCTGAAGAAACATAATTTTCCTACAAATGGATCTGTTGCTATTTTAAATGCTAATGCTGAGAATGGTTCAGTATCTGATGTTTTTCTTTCTATTTCATTTCCATCTAAATCTACACCTTTAATAGCAGGTATATCTAGAGGTGATGGCATATAAGCAATTACATTGTTTAGTAATTCTTGAACACCTTTATTTTTATAAGAAGAACCACAACATACTGGAATTATTTTGTTTGCTATTGTTCCTTTTCTAATACCTTTTTGGATTTCTTCTTTTGTTAATTCTTCTCCTTCAAGGTATTTCATCATTAATTCATCATCTTGTTCAGCTGCTGCTTCAACTAAAGCTGCTCTGAATTTTGTAGCTAATTCTACCATATCTTCAGGAATTTCTGTTTCTTCTATTTCTTTTCCTAAATCATCTTTATGAACAAAAGCTTTCATAGTTACTAAATCTACAATTCCTTTGAATTGATCTTCAGCTCCTATTGGCAATTGAACTGGAACTGCATTAGCATTTAATCTACTTTTCATTTGCTCTACACAACCTAAGAAGTTTGCACCAGTAATATCCATTTTATTTACATATGCCATTCTTGGTACTTGATACTTATCAGCTTGTCTCCAAACTGTTTCAGATTGTGGTTGAACTCCACCTTTAGCACAGAATACTGTAACAGAACCATCTAATACTCTTAAAGATCTTTCAACTTCTACTGTGAAGTCAACATGACCTGGTGTATCAATGATATTAATTCTATTATTTAACCAGTGACATGTAGTAGCTGCAGAAGTAATTGTTATACCTCTTTCTTGTTCTTGAACCATCCAGTCCATTGTAGCTCCACCGTCATGAACTTCACCTATTTTGTGAGTTCTACCTGTGTAAAAAAGAATTCTCTCAGTTGTTGTAGTTTTTCCAGCATCAATATGTGCCATTATTCCTATATTTCTTGTTTTTTCTAAAGGAAACTCTCTTCCAGCCATTTTTTTCCTCCTTATATTATTTTTTATATTTTAAAATTAAATATAAAAGTTGTATAATAAATTAATACTATTAAACTTTTTATATGAAATCTTAGAATTTGTAATGAGCAAAAGCTTTATTAGCTTCAGCCATTCTATGCATATCTTCTTTTTTCTTAAATGCTCCACCGTTTCCAGCTACAGCATCTAATATTTCACCAGCTAATTTCTCAGACATAGTTTTTTCATGTCTATTTCTAGAGTAAATAACTAACCATCTTAATCCTAATGTTTGTCTTCTTTCTGGTCTAATTTCGATTGGCACTTGGTATGTAGCTCCACCTATTCTTCTAGCTTTTACTTCTAGAACAGGCATTACATTATTTAGTGCTGCTTCGAAAACTTCTAAAGCATCTTTTTGCTCTTTTTCTTTTATGATATTAAATGCATCATAAACTATTTGTTGAGCAACTGCTTTTTTACCATCAAGCATAACATTATTAACTAATTTAGTAACAATTTTGCTATTGTACATTGGATCTGGTAAAACATCTCTTTTTGCTATAAATCCTTTTCTTGGCACTTTTCTTCCCTCCTTATAAATTTTTGATGCTAAATATATGCATCATCGGTACTCTGAAAAAAATATTTTTTCCAGTCAGTGCGTATAATCTATTATAATTTAAGTCCATTAAATTAGTAAGTTATAGGCACTTTAAAAGATTCTATTGAATCTCTTTAATTTGAACAAATTGTCTTTAAATATAATATTGAAATTAAGAAGCAAGTATAACAATGCAACCAATTCAAAATACCTAAGATGTACTTTTATACATAAATGATATTTTAATTCGAGGGTTAGCGTAGTTAGACAACGCTTATAATTTTTAATATTTATTTTTTAGGACGCTTAGCTCCATACTTAGATCTAGCTTGCATTCTATCTTTAACGCCTGCTGCATCTAATGTTCCTCTTATAATGTGATATCTAACACCTGGAAGATCTTTTACTCTTCCTCCTCTTATTAAAACAACACTGTGTTCTTGTAAGTTGTGTCCTATACCTGGGATATAAGAAGTTACTTCATAACCATTTGAAAGTCTAACCCTAGCTACTTTTCTTAAAGCAGAGTTTGGTTTCTTTGGTGTTACTGTTTTAACAACTGTACATACACCTCTTTTTTGTGGAGATCTTCTATCAGTTAATTTCTTACTTTTAGAATTATATCCATGTTGTAAAGCTGGTGATGTAGATTTAGTTACTTCAGTTTTTCTTCCTTTTCTTACTAATTGATTAATTGTTGGCACTTAAATTTCACCTCCTGAAAATATAATAATCCGTTAGATAATCTCCATTTCTAGAAATTTAACTAACGGATTACATTTTATCATTTTTAAGCTATAATGTCAATGGTTTTTGCTTATTTCCATAATGTATTTATACTATTATTTTTTTATTTTTGATTTGGTTCAGTTACTTGTTTTATCCTTTTAGGAGTATTTTTATTAACATTATGAATTGTGTTACCAATTAAGCTTTTTGAATTAAGTCCATATACAGTTCTTAATTTATTTTCTCTTTCAGCCACCCTAGACTGAATCTGATAATTTAATTTTGAAAATTCAGCTAGTGAGTTCCTTAACTCATTTTGTACACTATAAAAAGGCGAAAATCTTTTACCATTATTATAAGCTGCAATTAAATACACATATTGAATCTTTTTATTAAATTCTTCTATTTGTTTATACGAAGCACCCTGTGTAATTGCATTGTTAAATGATTCAATTTCATTTATAATTTGATTATAATCTTCATATTTCATTTTTCCATCATTCTTCAATATTTTTCCGTTTTTTATCTTATATTTATATGATTCTTTGTATTCGATTTCACCAGTAATACTATTTTTTTCGTATTTTCCACATGAGAATTCTTCTTTTTCAGGTACATTACCAATATACATTGATAATTTTTTATTTAAACTCATTCTATCAAAAAATCCTAAGTGTTTTTTTGCATCTTCTATATCTTGAAATCCATTTTCCTTTATTAAATCCATAAATTGAGTTAAATTCATACTTGATATGTGTTCCAACATTTTTTTTGCAATTTGTTTTTCAGTTTCACTTTTATTAGGAACAAGAGCTCCCCTTGAAGTATTTGTTAACATCATATTATTATTTGTATTTTTATCTGTAGCCTCTTTAACCGCAATGTCATCTTCAATTATGTTTTCAGCTTTATCTCCATATTCTTTTCTAAATTCCCTAATGTATTTATCTATTTTAACTTGATAGATCTTTTGAGCATCTATAAATTTTGTTAAACGTGAACTATTAGTTTGAATTTTCGCTGATATATTTGCATTTTCTTGATTTAACTTATCTACTTGTGCTCCTTGCTTTGGATCTAAATCCTTTTGACTTTTTCCCAAAGTCAATATTGCTTGAATTACAGCATTATTCTCTTTAATTATTTTTTCATCCTTTGCAATTTCTGCACTTAACGAATCAATTTCTTTCTGGTTTTCTGATAATATTCTTTTGTAAACATCAATAACTTTTTTTGCTTCGCTTGCAAGCTCTGATTTACGTTTACTTATATATTCTTTTTGCTTTTTAATATCAGCAATAAACTTTTCTGAACCTTGTTCATTGTCTTCTTTCATTCCATATTTTGAAATATTTAAAAAGATCTCTTCGGGAGACAAAACTTTTGAACTTAAAAACTTATCATAATATGTTTCTGGTTTTGCCGGATCTATCTGATCATAAGGGTTTGGGTTTGCTGGATACATTTTTTTCCATTGAAACAATTCAGTAACATCATCTCCTACAACACGCTTGAATTCGTTATTAACTATTGTATTCAATTTTGCTTTTACTTTGTCTAGATCATCTAAACAATCATCTTTATAATTTCCTACTCTAAATTCAATATCTGCATTTATTTCTTTTTCATCAATTTTCATTATTTTTCCTCCTTATCAGTAATGTTAGATATTAATACTATCTCTTCCAACATTTTCTGGCATTCATCCAAAATTTCAAAATTATCTTCTATCCTTTTAACTATCTCTTTAGTATTATCTTTTCCATTTTCCATATATAATCTCCTTTTCTATTTTCTTCCGTACATTAACATAATTAAATTATATCAAGTAATCTTTTTAAATTCAATAGTTTTATAAATTATTATTTTTCAATTTCATTGTTTTCCTTTGTTTTTTCATTGTTATTGATTGTATTTTGATACTTAATTACTAATTTTAATCCTTCATCAGGGGCTTCTATCCATCCAGTTGGATGTTCTCCTTGATCTAATCCCTGATTAATATGATACATTATTTTTATTTGTTCTTTTGATAATCCATTGTTTTTTAATACACTATTAACATATTCATTAGATTCTAAACCAATATTTCCATAGTTTCCTCCACATGAATTATCATCTTTTAACTTAGCAATAGTCCACTCTCCATTATTATTTTGATATGTTACAGCCAAACCATCTATCATATAGTTTCCAGCTGGTCTCCATTGATTTTGACCATCCACTATATTATGATTACCGCCTTTTAAACTATTTTCAAAATAATTGCATCCCTCTTCAATATATACAATATCTCCCAATGTCATATTTTGGTTTGCAAGACCTTCCACTTTCAATTTATCTTTAAAAGTATCTTTCCCAACAAATCCATAATCGTCTGAAAAAATATTTACTAAATTATTATTTGTTTCCTTAAAAGATTTACCACCATTTTCAACAGTTTCATTAATATTTTTAGGATTATTATCAATATCATTTAATTTAGGAGCGTTTATCATTGAAGGAGCAGTAGTACCCAAAGTTAATGCAGCTAAAACAGGACCCACAATTCTTTTAAACGTATTTGACACCTTATCTTTTATTTTTGTCCAGATTCTTTTTTTGTTTTTTTCCGTTTCTTCTTCATTTCTAACTATTTCTTCTGCTTCTTTTTTCAATTTCTCTTCAGCTTCAATTTTTGCTTTTACTGATGCACTTATTTTTTCAGCTATTTCAGCTTTTCTTTTTAATTCCGCATCAATTTTTGCTTGTTTTTCATCTTCAGATTCCTTTAAAATAATTGAATTTATACTAACTTTTGAATTTGCTTCTTGTTCTAAGAGTTTTTCTTTTATTGCTTTCATTATTTCATCATATACTTCTGAATCGTCTTGAATACTTAATTGTTGATTTTTTTCCACAGACTGAACTATATTATGTGTTATATTCTTTTCTTCAATTTTATGTGCTTTCCAATTTTCTAATATTTCCTCAATATTAATTTTTTCCACTTTATTTTGTTGTTCTTTATTTTTTTGTATTTCTTCTTTTAATATTTCTTTGTCAAGTGCTTTTTTCCCATATTTTAAACAAATATTCATTTGTAATTTATATTTCATTAATTCTAGTTGCATTTGAAAAGCTTTATCTCGATCCATATTTTTTTCCAATTTTTTTCTTATTTTTGAAATTTGTTCATTAATCTGTTTTTCCTCAATAGTCCATTCCTCAAAAGAATAATTCCTAAAATCTTTACCACTTAAATATTGTGCTTCAATTTCAGCTTTTTTCTTTTTAGTTAGATTTACTTCTGGTAAACTTTCTAAAGAAATATGTTTTTTATTAACTTTAGTATTTGAACTATTTTCTCGATTATTCTCTTTTACTTTTTCTATAAATATTGGTTTATTTTCTTTATCGTCACCTTGTTTTTCATTATCTTTTACTAGTATTCCAAAACCGCTTACTTGCTTTTCATAACCCTTAACTTGTTTTTCATTAGTGTTTATTTGTTTTTTTCTCTCTTCTTTTACTTTTATATTTTCATTTCTCGCATAATCATTACTATGTCTTCTAATTGTTTTCAATATTTTTTGCTTATCACTGACTTTTAGCATTCCATTATTTTTTACTTGATTTTTTAAATTTTCTAACTCTTCTTTATTCATATATGTATATCTAGTATTTTCATATTTGCTTGTGAGGTAATTAGATATATAATTTGTTAGATCTCTTTTTTCAATTTCATTTAATTGAGTATCATTTCTTATTCCATCTACAATAACATTTAATTCTGATATTTTGTATCTTTTTAATAAATCACTCTTTAAAAAATTTCTTATATTATTAATATGCCTATACTCAAATTTTTCTTTCTTTGCCATTTTTTCGCTCCTTTAAAATTTCCATAAATAATTATGTTTATTTTATCATACTTTAAAGCTTTTTTCAAATTTCATTATATCCATTAATTCGATTTTGCTCAAATCTAATATTTTTTTAAAATTTCATAGGATTTTACATAACATAAACTTTAAGTGGTACATTTAATTAAGCATTAATTCAAGCTATAACATTTCAAACTAAAGTATTATTTAGATTTTTCAGGTTCTATCTGCTAACTTAAATCCAGATAGTACAGTCATTCCTTATTTTTTAGTGTTTCTAACGCCCTATCTGCTAATCTTTGATATCTTAATTTTTTATCTCTTATTTTTTCTTTAAGTTCTGGTAGTATTCCAAAATTCGCATTCATAGGCTGAAAATTATTATTTGGAGTAGAAATATATCTTGCTAAAGACCCAATCATTGTATATTTCGATGGACAAAAGCGAGATTCTTTTAAATCATTTATGTTTTCCTCTAATTCTTTCTTATATTCATTGTTTTCATCTATTACCTTTTTTTCTTCATTGTTTTCCTCTAATTCAGACATAAAATCATCTAATTCTTTTTTATTATCTTCCTCAGATTCATTATTTTTATATATATTTTTTTCCATATTTCCATTTACTTTTATTCCAATCTTTTCCTTTTCTTTTGTTTCACTATTTTCATTAATTTTAATTACATTGTTTTTGTTAGCTTTTGCTTCACTTCTAGGCAAAGAATTTATTTCCATATTATTTCTTAGCATATAATTTATTGCAGCATTTATTCCTGTGATAAGTCCTGAAGATATTGATTCTACATAACCTTCTACCCCGGTTATTTGTCCAGCAAAATAAATATTTTTATTTCTAACAAAATTATATGTTTCATCTAATAATTTTGGTGAATTTATAAATGTATTTCTATGCATTACACCATATTTTACAAAATCCGCCTTTTCCAATCCTGGTATCAAACTAAAAACTCTTTTTTGTTCCCCAAACTTTAAATTAGTTTGAAATCCAACCATATTAAAAATACTTCCTTCATTATTATCTTGTCTTAATTGTACTACAGCATATGGTCTATACCCTGTTCTTGGATCTGTAAAACCTACTGGTTTTAAAGGTCCAAATCTTAAAGTATCCTTTCCTCTTTTTGCCATTATCTCTATTGGCATACATCCTTCAAAAATTTCTTTTTTCTCAAATTCATGTAATTCAGTAACATCTGCATTAATTAATTCCTCAACAAACTTTTCATATTCCTCTTTATTCATTGGAAGATTTACATAATCTGCTTTTTTTGATTTATCATTATTTTTTAGCCATGTTTCAACATCTTCATCCTTATCTCTTTCTTGATCATATCTATCTCCCCAAAAAGCTATATCCATGTTGATTGATTCTTTTGAAACAATTGGAGCTGCTGCATCATAAAAATGAAGCCCATCATCTCCAGTTAATTCAGCAATTTCATTTGCTAAACTATCCGATGTAAGTGGACCAGTTGCAACAATAACAATACCATTATTTGCAATATCGGCTAATTCATTATTATTAACATTATCAAGGATATTATCCCCTGATAATATTCTTTCAATTGAAGATGCCTCTTGGCCTCCAACTTCCATATTTATTATTTCTATATTTTCATTTAACTTAATATTTTCTGTTACAAAATGAGCAAATTTTTCTCTGTCCACAGCAAGTGCCTGTCCAGCTGGAACTGAATTTTCATCCGCTATTTTTATAAGTAACGAATCCAATATTCTCAATTCTTCCTTTAATAATCCACAAGCATTAGTATGTAAATTTGATTTGAAAGAATTGCTACAAACAATTTCTGCCAAATTTTTATTACTATGTGCTGGTGAAAATTTTATAGGCTTCATTTCGTATAATTTAACCTTAATTCCTTTTTTTGCAATTTGATAAGCAGCCTCTGTACCAGCTAAACCTCCGCCAATAACCGTTATATAATCCTTCATGTTTCACCTCTACACTATTCCTAATAATATTTTCATAATCTTAATTTTAATACTATATTAATTATTTTTCCAATATACATCTATACATCTTAAAAAAATCTCTAATAGTAACTTGAATTTAATACTATTTTGAATATTCTTAAAACAAAAAATATAATTAATAGTTTTAATATTAATTATATTTTTAACACATCAATAATTAAAATAACACCTGCATTCAAATTATTTGTTAATTTTTACGATACTTATTTATATTATAATAAAACAAATAATACAAATAGAAATATTAAATAATTTTGACACTTCTTATTTATCTTATACTTCAATAAAAAATTAAAATAAAAATAACAAATTTTTTTAACACCACTTATTTGTCTTATAATATAATGAAAAAATACAAATAGAAATATTAAATAATTTTGACACCTCTTATTTATTTTATAATTTAATTCTTAAACATAATAAGCATTAAAACATTTTAAATATACTTTTTTATATATTACATATAAAAAACTCTTATCTATATATATTTTCATTATTAATTGTGTTTTGTTGCTTATTTGTAATATCATCTCTTCCAATTTCGATTTTTTCCTTAATTTTTTTAGCAACACTATTTAAAAAACTAGTCTTAGCAACTTTTCCATTATCAATAATATTTCTTGCGGTGTTAGACATGTTTTCCTTTATTTGATCTTTTTTATCAATAGCTTTCTCTACTGCATTATTAGCACTATTAGTAATTTCATATCCTGCTATATAACCTGTAGATACAACTATTGTGGCAATGTCTTTACCAAAACCAGCCATTGTTTTACCAGCTGTTATTACTCCTTCTGAAATATTTAAAACAGTATCTTTTCCATTTTGAAATTTTTGTTTTACATTATCTTTAGCATTATCTAAAAAATTATTAAACTTAATTTCCTTTTCAGTCATATCTATTAATAAATTCGCTTTAAATTCAGGTATAACTTCTTCTTTCAATGTCTTTATTTCACCTTTAATTGGATCAACAATGTTATTAACGAATTTTTTTGTTCCACCAACCTTAGACATTACTGAATCCAAAAATTTAGTAACCGTATTTTTTCTTTCAATAACAGCCAATTCCTTATTTTTATTTTTTTCTGCAATATTTATTGCATTAACTGAAATTTTAGCTATATTATCTATACTCTTGTATTCATTTTTTATATTGTTTCTTGTATCTATAAGATTTTGTTTACTCATTTTTATTTGTAATTTCAACTCATCGATTTCATTACTTTTTTCATCTATAGTTTCTTTTTTTCCCTCAAATAAATTTTCTCTTTGTTTTTGAAATGATTTTAAATCTGAATTTAATGAAGATATTTTTTTAGTGTCCATTTCTTTAACAGCCTTTTGCAAATCCTTTTGGGTTTTGCTAATTATATCACAAAAATGCTTATAATCATCTGATTTTTCAACTTCTGAAACATCATTTTTTAATGTCTTAACTGTTTTCTTATATAATTGTCTTTCTATTTTTGAAGACTGAATATTTATATATTCATATTGCTCAACTTTTTGATAAGTTTCTTTTCTTTCCAAACATTCTTTCTTTGTATCTTCAAATGTTTCATAAATCTCAGCCACAGTATTTGCATATTCTTTTTCAATTTCTTTTGCTAATCCTTGTTTAGGTCCATATTTTCTCTCACCAGATTCAATCCAGTTTTTAATATCCTGAATTTTTGTATCTAGACCTCTTTTTACATCTTTACCAACTTTAGCTGTATTTACAAGAGCTCTTTTTGCCTCAACTTCAGTTAGTTCTCTCAAAAGTTCAACAACCTTTGTTAAATTAGCATTTTCTTCATATAAATTTTCATTTAAATAATTATTTTCTTCCTTTTCCAACTCCATAAGTTCCCCTCCTATTTCATACATTATGCTTCTTCATTACCAAGACCAATTATACTATCAATCTCATTTCTTATTTTTTCCTCTTCTTCACTTAATTTTTCTTCAAGCTTGTTTAATTCTTCACTTTCCATCATATCAAGATTATATATTTTCCCATCTGCTACAATAGTTCCAAATTTTTCTTCTTTCATTTTTTCCCTTATAACCAATTAAACAGAATTTATATTCATTTTAATTGATCCCTTTCTAATATATATTTTTATTTTTTTATTATTTATATGCTTGTTTTTAGATATTTTTATTATAGTATTAACTTATATTTATTATCAAGTTTTATATAATTCTTTCTATATGTAATTTTTAAATTATACAAATTCTTTTTCTAACTAATTTTTAACATTTTATGTTTGCCTATATATATTTAAAATTTTATTCTGCTATAATTACTATCTTCTACAATTCTTGTTCTTCTATAATTCTTGTTTTTCTATAATTCTTGTTTTTCTACAATTCTTGTTCTTCTACAATTCTTGTTCTTCTATAATACTTGTTTTTCTATAATTCTTGTTTTTCTATAATTCTTATTTTTCTATAATTTTTTTCTTCGTCATTCTTTTTTACTATAATTTTTGTACTTCATAATTCTTGTTTTTCTATAATTTTTGTACTTCATAATTATTTTTTCTATAATTTTTTTCTTCATAATTCTTTTTTTCTATAATTTTTGTACTTCTATACTTTCTGCTCTTCTATAATTTCCTTCATCAATTATTTTTTTATAATTATTCAATCCAGAATCTATAATATTTTTTGCATTCATTTTTAATTCCTCATCTTCAATACATTGTTTAGTGATTCTTAATTTCTTTTCCAAAACACCTGAAACTAAATCTATACCATCCGATTCAATTTCAACATATAATTCTGGAAGATAAGAAAATTTAATTTTATTAATTTTCTGTTTAGTTATTTTAACAACCTGTTCTTTGAATTTAGTTTCACCATCAATCTTATTTAACAACTTAGATAAAAACCTCATAATAAAATTTTCTTTTTTATTTATATTTTCATACAAAACCAGTTCTAGGTCTCTATTAAGTTTTTCCAAATAATCCTTAATATTTGATGTCAATTGGTCAATATTTTTATCAATTTCTATTCCAAGTTTTCTTGAATCAATTATTTCTTTTTTTAATTCTTGAATTTCTATTTCACAAATATTAAGCCTATCTTCTTTTTCCATTTTGTCAATTTCAATATTTAATCTTTTTATCTCGGCTTCATTTGGAGATTCATTTTCTATTTCCTTCATTAGTTCTCTACTTAAATTATTAATCTGAGTTCTATATTCCTTATACTCATCACTTTTTTTCAAAACTCTTCTTTCATCTCTTTTTTTATATAAGCTCATTATTTTTTTATATTCAATAAATTGAACTTCTTCCTTATTTATCATTAATGCCTTTTTTATTTTATCTATTTTATTTTTTACATCTTCAAGAATCCCACTGTATTGATTTATATCTTCATTCAAGATATTAATTGATTGATTAAATTTTTTTGCCTGCTCATTTATATATTTTTCGAATTTAACCTCGTTTGATAAAATCATTTCTCTAGTTCTTTTTATATTTCTAACAGTTCTAATAATTGAATGTTGATACTGTTTTTCTAATATTTTTGGTAATACATCAATAAAATTTTCATTATTTATATTCTCATTATTCATCGGTACATTATTTTCAATTACATCTAAATAATAATCAATGATTTTTCTTAATTCATTTTTATTTTTTATAATTTCTTCTTCTATTTTTGCTAATTCTTCATTTGACATTTCATCAATATCAAACATCATTTCTTCTATCTTCAAACATCCGAATTTTTCATCATTATTCATAGATATTTTCTCCTCTTTTGTATTATAAATTAACTATTTTAATTGTATTATACAATACAAGAAAAATCAATCCCAAATCACAAAATAAACAATACATTTCTTCAATATTGCTTTTTCTTTTACAATTTAATTAGTTGTTTCAAAATAGCACTTAATTTTTCACTTCACAATGCAATTCTGCAATAATATTGCATTAATTCAACAAACTGCTTATACTAAATATAAATTATTTTACTAATCATAATAAATTTTATTTTACATAATTTATTATACCATGCAATAAGTATTTTTAATTCAAAATTTTATTTATCATTAAATATCTTCTTCATAATTAAATATCTTATTTATACTTCAAAATTTTTTTATACTTCAAAATTTTATTTACTATACAATTTTAATTTTATTATATATCATTACATTTTATATAACGCATTTTACAAATATTTAGATAATTTTACTATCTATTAAAAACAATAATTATAAAAATATCGTATATCCAAAAAAGAAGATTATTTCATAAAAAAAAACGCATTAATTTTATAATTGCTATCCAATTATTAGAAGTTGTAAAACAAACTGCTGTAAAATCTGCGAGTAACATCGAGCAATTTTACAGCAGTTTGCTAGTACAACTTCTTTAATGATAGTAATTTTAAATTAAAAGTTAATTTTTTATGAAATAATCTTCTATGAAAGCACACAAACCACTCTTAATAAAGCCAAATAATTCAAAACACACATCCATCTAATTCATAAAATAATTTTATAATCATATTGTAATACAACTTCTTTAATAATAGTAACTTTAAATTAAAAGTTAATTTTTTATTAAATAATCTTCTATAAAAGCACACAAACCACTCTTAATAAAGCCAAATAATTCAAAACAAACATCCACCTAATTCATAAAATAATTTTATAATCATATTGTAATACAACTTCTTTAATGATAGTAATTTTAAATTAATAAAACTTACTTAAACAACTCCATAATTTCCTCTTTAGACAATTTACTAATAAAAGTTTCCTTAGTAGAAAGCATACTATCAATCAACTTAGCTTTCTTTTGTTGTAAATCAAAAATCTTTTCCTCAATAGAACTCTTAGTAATCAACTTATACACCTGAACATTTCTCTTTTGTCCCATCCTATGAGTACGATCAGTAGCCTGATTTTCAGTAGACAAATTCCACCAAGGATCATAATGTATAACAGTATCAGCTCCAATCAAATTCAAACCAGTACCACCAGCTTTAAGAGAAATAAGAAAAACCTTAACACTAGCATTTTTATTAAACTCATCAACTAATTTTGTTCTTTCCGAAACTCTTGTCTGACCAGTTAATTTATAATAACTAATTCCCTCTTTTCTCAATTCCTTCTCAATAATTTCAAACATAGATGTATAACCAGAAAACAACAAGATTTTATGCCCACTTTCAATAGCATCTTTAACAAGCTCAATACATTGTATCAATTTACTACTCTCACCCTTATAATTTTCAATAAATAAACTCGGATGACAACAAATTTGCCTCAATCTCATAAGCAAAGACAGTATTTTAATTTGACTTTTTTTAAATCCATTAACACTTATTTCTTCTGCAACCTCTTTTTTTGCCTTTAACATATATGAGCGATAAATATTATGCTGTTCTTCCTGCATTTCATTATTAAGAATAGTAATAGTTTTATCTGGTAACTCTTTTAAAACATCTTCCTTAATTCTACGTAAAACAAAAGGCTCTATAAGCATTTTTAACCTATTCATCATTGCTGAACTCTCGTCTCTAACAATAGGTAATTCATATATTTCTTTAAATTTTTTATAGTTAAATAAATATCCTGGCATTATAAAATCAAAAATAGACCACAATTCAGATAAAGAGTTTTCAATTGGAGTACCAGTTAATGCATATCGAGTATCACCCTTTAATTTTTTAATTGCTTTAAAATTTTGAGTATTATTATTCTTAATATATTGAGCCTCATCAGCAATAATGTATTTAAAATTATATTTTTCATTCTCATACTCTTCTATATCCCTTTTTAATAAGTCATATGAAGTGATTGCTATATCATAATTTTTAATATTTAAAATCTTTGATTTTCTTTCAGCTAAATTTCCTGTTATAACTATTGTTTTAAGCTTTGGAGCAAATTTCTTTATTTCATTTTCCCAATTTAAAGAAAGTGAACTTGGACATACAACCAAACTTGGTCTTTTATCCTTTTCTGAAATCTTGTAGTCTAATAATAATATTATCATTTGTAAAGTTTTTCCAAGCCCCATATCATCAGCAAGTATTCCACCAAAATTATATTTTTCAATATTTTTCAACCATTTAAATCCAATTTTCTGATACTCTCTTAATTCAATATTTAATCCTTCCGGTATATCAATGTTTTGATCAATATTTTTTTCTTGAATATTTTGAACAATTTCTTCATAATTTTTATCCTTAACAACATTGATTTCCATATTTTCTAAAAGCTTATTTAAATATAATGTCCTATATAATGGTAATTGAATTTCTTGCTTCATATTTTTTAGAAAAAACCCCTTAGCATCATTATCAATACTACTTAAAAAATCAAAAGTAACATTTTTTTCTAAATTGACAAATGAACCATCTTTAAGTCTAAAATATTTTTTCTTTAGTTTATAATTTTCCATAATTTTAGCAAATTCTTCTGAACTATAATTCAAACCATCCAATTCCAATTTCAATAAATTATTATCAACCTTTACCCCCATGGAAGTCATTTTAGGTTGTCTTATACCTTTATTTTTAAGGTTATCTGTTATTAGAACTTCAAATCTATTCATATATTCATTAATATCTTCATATAGAAATTTGTAGATTTTTTCTTCACTTGATAGAATCAATCTATTATTTATCTGATCTAGCATAAATCCACTTTTTACAAATAAATCTATCACCTTATTTTCATGTACTATATCTCTTGCAAAATCCTTTGAATCAAATTTTTCAAGTGGATTAAACTCAATATTTCTATAAGAAAATTTTATATCTGCTATAATATAATTATTTATATCATAATCAAGATACAATTTAATCTTCAATGTAGCAGGCATATATTTGTCAATTTCTTCTTGCGAAATATTTTTAATCTCCAAATTCTGATTAATTTTCGGCATTACTAATGAGAAAAATTTTGAAGATTCTTTCTTAGGCAAGATTATTTCAGTTGTATAATTTTCTTTAAATTTTTTCAACATTTTCAAAACAGTGTTTTTCATACTTTTTTGACATCTATACATTTTCCCATTTTTTAACACATATATATAATTCTTCCCATCTAAAACTGTGTATTCATATATATCAGAATTTGTATATAATTTATATTCTTCATTATTATATTCTTCTAAATAAAACCTAATATTTGGTTGTTCTTCAGAGAAATAAATTTTTTCGTTATTAAAATCATTCTGAAAATCTAAAGATTTTCCTTTGAAAACATCAAATACATCATCTAAACATGTATTTGAAATAATTATAGATGAAACATTTAAATTTCTACCATAATACTCATAACTATTTATTCCTTCATTTGCAAACTTTATAACTTCAGCATATTTTATCAAAAACTCTAATGTTGAGTGATCATTTTCGTCAAAATTATCTTTTACATGAATAAAATCTAATTTTGATCCATATTTATAATTTTCTTTTGATAACATTCTATCATAGAATTCTATAAGATTTTTTATTCTATAGAACTTTTCATTTCCAATTTTAAATTCAATTTTCATTTTTTTATTTTGATTATTATAAATTATCTCAGGAATTATTCTTATTTTTTGGCTATTTTTAAGATCATAATTACTTTTTTCCTCTTTTTCTAACTCACTATAAAAAGAGTTTATAATTTGATTATAAACTCTATATTTATTAACACTATCCTTTTTACTCTTTTTTTCAGAATCATTACTTTTTAACAATTCATTTTTTTCCTGTTCGTCCATGTTTTCAACCATCATATTCTCCTCTATAAAGATAAAATCCTATTATCTTTTCTGATGGTTTATTATATACTATTTTTTAATTTAAATCAACCCGTATTACAGTGTTAATTTATATTTCAATAACTTACTATTTATTAAACTCATAAACTTTTGTATATTTCATATCCTGCAATAGGGAACTATTTTTCAAATTAGACGAAGGCGACGTGGGGACCGCCGAAGGCTGTTAAATGAGTCAGCATTGCTACAGCGTCGGTGGGAGAGCCTGAGTAAAATTTAAAAATACTTCCCTGTTAAAGGATAAAAACTTTATTATTTAGTAGCCTTTTTATTAGTTTTTTTATTATTTATTTTATTCTTAATTGAATGTTTTTTGGCTGCAGTTTTTTTGGCTGCTTGTTTCTTTACTGATTTCTTATCAGAAACATCAATTTTTTCCAAATTCCAAACTTCGCCCTCTTTTGGTTTATTCCAAGAAATATATTTGCAAGAAACCTCATCATTTTTATTATTCTCACATATATAATAATTTTTCCTTTTTTTAGTTTTTCTAATTTCTACTTTACCACCACAAACCGGACAAGGTTCATCTATTGTTTCAACAATTGATGCAATATTTCTGCAATCCGGAAATCCTGGACAAGCTAAAAATTTACCATATTTCCCAAATCTTACTACCATCATTTTTCCACATTTATCACATTTAACATCTGAAACCTCTTCAACTAATTTTACATGTTCTAATTCTTTTTCTACTTTTAAAACAACTTTTTCAAAAGGGCTGTAAAACTGTTTAATTACATTTTTCCAGTCTTCTTTACCTTCTGCAACTTCATCAAATTCTTGTTCTATTTCAGCTGTAAATTCTGCATTAATAACATCCGGAAAATTTTCTATCAATAATTTATTTACAACTCTACCTAGTTCTGTAGGTATAAGTTGTTTTTGAACTCTTTCTATATATCTTCTTGCTAATATTGTTGTTATAGTTGGAGAATATGTACTTGGTCTTCCTATCCCTTTTTCTTCCAACGCCTTTACAAGACTTGCTTCTGTATATCTTGGTGGTGGTTCTGTAAAACTTTGTTTTGAATCTATACTTATTTTTTCCAATTTTTGCCCTAGACTCAATTCAGGAATCTTAATATTCTCTTCTTCTTCATTTTCATCTAATGATTCAACATATAAAGCCATAAAACCTTTAAACTTCAGTGTCTGTCCATTAGATTTAAAATTATAATTATTAGAACCTATATCCACTGATACTGTATCAAAAATAGCTTGTGCCATTTGGCTTGCAATAAATCTATTATATATTAATTTATATAATTTATATTGTTCTGGAGTAAGTGAATCTTTAATTTTTTCTGGTTCCATATTAATATATGTAGGTCTAATAGCTTCATGGGCATCTTGAGCATTTCCTTTTGTTTTATAATATCTATTTTCATAATATGATTCCCCAAAAGTTGATACAATATGTTCTTTTGCTGCACTTCTTGCTTCTTCTGAAATTCTTGTAGAATCTGTTCTCATATATGTTATTAACCCAACACTACCCTTCTCTGGTACTCTTACACCTTCGTATAAATTTTGAGCAATCATCATTGTTCTTTTTAAATTGAAATTCAATTTTCTTGACGCTTCTTGTTGCATTGTACTTGTTGTAAAAGGTGGAGCAGGAGTTCTTTTTTTCTCACTCTTCTTTATTTCATTAACAACAAATTCAGAATTTTCTATGCAGTCTAATATCTTTTTAACATCTTGGCTATTTTTCAGTTCAATTTTTTTTCCATTTTTTCCATAGAATTTAGATTCGAATATTTTTTTAGATTTCGCATCTGATAAATTCGCATAAATATTCCAATATTCTTCTGGAATAAATTTTTCTATTTCATCCTCTCTGTCAGCAATAAGCTTAACAGCAACAGATTGAACTCTACCTGCTGACAGACCTTTTTTTACTTTTTTCCATAATACAGGACTAATTTTATACCCAACAATTCTATCTAATATACGTCTTGCTTGTTGTGCATCTATCAAATTTTTATCTATTTTAGTTGGATTTTTTATTGATTTTTGTACTGCCTCTTTCGTTATTTCATTAAATGTTACTCTACATATACTATCTTGAGGTATATTTAATAAACTTGCTAAATGCCATGCAATAGCTTCCCCTTCTCGATCAGGGTCAGTTGCAAGAAATATTTTTTTTGCATTTTTTGCTTCTTTTTTTAATTTTTTTATTAAATCTCCCTTACCTCTTATATTTATATATTCAGGTTCAAAATCTTTATCTATATTTACACCTAATTTTGACTTAGGCAAATCTCTAACATGTCCCATTGATGCAATTACCTTAGTACTTCCACCCAAGAATTTTTGTATTGTTCCTGCTTTTGCGGGTGATTCCACTATTATTAATTTATCTGCCATAAGATCTTTTTCTCCTTTTCAACACTATTATAATTACCTATAATATAGGACTTTTTTCGTACTACTTTTTTTAATATTCTTTTTTAACTATTTTTTCAAAAAGTTCTTTTATTCAAACAACTCTTTTATTCAAACAGTTTTTTTATTTCCTTAAAGATTTTTTCTTCAGCATTTTTTACTTGAATTTTTGTTGATTTATGTGCCATTTCAGCTAATTTATATGGTTTAGATATCAGTTCATAAATTGAAATATTTAAAATATTTGAATTTAAATCACTATTTAAAATTACTTTTGCTGCACCTAATTTTTCTAAAACTCTTGCATTATCTTCTTGTTTATTTGCACCAGTACTTGGTAATGGAACAAAAATTGCCGGCTTACCCACATTTGACAATTCAGTTATAGTCATAGCTCCACTTCGGCAAACTTCCAAATCCATAATATTTAATATTTCTTCCATATTATAAATATATGGAACAGCTTTTGCATTTGTTAAATTATTTATATTTAATTTATATTGTTCTAAATTATTTTTAATAATATCATATTGTTTTATTCCTGTCGACCATAATATTTGATAATCTTTATTTAATTTATTAATTACTATATCTGATACAGCTTCATTTATTTTTTGTGCTCCTTGACTTCCTCCTGTTATTAATACAATTGGTAAGTCTTTTGAAAACCCTAATTCCTTAAATATTTCATTTTTTCTTTGTTCTGATATTTCAATCTTTTTTACATTTGTTGGGTTTCCTGTCAGAACTACGTTGCTTCCTTTTGGAAGCATGTTTTTTGCTTCCTCAAATCCAACTAAAACTTTATCTGCTTTTTTTGCAAACATTTTAACAGCTTTGCCTGGAAAAGCATTACTTTCATGTAGTATAGTCGGAATGTTTTTTGAATTTGCAGCAGCAAAAACTGGTCCACAAATATAACCTCCAGTCCCTATTACAAGATCTGGTTTAAATTTATCAATAAATTTTTTTACTATCTTGGTGCTATTAATTGTTTTAATAATATTTTTTATATTACTTATTGATATTTCTTTTTTTAATCCATATGCTTCAATATGTTTTATTTCATAACCAGCTTTTGAAACTAGATCATTTTCAATTCCACGTTCTGTGCCAAAAAAAACAATTCTAGAATGAGGCAATTCCTCCTTTATTTTATTTGCTATGGCAATTGCTGGATTTACATGTCCTCCAGTTCCTGCAGCCGCTATAATTACTTTCATTAATGCCATTTCCTCCTAAGATTTAAATTTTAGAACTATATCTTGAAATATTTAATAATATACCAACATTTATAAGTAAAATAAGTAATGCTGAACCCCCATAACTAAAAAACGGAAGAGACATACCTGTTGTAGGTATTGATGCTGTAACAACTGCAATATTTATTATTGCTTGAAAACCAATTACAGCGGTTATTCCAATAGCTATAAGGCTTCCAAACATATCAGGAGCTTTCATTGCTATAATAACTCCTCTCCATATAAAGATTGCAAATAATATTATAACTGCCAAACAACCAACAAATCCTAATTCTTCAGCTAAAATTGCAAAAATAAAATCATTATGAGGTTCTGGAATATACAAAAACTTCTGTTTACTATCCCCTAATCCAACACCAAACAATCCTCCTGAACCTATTGCATATAAGCTCTGTATCATCTGATATCCATAACCTAAAGAATCTGACCATGGATCAAAAAAAGTAGAAATTCTGTTTATTCTAAAATTTGAATATCCTGATAATTGCATTAATCCAAATAGACCTGATAAGAAAGAACCAGCAAAACCAAATATAGCAATAAAATATCTTGCTTTAAAACCTGCCATAATCATCATAGTAAATGCTATAAAACATATAATAAGAGAAGCACTCATATGATTTTGCACAGTATATAATATTGCGATTGGTGGTACAATTAGAATAAGTGGCAAAAGAAATCCTTTTAAAAAATTAGATATATTATGTCTATGTTCTGACAAATAACCAGCATAAAAAATTATCAATCCAAGTTTTGTTAATTCAGATGGTTGTACTCTAGTTATTTTTATATCTATCCATCTTGTAGCACCTTTTACATTAACTCCTAAATTCGGAACCAAAACTAATAAAAGTACACCTACAGACGCAATATAAGCAATCCAATAAAACTTTTTATATTTTCTATAATCTATAGTAGAAACAAAAACCATTAATACTAATCCCAAAATAGCGAATCCTAATTGTTTACCAACATATGTATAGCTATTTCCATAAATTGAAAGTGAAGAAGGTGCACTTGCTGATAGAACCATCAGAATCCCTAAAGACAACATAATTATGACAACTACACACATTATAAAATCAAATTGACCAAGTTTTATTTTCATGTTTGGTTTTTCTCTTTTTTGCATATCCTTTTTCCTTTCTATATATTATTTTAATATGTTTTTTTAACAATATTATATTTAAAACAACTCTAAACTTTGTTAATTTTTCTATTCACCTAAATCCTTAAATATACTAAATGTTTGAAATCACTTTGTTCCTTGTTAATTTTATAACTCGACTAAATCTATAAACTATACTAACTTTAAAATTGATTTATCATCCTTTAATTCTTTAATTTCAAACTAATCTAAACACTTAGTATAGCAATTATTCCTAAAACAACTGTCATAATTGAGAATACTAAAACTATTGTATTCTCCTTCCATCCTGATAATTCTAAATGATGATGAAAAGGTGACATTTTAAAAATTCTTTTGCCTGTTTTTTTGAAATATATAACTTGAATTATTACTGATAACACTTCTATTATCGGTATAATTGCAATTATTAATAATATTATTGGTAATTTCATAGCTATTGCCATTCCAGCGATTGATCCGCCCAAAAGCAGTGAACCTGTATCACCCATAAAAACTTTTGCCGGATGCAAATTAAAAATTAAAAAGCCTGAACAAATACCTAAAATCAAACATCCTATTAATGTAACCTCTTTTATATCTAAAACTATACTTAAAAATGTAAGACATAATGCCATTGCTATTACAACACTTGTAGCCAACCCATCTATTCCATCAGTTAGATTTACAGAATTTGTAACTGAAAGTATTACAAAAATAGTAAATGGAATATATATCCAAATCGGTAAATTATATGTTATTCCTATAAATGGAATAATTACATCAGTTGAAATATTTTGAACTTTTAATAAATACATTGTAAACAATGTTGCAACTGCAAAAAGTCCAAACATTTTTGCAGCAGGATTAATTCCTTTTGTATTTTTTCCTATCATTTTTTTTATATCATCCATAAACCCAATTAGTCCACAACCAATAGTAATAATTATTAATGATATGATTTTTTGTGCTAATATTGGATCTGTTTTAGAATATGTATAATATATAAACCCTCCTAATATAGCAATTACTGCCATCATTATAATTCCACCCATAGTCGGTGTTCCTTGTTTTCGAAGATGAGAATTTGGGCCATCTTCTCTTTCAATTTGTCCAATTTTTAATTTTCTTAAGATTGGAATTATAATAATCCCTGATATTACAGTAGCAACAAATGATAACAGTAATATTTTTATTTTAAATTCCATATTTTCCCCCTATTTTGGATTTTTATTCAAACTAGTTTTGTTTTTAGTATCTTTTGAATCAACAATTAGTTTATTAATTTCTTCTCTTGATTTTACAAATTTTTCATCTACCTTTTTTTCTTTTTTATCAGCATTAAATACAATATTTCCGGAAATAATATCATTTACAATATTTCTTTCATCAAAATTGAATTTTACTCCATTAATCTCTTGGTATGGTTCGTGACCTTTTCCTGCAAGAACAATTATATCTGATTTTTTTGCTCTTTTTATAGCATGTGCTATTGCTTCAACTCTATCTACTATAGAAATATACTTTCCACTTGTTTTTTTTATGCCATTCTCAATTTGTTCAACTATTTTTTTCGGATCTTCAGTACGAGGGTTATCTGATGTAATAATAGTATAATCAGCTACTTTACCTGAAACTTCTCCCATTAAAGCTCTTTTTGATGTATCTCTATCACCACCACAACCAAATACAGATATAACTTCACCTTTTGTATATGATTTTACAGCTTTTAATATATTTTCTAAACTTTCTGGAGTGTGCGCATAATCAATCATTATTGTTAATTCTTTTTTGTTATCTATTAACTCACTTCTTCCTGGAACTTTTGTTTTTTCCAAAGCTTCTTTTATTTTATCAGATGAGCAACCAAGTTTTTGACATACACAAATAGCAGCTAATGAATTATAGACACTAAACCTACCTGGTATTCCTACTTTTATTCTTTCATTTTTATCACCTATTTTAACTTTAAAATCCACACACGCATTTGTAACAGTAATGTCTTTTGCAAGAACATTGCAAAAATTATCAATTCCATAAGTTATAAATTCGCAATCAGGAGAATTTTTAATTAATTTTGATGTTTGAATATCATCTGCATTAGCAAATGCTTTTTTACACATTCCAAATAATTTTGCTTTTGAATTAAAATAGTCATCTATGTCAGAATGTTCTTTTTCACTTATATGATCATTTGCTAAATTTGTAAAAACACCTATATCAAATTCACATCCTGTAACTCTGTCTAATTTTAAACTTTGTGAAGATACTTCCATAACAACTACTTCACAATCTTCTCTAACCATTTTTGCTAATATAGATTGTAATTCTATACTATCTGGTGTTGTTCTATCACTGTCATACAATTTCTGATCTCCGATATAAGTTGCAATTGTTCCTATTAATCCAGTTTTAATTCCTTGTTTTTCTAAAATTGATTTAATCATAAATGTTGTAGTTGTTTTTCCTTTTGTACCTGTAACACCTACTAATTTTAATTTTGTAGATGGGTCACCATAATAATTACATGCACATATTGCTGAAGCTAATCTTGTATCAGGAGCAATTATTAATGTAACATCATTCATAATTTCTTTTAATAATTTTTTATCACAATCATTACTTGCTAAAACTGCAGTAGCCCCATTTTCTATTGCTTTTTTTATATATTGATGACCATCTGTTTCATAACCTTTTATAGCTATAAACAAACCATCATTTTTTATTTTTCTAGAATCATTTTCTAAATTTGTAATATTTAAATCTAAATTTCCTTTTACTTTTAAGCCTTCTATACCCGCTAAAATTTTCTTTAATTCCATATGTTTCAATCCTTTCAATTAGGAACATCATTTAAATCATATTTTTTTATTTTTTATACAATTGAAATTTCCCTTGAGAATTCTAGTATTTCTTACATTATTTAATGATAGAAATTTCCGTTTACATTATATACTTATTTTTTTTATTTGTACATACATATTTATATTTTTTTAATGCATATTTTCACTTCACCGCATATGCTTTTTCTCATAAAAACTTTTAATGTCATTTTATTTTAAATTACATAACTTTCTTTTGCATTTCATTTTTTACAATCTGTTTTTTTCTTTTAAAATTCTTTTGATCTTGCAAAGTCACTTTTATTCTTATCTGTATTTTTCTTATAAAATTCTTTTTTCCTAGCAAAATTAGTTTTGTTAATAATTGACTATAGTAGTTATTCCCTCCTACAATGCTGCTGACGAAGTTACTAATTTATATGTTGAGCCTGGCTCATGTCCATCAGAAATATCTTTATTTCTCCACATTTTTTGTAATTTTTCTGTTTTTTCTTTTTGAGATAAAGTATTTCAAATATCAATTTCCTATTTATTAGCATTAATATCACCTAATACATTTTATTTTTACACACAAAAAAAAGAACAATTATTATTTAATTTGTTCTTTCTCAGATAGTTTTATTAAATGATTTAAACAACTGATTAATAATATTTCCTTGTTCTTCAATTATTATTTCTTCTGTAGCTGACTCAACATAATCCTTTTTTTCTAAACTTACATATACTTTTTGACTATTTGTAAGTTTTTGCATTCCAACTCTTTCCTTTGCTTCTTTTTCAACATTATTTAAATTCAAACTGTTTTCAATTGAAACCTGTAGTTGCTCATTTGTTTTTTGCACAGAACTTAATTCATTTTTCAAACTTTCTTTTTTACTAAACGTCTCATTTATAATAGAGTTTCTATAACTTATAATAAATAATACTGAGAATCCTGCTGCTACAAGAAATAATAATTTAACCCTTGGTTTAATGGATTTTTTTGCCTTTTTTTCTATTTCTAGTGTTTTATTTTTAGAAATATTATTAATGTTTTCAGTATTAACTACTATTTGTTTTTTAAGGTTTTTATTTTTTGCATCATTTTTATTAACACCTTTAGTATTGTTATTTTTACTATTGGTGTTACCTATTTTTTTTTCACCACTTTTTTCTGTATAATTATTTCTATAGGGCCTATACTCTGGTTGTATCTCTCTTGGGCTGGTTTCAGACTGATAGCCATAAAACCTGTCTACCATAAGTTATTCACCTCTTTTCAGATTTAAATATTTTATTTTTTCAAACATTTTATTCTTTTTCAAATATTCTAATCAGATTTAAATATTTTATTTTTTTCAAATATTTTATTCTTTTTCAAATATTCTAAGTTTTGCACTTTGAGATCTTGAATTTAGTTTCAACTCCTCTTTTGAAGCTAAAATTGGTTTTTTATTTACAACTTGTCCTAGTGATTTATAATTACAAATACAATATGGTAAATCTTTTGGACATATACATTTACCAATAGCCTCTATATAAGCTTCTTTAACAGCTCTATCTTCTAAAGAATGGAAAGTTATTATGCATAATCTTCCTCCACTTTTTAAAGCTTCTATGCAATCCTTAACTGTTTTACGTAGTGGTTCTAATTCATCATTAACTTCAATTCTAATAGCTTGAAACGTTCTTTTACCAGGATGTCCATCCTTTTGTTTTGATCTTGGTATAGAATTTTCTATTATTTTAACCAGTTCTGCCGTTGTTTCAATTTTGCTAATTTCTCTTTGCTTACAAATATTTCTTGCGATATTTCTAGCAAATTTTTCTTCTCCATATTCAAAAAGTATACGAATCAATTCTTCTTCACTATAATTATTTACAATTGTTTTTGCAGTTTTTACTTGAGTTTTATCCATCCTCATATCTAGATCATTATTTCCTATATAGCTAAATCCTCTAGATTTTTCATCTAATTGATATGAAGAAACTCCTAAATCTAACAATATACCATCCACTTTTTCTATGGATAAATCCGATAATATTTTTTTTATATTATCATGATTTCCATGAATGTATTTAATATTATTATAGTTTTTCAATTCATTATTTGCTGCTTCTAAAGCTTCTGTATCTCTATCGATTCCAATTAATAAGCCTTTTTCAGATAAATTTTCTAAAATAATCTTACTATGTCCTGCTCCTCCTAGAGTCCCATCTACATATATTCCATTCGGATTAATTTTTAATCCTTCAATACATTCTTTTAAAAGTACAGGGATATGTTTAAATTCCATTTCTTCACCTTCTTATATAAAATTCCATATAGCACAATCAGTTGGTATTTTTATTTAATACCAACTGCTGTGCTGCTTTAAGAATTTTTCGTTAGTTACTTAAATATTCTTTAGTTTATGTTTTGCTGTTTTTTGTATATCTTTTGTATTTAATATTACTTGTATATTTGCAATTACTCTTTTGTATTTTAGATATTACTTGCATATTTGCAATTACTCTTTTGTATTTTAATAATAAAGATATCTTTTGTGTTCTTATATTAAAATATTCTTTTGTTTATAAGTTTTTTATCCTTTGTATATCTCAAATACTTTGTTTCACTTATTTTTAAAATATAATTCAAATAATTTGTTAACAACTTTTTTACTTGTGTATTTTCAATATTCTTTTGTACTTTAATTATTCTCTTGAGAATTATTTTGTACCCAATAGGACAATTTATCTTTTGTTTATTCTTTTGTTTTTTCTTTTGTATTTCCTCTTGTTCACTTTTCTTTTGTATTTCCTCTTGCTCATTTTTCTTTTGTTTTCTTTTTTCTTTTGTAATTTATATAAACTTTTTCAAGTTATATACCTAGCATAGTCATATTCTGTGCAATGTCATCTGCTGATATATTATCTTCGTTGTTGTAATTTTTCCATTTGTCTTTATTCCATAGTTCAATCCTTGTTCCTATACCAATAATAACTATATCTTTTTCCAAACCCGCGTATTCACGCAAATTTGATGCTATAAGAAATCTTCCTTGTTTATCAATCTCACATTCAATTGCTCCTGATAAAAAAAATCTAACAAAATCTCTAGCATTTTTATTTGTAAGTGGAAGTGTTTTCAATTTTTCTTCAAAATTTGACCATTCAGATTTAGAAAATCCAAATAAGCAACCATCTAGTCCTTTTGTAATTATAAATTTTTCGCCTAAATTTTCTCTGATTTTAATAGGCAATATCAATCTACCCTTTACATCAAGTGAATGTTCATATTCACCTATTAACATACATTTCACCTCACAAATTATCGGTGCCACTTTCTACCACTTTTCTCCACCTAATTGAATTCTAATATAACTTTTTAAAAAAAGCAAGCTTTTTTATATATTTTTTATAAGTTTTATGTGTTTTTTATTTCTTACAAAACTGTGATTTTGTTTTATCATTTGTATATTTTTTATTTTGAATTTATTTTCACTTCACCAAGTTTACATTTATACTTCAATAGGTTAATATTTTTACTTCACCAAGTTTATATTTTTACTTGAGGTGAGTTTTATATTTAAATATATTTTATATTTCGCCCAACATAATTACTATACATTTCTCTTGTTTACAGCATATGTGCTACCAGGAACTGTTTTAGATAAATGTTTAACTTGTGCTCCAACTTCACCAATTTCAAGTATATTTTTAAATCTACCTGGTTTTGCCTCAACAACTCCTAGTGATACAGAAGTCAAGGGAAACTTTTCTATTAAACCTTTTCTATTCTCTATCTCCATATAACCATTTTTTATATCTTTTTGTGAGAAAAATTTTAATACTCCTGTATCAAAATAAATAATTATATTTTGACACAGTTTTTCATAATCAATATCAGAAACTATTGCAACAAAATCATCTCCTCCTATATGACCAACAAAACCTTTTTCACAATCCATATCCTGAACATTTTCTAATATTGTTTTAGAAGTGAATTTTATAATTTCATCACCTCTAATAAAACCATATGTGTCATTATATGCTTTAAAATTATCTAAATCTATATAAATCATAGCAAAGTGTTCATTATTTAATAATCTTTTTTTAATTTCCGCCTGAATTTGAACATTACCAGGTAACCCAGTAAGTGGACTTACTTTACGGTTTAAATACAATAATCTTAACAAATTTTTAATTGTATAATAAAGATATTGTTCATCAATCGGATTTTTAATATAATGCTCTACAAAACATTTTAAAACCTCAACTCTGTGCTCTTTTTCAATATTTGAAGATATAACAATTACAGGTGTTATTGCATTATCTTCATCAGCCTTAATTAGATTTGCAATATTAACAACATTTTCATCTACTGTATCTTCATTTATTATTATTAGTCCTGGAATATTTCTTAATGCAATTTCTAATTTTGATGTTTCAAGCTTTTTAAAACAATATTCTTTTTCATTTTTAAACAATTTTATTAAAATATCCATTAAATCATCTTTTTCATCAATAATATATATATCTTGTTTCATATGTACCTCCGTCAGTTATTTTTTTCTTTAGTCTTCTGTGTGTTTTTCAGTTCTCTCTTTTCAACTTTTTTTGCCTTCTGTGTTTTATTTAGTTCTATCTCTTCAGATTCTTTTGCCTTCTGTGTATTTCTCTGTTCTATCTTTTCAGCTCCTTTTGCTTCCTGTGTTTTTTTTAGTTCTATATTTTTATTTTCGTTTTTATTGTTGAAAAATATTGAGATCTTATTTGATTTCATTTCTGGAAATGCTTTTTTTAATCTTCTTGACTTAGAATAAATATCTAAATTTATAATATTTTGTTTTTCTTTAAGCTCTTCTATTACTTTTTCAATTCCTTTAATTTTGTCTTCTAATGATTCTTTTACATCACTAATTTTATCTCCTATATCCTCTTTTACATCTGTAAATTTAATTCCAATTCCTTCTTTAACATCTGCTATTTTATCTCCTATTCCATCTTTTACATCTGAAAATTTATATTCAATTCCTTCCTTAACATCTCCAAATTTTTCACTAATTTCTTCTTTAGCAAGTACTATCTTTTCAGTAATCCCATCCTTAACATCAACAAATTTTTCACCAATTCCATCTTTTAATTCTTTTAACTCTTCAAGTTTATCTTTTAAATTATCTCCAATAATTTTAAACTTATCAATTGCTTTATTTATAGCTTTAACTTTCATAACACTTTTTATTGTATCAATTAAAAAAGGAATCGTTAATACAATTGTTATATACAATAAAACATTTTGCTTTATTAAAAATATTTTGCCTTCAATTGTTGGATGAACTAATCCTATAAAAATAACACCAAGAATTCCCCAAACTATTGAATTAAACATACAAATTCTGCCTTGAATATTAAACCTATTATTACTATAATCCCAGTACTTTGTATTAAATAGTTTTTCTAGTAACCATCCAACAAAATATTCCCATATAGATAAAACTATAACTGCAACAAGAAATAGCAAAAAGATATTATTTTTAAAAGAACTTAAAAATAATATCATTATTATCGCACCAGTGCCATATATAGGGCAAAGTGGACCATATAAAAATCCACTATTAACCCATTTTTTTTCATAAATTGTTTTATATACTGACTCTAAAATCCATCCAAAAAATGAATAGATAAAAAAGTAGCTAAATAATCTTAAAACATTTATTAATTCAATTTCCATTTATTCCTCTTAATCCTAAACATTATAATTTAAATCTCTAAATTCTATTTAGTAAATACATTTACCTTTATATATTTCTGTCAATCCATCTGAATCAAAAGCTGTTACTATAACAAAATTTTCTCCAGAAATTAATTCTAATTTAAATTCATATTCCGACTGATTAATATTATCTATTGTAGTCTGTGTTCCATTTAAATTGTATTCAATTTTACTTATTTTTTCTTCATCTTTTATATTTAGTAATAAAAATTTATCATCTTTAATTACAGTAATTTCAGGTTTTTTTGTTCCTTTAATTGTTTTTGAAATTTTTTGTTCATTACCTGATTTATCAATTGCTATTACTGTTAAAACTCTTTCTCCTGGTTTAGCAGCAATATCTATATCAAAAGAATTTAAACCAATTTGAATTTCTGGAGTAATAGTTTCTTCATCATTCCACTGATAATTGATTTTTTCTAATTCCTTATCATCAGTAACATGAATTTTAATTGTTCCAACATTACTTCCTTTTTGCAATTCTATTTGAGGTTTATTTGAATCTATATTTGAATCAAAAACAAATTCTTTTGATTCAAATTTTGTCATCTTACCCTTTGAATCAACAATACTTAAATTTAATTTATTTGTGCCTATTGGTAAAATTAATTTTTCTTGAACTTTTGTTTTTCCATTTCCTTTTATAATTGCTTCTTCATAATTATTCCAATTATAAATCACTTTATCAATTCCAAGACTGTACTCCAATGTAATATTAACACTACTTCCTTCTTGAATAGCAGTCATTACAGGATTTTCCACAATCCCACTTCTTATACTATTTTTATTTATTATATTATAAACTCCTTGTGAAGCTATAATAATTGCAAATAAAATTATCACTACTGCGAAAAATTTAATCACAGGTTTTATCCCTATATTATCTACATTTTGACTCTTACCATAATTTAATATTTGATTCATATTAACACCTCTTTTGTATAAACAGATTATAACATACCGATTTTTTATTGTAAACAATTTTGTTAAACCTTATAAACTTTTGCAACTATTACTGTCATATCATCTTTTTCCTTGCCGTGATCATTATCAATTGCTTCACTAATTAGTAAATCTGCGATTTTCTGAACATCATCAGTTTGTATCTCTTCTAATAAGTATTTAATCCATAATTCTTTATTTAAATACTCAGAATTAGAATCAATTATTCCATCACTACACATAACTAAAATATCACCATTAATATATAATTAAATACACAAGTATCATTATTTAACCTTAGTCCACATTTTGATTTTGCAATACCATTTTTTCTTTTAACACTTTAGAAATAATTTGTCCTATTTTCTTAACTTCACACTCAGATCCATCAATATTTTCACATTTTTTTATATATAAATTAACAAAATATCTTCCTGTACTTTCTTTTTTTATACTAATATCTTTAATCACAATATTTTTTTTCATTAAAAGCATAATTATTTGTTGTTTTCACTTTGAAAATCCTCTGTTAATTTCGGTTCAATTTCTTCAGCTAAATTAGCAATAGCCTCTGATACACCATTTAATTGGTTAGAGACATTTTTATTATTTTCCTCTATTTTTTTGGTCCATATAAAATTAATTTTACTTATTTTATATGAATGATTTATAATTTTAATTATTTTATTAATATCCTTTTCTAACAATTCATTTTGTGATACATTTCCTGATTTTTTTTCTTGATAAGAATTTAGGAAATTATTATACTGTTTTGTTATTATTTCTTGTTCTTCCTGAACATCAAATCCAATTATATAATTATTATTTTTCTCAAATATTTTTATTAGATTCTTTTTAGTAATAATATCATTCCTTAATAAGTGTTCAAATATATTTGAAACAATTTCATTATTATCATTAATATATTCATATAATATATTTTCCTCTTGACCTTCTAATTCATTTTTTAATTCTTTTATAAATATTTTTTTATTTGTATCATCCTGAGTTTTAATTTCATCATCCTCAACTATTGTTGCTGCTGCTTCTGCATAACCTTTTGCCATTTCAGATATTGCTTCAGAAATATTATTTAATCTATAAACTGTATTTTTGTTTTCTTCAAGTCTTGTTCCTGTTGATACTGGTAGTAATTTTGATTGAATAAATAAATCATCAATAACAAATGAAGCCCTTTTCGGAATTGCTAACAATCCAAGTGATGCCAACAAAATTTCTTGAAATAATATTACAGGAACAACATTACCATTTGAAACATAAGTCAGTATAAAATTACCAAGTATAAATCCAGATATAACACCTATTTTTCCAAATTTATTAAAAATACCTGAAATCATACCTGAAAGTGCAAATGCTGCAATCATAATTGGATTTCCATTTCCAATTATTCCTAGAACAACACCAATTGTTATACCACCAGTTGCTCCAACAAGTAATCCATTTTTCCAGCCTAGTATCATTACTACTAAAATACACAAAATATTTTTTAAAGAAAAACCTAAAATATTTATTGGTTCTAATGCAGATATTGATATTGCAATTAATAAACTAGCCCCTATTACTTCCTCTATTGAAAAAACTCTTTTTACTCCAAAATCTTTTATAACTGTTATTGAGTTAACAAAAATTTTATAAAAAATTAAAACTGTAATACTCATTAATATTCCTATTATAAAATCGTACAAATAAAATGTTGTAAATATTAATGGAAGTATCTGTACTATTAACGAAGATAAAAAAACATTTCTTCCAAGTCTCATTTTTTCATTTGTATTTTCATAAACATGTCCTCTAATAAAGAAAACAGATGCAAAAAATACAAAACTTGTTAATAAATATGTAATTACTCCACTAGTTCCAAACCCTATTCCTGTACCAATTATAGTTACAATAAAAATACCTATTATTGGAATACCATTACTTAATGCTGCTCCTAAAATCGCTAGCCCAAAAGGAGCTAGTCCAAGCGACTCTCCTCCAAAGTTAATTGTTGATGCCATCAAAGAAATTACATACAAAATCAAATTTTGTTTTGTACATGCTTTTTTTACAATCCTTTTAAACATTTCTACATTATTTAATTTAACATCCTCTTTTTGAAAATTTTTATTTTCTAATTCTCTTGATAAATTTTGAAACATCCCTACCACCTCTTACTTTTTATTTTATACGTATTTTACACTTGTTTAATTAAATTTTTTGTCGTTTTAGATACGCAAAACTAAAAAAGTTTTTTACAACTTGTGATATAATTTTATTTTTTACATTAATATGTTTTTTAATAATACAATTCTCTTAAACATTTTATCTTAAAATAGCATAAAATACAATATATTTAACAAAAATAACATTAAGAAAATTATCATACTTTTTCAGTTCACCAAGAAAATTAACATCCTAAGTTCTATGTTAAAAAACGGGGTAAATGATCAATTATTAATCATCTCATTAGTTTTATTAATAGGAGACTAGAAACACACTTTACTCTATAATTAATTCATCTGAATTATCTACATAAGCATTAGTTTTTAAAATTCCTTTAACTATTTCATCCTGTTCTAATTCTTTAACAATATTAGAGATTCTTATTTGTTTTGCCTCAATAGATGCTGCTGATATAATAGCCTCAGCATTTCCTTTAGCTCCTGCATGTGCCAATCCTCGTAATACTCCAAGAACAACAATATTATCTCTTGCAATTATTTCAGCTCCAAAATTAACATCACCCAAAACTACAATACTTCCTTCAAACTCGATTTTTTGTCCTGATCTTAATGAATTTCTAATAAATTTTGTTTCTGAGGTTGCTATTTCTTTTTTAAATGATTTTTTTATACCATGCAATCCCAATTTTCTTGGTGTTTCAAAATCAACTGGAACATCTAAATACCTATCTACCATTCTTGTAATTAAATCCATTTCTTTATTTTTAAGAATCTTTCCAATTACCATTATAGGAGTTTTATCATCTTGATATAATTTTTTTAATTCTATTAATTTCTTTTTCAGACAAATTAATATTTCCTTAGTTTCTGCTTCTTCATTAATTTTTATAAATATTAGTTCTTTTTTTATATTAACACTAATACAACTTCTCATCTTATCCCACCTTCTATTTATTATCATTCATACCAAAATATTCTGCAAATATTTCTCTTGCAACACTTGCTGTATAAGCTCCATGAACACCATTTTCTACAATAATAACAACAGCAATTTCTGGATTTTCGTATGGAGCAAAACCTACAAAACATGCATTTGTTTTATTACCTGCTTGTGCAGATCCTGTTTTTCCACCTACTTCAACATTAAAATCCTTAAAATATGAGTATGCTGTTCCTCCAGATTCACTTGTTACACCTCTCATACCTTCTAAAACAGCTTTAAGATTCTCATTTTTGATTTCAATTTTTTCTGTATTTTCTTGTTTAAAACCTAATTTTTCATTTACATAATTTTCTATTTCTGTTTTTGAAACTTCTTTTCCTTCAGAATCAATTATCGATTTAATTATTGTAACATCTATTTCCTTGCCTCCATTTGCTAGCATACTTATATATTTTGCCATTTGAACAGGTGTAAAGTTATTATAACTTTGCCCTATTGCTGCTGAAAGTGTTTCCCCTAAATACCAGTTTCTTTTTTCCTCTTCAGCCTTTTTCTTTGTTGCAACATTGCCTAATGACTCGCTTGGAATCTCAATTCCTGTTCTTCTTCCTAAGCCAAAATATTTTGCAAATTCTTCTAATTTATCTATCCCAATTCTATTACCAACTTCATAAAAGAAATAATTGCAAGAATGTTTTATTGCTTCAGATACATTTAGTGGGCCATGCCCTTTATGGCTTAATGTCCACAACCAACAAACTGGTTTATGTGCATATGGATATACACCTATATCATTTATTTTTTCTGTTAATGATATAACCCCTGATTCCAATCCTGCTATTGCTGTTACCATTTTAAATGTTGAACCAGGAGCATATGTACCACTTATAGCTCTATTATACAATGCTGCAGAATTTGTGTATTCTGCATATTTTTCATTACTTATTCCATTAACAAACAATTGAGGTTCATAATCTGGATAACTAGCTATAGAAAGCACTTCTCCAGTTTTAACATTCATTACTACAACAGCTCCTGCATCTGGATTACTTTTTTCACCAAATTTACCATTTTTTATATCTTCAATATTATTTTTTAATGCCTTTTCTGTAATTTCTTGCAATTTAGAATCAATAGTTAAAACCACATCATTTCCAGCAACTGCTTCTTTAGAAATGTATTCTCCTGTAATTGTTCCGTCAACTGATATATCAACCTGTCTAATTCCATTTTTTCCTTTTAAATACTTTTCAAAAACATACTGAATACCAGTTTTTCCAATAATATCATTTTGAGTGTATTCCTGTCCATTTTTTTCTAATTCCTCTTTTGTAATTTTACCAACTGTCCCTAAAACATGTGATGCTAAAGTTCCTTGTTTATATAATACTACTGGTTCTGTATATATATCAATACCTGGAAATTCCGAACTTTTCTCACTAAATTCCATAACACTGTTACGGCTAATATTATAAGATATATCAACAGCTTTTGTACTGCTAAAACCTGTTCTATTTATTTCATTTCTCACAACCATTATTTTTCTGGCAGATTTTATATCTTGTTCATTTATTGAATATTTTTCCTTTAACTTATTAAAACTTTCTTCAGCGGAAAGTGATTCATCAAGTCCGTTTTCTAATTTCCATTTTTTTATTAAATCTTCATTTTCACTATTAAATCTAAAAGGGTCAATTAAAATAGGTAAATTATCTACATATAGATCATTATTTTTTTCTAATACATTTATAGATTTTAATATTGTACTATTTAGTGTCTGAATATCAATTTTAGTTTTATACATCTTTAATTCAAAACCCATATTTGTTGACACCAAAGGTGCTCCTTTTGTGTCAAGTATTTTTCCTCTTGCTGCTTCCAATACAGTTTCTCTTGTTAATCTTTTATTAGATTGATTTCTAAATTCTTCTCCTCTAATAACCTGAAGATTAAAAAGTTGAGCGATCAAAATAAATCCAACAATGTAAACAAATATAGTAATTAAATTATATTTTAATCTCATATTTCGTTCTTCTTGATCACTCATGGTCATCCCCCTTAAAAATAATGTGATGATATATTATTTTTTTTGAAAACATCTTCTAAAAAATCTCCGCTTTTTTGAATGGTTGGGTATAAAATTATTGTTAATAAAGAATTAAAAATAATTTCTATAAATAATATTTTAAAAAATATATAAAATTCAAAAATACCTTTGAATTTTATAATATTATATATGTATGTGGTTATTTCAAAAAAAACAGTACTTGTAATTACAGCAATAATTATTAGTATTTTACTATTTTTAGAAAATGTCTTAACAAAAAAACCACTTGCAAATCCAATTATCATTAATAGTATTGATGTAAATCCTACACTTTTTCCAATCAAAATATCTAGATACAATCCAATTATTATTCCCACTATTAAACCCACTTTTTTTCCACCAAAAAGTCCTGTCACTAATACAAGTACAATAAATAGATTTGGTTTTATTCCTGCAATATTAAACCAACTAAAAAAACTAATATCTAAAAAATATATTATAAAAAAGGATAAAATAATACCAATTATACTGCACACTTTTTTCAATTTTTTTCCTCCTCCAAACCATTTTAAATAAAATACTATATTAGTTTTAATCAGTTTTAATAACAAGTACTGTTTCTAAATTATAAAAATCAACTCCTGTTTCAACAATAGCATATCTATTAGTTGCATTTTTTGTATTAACAATTTTAATAATTTTACCTATATAAATTCCTTTAGGATAAATTCCACCTAAACCAGAAGTTTCCACTGTATCACCTTCTGAAATCTCTGTATCTGTTGGTAAATAAGTAGCTTTTAGTGTTGTTTCCGAATCCAAACTTCCTCTTACTATAATACTATCTCGAGTATTAGATATAGTACTACTTACAGTTGTTGCAGTATCTATTATTGATTGGACTTTTGAAGTATTATCAGAAACAGAAATAACATGACCTACTAATCCATTGTCAGCCACTACCGTCATACCTGTTTCAATTCCGTCTTTTTTTCCAACATTTATAACTATAGTTCTTCCATAATTACTTGTATCTCTTTGTATAACATACCCAGGAACAGTTTTATACTTTAGGTATTTATCTGTCAAACCTAAATATTGCTTTAACGTTGAATTTTCAGCTTTAATTATTTCTATTTCATTCAATTTATTCTGCAGATAAATGTTTTTTTGCTGCAATTCATAATTTTCGTTTTTTACTTTTTCAACATCAACAAAAAAAGCCTGGTTTCCTTCAATTTTGTTTTTAAAATATGTAAAACCATTTTGAAATAAAACAACAATTTTGTTTGTAGTGTTAACAAATCTACCAAATTTTTCAGCTTTAAAGTTAGATATTATAACAAGTGATATAAGAATTATTATTGTTATAACAATTCCAATTAAGCTATTTTTTTGATTTTTCATTATATACCTCTTTAATAATTTTTAATTAATTTGATATTCCTTATAATAAATTTTTTTATCTTCTTTTTCTAGATTTAACTAAAACATTTTTTAATTTTTCTATATCTTCTAATGTTTTTGCAGCACCCCTTACAACACAATCGAGCGGTTCTTCTGCAATATACACTGGAATTCCTGTTCTTTCGGAAATTAATCTATCTATATTTTTAATCAATGCTCCACCACCTGCTAAAACAATTCCTTTTTCCATAATATCTGACGATAATTCTGGAGGAGTTTTTTCTAATGTAGTTTTGATAATTTCTATTATCTTTTCAATTGATTCTGAAATTGCTTGTCTAACTTGTGAAGATGCAATTAAAATTGTTTTTGGATATCCACTAATTAAATCTCTTCCTCTAATTTGCATTGTCATATCAGACATCAAAGGTAATGCACATCCTAATTGAATTTTAATTTCCTCAGCAGTTGTATATCCTATTGCTAAATTCATATATTTTTTCAAGAAATTAATAATATCATAATCCAATTCATCTCCTGCTATTCTTAGCGAATTACTAATAACTATTCCTCCTAAAGAAATAACCGCAACTTCTGTAGTACCTCCACCAATATCAACTATCATATTTCCACTTGGCTCAGAAACATCTATACCTGCTCCAATAGCAGCTGCCATAGGTTCTTCAATTAAATATACCTCTTTTGCTCCACTTGCAATTATAGCTTCTTCAACAGCTCTTTCTTCTACCTCTGTTATTCCTGAAGGAACACCAACAACAACTCTAGGTTTTGCAGCATTATATTTTCTGCAAACCTTACTAATCATAGTTTTTAACATTAACTGAGTACCATTAAAATCCGCAATAACACCATCTTTCATTGGTCTAATAGCCTTTATATTTTTTGGAGTTCTCCCTAACATTTCTTTTGCTAAATCACCAACAGCTAAAATTCTGTTGCTTTTTTTATCTATTGCTACAACTGATGGTTCTTTTAAAACAATTCCTTTTCCTTTTACTGTCATTAAAATATTTGCTGTACCTAAATCTATTCCTATATCTTTTGATACAAAGTTAAAAAACTTTATCATTATTACACAATCCCTTCGTCTATTCTAATACACAAACTCCAATTTAAATATTTAAAGTACTATTTATAATTTTTACATTCTCAAATACTTTTATTTAGATATATTTATCTATTCAAATAATTTTTCTACACCTTATATTATTTAAAATGATTTTTAGAAATTCTTATCTTTAAGTTCTGAGAAAATACTTGTATAATTTCCATCTCCAATTACAATATGATCTAATAATTGTATTCCTAATAATTCTGATGCTTCACATATTCTTTTTGTTACAGAAAAATCAGATATACTTGGAGTTGAATCTCCACTTGGATGATTATGTATTAATATTATTTTTGGTGCTCCTATTTTTATTGGTTCTGCTAAAATTTCTTTTGGTTCTATTTGTGCTGAACTTGTACCACCTATTGAAATATCTATAGATTTTAAAACAATATTCTTAGTATTTAAAATTATTAATTTTATTATTTCTCTTTTTTCATACCTTAATTCATCCATAACTATATCTACTATGTCTTGTGGTTGTTTAATTTGCACTTTTATTTCATTGTTTGGTCTAGACATCCTTTTTGCTAATTCACATATTGCTTTTAATTGAATAGCTTTAACCTTACCTATACCTTTTATACTTTTAAATTCTTCTATTGTAACATCTTGCAAATACTTTAGAGATTTAATATTATTTATTGAAATAATTTCATTTGCCAATTCTATAGAAGTTTTTTCTTTTGTTCCACTCTTTAATATTATTGCCAACAACTCTGAATTTGATAACATTTTTTCTCCATACATTTCCAATTTTTCGTATGGTCTTTCTGATTCTGGCAGTTCCTTAATTTTAATTGTCAATATATTATCCTTCCTGCCCCCACAGTATTTAAAATATTTATTTGATATTATAATAAAACAGTTCTTTCTTGATATTAATTATTTTACTAATTACAATATTAAAAAAAACTGTTATTTTTATTATACTTTTCTATATATGAAAATTGCTAAAGCCATTCCTATAATACTTGCAATATTTATTCTTATCATTAGAGAAAATGTTATTTGCATAACACTTAAATCCAATTTCAAAGGCTCAGACAACCCAAAACTTTGTCCATATGCAAGCCACCATAAAACATCAACTCTTGATGCAAGTTCACCTAGCAATCCTCCTATTACTAAACCTGATAATAAAAAAACCAATAATATCCAAAAACTCTTATCTTTTGTTGCCATTTTTCCTCCCCTATTTCCTTTACGGAAATTATCATTTGCTTATTTTGTATTATATATATATTTATTAGTTTTTTCAATAGCAAATACAAAAAAATCACCTTCTAAAATATATTTTTAAAAAGTGATTTTATTACTTAACTTCATATGGATTTTAATTTTTTATCCTCTATAAATTAAAGAGCTATTACTAAATGCAGATATTGCAGAAACTACTACTGTTCCTGCTGTAAGTATTAAGCAACCTATTACATATGGAACTAATGTCTTTTTTACTTCTGCTTTTCCATCTGGAGAAGCTAATAAATATTTTATACCTATAACAATAGCCATTACAACTGCTGCTACATATCCAATTACTTGAATAAGTCCTAATATACTTCCAACTTTGCTTTGAAGATTTGCATCCCCAAAACCTCCATTATCTACATTATATATAGAATTTAGATTTGAAGCAAATACAAATGATGGTATATAAAACATTAAACACATACATATTGTTAATATAGTTATTACTATTTTTTTCTTCATTGTTTAATACTTTCCTCTCTTATTTAATTATGATACTGTTGAACCAAAATCAAATACTGCACCAACTATAGTAACTGCTCCTGCAATTAACACTGCACCAAGAACATAGAATAATGCTGTTTTCTTAACTTCAGCTTTTCCTTCTGGTGAAGATGTAATATATTTAATACCAATAATTACAAGCATAACTACTGCAACTACATAACCAATTACTTGTACTATTCCTACTACTCCATTACCTATACCTGTTATTGTATTAGCTCCTGAAGCTTGTGTATTTGGTGTAACACTTACACTCCATGCAAATGCTGATGTAGTAACCATTGTTAATATCATAAGCACTAATAAAATTGTTGCTGTTATTTTAGCTATTTTATCTACCTTTCTTAACATGTCTTTTCCTCCTTTTTTTTATAACTTATTATAAACATTGTATACATCAATGATATAATATTTTAAGAAAAAAGTCAAATATTCTTTATATATTTTATAACTTTTATTAATAATTACAGTTGTTGTTACAAAATTGCAATTACTTTTTCACTTCACCTTTTTATTAATAAATTACATTAAATAAGGCAATTTGGTTTTAACTGTTAACCTAACATTTTTTTTAAAAGAATTGTATTTTATATTTCCATGCATTTTTATTATTAATTAAATTAAGTGTTTAAAATTTAAACTTGATAACACAATAAAAAACTTTTATATTAAAATTTATTTAATATAAAAGTTTTATGTATATTGTTTATCTCGCAAGTTCTGCGATTTCTTCAGTACTTTCATTTTCGCCTTCGATATTAGATGGATTTGATTCATTACACTTTCTATAGTGCTCCGCTATTAATTCATCTAACTCTACACTAAGATTATAGATTATTTCATAATCTTCTTCCATAGCTATGCTTTTGTTAAGTTTTTCTCTCATTTTACAGATTTTATCATCTAACATTCTTTTGCTCTCCTTTTTATCTTATTTTTCTCTTTTATATATACAAATAATAACATATTATTTATCTTTGGTCAATAAAAAACCTCTATATTTAGGAGTTTAGAACAATAATTCGTACTACATTTTTCGACATTGTTCGACAATTTAATTATTTTTTTCTATATTTATAAAAAGAATATAAGAAAATAAAACTAAAAGACACAAAAAATATTACTCCTCCATAAATTGCTATTCCACCATTTTTTATATTTAACAATTCCTTTTTATTATTCAAAAAATATTCAAGCTCAAATATAACATAATATATTCTTGCACCTATTATAGAAACATTAATAAGAAATCAACACAAATCAAAAAAATCATTAAATTTTATTCCAAAATTAGAAAATTATAGAAAATACAATTTGTAATAAATTTATGATTCTTTATTACTCATCCTTAACTAGCAAATTATAAAAAATAAACTTTAAAATACAATCATGATTCTTAATTACTCATCTTTTATTAATAAAAATCTACTTATAATATAATCATAATGTTGTAGTAGCTTTTTAAAATTGATTTTCTATAATACTTTATTTTGGTTCAACAATTGAAATTACTATATTTTCATTTTTAAAGATTTCTGATAATATTTTTTTTGTGAATTCCAAATCTATATTTGGACATTCGTTTATATAATCAAAACTATTAACATTTCTAAAATTATCATTTAAAAACATTCTAGCTATATTTGAAACACTATTATATTCTGTAACATATTGACCATAAATTTTCTTTTTTATTCTTTCAAAATCTTCTAAACAAATTCCGTTATTTATAAATTCAGATATTTTATCATTTAGTAATTCAAATATTTTATCAGGATTTTTACTTTGCCCTCCTATTAATATGTGTGAATATTCTTTAGAAAATTCATAATCCAATTCAGGTTCACTTAGTAAAAGACCTTTATCATATAAATCCTTATATAACTCTGAGCTCTGGCCAATTAACATATTTAATATTATTTCAACTGCTATATGTGTTTTAACTGTTTGATTATTACTATTATCTTTTATACCAATCATAAAAAGTGGTGTACTTACTTCCATCTTTACTGTGTTACTTTTCTTTGCTATTTCTTTTGATTCTTCTGGATAAATTCTTTCTATTTCACCTTGATCATATTGATTGTTTTTTATTCTTTTTCTAATTTCCTTAACCAATTTCTCAGGTTCAAAATCTCCACAAACAACCATTACCATATTTCCCATATTATAAAATGTATTGTAACATTTATATAAAACATCTGGCGTAATTTTTGATATTGACTCTGCCGTACCTGCTATATCAAGTTTAACAGGATTGTTTTTATACATACATTCCATAGTATTTATATATACTTGAAATCCAGGATCATCATCATACATACTAATTTCTTGTGCAATTATACCTTTTTCTTTTTCTACATTTTCATCTGTAAAATAAGGTGTTTGAACATAATCCATTAATTCATCTAATCCTTTATAAAAGTCATCTGTGCATTGATATAAATATGCAGTATGATCATTTGTTGTATATGCATTTGCTTCCATTCCAAGAGCCATTAATGTATCTAAACTGTTTGTTCCATCTGGTTGCTCAAATAATTTATGCTCTAAAAAATGTGCTACACCATCTGGTATAAATACTTCTTCCTTTGTTTTTGGCATTACAAATCTATTATCAATTGAACCAAAATGTGTTCCCAAAATTATATATTTTTTTAATGTGTTTTTTTTAGGAATTATAATTATTTTCAGACCGTTCTCTAATTTTTCTGTATAAACAGATTCTTTAATTTTAATATTATCTACTTTTTCCATTTTTCTTTTGCATAATAAAAATTTATATTATTTATCATGCTCTCCTTCCAAATTATATTTAGGATTCAAGGATACCTATTAACCCACTATTTATATTTGCTGATTTTGCTTAACTAATTTATCAATTTTTCTATCTAACCATATTATAAATTTTAAAATAAAACTTGTTTTTCTCAAGTTTTTGTTATATAAAAATATCATAATTTTTTAAAATTAAACTTGGTTTTTCTCAATTTTTAAACATTTTTATAATTATTTTTCAAATAACAAAAAGTTTTCAATATTGCCGACAAATTTATAGTTGTTTTTAATAAACTCTCTTGCCAATTTTGAATTTTGATGAAATCCGTTAAAATCTTTATCATTATCAATTAGTATTATTCTTTTTTCTGAATTATTAATTTTTTCTATTAAATCCTGTTCTCCACCTATGCCAAAATTACCAACAAATGGAAGGTCGAAAACCCCATTGTTTTTTTTCAAAACATTCATAAAAAAATTTGATTTAACTGATACTATTAATGGGTCATTTTTTTCTATATAGTCGATCATTTTGTTTAGATACTCATACTGTTCTTTATTAATTCCTGAACCATAATATGGATCTGAATAATTGAAATATTTTTGTTTTTCAGAATAATTTATAATTGACAAGACTAATAGTATTATTACTCCTATTACAAGTAACCTTTTAATAAATTTTGGATAATCTAATTCTTTGAAGATTTCTTTTATAAAAATAGCTTCGAAAAAATATAGTAATGTAATAACACTAATTAGTATTGCAACAGCACAATGATATTTATTAAATAAGGGATATGCAATTAAAAGCATTGGTATAGCAAAACATATTAATATTTTTAGATTGTTTTTAATACTTTTATCTAAATTTATTTTTTTATTTTCTAAACAAAAAATAATTAGAACATCAAATATTGCAACAATAATTATATTTATTATAGATTCTGTAATTATGTTATTTCTAAATTCGCCAATACCTAAGATTGTAAAATTTATTGCATTATAAAGATTTTGAGTAAACATTAAATAAGTAATAAAAATTGAATTCAACATAATAAAAACTAAGCCCGAAATCATTAATCCTAATATACTTTGTTTAAATTTTATTCTATTTAAATTTATAATACTTAATATTATTAATGAAATAATATAAAAAACTGCAATATTTTGTTTTGTCATAAAAATTAAAAATAAAACTATACCTTGTAATATAAAATTTTTTATATTGATATTTTGATTATTTATATTGATATTTTGATTATTTTTATTATTCTTTTGATTTTTTATATTATTCTTTTGATTTTTTATATTGATATTATGATTTTTTATATTGATATTATAATTTTTTATATACATTATTATTCCTAGTAAAACAAAATCAAATGATAAAACATTATAATTTGATCCCATAAATACCATTATCACAGTTGGTAACAAAATAATCAAAGTAAAGGTTTTTGCAATTTTCTTTTCGACTTTTAGTGTTAGAAATAATTTATATATTAGATAGTACATTAATGTATATATAATCGTATTGTAAATTCTAAAAACAAAGTAATTTGCTCCCATTATTTTAAATAGAGTTTCCCCTATATAAAAAAACAATGGTGTTATTATTACATTTAGATCTTTATATATTTCATAACCACTATTCATTTTATATATATTAGAAAAGTTCCATAACTCATCATTCACTCCAAAACTTGAACTAATTGATAGCGAAAATATTGTTATTGCAAGCATTAAAAATACTTTTATATTTTCTTTATCAAATTCTATTTTATTAGATATTTTCTCAAAATTTTTTTCAAATATTTTTTTCATGTTTTTCTCCATTTTTTCGATATTTCAACTTTTCATTTTTTTATATATTTCTTAAAGTCCTGCAATAGGGAAATATTTTTAAAATCAAGCGATGGCGACGCGGGGACTTGTTTAGTATTTAATAATTAGTTTCTTAGAAAGTATATAGTATTTATTGCTATTTCATTAGCAATTAAAACAACATCTTTTTTTGAAACTTTTCTAATATTATTTATATATTCATCTATTGATATATTTTCACTTGCTAATTCCTGCGAAAAATAATATGTTATTTCTGAATCCTGACTATCAGGAATACTTTCAACTGTTGATATAATAAGCTTTTTAGCGTTTTCTACTTCTTCATCTGAAAACTCTTCTTTTTTTATTTGTTCAAGCTGTTCCTTTATTAAACTAACTGCCTTATTATAATTATCTATTTCTATACCTGCTTTAATAAGAATTAGGTCTTTTACTCTTATATAATTTGAGCTTGCAGTATATGCTAAGCTTTCTTTTTCTCTTACATTTTGAAACAGTTTTGAGTTTGCACTACCACCTAAAATAATATTATATACTGATGTAGCAAACTTTCTAATAGGATTATTAATTATACTGGCATCTGTATTTTTAGTATACGTATCTAATCCTATAACTAATTTTCCCTGATTTATTTGCATTTTTTCTTCAACCAAATTAATTTTATCATTAGTTTTTTTCTTTTCAACATTTGTTTCACAAACTAAATAATTAGCATTTCTTTCATTTAATTTATTTAAATTAATATTGTTTTTCAAATTATCTATTGAACCCTCAGATATATCTCCTGAAATAAATATGTCAATTTTAGATTTATTTATTAAATTTATATAATACTCGTACAAATTCTGTGCATTAATATTTTTTAGATCTTCTGTATATCCATATTTAAACAAACCATATGGTTGGTTTATATATATTTCTTCTATACATCTATCTGTTGCATATAAATTTTTATTATCTATTTTACCTTCTATAATCTGCTTTAAATTTTCCTTTTCACTTTCCACATATTCTTGAAGAAAATGATTATTTCTAGTGATTGGATTAAAAACTATATCAGTTAAAATATTGAAACATTGTTTTAATATAGATTCACTATTTGGTAAAAAACTATCATTTATACATTCTAAATAAAATTTTATTACATGATTATCACCTGTTTTTTCTACTCCACAATCAAAGCTTGCACCATACATATTTTCTAAATTTTTACTAATTTCATCTTGTGATTGCATATTTTGAGTACCTCTTCTTAGCACAGCAGCTATTAATGCATTTTTTGTAATAGTACTTCTGTCTAATGGTGTTGTGATAAAAACAGAAAATAAATTTGTTTTAAATTTATTTGTATTTAATAAATGCAAGTTTATACCATTTTTAATTGTGCTTTTTATATAATTCATATTTATACCTCTTTCTTTTTAATTACTATTTGTACTTTCTTTTTTATACTCCCAGAACCTAAAAGCAAATAAATATTCTATATTCACCCAATTAATACTCTAGAATACGAAAACATTTATATTTATATAATCCCAGTCATTCAAAATTAAACTATTTTTGTTTCTCTAAACCAGTCCTGCAACAGATAAAAAATTTACTATAATATATTTTTCATGCTATATCCAGTCCTGCAACAGGAAACTGTTTTTAAAATCAGGCGATGGCGACGTGGGGACCGCCGAAGGCTGTTAAGTGCGGGCAGCACTGTTACAGCGTCGGTGGGAGAGCCTGAGCAGGAGTTTAAAAATAATTTCCTGTTAAAGGACTAAAATTTTGTGTATTATATTTACCAATCTATATCCAGTCCTGAAACAGAGAAAATTTGCTATAATGTATTTTCATGCTATATCCAGTCCTGCAACAGGAAACTGTTTTTAAAATCAAGCGATGGCGACGTGGGGACCGCCGAAGGCTGTTAAGTGCGAGCAGCACTGTTACAGCGTCGGTGGGAGAGCCTGAGCAGGAGTTTAAAAATAATTTCCTGTTAAAGGACTAAAATTTTCTATAATATATTTCCAATCTATATCAAGTCCTGCAACGGAGAAAAATTTTAAAAATTTTACTCAGGCTCTCCCACTGACGCTGTAGAAATGCTATCGCATTCAACAGCCTTCAGCGGTCCCCACGTCGCCTTCGCCTAATTTTAAAAATTATTCCCCTGCGCGGACTTCTTTTCTTGATATTTGTATATCTGCATAGACTTTTTTCTTACTATTAAAGAATTATTTCTAATAAGTATGTTTTCATTTTTGATATATAATTTATTATAATATAAATACTCAAAGTTATTCAATGTTTTTTTATTTTTT
>DAOOQE010000009.1:0-37497 GCA_035388585.1 Clostridia bacterium
TATTCATTATATAATGATAAATTAGATATATTAAATAAATTATATCAATTTGAAAATAAGATTTATTATAAAAAAGTATTAATAGATAATACAAAGGTTACACAATAGACTATAAATTTAATAACTTATTATTCTATTGACATAGATGAAGATGAAACTTAGTTTTCATTAAAAAACATTGGATATTTATATATTGGAAATCAACAAATAGAATATAATATATTGTTTTAGGAAAATAAGTTATATTATGGAGATGTTGAAATAGGGTTTATACAGTCATCAATAAAAAAATTTAATTTATTTATTAGAAAAGTTTTTTTAGATTCTATAATTGGAAATTCAAAATATTTACAATATATTAAATATGATATAGACTATGATAAAGTTATTACAAATGAAACTTATAATGAATTTGAATTTATTGATTCAACTGACAATGTTTTAAAATTTAGTCTACGAATATTAAAGAATTTTAGATTAAGAAAAGGAACACTTAAAATACATATATTACCAAAAAATTTAGATGATATTATTTTATATGATAATCATCATGGAGAACTTGTATTTGTATATCCTGAGCCAAATAAATATGTAGACTATATAAATTAGTAGTGCTCAAAAATAGGAATATTAATAAAAAATTATGATAAACAATAGGATTCTCAAAATAATTTAGAATATATTTATGGTAAAATTTATAATCAAATTTTAACACTAAATGAATATCTAACTGAGTTAGTATAGAGTGGCACAAATCAATTTGAAATATTTGATAAAATTAGAGAACATTTAATAGAAAAAACAATGGAAGATATTTTATTAGATAAAAATACATTGAGCACACCATTAAAAGATGAGGAATGGATTACTAAAATTATTGATGATAATTTCCTATCAATATCTTAGAATATTTAGGGCACAATTGATTATAATACTAATACCATAGAAATAGATAAAAATTTTATTAAGTTTTACGATTTAGAAGAAAAAGATATATCAATAGATGATATAGAAGAAGAATTACTCGATACTCCCGAATTGATTTGGGAAGATGTAAAATTTTCTGATTATTGTTTTTATGATCCAAAATTTGAAATACATTATATATTAAAATGCCTTTTGCAAGATTATGACATATATAATATATATCTTTCATTACAACAAAAAACAACAAATTTTATACTATCAAAATATATATTAAATGAAATAAATAACAAAACTTTACAAGAACTTGAAAAGCTTAGCTCATTAACATATTATAGAATGATTGTTGCAAATACATATTTATCAACTGCTCAATACAACACAACGCTTACAGTTGAAAAAAATACTGTATATCCTATAATATTTAATAAATTAAAGCAAGAAATATTTGAAATGAATGATTATAGTAGTTTAATATTTAAGTTTAATATAACATTCAGTAATTTTATGAATTTAATAAATTTTACCAAATTACAATATATGTATGATACATCTTTAAATGAAATATACAATAAAAATAGAATTTTGCTTTCTACATCAAATTCTAATATTTTTATAAAATTACTTAATCAATTAAACACAGAAATAAAAGAAAGTCAATTTTATTAGTAGAATAATTATATTCTAAATGAAAAAAAAGATTTAAATATAAATAAATTATCAAATTTTAAAAATTATAGTTATATAAATTAGTTTGATTCTACATTAAAAGATACTAATTTTATTGAATACTTTATTCAGTTCAATATAAACAGTTTTTACAATATGGATTTTTTTGAAAACAAATCTAAGATCATAAGCAGTAATATTATAACTAATGAATTACAACTACTAAAATTGGAAAAATTGGAATTTTATATTAAACAATAGTCACAAACATTCTATTACAAATGGTGAATTTTGTATGAATTAGAAATTGTTCAATTTAGAATATGTATTATATGGAAATAAAAATAATATTAAGTTTTTTAATATAATAAACAATATAAATTCGAAAAATATAATGGGTTCTTATTTTGTAATTCCATTTAATGTCCAAGATATAGAAGAATATGAAAATAATTTAAAAAAAATATAGTATGATAAAAATTCAAATTATTTTGAAATAAATAGTAATTTTTTGAAATATAATCATTTATCTTATTTTGAGCCAAATAACAGTTATTACATAGATATATCATTAGAACTTTCTAAATTTTTAAATACAAATATTGTAAATAATTATAATAATTTCAAAGATATAAAAAAAATAGCTTTATATATGAAAAATGAAAGTGGAAAGTTTGGTGAATATAAATTATAGACTTTTTTTGGTGATGAATGCCAAGTAAAATTAATTGGTGATTCCACTAAAAATGAATTTTTATTTAGTTTATTTAAATATTATAAAATATATAACAATAGTATTCCAAATGAATATAAATTATTTATTCCAAAAGATTCATTAAATCCATATTAGAATCAAACTATTTTACTATGGAAATATAATAATATAGACGATGTAATGTATCTTTGGCAAGATGAATTAAGAGATATCTCTATTTTAAATGGTTATGAAACATAGGAAAATTTATGTTTAGATATGTATAAGTATTGTTCAACAATAGATTTAGTAGAAATAAAAGAACAGCTTTTAGAACAAATTTTAGAGTTAGTAAATACTAATGAAACAAAATAGTAGTTTTACTTTTTTTCTATATTAAATGCTATGCACAAATAGAATCTATAGAATTTAAAATTAAATTTAACTTAGTTGAAAGATTTATCATAGTTTTATAATATTTTAATATAGAAAAATGAACTTAATAAATTTATTGATGGAAATATTGTTGTTTTTATAACACAAGAAGCTATTAGTGAATTAGTTAGTAACAATAGTAATCTTTACATTTTTTTTGAAAATATAGAAATGAAAGAATATGATGACTTTTCTCTATCATAGGAAAAATTTAATACCCATAATGAAATAACTTACTCAAATAAATATTTTTATTTAAAAACCCCAAAATCTGTATGGGATACATATGTGGAAATGATAGAATCATTTAGTATTAAAGATAACACTATATATAATAGATTAAAAAATCTATCTATTTTTAATATTTCTTCAAATTTTCCAATATCACTTATTAAAGGCACTCAGCCGAATTTTTTATATGAAAATTTTAAAGTTTCACCATTCATATTAGAAAAAAAGATAATAATATTTGGAAAAAGAAAATTGAATGAAAATATAACAATAGATTATGGAAAAAGATTTAAAAATTTTAGGCAAAAAGATTTTGAGTTATAGAAAGGTATAGTACCATTTACATTTGCAATTTTTATATAGGATGAATTAAATAAAATAGACTACTCTATTTTTTATAAATCAGAAATATATAAAACAAAATAGCACAAGCAATATTAGTTTTCGTTATTATATGATTATCCAATTGCACAATTTTCAACAAATGAAATACTTGAATTACTATATACCCCAAAATCACTTGAATCTAAAAAAATATTGATGAATTTGTATAAGCAAGAAGAGCAATTTGTAAATAAAGAAATTTAGTTATTTAATAACATAAATCATATGTTAAATAAATAGATAGAAAATAATAACAAGTAGTTTAATAAAAATAATATAAAAGAATATCTAACAGATATTGGGTTTGATATGGAGCAAGATAATTATAATGTGTACGGATTTATAAAAACATATGATAGTTCAGATGATACGTTATCCAATTTAGTATGTGGTATAATTCAATACACATCGTGTTCAATTTTTATGTATTATAAAAATACTAATTTAGATAAAGAGAATTTAATATTAAATAATTATAAATATATGTATCTTGATTTTAGTTATTATCAATTTGTATCAAATAGTGATTTATTAAATCATAGAAAATTTTATAATATTAAAAAAAATATTGAAGTTGTATAGTGTACAAAAAATAATGTGAAAATATTAGATTCAGAATAGTATAATATAATTTATATAGACGGTATAAAATTAAATGAAAATGATTTAGTATTATTAGTAAATCAATAGAATACAAATACCAATGGTATATTTAAATATATAGATAATAATTTAGTCTATCAAAAATTTGATTATTCAACTGTTGTAATAAATGTATTAAATGGATATACAAATAATGGTACTCAATGGATATATAAAAAAGAATTTGGATTTTACCAAAATATAAATAGTAATTTAGTTATACAATCTGATGAGCAATTAAAAAATGTTATTTTTAATGATTATTTTAAATATTATGAAATAGATAATATAGTGTATTTACCATTCTTTTCAAAAATTCATGGTATAAATAAAATTGATAGATATACTGATATGGAATTAAAATTATAGATATATGATATACCTTTATTATATTTTGGTCAATTAAGTTCTAATAGAATATTTAAAGACTTTAATTCTAATAATATTACTTATTCTAAAATAGAAGGGACATTGCCAATTATAATAAAAAATTTTACAAATATAGAAGGATATATTCCAATATGTGGATTCTATTTTGAAGATAATATAAAAATGTTAAAACGAATTGCTTAGTATATACCAATAGAATTGGATACAAAACAATTATTTATAAATAAAAAAGTTTATATTAAAAATTTAGATATTCTTAATGATATAAATATATCTGAGCAATCTTTTAGTTAGCTTAATATAAAAACAAATATTTTAGAAGTAACTTTATAGTATAATCTTAAAAAGGTTAAATAGAAAAAAATAAAAATATTTTTTGAGGTGACTACAAATGGCTGAAATACTAATAAATATTGAATATAAATTAATATATTCACCAACCAGTTCTAATTTATTTTTTTGTGGGTATAATTATAACCATTTATTAGGAATTGATAATCGTCCAGAAACTACATATTTTAAAAATATTGCAAAACACCCATATCATATAACTTAGAAAAAAATTGTACGCAATGGATATAATATATATGCATTAGATTCTAATAATATATTACATATTTGGGGGTATACTGGAACTTATTATTATAATCTAAATATGTTATCATCTTCTTTTTATTTTATTCCACGTAAATTTTCAGATATTCAATGGAAAGATTTTACTTAGACACAAGATTATGTATTATAGATTAGAAATGAGGATAATAAATTATTTGGTTGCGGTGAAAATTCAAGTGGATAGTTGGGTATGCAAGATGTAGCTATTGGCGATTACATTGAAGTATCACAAATTGGGAATACATCTTGGAAATCTGTATATACATATGAACATTATGGTAATTTTTCATTTGCTATTAGATTAGATGATAATATATTATTTGGTTGGGGTTATAATGAAGAAAATAATTTAGGTTTGGGTTATTCGAGTACAATAGAATATTCCCCTATACAAATCGGAACTACTTAGTGGAAAACTATTTATTCAAATTACAGTGAAATAACATTTGCATTGGCTAATGAAAATAATTTATTATTTGGTTGGGGCAGTAATTATTATGGGGAACTTGGGATAGGGAATACTATTGATTCATTTATATATACACCAATTCAAATTGGTTTAACTTCTTGGAAAAAAATATAGGTTGGTTCGGGTTTTGTTTTAGCAATTAGAGAATCAGATAATAAATTATTTGGTTGGGGTTATAATGGGAATTCTGAACTTGGTATTATATCTAATGATTATATATATTCACCAATTCAACTTGGTGAAACTTCTTGGAAAGATATTATTTAGTATTCAAATTCTATTTTTGCAATTAAAGAAGACAATAATTAGGTATTTACTTGGGGATGTAATAGCAGCTATAACCTTGGAATTGGTATTGCATAGGATATAAAAATACCAATTGAACATAATGTATTAACTAAATTATTAAATAATAATTGTTTTGGAGAAAATATAGAATCTTAGCCTTGTGCATGGAAAACAGATAATGAATTATCTATGTTTATTATTGAATCACAAAATAATGAATATACCCCAATGATAATTCTAATAAATTATGTGTTAGACTTAGGTAGTAATAATACTGTATTAAATTTAATTTCACCTTAGGCAAATTCAATAGATATTAGTAGGACAATTATTAATTTTGCATGGGAGCTTTCATCAAATATTGGAAATTTGATAGTTTATAAAGTATTTTTATTAAAATTACCTTTTTAGGTAATGGCAAAGACTTGGGGGGATGATTGGTTCTATCATCCAGAAGATAAGTATGCAAAATTACTTGTTTATACTACAAATACTGAGTATAACTATATATTAAACGAAGAAGAAAAATTAGATATGCTATCAAGATATTATTAGGTTATAATATAGGAAGATTATACAAATGAAACTGTAATTATATCAAATGAATAGTCTTTTATTACATAGTGTGATGATCCAGAAATTATAGGTTCACTTTATAATATATTTCCTTAGAATAATTAGGTTAATCAATAGTTAGAAAACTTATAGTTTGAATGGTCTTAGATTAATTAGGTTTAGTATGAATTTTTATTACAAAAAGAATCTGAAAATTTTATAAAAATTAAAGACAACTTAGTAACTAATAATTTTACATATAATATAAAAAGTTTTTAGTTAGAACCAAATACCACATATAGTTGGAAAATACGATAGAAAAACAAATGTAACTATATAGAAAGCGAGCCTTTTACATTTAAAACCACTACTGATACTATTTAGTTATCCCCATTTTTATTAAAAGTTCCATATAATAATACTATTTTAAATATTCTTGAAACAAGTGAATTATTATTTAGTTGGCAAAATACAGATATTGATGAAGACCCAGAAGGATTAATTAATACAAACGTATTAGATGCTGGAATACAATTTAATAGAATGGGAACATATTATATAAACTCTGATAATGAACTATATTTATTTGGGTTTTTCCCAGATAATCCAACGTTTGATTACCCAGAAGGAGTTTCATATGATTCAACAACTAAATTTATAAACAAAATACCATATGCTACAAATGTAAAATATGCTAATGTTGGCTATTTTACATGTTAGTATATAGATTTAGATGATAAATTATATATAACTGGTCGAAATTTTTATTTTTCTGTTGTACCTTTTTTAATAGATACAATAACTGGTGGAACAAATAGCAATATACTTGTTTTACCTTCAGAAGAATTACAACCCACAATGAATAATGTAAGACAATAGATTTGTTATCCAAACATAACTTTGATATTAGATAATAATAGTAATTTATTTATTATTGGAACTATAGATTCTAATGGTGTAACTTTACCAAATAATAATTATTTGGCAAATCAGTATAGTAATAATATATTTTTATTTGATTTAGTTAATCCGATTGCTATTAATATTAAAAAAATTATGCAGTATAGAAATTAGCAAGGTGATACGGAAATTGGTTTAACTAATATATATATTATAACAAATAATGATAAATTATATATACTACAAGATTTAATAAATTTAAACTCTGAGCTATAGTCAAATATAAAAGACGTAACATTAAATAAAGATGGGTTATTATATTATCTTAATATGAATAATGAATTATATAAAATAGATGGTACAAAAATTTAGGAAAATGTAAAAAGTTTGGGATTAGATTGTTATATAGATACTGATAGTATTTAGCATGCAATAACAGAAATTACACATGGCAGTATTCTCCAATCTTACCCATATGCATAGTCGAATATTGTATTTACGAATTGTAAAATTTAGAATATTTCTGATCATGTAGTTATTGTTACAAATCAAAACAAACTTATAACTTATGGTTGTCATAATTGTGGTGGATTAATGTGCTATCCAATACTTAATTTTCATAACAATTTTGCTGCATATAAAAATACATTTCACGGACCACTTGAAGAGTATAACCTATATTTAAAACAACCCAATAATAAAATTAAACATATATCAGAAAAAGGCATTGGATATTGGGGATTTCATTATATTACAAATGATAATAGACTTTATGGACTTGGTAATAATTGGACAACAGATGCATGTGCTATAAATCCTTTATTTTATGAAAATAGTAAGTAGACATTAAAAGATCATAATTTGTTTAGAAAAATATATTTTTAGGAAAATATAAAAAAAGTTATTACTTAGTGGTATGGTGCATTTTATTTAACTTATGAAAATAAATTATATGCTATTGGAAATAACGAGTTTCTATGTACTGGAAAATGCATAATACCAGGAAATTGTGAAACCCCAAGAATGAATTTTATAGATTAGGTTCAGGAAAATGTTATTGATGTAGATGCAACATCTGGATATTTAAATATTATCTCTTTTATTACAGAAAACAATAACTTATATATGTATGGATATAATGAAAATTATATATTGAGTTTATCAGAAAATACACCAGTAGAAACAATAATTGAATTAAATTTAGATGAACCATATTTTATAAATTAGAAAAAATCAAATATTGGATGGTTTTATGCTTAGTAGATAATAGATTTAGATTATAATTTATATATAGTTGGGGCAAATGACTGTTACATATGTTCACTTGGTGTAAATATGTCAGAATATGTATTAGATATGTCAACTCAAATTTAGAATAATATTATAGATGTTTCAATTGGAAATAATCACACTTAGATTATTGATTCTGATTATAATTTATATATATTTGGTTGTAATCAAAATCATCAATGTAACCCTTTTGTATCATCATCTAACCTGATAATATTTGATATAGATTTACCAATATAGACAAATATTAAATCAGTTAAATGCCAAATGGATTATACTTAGTTTTTAGATATAAATAATTGTTTATATATATTTGGAGATGAATGGAATACAACACCAGATAATTGTTTTACTCCAATAGCATATGATGTTATTGAATATTCAACATTCAGCCATTATATATTATTTATAAATTCAAAACAGCAATTATATATATTAAATACTGAATCTTGTGGGAATATTTTCCCACAAGAAATATTATAGGAAATTGGCATTAACTTGAATTAGATAGATTAGAATCCTTTAATATCAGAAAATATAGAAAAAATAATAAATAAAAAATATGATATATATTTATAGAAAGGAAATAGTTAGTATAAAAAGATTTAGGAAAATTTAGAAGAATGTGAGTTTACATATAAAAGGGTGTGAAATAATTTTATGGCAAACAATGATTTTTTATTAGACCCATCTTCTATATATAAGTGGAAAATAGTTAAAAAATCAAATAGTAATGAAATAACATCAGATGTATTTTATTTTAAAACTGGTGATTGCTTAATACCAAATGATTTTAGTATTTTAAATATTGAAGATACTTAGAGTAATATAGATAAAATACATATTATTGAATGGGAAGATTAGAGTTCAGAATTTATAAATGTTACAAAATATTTGGTATTTATTGGATTTATGGAAGAATCTTTAGATTTAGTATATGAAACTAATGATTCAAATACCTTATCTTATACATTTAATGGTGTATTAAATACAAATTATGTTTGTGTTATACGATAGATCAACGATTGTGGAATTAAAGATACCCCAATAGTACATTATAAAACAAAAGAATTTGATCAAGCTCCAACTGTTTCTATTGTTTAGCCAACTTATAATAGTATAATTTCAAATACAACCACTTTAATTTGGTAGTAGCAAAAATAGAAATATTTTAAAATATATATTGGAGTAAATAGTGAACTAACTGAGCAAGATTTGGTGGAAGATAATTACGAAAATACAACATATTTTATGCAAAATTTAATTTCAAATACTTTTTATTATTGGAAAATAATTTAGGTAAATGATATAAATACATATTCAACTTAGGTATCATACTTTAAAGTTGAAAAATTTGTTGAACCACCAACAAATATTCAGCTTTTAACTCCACAATATAACCAATTAAATGTTAGTTGGAATATAACATTTGACTGGAATTAGGAAAATGCAGAATATTATGACATAATAATTTATAAGTTATTGTATCAAAATGATTGTGAAACATTTATAGAAGAACAGATTTTTCAACAAAATAATATAATAAATAAATATTTTTATTTACAAAATATTTTGTTATATACAAAAAGTGATTGCTTGCAATCTGATAGTTATGCACAAACACATGGTTGGAAGGTAATTTAGAAAAATTCAAAAGGAACATTAGAAAGCCCTATACATTATTTTAGACTTAAATCTTGTAATTCGTAGCCAATAGTTCCTATTATAATAAAACCAGAATTAAATAATACTGTATCCATATTAGAAGATATTGAAATACAATGGTCTGGTTCATAGAATACAATGTATTATGATATATATCTTGGTCTTTCAAATAATAATTTATATAAATATTAGCAGAATGTAGTAAATACAAATTCATATTTAATAGATAAAACTACTTTAGATATTAATAAAACATATTATATAAAAATTATATAGTATAATGAATGTGGTTATTAGGAATCTAATATAATTTCTTTTATAACACTCTCATGTTTAGAAATACCATCTACTCCAATTTTAATTTTTCCACAAAATGCAAAAATAAATATATAGTTAAAAGATGTATCATTAGTTTGGAACGTATCCCAAAAATAGAATAAATATCAATTATATTTTGGTGATAACCTAAATCTAACAGAGTTTAATAAAATACAAAATTTGCAAGGGACTTCCTATACAATATAGGAATTGAATAGAAATACAACTTATTATTGGAAAGTTATTTAGGAAAATGATTGTGGCTTATCTCATTCATCACAAACTTATTATTTTAAAACATAGGATTGTACAGAAAACCCATCTAATTTTAATTTATTATCACCAAGCAATTTAGCAGCAAATTTATCAAATAGTGTATTACTTGTTTGGGAAAATTAGGAAGGATAGGCATTCTATGATATATATATTAAGAAATCTGATTTTATAAAATTTCATTGCACAAAATCTAACAATCAAGTAAATAGCTATTTAATAGATAATTTAGAGCAAGATACAATTTATGAATGGTATATTATATAGAGAAATTATTGTGGTGATACAAAATCAAATCAAACAAATAGATTTCAAACATCTTTTTAGAAAGATTGTTTAATTCCAATTTCTCCAAAAAATCCATATCCTTAGAATAATGAAATAAATGTTGATGCAGAAAATATTGCATTACGATGGCAAAAAAGTATTGGAAAAGAACCTATAAAATATACTGTATATTTAGATGAAAATCAAAACCCATCTACTATTTTAACTATAAAAGATTATGATAAATAGACTATGTCAATGTATTGTAAATATACAACTGATGTCGAAGACGAAAAAATAGAAAATAAAAAACTTGTATTTTCATCTTATAATATTTAGAATGATGAAAGTTTATTATACCTATTTCCTTTAATTTAGCCAAGAAGAAATTATTCTTTATCTTATGAAAGATATATATATTTTAAATAGGAAAATATAAGTTTATCAACAATCATTAGTAATTTACGATTATATTTAGATTTCTCTAATAGCTATGTAAATTTTATAGAAATGTATTTTTCTAATAGTGTATTATATACAGAACCGAAAAGATAGAATATATTAAGTAATAAAATGAAAGTTTTGCAAAATTTGCCATTGCAAAATAATATAATGATAAATGGTAATTATAGTAGTAATCTAACCTTTTATAATACAATAACAAATTATTGTATTTTGCAACTTAAAATAAACACATCTGAATTACATAATAGTATAAAAACTGGTACATTATGTTTGCAATATGATGAATTTATAAATAATTAGTTTTCATTAGAAAAAGGTAAACAATATTATTGGAAAGTAGTTTAGGAAAATGAATGTGGTAAAGTAGAAAGTGAAATATGGAAATTTACAACAAAAGAATAATTTCTATAAATAGAAACTATTAGTTTAGGGGGGGCAAAATTTATGCCTAATGGAACATTTAATTTACCATTATAGATAGCTTCAGTTATTAGAAATAAAAGTAAAACATTTAATTTAATAGCAGCATTAACTTGTCAAGAGCCACAAATAACAAATTTTTCAACAACTGTTATAAATCATTAGTCAATTACAATATCGTTTAATCTGCAAAATTCTACAACACATAGTGTAAAATAGAAAAAATCAACAGATACTCTTTTTGATTTAATTTGGATTTCAAATGCAAGTGGTTCTGGTGATAAATATTATACAATTTCAAATTTAGTTGCAGAAACTGAATATGTTTGGATAGTAGAATAGTCAAATCAATCAACAAATTGCAATATATGTACAGTAACTTCTTCTGTAACTTAGAATACAACTTGTATAACAGAAGAAGAACCTGTAGGTGATTGCCCATAGCCAATAATTACTAATTTAAGAACAGCATTAATATAGCATAATAAATTTACAATCAATTTTAATATTGATTCAATAACTTATTTTCAAGTATATTATAAACAACAATCTTCTGAATAGTGGATATCATTAGTTTCAGGAGAAGTTGGAGGCACAAAAGAATTTACAGTTGATAATCTTACTCAAAATACTTAGTATCAATGGAAGGTTTATTAGAAGAATGAAGATGTTATTTCTGGTTGTAATTTTACAGAATATACAACAAATATAAATGATTCTAATACAAAAGTTACAACTGTTGCTTGTATACCAATAGAAACATAGCCTACTATTATTTTTCCGACAATAAATACTAATATTTATCAAAACCAAGAAATTGAAATTAAATTTGAAGAAAGTAATGGTACTGGTGTTTTATATAATATATATATAAATAATATAAATGTATTAACAGAACCATTATATACTAACAAATATATTTATAAATTTTAGAACATACAAGACTATGTAATTCAAATAGGATAGATAAATTCATGCACATTAGAAGAAATAAAATCTAATACATTAACAATACAATAGAATAAAATAATTCCTTGTACAAGTTTAAATGGAATTATTAATTTTGTAACACCAATAGAAACTTCAATAATAGTATTAAATACCCCTTATAGAATAAGATGGACGGTACCACAAGGTACAAATATTAAATATAATGTTTATCTTATTACAGAAAGTGAAGATGTAAAAATTAATTTAATGCCATTAGAAAATCCTTATATTGATTATACATTTACACAATTTTAGAGATATTAGATAAAAGTAGTTTAGACAAATCCATGTTCTACAACACAAATAGAAAAAACCACTATTATTGATTTTTCTAATTTTACAATTGAGCAAACAACAGAACTTGATATATTATGTACATATGGAGATTAGCCAGGTACAGAAATTGAAACTAATTTTTTACCTTTGTTTGGAAAAGATTCTTCACCATTAAGTTCCGTTATAGGAAATAGAATACGAATACCAACTACAGAAACATCTATAAAAACATCTTTTGAAAGATGGTTTAGAATACGTTGTAAAAAATTATAGCAAGATAAAAAAATTAAAAATTTTAAAGTTTACGTGTCCACTAATAAACCAACTGTTGGCTGCACTTTATATTATAAAACTACAAATATATATCAAACTCCACAAATGTATGTGGATAGTACATTTTTAACAAATAATGGGTTTTCTTTATTACAAGAATCAGATTTAAATTGTAATTTATATATAAATAATAGTTAGTCTGGAGAAATTATTTTAGAAAATACAAAAACAGATTTTGGTGTAATACTTTCAGAAATAACTTATGAATAGATAGGTTCTATTGATTATATAATTTACATAACTTATGATGAACTTGATTTGTGATTTTTTAAAAAAGTTGGTGATACATTTTGTAGAAAAATACAAGATAGGATTTCCCATATGTATTTAATGAAACTAATGACAGTAATATTCAAATATACACAACAGAAAATTTGCATACAGTTTCTGATTTATTACAAAGAAGTTATGTAAATGATGCTGTGTTAAATTATTTATAGTTTAATGAAACACAATAGCTTGTAACTGATGTTTGGTGTTTATTAGAAGATACATTTATGACAACAAATAAATTATCAGATAAAGAATATACCATTTCAAATAAAGACAATGCAGAAATGTATAGTTATAAATAGTATTTATTAGATAATAATATACCATAGGAAAATAAGCATTTTACAAGTATTTTTGAATTGAAAAAATTAAAAGTTGTATGGAAAGAATCAGCCAAAACACAAACTGATATCCAAAATGAAAGTAACCTACAAGTAATTTATATTAAAGATTTATATCCAAATGATTATCTTATAAAACCAGGAGATGTATTTAAAGACCCAATAGACCCTGATGATTTTTGGATTGTTAGTCAAATTACAGAAAACCATATTATGTATGACAAAATAAATAAAAAAAATATAACGATGTATACATTAAATATTTCAAGATTAAATTTAACAACAATATCTAAAACTATATGGGAGTACTATTTCCCAGATAAAACTCATTTTCAAGATTTAGAAAACCAACAAGAAAAAAGATTTGAAATTACTAATGGGAAACTTCCAATAGATCAACCATAGGAAAAAGAACCCGATTCTGATTATATAGAAAAAACTGTTGAAAATGAAAATTTAATAGAAGAAGTTGACATTGTTAAAGATTGGCTTTTAAAATAATAAAAATTGGGTGAAAAGTATGAAAATAGTATTTAATAATTAGATTACAAAGTTTGAAGAGTTTATTAAGCTATCAAACAATCAAGATTTTGAAATTGCAGCCATTGGGTTTTTACCAAAAGTATGTGATAATATAAAACTCAATTTCAAAATTATGGAAGATAAAGACGAAAATAGATTATTAATAAATTCATTTTAGTAGTTTTATATAATGTATATATTCAAAAAGTTAGAAGACTATATTAAGTATTTTAATTATAATTCTAAAGCTAATCAAAATTTATATAATACATATATTGATTTTAATTTCATTTTCCAAAAATCAAAAGCAAGCACATCATATAATTTACTTGTAGATTATAATAATAAACAAGATATTTTAAATTTTGAAAATAAAAAGTATTCTGGTCTTATAACTCAAAGTATGAATATGTGTAGTAAATATACTAATACTGTATTTTTATATATTTTTCCAATGTTTTTAAAATGGATGGAATTTAATAATATTGATATTAGAAATGTATATGAGTGGACAGAATTTTTAATTTATAATACTTAGGATTGATTAAAAATGGCAAATATGGACTTTTAGAGTTTTGAATCAGAATCTTTTCTAAATGATTATATATTAGATTTAATAAATATTAAACATCATAGGCAAAATTCATTGAATACTCATTTTACATAGAAAAAAGATTATTTCTTATTTGATTCTCCTTTGTACATAAATTACATTATAGAAGATTACCAATGTATAAAATCATTTATTATAAATTTATTAAAAAAATATTTATCTGGATATAATTTTGACCCTAAATAGCAGGTAATAATTCAAAGTCCTCATGAATAGGTAAACTTTGCTTCAAGATTAAATACAAAAGATAGGAAATTACCATTATTTTTAATAAGTTAGGAAGAAATGCCATAGACAGAAAATTTGAATTCATAGATTCCGTATAGAACAGAATCATCATATTTTATGTAGGATACTCGTACAAAAACAAAGCAGTTTTTGATAGATGCATATAAACAACTTTATTTTTAGAATGATCCAAAATATACAAGGGAAAAATTAAAAGATAAAATATTTCCAACTCTATACTATGATGCTATATCTTCATCTTAGAAAGTAACAATGGATATAATATAGGAAACCAATATAGAATTACAAAGTTTATTTTAGATGTTTAATACAAAAATATTTTTAAATAAAAAAGTAAAATCATAGTATATAATACAATTAGATACTTTAATAAAAAATTCAAATGAGCCTTTTAAAAGTATATAGGATAAATTTATATTTCCTTTATTTTATTGTATAAATTATTATGTAGAATGGACATAGTATTCACATGTTTCGGAAATGGATAAAAAAACATACAATTTGTAGAAGCAAAGATACGAATTCAAATTTGATTTTATACCACTAACAAGGTTTAATATAAGTGCAAATTTATTAAGACTTGATATTGATTTAGGTATTAAAAATGCCATTGAAATTTATGAAAATGATTAGTTTAACTCTGAATCAGTTGAATCAATCAGAAAATATAAAATTAGATGATATAAATAAAAAGGTATTACGTTTTCTTTTTTATAAAAGGGGGTACGAAAAATATGTAGAGAAATGGATTGTTTATAAGCCCTGGTGTAAAAGTACATGAAATTGACCAATCAATTGTACCAGATATTAATATTACTCATGCTCGTACAATTCTTATTTTTTTCCAATCTGATTGGGGACCAAAATATACAACTATTACACAAGGTACAAAAGAATTTATTAATACATTTGGACTTCCAACTGATGTTAATTAGCTTAATGAAATTTCTTTTGATTAGTAGTATAGGCTATCTTCGCGACAATGTAACTTATTGTGCTTTAGATTAAATTGTTCCAATATTCCAACTGATATTTAGGATTATGAATTAGATTTAAATTCTGAAACATATGTACCTATTTAGTAGAAATATAGTGGTACATTTGGAAACAAAATTCAAGTTAAATTTTATATGATTAGGTCTATTATTTATGCTTTCGATGTTTATATTAAAGAATCTAATTCTTACGAAGCTAAATTAATTGAAACATTTACTGCAAGAACTATTGAAGATTTGATTACATTTACAAACAATGTTTCAAATTATATAACTATTTCAAAAGCTGATTTAACACCAGAAGTTTTTTAGGAATTGATTACAAGATCAAGTACAAATTAGTTACAACTTTAGAATGGTAAAAACAGTTAGAGAATTGATCCAACAACATATATCACACCTGAAATTTTATAGAATCCATATGAATTTAGGTTTAATTTCTTAGTAACTTAGGGGCAATTTAGTAGTTCAGAAGTAAATTCTTTTGTTGATTTGTAGTATTCACGAAAAGATTTTTTAATTTTATCAGAAATTATTCCAGAAGATTTGGGTGTTGGAAATGATGATGTTGTGCAAGAAGATGGTTCTCCAGCACAAGGTTGGGAAAAATGGTAGAAAATTGTTAATAGAGATATGGGTGCTTAGCACTATGGATATACTTATCGTTATAAAGTTGGGCTTGAAGCAAGTTATTTGTAGTTGTACCATCCTTGGGTTTTAGATACAACTACCAATTTTCAATTTATCCCATATCCTCCATCTGTTAATGCTATGGAAATATTCTTAAATGTATTAGAATCTGGTGGATATATTTGGGAATAGATGGCTGGGTTAAATAGAGGAAACATAGCAAAAGAACCATTATCAATATTAAACAAACTTGAAGGAGATACAATGTATCTTGCTAATGTAAATCCAATTGTTAAATTTTAGGGTCAAGGAACTTATATTTGGGGTCAAAAAACCCATTATATGAGAAATAGTTAGCTTTCAAGAATTAATTAGAGAATGGTTTAGATATATATTGAAACAACAATTTAGGAAAGAATGAGAAGATTTTTGTTTGAACCTATGAATCAAGCTACTTTTTCTTAGATTTCAAATTCAATTACAGCTTTTATGTCAGAAGTACAATAGCAAAATGGAATTGTTGATTATCAATTTGAATTAGATATTAGACCAGAATTTATTGAGAGAAATTATTTACCTATAAAAATCAGATTTATTCCAGTTAAATAGTTGGAATTTATTGAAATCAGATTTGTTGTAAAGAATTATTCTTAGACTCTTTAATAATATAAAATAAGGTGGTGAACAATTAATGTAGTATAAGCATATATCCACACCAATTTTTAAATTTGGTATGCCAGCCGTAAAATGGATAGAAATTGATGATTCTATTGTTGAACCATATATTAAAACAAATGACATTGGAAAAACATTAATTTTTATTGATACAGAGTGGGGTCCACAGAATACCCCAGTTGAAATTACTTCAAAAAGACAGTTTACAGAAACTTTTGGTTCTATACCTGATGTACTTGAATCTTAGAAAGGGTATGATTACTTGTCTTAGTATTTATAGTACATGTTATAGGGTTCAATTCCTATGTATGTTGTTCGTGTTGCTTATCCACATCTTAAAGATGAATAGCACCCAGAACAAGGTTATAACTCAATTGAATATTACAAACAAGTGAGTTAGTATGAATTTTATCCTACTATATTTTTTAAACATAATGTTGATATGACAAAACCAATTACAGTTCAAAATGATTAGTAGACTGTAACTTATATACTAAATACAGATTATAATTTAGCATTAAATGGAATTACACTTTTAAAATTTAGTAATTTTGTTACTGGTGCTAATCTAAAAATTACATATACAAGATTAGATACAAATACAGAAACAACACAAAATTATACAACACCAAATTAGTACGAATAGTTTTCTATTAATGCAAAGCAACCTGGACTATTTGGTCAAGATTTTGGTATTAAATTGTATTTTGATAATATATATGCAACATGGAATTAGGAAATTGGTATTGTTGAAGAGCAAATTTCATAGTCAAGACAAATGAATGGTTCATTTAAATCTTATGAATCTTTTGTATAGGATTCATTAGAATAGTTAGTTAATTCAATCAATACAGATTCTAAATATATTGAACTTATTTATATTTATCAAAATCCATCAACAATGACAATTTCTCCTACACAAACAATGAGTTCTGATCCCATTGTTATAAAAACAACAGATGATGCAACAACTTTTACTATTGAAAAAGATTATTATGTAACATTATAGGATAATAAAATTCATTTAATTTTCTCCGAAGATGGATTGGATATTACTACTACTGTCCTTAAAGTTACTTATATTCCAGATGGAGAAACAGACCCAGTTACAGAAGAATTAGATGTTCCAGTTATGTCATATGTTACTTAGTAGAATGAAGCAAATACTTAGATTTTTAGGCTTGGGGAAGAAGCAAATTAGGTGCAAGAAATATATTCGCAATGCCCAATTTGTTAGGGGCAAGATGATATTCAAAGTAGATATAATTTCTATAATAATTATAAATACTACGATTAGGTGTAGCAGACTGTTATATTTAATCCACTTGAATGTAATTCATTCTATAATTAGCCTAAATCAATGAATCCAGATTTTAGTAAAATTATAGATGATCTAATTAGTGAATTTGAAATTGACAATCCAGAATCCTATAATATTTCTTATATTGCTACAATGGGGTTAAATAAACACAGTTATTTTAATGATTGAGGTGGTATAAAGATGAGATTAGATGATTTTGTTAATATTTTAAATGATAAAATTATTCAGAAAGAAAAAACAATTGTTTAGTTTACTGATTGTTAGGATGTTAATACAGTTAGTGAATAGTAGTTGTCAGTAGATCACTTATATTCTGATATTAAAGGAAGTTATACATAGGTTTATTTTCCTTGGATATATCATACAGATTTAAGTGAAAAGATAAGAATTCCTTAGTCTTATGAAGTTCTTAAAAAGTAGTATGTAAAAGACCCTTGGGTTCCTATTTAGGGTATTAACCATGGTGTAATTATTAATTAGGATATTACTGAAAATAGATTAACAGATTCACAGCAAGATTACTTATCTGATAGAAATATAAATAGTCTTCGTTATTTTCCTTATTATACCCCAAGTACTATTATATTTGAAGAAAAGACACATTATGATAAATTATCCGCATTATAGAGATTAACGTAGAGAAGAACTGCTATATCTATTGAGCTTAGTGTTTCAAAATAGATGAGATAGTTTTTATTTGAACCTCTTGTCGAGTAGACTTTTGTTGGTATTCAATCTAAATAGTCAAATATTATGGATGAATATGTAACAAAGCAATAGATTTACGAATACAAAATTCATTTAGATACAAGTTTGCAATTATTGGATAATAATATGGTGTTACTTACAGTATATTTTAAACCTATGAAGTATTTAGAATTTGTAGAGTTATTCTTCTATGTTAGAAGTTATCAATAGGGTGTTGGAGAAGAATATAATGGGGAATCTGTTCAATAATAATATTATAATAAAAAATTAAAAACATAATTTATTAAATTTATTAGGAGGTATTAAATATGGCTAATTGGGGTCCAATTAGATTTCCAGATTATTCAATTTCACAATTTGCACAACCTAAACAAAAATTTAGTTTTATTGCGTTATATTAGTTACCACCAGGTATGAATAGTGTATCTACATAGGGGATAAAAGGTGAAGGTTCAATAGGAAAATCTCTTTCCAGAACTTAGAATCCATAGGAATCTATTTTGACAAAAACAGATAATTTATCGGATTTACTAACTATTTCAACTAAGTCTTTTCCAGATGTTAGTTGGCAAATATCAGTAAATACCGATAGTCATTTTTTTAATAGTAAAATACATTGGTCTGGAAAAAGAATATATACTGATTCTATTACAATTCCTTTCCGTGAATATGTAACATCTCCTATTACACGATTGTTTAAAAACTGGCAAAAACTTGCAAATGACCCAGTAACAAACAATATTGGGTATTAGAATAAATACAAAGGTCTAATTATAAAGTTGGAAGTAGACCCAAACGTATTTTTTGATAATAACACAGAAATGCTTGATATTGAAAAATTACTTGAAAAAATTAAAACAGATACACAAACTGGATTTAACACTAATGATTTACCAAATATTATTACTCGTTAGGTTATTTTTGATGGTGTATGGCCAACAACAATATCTGAGCCTGGAAATGATTATAATGATCAGGGTAGTTTACAAGATTGCTCTGTTACGTTCCATTGTGATAGATATTTTGAAGATAAAGACTGGGCAAGATATATGAACAATCCTGCAAAAACTGCAGATTCACTTTAGCAAGCTCAATAATGAGATGATTGTATATGTATGAAAAAAAACAGGGTCAACCATCGAATTCTGGAAATAGTGACGGAATAAGATTAACTCCGTAGAGAACAAGGAAGTCGTATTTTGTTGCAGTAGGACAAAAACAGATTACATATGTAATTAAAAAAATATTAGTAGATAATAAAATTTCTTATGTTTCCAATGTAGAATAGTATTAATTCTTTTTGTTAATTTAAAGTTTAATTATTTGGGTATTGTTATAATGAATGAGCAATACCCAAATATTTTTAATACTAATTTAATGTGTGTAATTATTGGATTAAAGGGGTAATATTATGGGAATAAAAGAATATATTGGAGATAACCCGCATGATATACAACCTGGAATAAGTGGAATGTGGAGTGGAACTATAACAAACAATATTACTAAAATTAAAGAAAATCAAAATAAAACCAAAGTAGCATATGATGTTTCAAGTGTTCAAAAATGGGAATATTCAAGAAATGTTAAACCTTTTGGTACAACAGAAGAATGGAGTTCAAACACTGAAATAAATACAAAAGCAAATGCAATGTTAACAAAAAAAATAAATCGAAAACCAAATTATTAGCAAATAGGACTTAGATTAACTCCATCAACATATGGTCAAAATATAATTTATGATTCAATTTCATATTATATAAAATGTGTAATTCATAAATATCATAATGGTGATCATAAAATACAATATATACCAAATGTTAATGTATATTAATGTATAATAAAATAATTTTTATAAAAAAATTTGATTAAATTAATTGTTATGTTTTCAAAAAATAGGGGGTTGATTAACTTGAATAAAAAATTTATTTTGTAGTCATAGTTGATTTTGATTTAGATGGTTAGTATGTTTGGTTAGATTGAAAATTTGGTAAGCTTTAAACCAGTTACAAACCTAAATGTACAACTGAGTGGCTCAAGAACTCTCCCATTGGTTGCTGGTACTGATTATACTTTTACAACACTTATGGGAACACCAACTTGGCTTACAACTTAGGAAAAGAATGTTTTGGAATATTATGTAGAAAAGAATTTAAACTTTTTTACCCTAACAATGTAGGTTGTACCTGTATATGGGTAGCCACTTGTAAACACCCCAACAACTGGTGAATAGACTGTAACTATCAATTGGGATGTTTCAAATGTTCAAAAAGTAAATTTGACTTCTTAGACAACGACAGTATTACTTTTTGAAAATACATAGACAGCGTACCAGCCTCTATACCTTTATCTTTTGCAGGATGCAACTGGAACTAATTTAGTTACTTGGGGAACATCGTTAAAATAGGCAGGAGGAAGTGGAACACTCACTTTGTCAACTACATAGACTTATTTGGACGTTATTTCTATTTTGTTTGATGGCACAAGTTATATTTAGTTAGATATAGATAAATACGTAAAATAATACTAAATTTAATCATAGCAAGGGGGTAAATTATCCCCCTTATTTTTTTAAGAAAAAACCCCATCTATTTATTTGATGGGGTATTTTTTTTTTGAATAATTGTGATTAGTCTAAACAGGATTATTATTTTGTCATTGCATTTAACTTTTTGAACGTAATTGCTCTAAATTCTGGAATAAACTTTGTTACTACATCAGTCAATCCTTTAATATCTACATCTCTATTTTCTTTTTTTCCAGAAGCCCATTTAGAAGTTATTTCTGGTTTAGATAGATATGAAGTCAAGTTTTCAAAATCCATAATATTTCTTGATGAATCAATTACAACACTAACCAATTCCTTTCCCTTCTTTGCAGTTTCTTTTGTTCTTTCAGAGAGGTAATCTTTCTTATTCTGAATAGGATCAACAATATCACTATAATATCCATTCAGCCAGAAATGCAAGTCTTTCTTAATTATTTCATCAAATTCGATTTGCCCATTGATTATTGAATTGTCAAAGTTACTATAAAGAGCAGGAATAAGTCCTAACTTTTCTCTAATCGATTCCATTATTTTTTTAGCTTTCATATGTTTTACTCTTGTAAGAGAGTCCTGAATATCTCTATATCCTTCTGGATATGCAATCAATCCATTAGAACATACAATTCTAAATATACCCATTTTTAATGTAACTGGTTTTGTTGCATCAACAGAATTTGTTAGCATAAAAGATGGTCTGTATTTTCCAAAATCTACTTCATGAATAAGTTTATCTGACTCCTCTACTACTAATTCTTTATAAATTTCTTCTACATTTTTATATACTACAAAATCTTTAACACTTTTCTGAGTCATTTTTGATTCTTCATTTTCTAAATCAAATACTATTTGACCATTTGATTTTATTGTTAATGTATGTATTAAATCAAGCATATTGTTCTCTTCAACAACATCTTTAAATTCTTTAATAAGACTGGATAAAAGAACTGGTTCATACTTGCTTGTAATAATACAAGTTCTTTCATCTTCATTTAAAAAATTTGTATGTAGAACATGTTTATCTTGCTTTGATTTAATAACACTTCCATCAGCAGTGGTAAATCCAGTAATAGGGGATAATGTAACTTGTTCAATTGGAGATTTAAGAGTATACATACCATTTTCTTGTTTAGTTTCTACAACATTGAAAGTTGATAAAAAGTCTTTTACCTCTTTACCCTTAAATGTTTTTTTGATGTTTGTTTTCATTCAAATCACTCCTTTTTTTGTTTTTTTCTTTCTTTCACATACATAGTATACCATAAAAAAAGTGATTTGTCAAGTAGGTATTTATTTTATTTTTTTAATCCTTCTCATTTAATAAGTAATTATTGTTTATAATTTTAAAAGTAATTCTATCTCCATATTTGCTTAAAGTATTACTTTTAAAAACCATACCTTCAATTGTTTTACACAAATGAGATATTTTAGAATGTTTCAATTCTGTATTAACAAATTTTAGTGCATCATCCATTGTTTTAAATACATCTTTAAATACATAAGAGTACAGAGAAACACAAGGAACATGTTTTACAGGTATACCTATAGAATATGTATCAAAATACGTATTTATTAAATCCCTTCTTTCTTTTGGAAATAAATATCTTTTTTTATCAATGTCATAAACATCAAATATATAAAATTGTAATTCATTTAATTGATATGGATTCTTTTGTATTCCATGTCCAACAATTTCACCTTGAATAGCTAAATTTCTATTTAATTTTTCTAATTTATCCAATATTCTGTATTTTGTATTAACAAATGTATAGATATTATCTGAATCTGTTACATTTAAATTTCTTGAGCAAACACCTTTACTAATAGTATTACCATCATTATAATAATAAATAGTACAACTTGTTCCATCTATTTTTTCTGTAATTTCAAAACTCATTTCTGTTAATTCCTCAAAATATTCTTGAATATTTTGTAATCTTTCTACATCTGTTTTTGGGATAAAAGTAGGAAATGGTTGATTTGTGCTTTCAAAATTATTTGAAACCCTTTCTTCTGGTCTTTCATATATTTTTACTTTTAATTGGCTTGATACATCTTCTTCTATTTCATATTCCCTATCTTCTAAAAGATTATTGCCAATAAGCTCTTTAAGAGGAATAATCAATCCTTGACTAATAACTCCTTTTAGTCTAATAGTTTTTATGACATATCCTTCTTCACCAAATAAGTCTTTTTTAATAGGATTGTATTTACTTAAAAAAGAAAAATATTCGATTTCTTTTGGGATAAAAGAATCAATTTCAAAATATACACATATATCGTTAACATTAAAACTGTTTTTTTGAACTACTACATTCCAACCTTTTATTTTTGCAATTTCAATTCGATCTGCTCCATCAATAGGTATTAATTGCTCTACTTTTTGCACATAACATATTTTTCTCATTTAAATCACCCCTTCATTATTTTTAAGATTTAATCTACATCCACCCATAAGTGTGCATATTTCTTTCCAAATTCTTCTAACGAATTTGCTGGAAACTCTTCGCCACAGTCATAGCATATGCAAACATAAAATACCTCTTTTAGGCTTTTAAAGATATATTCATCTTCAAGATATTCCCTATCTAAAAAACCATTTATATCTGGTTTTGATGTAATGTCATATATATATGCTACCTCTGGAATTGAATAGTATGCAACGATCTTTCCTCCACAATTTGGACATTTATACATTAAAATCCCCTCCAATCTCGCTTAGGCTTTATGACTTTGGATATACTCTATCATCCCTTGAAAATCCATAAAAGACACTCCATCATTGAGTAACTCATCTACATTTTTTATAAGTGCCTTGTAAATATTGCATATTTCTTCTGAATTTGTGCTTTTATAAATTGTTCGTGCTTCTGTTTTTTCGCCTTTACAACCAAAAGACAAATATAAAACTGAATTGTCCAATGCTAAAACAAAAAACATTCCACTATCCATATTCAGATACATGCTATTGTATTCATAATTTTCATCAACAGTTTTTATCCACATTATTTTTTGCCCACCCCTTTTATTTTTTTTCACAGACATAGTATATCATAAAAAAAGTGATTTGTCAAGTAGTTATTTTATAAGTTAAAAAAATAGCCCAATTAAGGGCTATTTGTGTTATTTTTATAACATAAAATATTTACTTTTTTTATCTATATCATCTGAATAATTCTTGAAATAATTATGAATTAAAATAATAGGTGTACCTTTATCCCCACTACCAGAAACTAAATCACATAAACTTCCTATCAAATTTACATATCTTCTTGGTGTTGTTCCTTGTGATTCCATTTTTCCTTTAAGATTATCTTTTTCTTTTATCATGTTTTTTATTTTTTCTTCTTTATCTTCTGCAGTAATTTCATCAGCAATATATTTAATTTTTAACTCATTTGGAGTACCTTCTAATCCATCTGTATAATCAACACAAACAACAGGATCAGATAGTTCCCAAATTTCTGTATCTGGGTCTTTATATGATCCATCACCATAAATCATAACATCTATTTTATAGTGTTCTTTAGTATTTGTGTTTAGATTAGAGTCAATCATATTTTTTATTAGCTCTACATATCTATTTCCTTCTTTATCTACTTCTCTCGGGAATAGTTTTAATTTATCTTCTCCTACTTTATTAGACCCAAGCAATCCATATTTTTCATTATAACCTGTTTTATCATTTTTTGTATCGCAAATATCTTTTAATGTTAGTACACTATATATTGTTTTCTTTAATTTATTATATAATTTTTCATAATTTCTAAAGTTACAAATTAAAACATTATATGAATATTCAAATATTGTCATTGGGTTTTTTGAAAAGATAAATTCATATTGAATATTATATTCTTCTATAATAGATTTATAATAATCAACGTAGTTAACACCAGTAAATTTATGTGTGTGCTTCCCAAATTTTTCAATAAATTCGCCATATGAGTATACTTCATTTTTGCATTCCTCATCGTAATCATCATATTCATCTATAATGGAGTTTCCTACTTCGTCTTTCGGAAAATCAAATTGAATATACAATTTTTTAATTCCGCTTTTACAAACACCTCTTAGTATATTTGAAAATCTATTTCTACTCAAAATAGGAAATAAAAGTCCAATACTTCTATTCGTTATTTGCTTGTAAAATTTTTTATTAATATCTTCGGCAATATCATCAATAGTTACATAATTATTTTGTGCCCTTGCAAGAAGAGATTCTGTAATACAAACTATTGTATCTTGTTCAAATTTCATTCCATGTAAAGAATTTTTAATAAAATCTAAGAAATCATTTGTTGTAAACTTACTTTTTGATGTATCTAATATTGGTGTTCTTACAGCTTGTATTGACATTCCTAAATTATCCATTGTATTATACCTCCATTGGAATAAATTCACTCATCCATTTAGCAATTGGTTCTAATGTTTTACTCCTAAACAATATTTCTTCTGAGCTACCATGTTTTTCATTATTAAAAGGTTTTTTCCATAAAACATAGAAATCATCACCTAAAAATAATTTTTCATTATGTTGATTTTTAATTGCACAATTTTTAGCTTTATTAAGTAATAACCCATGTTTTTGAAGAATGTTATTTATTTTTTCAAATAAATCCATGTTTTCATCCATGTTGCTTATTCACCACCTTATTATTTCTTTTACATACATAGTATACCATAAACAAAGTAATTTGTCAAGTCTTTTTTATAAATTAAAAAAAAATAACCCCTAAATTGGGGTTATTTTAGGCACTAAGTTAATTATTCATCAAATACATCATCAAAATAATCACTAAGTGCTTCAAGATATTTAGACCTGATAGATTCTTTCAATTGAATATTTAACCAAGGTAATTTTTCTGTATGCTTGTTCATATGACTAATAAGTCTTACAATACCTGTAAAATCCTATGAAATATGTTCATCTATTTGATTTACATCACCCAATAATATAAACTTACAAGAATCCTAAACACGAGAAAATACAGTTTTGATTTCTAATCCTGTAAGATTTTGTACTTCATCGAGAATAACAAGTGATTTGGCAATACTACTTCCTCTAATATGATTTATAGGTCTTATCTCAAAACTATTAGTCTTATCTACCAATTCTAAATTATATTCTTCTGGTATTTCATCATTAAATAAATAATTTAAGTTATCTAAAATCCCTTGCATAAAAGGAAGTATCTTCTCATGACGTGTTCCTGGTAAAAATCCAAGTTCTTTATGCTTTGACTATGATGTTGATGGGTTTACAACATATATGATTTTATTATATTTTCTTAGATTTTCTGGTAATGATAATAATTGAATCTAAGCATATAACTATAATAGTGTTTTTCCAGTTCCAGACTTAGATAATGAAGTAATTATTTTAATATTATCATCCATTAGTGCATCTAAAAAAATCTATTGTTCATTGTTTTTAGGCATAATCTTTTTAGTTCTTTTATTATGATGGAAAGAATTAGTAATATCAATAATATTGATTTTATTATTATCACAGGTGTTTTTAACAGGTATATATAAATTAGAAGATTTGCTTTCTATTAGTGTATATCCTTTTTTAATATTTAAAAAATTAGAATCACATGTTTTGTTTGTTAGTAATTCATTTATATAATCCATCTTTTCTTTTGATAGATCATCATCTAAGTTTAAATATGAAACATTGTTTTTTACTTTATCAATATCAATCTTTTCAATATCAGTTATTGTTTGTACATTATACATTTTCTATTTTAACAATAACTATATATCATTAGTATATAAAATAAAAGATTCATTTTCAATTTTTGTTTGTTTTTCTAAAATACTATTTAATATGATATTATCCTAATTTATTTGTGTAAATCTATTGCTTATATTTTCTTTGTCATCTTGTAAAAATTTAATATTTTCTAAACTTAAATATATTTTTTGAATAGTTTTTCTCTAATAGTATCCAACATTATCTGTAAAGTTCTTTTTTAATCCATCCAATTCTTCTAATACAATTTGTAATACACATATTTTTACTTCTTTATCAATTAAAAATGGATTGGATAAAAAGGATTCTGTCTACTTTGCTTTGCCTGTAATCACCTTCCAAAATTTTGAATTTCCTTCCAATAATACATTAGTATCAACTACCACATTCTATATTTCTTTTAGCACAAAACAACAACTCCTTTATACATAAGTTTTTTTTAGTGGAATTGCATCCGATTAAAACAAAAATAATTAAATAAATAAATCGTTTACAATTGAGGATTCCTTGTTTACTGTGGTCTTTTCGTTCCATTTTTTTAATTCAGAAAGAATGTGTGTTAATTTGTTAGAAAATGCAGAATCTTTTGAAATGTTTTTCTACCAATTTATTTTACTTATTATGTTTTTATAAGAATATTTATCTGAATTTATCTATTTTTTCTATCTACTTATTAGTTCATCGGACGCAATATCCTATAAATTTATATCTTCTTCATAACCAAGCTATTTGTGTAAACTCCCTTCTTTTACTTTTGCATCACTCAGCATCATAATCACCACCAATTTACTTAGTTATTCTTTTTTACTTTTAACTTAATCAAATTTGTTTTATTTTGTTTTAAATAAAAACCCCCAATTAAGGGGGTTATAATTTTTAAGTTACTTATTTATACAGTATTCCCTCGTGCTTAAACTATAACTTACTTAATGACGTTTTTGCACTGGGCACTTCAAACCCAAGCAATTCAAAATATTTACATTCTGTTACCTAAAAAGGAACTTCTGTAACCTAATCATTATCTATTTTTCCTTTTATAGATTTAGAATTATACCATTCTCTTTTGTCTTTTTTATAATTTGGATTACCTAAATTTTTAGATTTATCACTACCTCTTAGCATAGAAAAAGCCTGCTCAATTTCACTCAATGTAATATTTCTACCTAATGTGCTAAATTCATTTTCTGTATTTCGTGGGAAATAAAAGAAATATAAATTTCTTGTATTATTTTCATCAAACATACTTTCAACAAATGATTTAAGTTCATCTGGAGATGGAAAATGGTCTATTAAATTATTTATTCTATCATGATCCAATTCATATTTTTCTTGTACTCTCATTCCACTAAACATTCCATGATAATTATTTGGATTATCTTTATCTGCCAATTCTTTATTTTTTGTTTTTTCATCTGTTTCTTTCTGTTCTATATTTTTTAGTATTGATAGATGTGCTTCCTATTCTTGGACATATTTCTAAAATATAGATTTTGAAAATGGTACATTATAATTTGTGTTTATAATTTCTTTTTGTTCTTCAAATGTTAGTCCTAATACAACACTATCTTGCTCACCTAATTTTCCAAGCTAAATCATCTAATAAATAAAATCCCAAATTTTTACTTTTTCATTGCTTCTTATAAACACAAATGATTCTTCAAATGTAGATTTTTTCATATTATCTGGACATTGAGTGTATGGAATTGTTTCATCATCACATTCAGCCCATCTACCCATTGTTCTATAATATCCAAAATCTGATTTACTATACCCCATTGAAGCGGTTATTTCATTCAAAAAATTAGTTAACTCTTTATTTCTGATAGTGTTTACGTGATAGGTAAAACTACCTCTAAACTACGTTACACCCTAAAAACAGAATTTTTCAATTCTATCCAATATTCTGCTAATACCCTACTATTCCTATAAAATACATTTATTGCCAGTGGGGGTTTTGATATATCTTTCGTATTGATTTATGTTTCCTTCAAAAATTTTTTGACTGTTTAAATATGAATTTAATTCTTTTATTTCATCAGATTTTAAAATTTCATTTATTGGTTTATTCTTGCTTTCATTCAAATATTCTTTTATTCTCTAATGATTCACCTCAATTTTCATAATTTTATCAATATTCATTTATACCACCTTAATAATTTATTAAATTTTTTGCTATTTGTAAAGTGGTCTTATGTATCTTGAAAAATATGCCCCCTTTGAATCAGCAAATAACAAATTTTTGTAAACTTCTATTGGAAATTCTTTGTATGAATATTTTGTACCATTCATAAACAAAATAATCATTTCTTTAGTTTCTTCATCGTAACCAAGTTCTGAAATGCTTGAAGAATTTACTTTTTGAAATTTCATCATTTTTTTACACATCCTTTCTTTTTTAATTAAAATTTTAATTAGTCTTGCTTAATGTCAGCCAATGGCTATGTTGCTTCATCATCTGCCTCTTTTTTCAATTCCTAATATTCTTCTTTTGTAATACTAACAATCTCAAGTGTGTTTAACCCTTTTTGAATCTATTGGGTATAATGATTCAAAAAACCTGAAATAGCCCAAGAAGATAGCTTTGACCCTTCTTCATCTTTCAAAAAATCTTTAAGCATCACAATACCATCATTTAACAATTTTTCCAAATCTGAAATTTTTGTAAGTAAAATACTGTTTTCTTCCATTGAAACTCACTACTCCTTTATTATTTTTTTAGTGTTTAACCCAATTATGTTTGAAATATTAGATTTAACTCTTTTATGACTGAATCTGTTTTCTTAGCTAATGGTGTACCAGCAATAGATTCTTTTATCTATTTTTTATAATACTCTTGCAGATCAAATGATTTATTGTTTGCTGATTCTTTGTTGTTTGTGCTTTGATTGATAATATCAAATAATTTTCCACCTTGTATTTTTTTCTATTCTAATACATTAGTCATTGATTCAAGTTCTTTAATTTTCAAATCTAAATCATTATAGTCTACATCTACGTTTTCTATATTGTTCTCTACTCTAATTTGAAAAAATTGCTTGTCTGTTTTTTCATATATTAAATTTTTTAACTATGTATATTCTTCCATAAACTTAATATAATTTTTGTAAGATATCGTACAAATTTTATATTCCTATGGAATGAATTCCATATTTTTATCTTTTTCACTAAAAAATAGGAATCTATTCCAACCAAAAAACTAATCCACATCTACAATACTATTTATTTTTTCAGAATAAGTATTCTAACTAAGACCTCCACATATAGTTAAATTATATTTTGGAAGTTCTGTATGATAATGATAATGCCCATTTATAAGATGATAACCTTTATTTTGTTTATCTATTATAGATTTTATTATATCAAGTTCTAAAATCTTAGATTTATTCTAAGTTTGTATTCCATAATTATTGTGCATAATATCCATATCATGATGAAAAAAATACAATCCATAATTAAAATTCTTTTCTTCTTCTAAGAATTTATACACTTCTTCTTTATCTTGACCATATGGAATAAAAAATAAATTTAATTCGTTTGTTACTTTTATTTTTCTACAATTAATAATAGGTATCACATTTATATTGTTTTTAAATATGTTTATAAAACTTCCATAATTTTGTAAATTTTTATTTAAATATACTAAGTCATGATTACCTTGATTTATAATTATTTTTAATTGTGGATTGATTTTATTAATATGAGAAAATATCTATGAAAGAAAATTTAATATAGTAATATCTAATTTCTACTAATTATTTATTAGATCACCATTCAAAATCAATAGGTCTGGTTTATCTTTAAGTATAACTTGTATCTGATTATACAATATGTAAAATGTAATTGGTAATTCCTATTTTTCTTTTTTTCTATTCAAATCTAAATGCAAATCAGATAAAATCTATATCTTCATTAAGTACCTTCCTTTACAAAAAAATAATTTCAAGGGTGGGATTTTTTATACATTCCCACCCATTTTTATTTAAAATTTAGATTAGGACTATTTTATAACACCAAGAATTTCACTATTTGATACTTTTAGTTCTTTTTTTGCCAACAGCTTCTATTCTTTTGATGTATTTGCTTTGATTTGATAATCATAACTTTTGTTTCCAATTTTATACGTTACAATATACATGATATCTCCCCCTGTTGATTAAAATCAAAAAATCCAATACTCTGATTCTTTTGAAAATATTAGTATAGGTAATGTTATTCTTTCTATGTTATTGGATCTTCTAAAATTATAGAGTTTCATCAACTAAGTTTTAGATAAACTTTCATATTTTACTTCCATAAAATCAATGTTTTGTGTTTTTAATAGTTCCTTTGTTTTTGTACATTGACTACATCCCTCTTTTGTAATTATTAGAACGATTGCATCTTCATTACCAAGTAAATTAAGTGTATTTAAAACTGAACTTTGTTCTTGCAAACAAACCACCTTCTTTACATTTTAAAGTAAATGGTGGAGGCGGTGGGAATTGAACCCACGTCCACCCTTGTTCAATTAGTATTTTGTTTTACATGGTTATCTACATTTTATTCGGGAGTTCTTAATCCTCTAATGTAGAATAAAATGGATTAAGATTTTTTTATTACTTGTAACTCAAGCCTACATCTAAACAGGTTGGTAAACTTGTTGAAATACAGGCTTTGAAGATTTTTTAAATTTGGTGGTAAAAAAAGATTTAATTTTGTCGTTTAATTTTTGTGAATACTTTTTAGTGTAGTATTCAAAACACCCATGAAAATACTAATTTCATCAAACGTGTCGAACCCTTTTCGCCCCCATTAGTAAATTAACTTAATTTTATCTCAAAAACAGTTTAACTACAATTGTGGTAAGTAAAAAAACTGTCACGTAAATAATAATCATTGGAAGTGAAAAAGCATTTCTAAAAAACACCTTGATTGATTCTTTTACAGTTTTAGACAACAATAGAAGTGAAAAAGCCTTTCTAAAAAACACCTTGATTGATTCTTTAAACGTTTTAGAAGTAACATAGAGAAATGATAATGAATCTTCCAAACCATCATCTGCAATAAAATAATCTTTATCACAAGCTTCATACACTTCTGTATCTCTTTCCATATAATCATTTAGCATTATAAACAATTTATTTTTTGAAATCATTGATCCATAAAAACTATAATCGTTTTCAATTACAATATCTAAAATTTCTTTTGTAGTAATTTCTAAAGGTGATAAAATATCATCAAAATAACCATACTCAGTAATTATTTTAATATGTTCAACTAAATCCACTTCTTTAATTGATTCAACTGATTCATCAGTTAATTCCAATTTTGAATTATATTTCTTATTTTTAATATTAGTAACTAAAATATGATACAAACCTTTAATCCAACACAAGAATTTAAGTTCTGCATATAAATTATAATCTCTATCAAGATATTCTCCAACAATAGTCAAATATTCTTTATTACTATCAATCAATCTAATTTTTCTTTTAGAATTATTTGTGCTTTCAAAATATAACTTTAAAAAATTACCATTTGAATCTACTTCATGTGATTCAACAATAAATACAGAATTGTTTAAATCTCTACCATCTTTCAATATTCTCATTTAACCAACCCCTTCTAAGTTTTTCTTTCTTTCACATACATAGTATATCATAAAAAAAGTGATTTGTCAAGTATTAAAAAAAATGTGGGATTTTTAATCCCACATTCTATAATTTGCATTAGCTTACTTAATTTTATCCATTCTGTGGTTCATTAACAGTATTATTTGTTCCCTAAACCTATTCTTTCAGTTGTTCATATACTTGATCCTGATCCTATTGAGGCTGGACTTTAGAATATACATCCTTTCCAATTTCCATCATTTTTTCTCTTAGCTCTTCTTGTACACTTTTAATTCTAATTATATTATCTTCCTCAATCGCTTTCTTCAAATCTCCAATAATAGACTCCACATTCTATCGTTTTTCTTGATCAATTTTATCTCCTGATTCTTTTAACATTGTTTCTGCCTAATAAACTTCGTTTGTTGCATTATTTTTTGTTTGAATTTCTTCCTATTTTTTCTTATCATCTTCTTCATGTTGTTTAGCATCTTGAATCATTTTGTCAATTTCATCTTTGGATAGATTATTTCTACCTGTAACTGTAATAGTTTGCTCTTTTTGTGTTCCTAAGTCTTTTGCAGTTACATTTACAATCCCATTTGTGTCAATGTCAAAAGTAACTTCAATTTGAGGAACATGCCTTGGTGCAGGAAGAATTCCAGTTAAACTAAAATTACCAAGCAAATAATTGTCATTTGCCATTGGTCTTTCTCCTTGGAATATTCTGATTTGAACTTCTGGTTGATTATCCACTGCAGTTGTAAATACTTTGGATTTTTTAATAGGAATTGTTGTATTTTTTTCAATAATTGGTTCCAATAATCCACCTTGAACTTCAACACCAAGGGTTAGTGGAGTAACATCAACAAGAACAATATCAGAATTTACATTTCCCACTCCCTATACAATTGCCTATTGAATCTATGCACCAACAGCAACAGCTTCATCTGGGTTTACATTTTTACTACCTTCTTTGCCAAACAAATCAGTAATTGTTTTTTGAACAAGTGGCATACGAGTCATACCACCAACTAAAATTACTTCATTTAAATCTGTTTTTTTCAAAGATGCGTCACCAATTGCAGTCAAAACAGGTTGCTTGGTTTTTTCAACCAAAGATTTAACCAAATTTTCAAGTATAGATCGTGTAATTAACATTTCAAAATGCAAAGCACCTGTTACATCATTAGATATAAACGGCAAATTAATATCTGTTTGCATTTTTGTAGATAATTCAATTTTTGCTTTTTCCTATGCTTCAATTAATCTTTGCATAGCTTGTTTATCTCTACTTAAATCTTTCCCATTTGCTTTTCTGAATCCATCAACTAAATAATCTACCAAAGCAGTATCAAAGTCATCTCCACCAAGATGATTGCTTCCATTTGTAGAAATAACTTGAATTACCCCATCTCCAATTTCAAGAATACTAACATCAAAAGTTCCACCACCAAGATCATATACTGCCACCTTTTCTTCTGCTTTCTTATCTAATCCATATGCCAACTAAGCCTATGTTGGTTCATTGATTATTCTTAAAACCTCAAGTCCAGCAATTTCACCAGCTTCTTTTGTTGCTTGTCTTTGTGCATCATTAAAATATGCGGGTACAGTAATAACAGCTTTTTTAATTTTTCCACCAAGATACTATTCAGCATCCTTGACAAGTTTTCTCAAAATAAACGAAGATATTTCTTGTGGAGTATATTTTTTATTTCCAATTTTAATAGTTTCGCCAGAACCCATTTTTCTCTTAATTGATTTAACAACTAAATCTGGCTTCATAATTGCCTATCTTTTTGCTGGTTCACCAACAACAATTTCATCATTGACAAAACTTACAATAGATGGAGTAGTTCTTGACCCCTCCTAATTGGGAATAACTTCGGTACTTCCATCAGGTTTAACCCAAGAAATACAAGAATTAGTGGTTCCTAAGTCAATTCCTACAACAAATTCTTTACTCATTTAATAACCTCCAAATATTTAATTAAATTAACTTCCTTTCTTATTAAGACGTAAAAAAATTACTTTTCTTCCCAAACTGTTTCTTCAGGTTTTGTAACAGTTTCGTTAAATAATTCATTGGTAGATTCTTCAATTTGTTCTTCTACAATTTCTTCAATAGATTCTTCATACATTGAATTACCATGAACTTGATGAATGTGTTGCAAAATTATTTCTTTTACATACTTATTAAATTCCTCATCTGTTTCATATAATGCTGGAAATTCTTTACTTCTAAACTTCTTTACATATTTATCTTCATACTTGAATTCATACCAACCACCTACGGATTTAAATGGAATATATTCAAAATTCTAATCTTTCCAATCTGATTCTTTAAGATTTGATAAATATACAAAGTTAGAAATCTAATCAGAAAATCCATTTTTAAAATCTAACTACATGTAAAATTCAATATTTGGGCTCTATATCCTATTTTTTCTCTATTTTACAGAAATAATTTTACCATCTATTTCCATTTTTTCCATTGTTCCATCAGATTTTGGCTACAATACAATATCTTGATGGGCATAAAATTTTAACTATCTACCACCAGTTGTTGTATCTTTTGGTCCAAAACTCTACCCAAACCCTAAATTTAATTTATCTCTTACTTGACTAATCATAATTAGGGTTGAATTTGTTCTCTATAAAGGTTTAATTAGTTTTTTCAGCTATAAACTATTTACCTTTGCTACTTGACCAGGTTGTTTATCTGATAAAGCATCATCTTCTAATTCTTGCCTAATTGGAGTCTATGTATTAGAATCAAAACAAAATACAAATGGTGAAACATCCTCTTTAATTTCTTTTTGCTTCATTGTTTCCCACATCAATCTATACTAATCTTCCAAGCAATCAGGTACAACATAAATTGTTTTATTAACATCCATGCCAAGTTCTTTCATTCGTCTTTCAGACATACTACTTTCTGTATCAATATACATTGTCTTGTATGCTTGTTTTTGCAGTGCCTACTATAATTGTACCATTAATGTAGTTTTACCACAACCCTCTTGACTACTAATTAAAATATATTTTCCTAAAGGAATACCACCAATTATTTCATCATATAATAAAAATCCTGTTTTAATAATATTCTCTTTTGAAGATAATAAAAACTAAGATGGCATTTGGTTTTTTAAGAATCCAACATATTCCATCAATTCAGTTTGTAATTCAGTTAATTGTGGTTGTTCATTATTATTCTAATTCTACTTCCTTCTCTACATTAAATCACATCCTTCTATTTTTTAATCAATTTGAATAATTATTATTTCCTTCTAAAACCCAAGTAAATTCATTACCAAGATATTTAATTAAAAAGCTAAACTAAATGTATACAACACTCTAACAAGCAATACCAAAAGTAGCATACTACAACTAATTTACATCACCCTAATAATGTGATGTAACCTAAATAAATGGCTAAATAAATGCAAATGAAGAACCAAGGTAAATTGGTACTTTTCTTTTTGTAATAAAATGAAAAATTAGTGTACCTATACCAGATGTAAAAAGAGCCACTGAAATTGGTGTACCAATTAAAATTGGAACTAATACTGTCGCACTAAACATTGTAAAAAGATGCTGCAAAGATAACAAAAATAATTTCATTTTACTCCCCCTGCATTTTTAATTACAAAAGTTTTAAAACCTCAGACTCTTGTAAATTTAAAATTACATTCCTATTTTCTATTGGATGTAAAAGCTCTTCTGATTTATTTGGTAATTTTTCTATTTCTGGTATGGATTTTGAAAAATTTAAAAATGCTAATT
>DAOOQE010000009.1:37597-42944 GCA_035388585.1 Clostridia bacterium
AAAAAGTTTCAAAAAATTTTGAATCTTTCAAAAAAACATACAGTTTTTGAATACTAACATTCCCAATTTTATCTTTTTCAATCAATTACAACACCCCAGTTTTTTTAAAGATTGAATTGATTAATTATTTTATTTAATGATTCCTAAACATTTTCTAATTCATTTGATTGATTTTTAATTTTTTCAGATTCTTGTAATTGTAATTTCAGTTCTTTAACAATGTCTTGTATTTCTCCTAAAATTTGGGTTGCATTTTTCTATGAATTATCAACAGCACTCTACATTTCTTCACTTGACTATCCTTGTTCTTGTGCAGTTGCAGTTAATCCAGATGCTACTTTCTACTAATTATCAAATAATTCAATTATTTTTTCAACTTCCTTTTTAAATGTCTAATGTTTTAAGTAATTCTGTATTTTTATCAATGTTAATAATTATATTATATAATTCTGGTGAATAGATATATTGTATTAGATTTTCATTTTTACTTTCAACTAATATTTCATCTTTTATAAAATCATTTATAAAAACATTCTGGTATACAGTACCTTCTTTCAATGTTGTAATACTAATTTTAGAATTAGTACTTATCAATCCTTTTTTTGTTTCTTGAACATCAAAGTTTTTAGTGAAAGAATTATAAACTTTAATAACACTTTTTCCATATACAGCAATTTCAACAAATCGATTAATAATCTTTTTTCTTAACTGGAATGAATCACATTGAACAGACCATTGATCTGTTTTATAATAAAATCTAATTCTAACCCAACCTAATTTTAAAATATTTGTTAGTATTTCATCTCTCTATTTTCCTTCTGTACCAATTTTTTCATTGTATTTATCATGTATTTCTTTAATTTCCTATTGAGTTAAATTAAATAATTCTGGATTTGAAAATACAAAATCTATGTGTTTTTTAAAACTTATATTTATAATATTATTTTTATTATCTATCCAAAATCCATTTTCTAACATATATGTTTAACACCAACCTTTTCCGATTAAAAATAAATGAAAAGGGGGTTAAACCCCCTTTAATTATTCTGATATTTCATCTTTATCAATATGGGAATCTAAAAACTCCTTCTAAAACTTAGTAGCTGTAAATTTCAATACTTTCTTTTCTGGAATTGTAATTCTTTCTTTAGTCTAAGGACTAAATCCAGCACGTTCTTTTCTTACAGCAATCTTAAATCTACCAACTGATCCAAAGATATATTTATCTTCTGTATCCTTTTTTTGAAGCCATTCATAAAATACTTCATCATACATATCTAATATTTCCTCAGCAAGTTGATTTGTTACCTTAACTTCAAATTCATAATCATCAAATAGACTTTGTACCTTTTCTTTAAATCTCTAAATAACATCTTTCTTAATCATAATTCAATCCTCTCTCCTTTTTTTAATTACTAAATTGAATAAATTAAACAATCACTAACTAACATTTTGCTTTCACTTGATATTGAATCTATTAAAGTACATAAATCTTCATTAGATAAAGTTAAAAATGGATTTTTACAATAATTATTATTATATAAATTAAATGTATTATCAATATCAAAAAAATAATCAATTCTACCTTTTCTTCTATTATATACATTATCTTTTGGTATAATAGTTATTTGTAATACAAAATTATTATCTATTTTAATTATATATAATTCCTATTTATCAATATCATTTATATTTCTAATACAAAAATTTTTAAATATTATACATTTATCAACATCTTTAATTTTAAAACTAAATTCATTTTTTATATCTAATTGTATAACCATTCTTAATATATCTCCTTTTCTAAATATGATACTGTATTATCTGTTTGATCTGTTATTTTTATTTATGCTGATAACTTAATTAAATTTCTTTGTTTTTTATAAATCTTTCAATTATACAGTTTTTATTTTCATTTGTCAAGCCCCCAGTATGTAACAGTTTTGTAAATCTTTTTATATTCAAAAAAAAATATTCAAAAGACTTGACAAATATTTTTTTTTATGATATAATCCTTATGAAAATGAAAGGTAGCGTAGCTCAACTGGTTAGAGCGGTCGCCTTATAAGCGACAGGTTGGAAGTTCAAGTCTTTCCGCTACCACCAAATATAAAATCCAACTAAAAATTAGGAGGTAAAAAAATGAATGAAATTACAAGACAGGAATTTTTAAAGAATCAAGAAGACCTTTGCAAAAGAAAAAATATTCCATTTTATATGCCATATAATGGAATTTGCTTTTCTTGCCGTAGAGATATTATTCCAGTTCTTATTAAACAAGGTGAAACTGGAAATGCTTTAGTTACAGGTTGTCCCATTTGCAATCGATCTTATGATGATTAAAAAAATATTTGGGGGTGTTATATAAATGATTATTATTAATGATTTTGAAAATATAAAAAAGTTTGATGGGCTTGAAATGGTTTTTCTTAAACATAACACAACTCAAGAAGATTTTGTTTTAAATAAAAAAACTGGAAACATTAAAAAAATAAAAGTTAGGAAATACCCAAACCCATGTTTTATTGGAATGTATTCTTATGATGAATGCAAAAATATTTTTAATAGTATTAAAAATATCTTAGGACAAAGTATTGAAATTGAAGAAGTTGGTTATGGATTTAAAATCAAAAAAATAACAACAAATTAAAATTTAAATATTGGAGGATAAAATGGAAAATAAGAATAAGAATATTGATTTCAAATTATGTATTTATAGAACAGCTTGTAAGTTGGAAGTATTTCCAACTATGGATTTAAGTGGAATTAATTTTTGTATTTATCCATCTAATCCGAATAAAACTACACAATATTCTACATATAATTATAAAGATGGAGAAAGAATCAGATTGAATTATGAAGAAGTAGAAAAATTAAATATGTTTTTTGTACATAAATTTCATCTGCATTCAGAAAGAAATTTAGAACTTCAAAAAAATTCATTAAGTGAGACAGAAAAGTTTTTTCATAAATTTCAAAAAGGAAATATTAGTACATCTAAAGCTTTTACAATTGGACTTAAAGTAAATGAAAAAACAAATCAAATACAATATGTATTTACAATTAAAAATGTAGAAACAAATAAAACATTTTATATTTATTTAGGTTTACATGAATATAGTATGATTAACAAATATTGCGATACATTTAGACAACAATATCAGTTATTGCAATATATCAAATATAGTGAAACTTATAAAGAAAAAGTTGGAAACATTACTGATTATGAAGATTATTCTCCAGAGGCGAACCAAGAAGTTTCTGAAAATAATTATGAAGCAAAAAATAATACATCAGATATGGGGTGGTGATTTTTATGAATAAAATGGATGAAGTTGTTATTTAGTTTACTGTTGATGATTTAAAAGATTATGAAATATTAAAAAATTTTGATGAGAACAGTGAATTTTATTTAAAGAAATTTAATAAGGAAAAACTGCAAAAGATTTTTATTAAAATGGGTAATGATAAAAAATTATACAATATGAAGAGAGGGGATTTAGAAAATAATCCAAAATTTAGGCATTTGATTTAGTATTTTTTGGTTATTGATAAAAACACATCAGAAGTTGTAGTATACAAAAGAAAGAAACCAACTGAAACCAGACTTGTAGATAATTGCAGTATTGGTTGGGGTGGGCATATATAGTTAGAAGATTAGGAGTGTTTTTTTAATCCATTAAAAACAATTGATACTCTTTTATTACGAGAAATGGTGGAAGAAATTAAAATTACTTCTAACAAAACCGCATCTAATAATATTACAGTTGATTGTGCCAACGATGTATATGTGTTATAGACAAATGATAATGTTGGGAGTGTTCATTTAGGTATAGTATATTTTATTAACGTCAATGAAATAAAAAACTCAGTTGAATCAAATGAAGAAGAGAATATTATTGTTGATTATATCAAGTTTGATGAATTAAAAAAGAAAATAAAAAATAATGAATTACAATTAGAAAGTTGGTCTAAAGCAATTTAGATGAGTGAAGAAATCCCAAATAGTATTTACAAATCTTAATTTTATTTTTATAAGGAAGTTTTAGTCATGGATTAGATAAACATAAGTAATCAATATATATTTCCAGAAGAAGAATAGAAGGGGTTAATAGTAAAATATAAAAAATATAAGCAAGGATTAATTGAATAGATTTAGAATGATAATCAATTAAAAATTGGGCTATTGACAAACAGAAAGGACGAGATAGAAGCAAAATTATATATAATAATGAGAAGTTTATAGATTGTTATAATAAATAAAAAAGTAATGAAAAAAGATGAAAAATATTTTAATTCTAAAACAAATTTAATAGATGGTGATTAGCAAATATTTGAAGATTTGGTAATACATTCAGTACAACAGATGTTTGCATATATTGATAAAATAGATTTAAAAAGAAAGTTATATTCGATTTTATAGAAAATTTAGAACAAATAGTCTTTAATACATTATTTTAAATTTTATGCAGTAAAAAATACTATTTTTATAACTGACAATAGTACAGAATTTGAAGAAGATAGTGATTTTGAGTATATGTTAGATAAATTGTATTATGAAAAAAATAAAAATACTCACAATGATTTTTTTGATGAATTAACACAAGAATAGATTATGGAAATGGAACTTGATGAAAATAGTATTTTAAATAAAAAACAATTAGTATAGAAAGAAACAAATATAGCAAATTTAAAAAAAATATCTGATATGAAAAACTATTGCGGAAATACAAATTGGGTTTATAATTTTGAAATATTTGAAAAAGTAGATAAAATATTAAAATATGGATTTTGTGAGGACTTCAAAGGAATATTGATTAAACTTTATATCATAAATGTGCTGGTCTATGAAAATATAAAAAGATATAATAAAAATCTTAATAAATTTACAATTCTTATGGAATCAAAAACTAAATATATTAAGACAAAATTTAATTTGAAAACTGGATTTGAAAAGATAATTAAAATATTTATATCTGATTATCTAAAAAAAGACCCATTTATCTATATAGGTTCTAAAGCAGTATCACTATATTCATCTCTAATCTTATATTTATTATTGGTTGAAAATAAAATATCTACAGAATAGTTTACTGAAAATGAAATTAAAAGTATGGCAAATATGAGGCATGAATTATCAGATATAACTCAATTTTTAGTTTAGGAAGAAGCAAAAAATAAATTTGATTTTAAAACATTAATTATGAAATTTAATTTTTCTTTGTGCAAAGAACAAATTGGTAATAAATTAAAAATAAGTTATATATTAAAAAATAATGGAGGTTAGGATGTATTATAACACCAATTTAATTACTAAATGATTATAATGTATTCATTTTTACCACAT
>DAOOQE010000010.1:0-42802 GCA_035388585.1 Clostridia bacterium
ATGACAACTCATTTCTGAATTGCCACCCCAACTATTGACATTGAACCTTATTTTTTATATTAAAAATTAATTAATAACTAAAATTTGAGTTATTAATCTAAAATAAATTACTATAAAATAATATATAATTTTATCTCAAATACTTTTTCAAATTTTCAGCTATTTTCACACATTATTATTGAATAATAATATGTAATTTAATAACAATTGTTTTTTTCAAATCTCCAGCCATCTTCACACATTTCTAAAATTCCATACTTTGCTTCCCATCCCAATTCATTTTTTGCCTTTGTTGGATCTGCAAAACAAGTGGCAATATCTCCTGGTCTACGTGCAACAATTTTATAATTAATTTTAATATTATTAGCATCTTCAAAAGCCTTAATTACTTGAAGTACAGAATATCCATTACCTGTTCCAAGATTATATATTTTAACTCCTTGTGTATTTCTAGCTTTTTCTAGTGCTTTTAGATGACCTATTGCTAAATCAACAACATGAATATAATCTCTTACACCTGTCCCATCTATAGTTTTATAATCATTTCCAAAAACATTTAAACATTCTAATTTCCCACTTGCAACCCTATTAATATATGGCATTAAATTATTTGGAATTCCATTTGGACTCTCCCCAATAAGACCACTTTTATGAGCTCCTATCGGATTAAAATATCTTAATAAAATTATGCTCCACTCATTATCAGCAACATACAAATCATTAAGAATTTGTTCTATCATAAGTTTTGTAGTTCCATATGGATTAGTTGTAGATAATGGAAAATCCTCTTTAATAGGAACAATTTTTGGATCCCCATAAACTGTTGCAGAAGAACTAAATACTATTTTTTTGCAATTATACTTTTTCATAACCTCTAATAAATTTAATGTTCCAACTACATTGTTATAATAATACTCTATTGGTTTTGCAACAGATTCCCCCACTGCTTTTAGCCCTGCAAAATGTATAACAGAATCTATTTCTGGATTTTCTTCAAATATTTTTTTCATGCCGTTTTTATCTAATAGATCAATCTCATAAAATTTAAACTTTTTACCTGATAATTCCTCTATTTCCTCAATTCTTTTTGGATTACTATTTGAGAAATTATCCATAATGATAATTTCCTCCCCAATATTTAATAATTCTACACTTGTATGGCTACCTATGTAACCTATTCCCCCTGTAACTAAAATTGACATATTTTTCCTCCTTTTAAACTTTTATTAATTTTAGAACTTGATTATTTTGTTTCATAGCGATTTTGCTCTTAAATAATTTTTGATTATAGAATTTGATCATTAATTGTTTTTTACCAATTTTTCGCTTAAACAATTATTGATTTTAGAATTTAATTATTTTGTTTCATACCAATTTTCCGCTTCTGATGTATCTGCTTTTATTGGCACATCTAAGTTTATTGCACTTTCCATGCATTGTTTTAAAATTTTAGATACTTGTTCCTTATCTTTTTTATTACATTCTAATATAAGCTCATCGTGTACTTGTAATATAATTTTTGCATCTAAATCACTGTCCCTTAAACATTTATAAACATTTATCATTGCAATCTTCATTATATCTGCTGCTGTTCCTTGAATTGGTGTATTCATTGCTGCTCTTGCACCAAATTGACGAACCATAAAGTTGTTAGAATTCAATTCTGGTATATACCTTCTTCTATGAAATAGTGTTTCAACAAAACCATCTTTTTTAGCTTGCTCAACTACTTCTTCCATAAACATTTTTATTCCAGAATATTTTTCTAAATACTGTTCTATATATTCTTTTGCCTGTTTTTTGCTTATTCCCAATTGCTCAGATAATCCAAAATCACTAATTCCATAAACTATGCCAAAATTTACAGCTTTTGCAGAACTTCTTTGCTCTTTAGTAACTTCTTCCATTGGTATATTTAAAACTTTCGAAGCTGCTTGTTTATGAATATCTTCGTCATTTTTAAATGCTTGAACCATATTTTCATCTTTAGAGATATGAGCCAAAACTCTTAACTCTATTTGAGAATAATCGGCATCAATATATATATATCCTTCTGCAGGTTTAAACACTTTTCTTAGTGTTTTACCTAATTCCAATCTAGTTGGTATATTTTGCAAATTAGGTTCTGTACTGCTTATTCTGCCTGTTGCTGTAATTGTTTGATGAAAATATGAATGAATTCTTTTAGTTTCAGTATTAATATAAGGTAGCAATCCTTCAACATAAGTAGAATTAAGCTTAGTTAAGCTTCTATATTCAAGTATTTTTTCTATAATTGGATGCATATGTTTGATTTTTTCTAAAGTATCAACATCTGTTGAATATCCCTTTTTATTTTTTCTACCACTTGGAAGCTTTAATTTTTCAAATAATATCACTCCTAATTGTTGTGTTGAATTAATATTAAATTCCTCATCTGCTAATATAATTATTTCTTTTACTAAAATCTCTAATTGTTGCTTTAAAGAATCCCCGATTTTAATTAGCTCATTTTTGTCAACAAAAACACCCTCAAATTGCATCTCTCCAAGTACTTCTACAAGAGGCATTTCTATATTATAAAACAAATCTAAACTTCCTATTTCTTTTAGTTTTTCTATTGTAACCGTATATAATTTACCAATGCAATACGCAATAAGTGAATTTTCATTTCTTTTATTATCAATTTCCTCTTTTACTTCCATAACTTCAAATAGATTTATTTGATTATTCTTTTCTATATTTTCATTTAATTGTAACAACTCACTAAAATCTATACTTAGATATTTCATAGATAAATCATTTAATGTATATTTACTAGTTGGGTCCAAATCATATCCTGCTATTTCAGCATCAAATTTAAAGTTATTTGGTTTTATTCCCATTTGCTTTAATATAACATAATCTTCGCTTAACTTATAACCGAATTTTTCTATATTAGTATTTTCAAAAATTTCTTTAAATAATTCAAAAAAAGTTTTGTTAAATATATCGTTAAATGTATCAGATAATGACTCTTTAAAATTATTATTGTAATTGCTGTTTAGTTTTATATAATATACTTCTGATTTTTTTTCATTAAATATGCTTATAGAATTAATAGATTTTTTTATTATTTTATTGCTTAGTTTGTCATCTTCTTTTCCTAAATAGAAAATCAATTTTTTATCTTCTTTTATAATGTTTGCAATGTTTTTAAGCTCTTCAATAGTTTTTATATCCATTATTTTATATAAACAATCGATTGTCATTTCTGTTGGTACGCAAGTAGACTCATTATTCAAATTAAATCTTTCAATATACCTATTGAAATTTAACTCTTTAAAAATTGATAAAACAGCTTGTTTATCCCATTCAGAAACCTTTAAGCTTTCCATATTGTCCTCTATTGGTACATCTATATTTATAGTACCCAAAGATTTTGAAATTAAAGCAAGTTCTTTATTACTTTCTAGGTTTTCCTTTAATTTTCCTTTAACTGCTGCATTACCATTAACTAAAGCATCATATAATTTTTCAATTGTTCCATACTCTTTAATAAGATTAATAGCTGTTTTTTCTCCAACCCCTGGCACACCAGGAATATTGTCAGAGGTATCTCCCATAAGTCCCTTAACTTCTATTAGTTGAATTGGTTCTATTCCATATTCCTCAATAATTTTTTCTTTTGTATAATCATCAGTTTCTGTTTTACCCATTTTAGTTCTTGGAATTCTTATAGTGATCTTGTCTGTAGCTATTTGAAGGTTATCTCTATCTCCTGAAAGTATTGTAACATCAAGGCCTTCTCTTTCGCCTTTTCTCGCAAGTGTTCCGATTATATCATCACCTTCATACCCCGCTTTTTCAATAATAGAAATATTCATAGCTTTTAAGATTTCTTTTATCATAGGCATTTGCTCTGCAAGTTCATTTGGCATACCTTTTCTATTAGCTTTATACTTATCATACATTAAATGTCTTTGTGTTGGGCCTTTTAAATCAAATGCTACACCCATATATTTAGGTTGCAAATCCTCCATAATTTTAAAAATTATAGACAAAAATCCATATACAGCATTAGTATATCTACCATCTTTTGCTGTTAACATTTTACTTCCCATTATTCCATAAAAAGCTCTATTCATTATACTGTTTCCATCAACTAATATTAATCTGTTCAAAACTTTTCCTCCTTGATATTTCTTTTGTTAGTTATTAATTATTTATTAATATATCATAAAAATTGAATTTAATCTATAAAAATTATATTATTAATTTTAAATATACTAATGCAAAATTTCACTTAGTTTTTCACCTCACCAAATATAATAGTAATTATATTTTCATGTAAAAATATTTAATAATAAATTATTTGTTGTACTATTCATCAAACACAACTTATATTTCTATTATATCCATTATGTTTTACAATAACTGAATCACCAATAAATTCAATTAATTTTGGCATAACTTTATCTATTATTAATGCCTAGCAGAGCTTTATTTTAATTCAAACATAACTTATCTTTTAACTCAAACATGCTATCTTTTAATTCAGACACAACTTATCTTTTAATTAAAAAAACGGATACAAAGTAAAATACTTTATATCCGTCAAATGGATTTTCAATTTTTTTGTACATCCTTATACAATTTTTCTGTACGAAGAATAAAATCATTGAACAAATTGCACGTTTCTATAAGTTCTTTTTCATCAAGCCCTCTTTCCTCATACACAAGATTTTTCATGCCATGCTCCAGAAGATATTGTGCTTTGAAAAGTTTGAATATTTCTTCTTCTGAGCACATACAAGTGTATTTCTCATATTTGTATGAGGCAGTCCACATGCCATCTTTTGAAATCTTTTCCTTTTCAGAAATCAATTCCAATTCTTGTTGCCCTATCATGAAAGTATATACTTTTCTTATCATGATTTCTGATTTCGAAGCCCGATCCGCTATCATTCGCAGATCAGAAATAATTCTCACATCATGAATGGTTAAGTTTTTTATGAGGTTAAGGTTTACATTTGTTTTTGCGGTATTATCCATTTTTCTCTCTCCTTTTAATAATTAATTAATTTTTAAAAGTAATTATAATTCCCATGAATTAATAATGTTATGATACCACTTTTTGTTAGTGTTGTCAACGAAAGAGTTAAAATAAGACGATTTATAACCGCAGTTAATGTTACAAAATTGCAATTACTTTTTCACTTCACCACGATTTATAACCTAACTTTTAATATAACTTTATAAATTATATTTATTCTATTTTATATAATATTTTATTTATTATTTTATCTGCCATAAGTTTTATTTATTATTTTTTCTTAATATTTTATTTATTTTTTAATCTAATATTTTTGTTTTTCTTTTATATTATATTCAAATGTATATTTATTAGAAATGTACTAATATGAAATTATTTAAACATAATAATTTTAATAATACAATATTAAAATTTATTTCTTAATATATCTATCTTCTTCGGAAAAAATGCAACCACAATATTTTTGCATGTAAAGTTCTAATTCTCTAGCCTTGTTTTGGCCAATTCTAAAACCAGGTCTAAAATCTCTATATATTGGTTTTAAACTATATTTTTTTGCTATTTCCTCAAGTATTTTTTTAATTTCTTGGTGATTTTGATATGGACTAACAAATAATGTAGTAGTGATTGCATCATATCCGTTTGCTTTTGCATATTGTGCAGTTTTCTCAAGACGAACTCTATAACAATAATCAACACATCTATTTTCTAAATTATTTATTACATTTTTACAAAAGTCTTTCAACCCATATTCTTCTTCGAAAATTGTTTCTACATTTTCAATTTTTGAATATTTAGCCAAACTTTCTTTTCTATTTTTATATTCTATATAAGGATGAATATTAGGATTATACCAATATAAAGTTGGTTCTATACCCTCTTCTCTAAGAACATTTATACAATTAATACTGCATGGGGCACAACATGTGTGCATTAGTAATTTCATATTATCACCTTTCCTCATTTCTTATTCCTTTTTTAAAAAAACTAGAATTTATAAATATAATATTCAATTTATACTTTTTGAGTTTTAAAAAATTTAAAATTGTTCTTAATTTAATAAAAAAACAATATATTCATTTAGAAATATTTTTTAAAAAATAATTATTTACTATTTTCATTAATAAAAAAATTAATTTTATTTATAATATTTTGTGTATTACTTGTAAATTCTTTAGGTTTAAATTTCTTTATTGATATAATTGCCTGTTGTAAGTCTTTAATATCATTTATCCCTATAATATAGCCTTTATCTGCAAATGTTTTTACTAATTGTAATTGGTGGTCATTAACATGTTCCTTGTATTTTTTCTGCCTTGGAATTGCAATTACTGTTTTACCTTTTTTTACACATTGCAATATTGAACCAACACCACCATGAGAAATTATAAAATTTGCATCCTCAATTAATTTTTCCATTTCCTGTGATGAAACCAAATTATGTATTTTCATATTATTAGATTCATATTTTGTGTAACCTGCCTGAACAATAACTTCTTCTTCAATAACACCATTAACTATATTTCTATCTACTTCTTCCAATAATCTTAAAAAACTATTATTTTGAGTACCTAACAATACTAGAATCATTAATAAATACCTCCATAGAATTTTGCTTTTGGATATAATTCTAACATACTTTCCCATTGCACAATAAATAAATCTGATATCGGATATAACAATTTACCTGAAACAGTTTTTGAATTTGAATTTGCAAATGTTTCTATAAATATTATTTTAGTACCAAATATTTTTGCTAAATAACATATAGGAACTACAGTATGAGTTCCTGTTGTAATAATAAATTTTGGTTTTATTTTAAAATATAAATAAATACTCTTAAGACACAAAAAGAAGTATTTAAACGGATATGAAAACATTTTGCTTCTTGTTCCATATGGTAAGTAGTATATTTTATCTTTATACTCATTTTTTAAACTTATTGTAAAGTTGTCTTTTTCTGTTACTATATTATAATCAAAATCTTTAAACATTGGTTTTAATTGCAACAATTCATTTAAATGGCCACCTGTACTTGATATAAATAATATTTTTTCCATATCCCACCTCTTACATTATTACATTCTTTAATTTTTACCTTTATATTTTATATGTTGTTCTATTCTTCATTTGATTCAGATTTGCTAGTAAGTGATCTGGTTTTTAAAATATCTCTGTATCCAATAGCCACCATTGCTAAAACAATTAAAGCAAAAGACATTGCCTTCCATATTCCACTTTCCAACAAGATTATTGCAAACATACCACATGAAGCACTTGCACCATATAGTATATAAACTGACTGTTTTTGTGTGTAACCTTTTTTTATTAACTTATGATGCAAATGACCATTATCAGGTTTAAATATTGCCCTTAATGACCTTCCTTTAATTCCACGTCTTATAATTGCAAAAAGAGTATCAAAAATTGGCAAAATCAAAACAATTAACGGAGCAATAATAACAACTGCTGTATATGTTTTAGCCATTCCCAATATCGCAATTATAGATATTGCAAATCCATAAAACTCAGCTCCTATATCTCCTACATAGGTTTTAGCAGGATTTACATTAAACGGTAAAAACCCTGATATTGCACCAGCAAGTGCAGTTATTAGTATTATGCTTATTAATGGAGAACCATTCATTGTGAATATTATTAATAAAGAAATACATGATATAAGTGTTATTCCAGATGATAGCCCGTCCAATCCATCTGTAAGATTAATTGCATTTGTAATACCCACTATCCATATTATAGTTACTATATAAGTTAATATTTCATTTTGCGGAAGGTTTAGAAATGGTATTGTTATTGCCTCAATTCTTATTCCACATGCAACTACAATTGTAGCTGCGAAAATTTGAAATAATAGTTTAACTATTGCTGGTAAATTTTTCATATCATCTATAAAGCACATTACAGCTAATACTATTGCACCTGAAAAAAGTCCAATTAGTTTTAAAAAATATTGAGTTTCTCCTCTTAATGCAATTACATCCTCAACTTTTAATGCTATTACTAAATAAATTGCAGATACCATAAACCCTAAAATTACCGCAATTCCTCCGTAATCTTGGCATTGGTATTACATTTATTCTCCTATTTTCTGGCATATCAACTGCCCCTACTTTTTTAGCTAATCTCATTGTATATGGTGTTACCACATATGCTGTAATAAATGCCAATAAAAACGCTATTGCTATATCTCCCCACATAACTTTTCCTCATTTCTAATAATCATATATTAATTATTTATTATTTAATTTATTAACTAAATTTAAAGAGGCTTCTATAACTTTATCCATATCATAATATTGATAATTACCTAATCGTCCACCAAATATTACTTTGATTTCATTATCCCCTAATTTTTTATATTTCTTGAACAATTCAGAATTTTTAACATCATTAATTGGATAATACGCTTCTTCGCCAATTTTCCAATCGATAGGGTATTCTTTAGTTATAATTGTTCCTTTTTGTGTTCCAAATTCAAAATATTTATGTTCAATCAACCTTGTATATGGAGTTTCTAGATCAGTATAATTTACAACGGCAACACCTTGATAATTATCAATATCATGTAATTCTAAATCTTCAAATTTAAGACTTCTATATTCCAAATTTCCATATATATAATTATAATATTCATCAATCATTCCTGTATAAATTATTTTATCTGCTAAATCATAATATTTTTCCTTGTTTTTTAAATAATCCACTCCTAATTCTAAATCGGATTTTTCTAACATCTTATTAATAATTGTATTATATCCTCCAATAGGAATGCCTTGAAATCTATCGTTAAAATAATTGTTATCATAACTAAATCGAACTGGCAAGCGTTTAATAATAAAAGCTGGTAAATTCTTACATTCTTTTCCCCACTGTTTTTCAGTATAACCTTTTATAAGCTTTTCATATATATCTGTACCCACTAAAGATATCGCTTGTTCTTCTAGATTTTCGGGTTGTCCGAAATTCAATTTTTGACTTTCTATTTTTTCTGCTGCTTCTTGAGGAGTAACAACTCCCCATAATTTATTAAATGTATTCATATTAAAAGGTAAATTATAAATTTCTCCTTTATAATTTGCAATTGGTGAATTAATATAATTATTAAATTCAGAAAATTGATTTATATATTCCCAAATTTTGATATTACTTGTATGGAATATATGAGCACCGTATTTATGAATATTTATATTGTTTTGCACTTCACAATAAATATTTCCACCAATATGATTTCTTTTATCAATTACTAAGCATTTTTTACCTATCTTTGACATTTCGTAAGCAAAAGTAGAACCAAATAGGCCAGCTCCTACTATCAAATAATCGTATTTTTTCATTTTTCCTCCTAACATTTATTTCATAATTATTTTTTTAAACTATTAATATTCATAACAATAACTCCTATAATAATTAAACTTGCACCAATTATACCATATTTATTAATTTGTTCTTTAAAAATAAAAAATGAAGCTATTAAAATGCTTATCTGTACTATACCAGTAACTATAGGGGTTATATAACTCAAATCAAACATTGTTATAACTCTTGTATAAATCAAAAAACTGAGAACATAACAAATAAAACCAATAAGACTAATATAACTAATACCAAATAACAAATTACCTTCTTTAATTGATATTGCTCCTGCATTTCCACCTCTTTTTATTAAAACGATTCCCAAAATAGTTAGTACTATATATACTCCAACCAGCAAAAATCTCATATTACTTCTCCTTTTTTTCACGTTTGCCTCCATTTAATTAATTACCACTTAATATCAATTTTCATTTTGTCTATCATAAATCTATATACTTTTAAAAACATTTTATATAAGTTAAATATATAAATCTTTTTCATTATAGCAAGTTTAATATTCATAAATCTATGCTTTATTGAATAACAAATGTTTAAATACTTTGATTGCCTCCATGTTTCGAAATATTGATTTAAAAATTGTGTGTTTTCATTTAATATTTTTTTAAAATCAGAACTTTTATCATATGAAACTCTAAACATTAAAGATAAACCAAAATGTAAAAATACCATTGAGTCAAGAAGTGTTTTAAGTTTTTTCCCATTTTCACTTTCATCATACAATTTTTTAACCTCTAGCATCGCGTTTTGAGTTGAACTAATTTGCTCTGATTTTATAGTAGAAACAATAGAATCAGATCTAACCATATAATAATATAATGGATCATTTATAAAAGATATCTTTTTTGTTTTTAGTAACACTAGAAGAAAGAACATCATATCATCCAATATTTTAGGAGGATTCTTTAAATTGTCTAAATTTTTTAAAATTTCCGCTTTGTATAATTTATTCCACAATGCTCCATTAATAGCTAAAGTATCTTCCGGATTAATATCCATATCAATAATTTTGCCATTATATTTTTTCATTTCTGTAGAAAAAACTTTTTCTGTATCTGTATCAACTCTATAAAATCCACATATTGATATATCTGAATTATTTGTTTTTGCAGAAGTATATAATTTTTCAGCATAGTCAATCGAAATATAATCGTCGGAATCAGTAAAACCTATATATTCTCCATTAGCAATTTTTATACCATCAAATCGACCTTTCCAAACGCCCTCATTTTTTTTGTCAATTATAATTATATTCTTATCATTATACTTATTTTTATATTCATGTAAAATTTCTAAACAATTATCTGGGGATCCATCATTTATACAAATTATTTCTATATTATCCAATGTTTGGTTTACAAGACTATCCATCGCCCTTCTTAAGTATTTTTCCACCTTGTACACAGGAACAATTATACTAACTTTTGGTCTAATATTCATTTTATTCTCCTTTTATCTATAATATTTTTTTCTTCTTTTAAAATTGATATTTCTTGAATTAATATATTTATTTTTTTATTTTGTCCCGAAACTATAATCGTTAGAGACATCGAAATAAAAATCAATCCCCCTATCAAAAATGCAAATAAAAGATTAGAAAACATTTCAAAAGACAACAATTCTTTAATTTTTTCAAATACATTTGGAAGTATAATAGGGAGAACAATAAATAATATTGCCGAAAGCCAAACTATTGAAAACTTAATTGATATTCTATCTTTTTTAGTAAAATTAAGTACTATTAACATCATTATTATAGCAAAAAAAACAATTTCAATTTTTAACATTATTTGCATTACTTGTACCTCCTAAAACTTACTATTAAAATTGATAAAACAACATTTAGCATATAGTAGGCTGTTTTCCATGCTCTAATAGATGATACCCCACCCTGTCTCTCATTCATTTTTACAAATATTTCTCCAACTTTATATCCTCTTTTTAACACCTCCACTGTAGATACTGGTTCTGGATATTCTATGGGATAAGAATTAGCAAAACATTTTATAATACTTTTGTTACATGCCCTATAACCAGATGTTGTATCATATATTTTTTTTCTAGTTACAGATTTAATAAAAATTGATATAATTTTAATACCAAATTGTCTTATTTGAGTTGATTGAAATGAATCTGAATCCTTAATTATATATCTTGATCCTATAACTAAATCATTTCCTTCTTTTTCAATTGAATCAATTAACTCATAAATATATTCGATATTGTGTTGCCCATCACCATCAAATTGTACAGCGTAGTCATAATTGTTATAATACGCATATTTATAACCTGTCTGGACGGCTCCACCTATTCCAAGGTTATGAACCAAATCTATATGAGGAATATTGTTTTTTTCGAGAATACTCCTTGTACTATCAATAGAAGCATCATTTATAACAATACAATCCAATTCTGAGCTAAAATTTCTTATGCTATTGTATACATTTAATATTGACTCTTCTTCATTAAATGCCGGTATAATAACTAATATTTTTTTCATACTTATTCTCCTACAAATTCCAAAATTTTTTCTTTCGTACTATCGTCCACTACTCTGTATAATGAGTTTTCTTGTAATTCGCTATCATTAAACAACTTTCCAAAGTTTGCAATAAACTCTTTGTCTATTTTATAGAGGTATACATAATCGTATTCATTCAATAATTCATCTTTCCAAGTTTCAGTTGTTTTATATGATGTCCATATATCTGCTTCATAATATTTTTGACCTATACTCCATGTATTACCTTTATTTATTTGTATTGGTGTCAGCTCATATTTAGCCAGATAATACTCATATCCCACCGTATTTGTTGCAATAAAGTAAACCTTTTCATTTTTTTTGACATTTTTATTTACTATTCTGTTAAGTTTATCATAAGAACTTCTTTCTGTTTTTGTTTGCATAACCTTCGCTCTTGAATTAGCTGATAAATTCATAATATAACTTATAGGAGTATTCAATATAATGAATACGAAGAAAAAGATAATAACTTTTTCTCTATTTTTTTTGTTCTCTGATACATTATCAATAAGAAAACACAACTGTATAAATATCAAACCAATAACGTAGGTGTTCATATATCGAGTAAATGATGCCAATCTAAGAGCCTCATATTCTCCAAACATAGACAAATATGGAACAAATAACAACACCGTTGCATATAACATAGAGCCTAGTATTAATAATACCATAACTAGTTTAATAGTTTTTATATTACCTCTGTAATTACAAATAACAAAATAGGCTAAAACAATAGAGATTAATATAACCAAAACAAATGATAATGGTATTATTGTTTCTTGAACTAAAGGATTTAAAAATAGTGCTTGTACATATGATGTAATTACAGTATTTTGATATGGCAATAAATTTCCTTTAATACAATTCTTTATAACTGGAATAATAGATGATGTATTACTTAGTGTTTCAACATTATTAACTTTAATCACTATATTCCAAATAAATTTAATGCAAATTGCTGGAATAACACATAATAATATATATTTATTATTGTTCCAAATTTCCTTAATTTTAAAAATAAATTTGTTCTTAATAAATACATTATCTATTATTATCAAAATTAAGGCGCCTGCTAGGAATAATAATCCAAAATCTTTTATCAGAACCAACATAACAAAAGATAATGATAAATTTGTATATGTAAATCTCTTTAAGCTATTCTTGCAATTAAAGAAATATGAATAAATTGTATAGGCAAAAACCATTCCTAAAACACCATCAACATATAAAGAAAAATAAATATTATAATAAAATAACATTGGTAATAACAAAATTGATCCAAATAAAAAATAGATCATTATATCTTTTTTTCTAGTAAAATTTCTAAAAACTGGAAGTATTGTTGAAATAATTATTATATTCATACCCATGTACATCATGGATTCATTAAACTCACCAGATAATCTTGTGCAAAAATATTGAAAAATTGATGTGCCTGATAAATAATTTTTAATCATTACTGTAGAATCATTTCCCAATCCTAAATTACCTAAATTATACATATTTTTAACTACTAAAGCCCAATGCGAAAATTCATCCCATTCAGTCGCTTTTCTTCCTACTACATTGATAAGAAAAAATATGTATGATAATACAAATAGAATTAAACCCGGAGTAAAAACTTGTCCTTTTAGCGATACTTTCTTTTTTATCACAGAAACTATATTGAATACTAGTAATATAATATTAGCAAGCATAATTAATATAAATCCTATAAATAAACTTCCAAATGCTCCTGTAATAAATAGTAGTAGAGTGCAGGAAGCTATTGTTATAAATATATTTTCTTCAAACCTATTTTTAAAAATAATTGTAAAACTCATAACCATATTTAAAATTAATACAAATAAAAATACATACTCCATCTAACTCCTCCTTAATTTTATTGAAGCTCTTTGATAAATTTTCTTTAATGTTACTATAATTCCATTCTCACTGATAGACTTAATAATTGTTCTAATCCATCTTTTTATTCTTTCCGAATTATTCCTATCATATTCGTAATTAATTTGAACTTCTTTATCACCTTTTAATCTATCAACATAATTAGAATAGCATCTAGCCAAAATTGCAATTTCATAATCATATTTATTTAATTCATTATGATTTAATACATAAGTTAATATAGTTTTTAAACCAATAATTTGTTTCTCGTCGTTATAAGCAGCACTATTATAATTAGAATTTACAATAGATAAAGGAATATCAATACCTAACAATTCTGTATTCTCTAATAAATCTAACCAAAAACAAGTATCTTCTCCTATAATTAATTCTTCATTAAATCTATATTTTTTTGTTTCCAAATATTTTCTATTAATCATAACAGTTGGAGTGGCAATTGTGCAATTATAAATAATTCTTTTCCTTACGTCACCAGTTAATTTTCCACTGTCAATTATTTGTTCACTATCGAATCCTCTTCTAATATATGATGTATGACTTAACAAAGAATCTCTTAGAAGCATATTCATTAGCTGTTGCTCTATTTTTTCTTCGCAAAATTCATCATCTGAATCTAAAAAAGCCACATAGTCTCCTTTTGCAATATCTAACCCAACGTTTCTAGCATGTGACGCTCCTTTATTCTTTTCTAAATTAATCAATGTAATAATATTTTTGTTTTCATTAACAATTTTATGTACTTTTGATATATCTGATGTACTACCGTCATTAACAATTATAATTTCTATATTTCTATGAGTTTGATCTAAAACTGATTTTATTGCTCTACATACTTCTTCATTTCTATTATAGAAAGGAATTACTACACTTACCAAAAAACTTTTTAATTTAATTTTTGTATCTTCAAAAATTTCTTTATACATCTTTTCACAATGAATCCTTGCTCCTTCATATGGTGTGTCTTTTAAAAATTTTGCCATTTCATAATAATAATTATAAATACTACCCTCTAATTTAATTTTACGTTCTTCAGGAATATCCTCAATCATATTAATCCATAATTCATTTCCCTCTGTTATCACTTTAATATTGGTATTTGAAACTTGTTTCAAGTGATATCTAGACTTCGCAAGCACTTTAGGAATATGAATGAACTTAAATTTTTTCATCATTTTAAACCATAAAACATAGTCTTGAGTGCATCTTAATTGTTCATCAAAATTTCCACATTCAATAAATGCTTTTTTTGGAATAAGTAATGTAATGCCATTTACAGTTCCTCTTAATAATGCATACTCAGGTTTCTTTTCCAACATTTCATGATTTTTTGTACAATTAGAAATTAATCTTGATTTTTTATCAATTAAATCATAATCTGAATATAGTATAACGTTTTCATCTATTAAATTGTTTTGATTCAAAAAATCGATTTGAGTAGATATTTTATCAAAACAGTATACATCATCATGGCTTAACCATGAAAGATATTCACCTTCCATTATATCAATAGCCATATTTAAAACTGTTGATACCCCACCATTTTCTTTTTTAAAATATTTAATTTTATCTCCATACTCTAAGGCTATTTTTTCTGTTTCACCCTCATCGTCACTCCCATCATTTATAACCAATATTTCAATATTTTTATAATTCTGAGAGAGTGCACTTTCTATTGAATATCTCATATATTCTTTTCCATTATATACTGGGATAATTATCGTTACTTTAGGAAATTTTATCATATTCTTACCTCTTACCTTAATTTTTCTATTCTAGTCCTAATTTCTGATGTCATAGCTTCTATATTATTCATTTCATAGTATTTAAGCATTGATACAAGAAAATTATATTCCGATTTTTCTAATTCTTCTCTTTTTTCTTTTTTTATATTATCAATTATTTTACTTCTTTGCATATTTGTTTCTAAAAGTACATTTTTATTTTGGTTTGTTACCTGCTCATCATGAGTACGTATTGAATTTGTATTATAAGGAATATTTATAAATTTATATTTACTAATTAATCTTGACCACATTTCCCTTTCCTGAGAAATTTTAAGCTTCTCATTAAACAAACCAAATTCTTCAAATGCATTTTTAGGTATTAATACTGACCCGCCGTTAATTTCTCCTTTTAATAAAGAGTATTCTGTTTTAATTTTTGAGATTTTGTAATCAAAACAATACAAATTGGAAATTATAGTTTCATTGAATCTTAAGTTGCTATTTTCATCTATAATATCAAAACCCGTAAACGTTATAATATTATTTTCAAGAGTATTTTTCAAATATCTAATATGTTCTTCAATATTATTTTTATAATATAAATCATCGTGACTTAGCCAAGCGAAGTATTCTCCTTTCATATTTTTAATTCCCAAATTCAAAGCACTAGAAACACCGCCGTTTTCCTTTTTAAAATATCTAATTTTATCTCCATAACTTAATGCTATATTTTCTGACTCACCATTATCATTACTACCATCATTTACTACAATAATTTCAATATTTTTATAAGTTTGTTTTAAAGCACTATCTATTGCTTCCCTTATATATTTTTTTCCATTATATACTGGAATTATAATGGACACTTTAGGATTAAAATTTGGCCTAGTATTCCCAGTTATATTATTAATATCAATTTGATTTTCATATAAAATTATATTAGTATAACTGTTAAATTCATTTAATTTGTATTCTAAATTTTGTACTGATTTATATAATTCTTTTTCTAACCTATATGTATTATTTATACTAAACTTATTGTTATTCTCTCTTACTAGTTCTATACTATCGATAACATTTTTTAAATCATCTTGTGTCACTATACGAAATCTTTTTAATACTTTTTTACATATTTTTTTAATTATTTTTTTCATAATCCATCCCATCTATTATATTAAATTTATTAACTTGATTTTTTAACAATAAACGTTCCAAAATTTACTCTTTTATTATTAATATCAATTTATTAAAAAGATATTTAATTCTTAATAACTTGTTTTTATGCTTTAGCTTTTTATACAATTTCACAAATTTTTCATTATCATTAATAGATATTATATATTTTAAAATTTCTTCAAATCCTATAAACTCTGAAATTTTTTTTATACTATTATAGTCTTTTGTATCTATATTATTTTCATTATTTAATATAAATTTTTCTAAAACACTGTAAAAGTCATTTTTTTCATTTTTATAAATTCTACAAAGCATTTCAAGACCTTTCTGTAAATATTTTTCTCTTTGTTCATTCGAATACTCAATAGCTAATTCATACTTACTATTATTTAATAAATATTTGTACATTTCATCATAAAATTTATAAATACTTCCTTCCAATTCGATTTTTACATTATCCGGAATTTCTTTCTGCATAAATGTCCACAAAAAATTTCCTTCCTCGATCACTTTAGGATTTGTATTTGTTACCTGTTCTTTATGAACCCTTGAAGCAGCAGTAATATTCTTAATAAAAATAAATTTATATGTTTTCATCATTTTAAAAAATAAATAATAATCTTGTATGCACTTAAATTCAACCGAAAAAAAACTATAATCATAAAATGCTTTTTTGGGAATTAGAAGACTAATCCCGTTTACTAATCCTCTTAATAATGCGTATTCTTTTTTATTATTTGGTTCCAAATATTGATAAGATGTAGTACTAAAGACTTTGGAATTCTCGTCAATAAAATTGACATTACTATATAAAATTATTTTCTCATTTTCCAAATTGTTATTTACTATATAATTTATATTATCCTGAATTTTATTAGGATAATATAAATCATCATGACTTAACCACGAAAAGTATTCACCAGTCATTTCTTGAATCCCTAAATTTAATGCAGTTGAAACACCTTCATTTGGTTTATAAATATATTTTACTTTATCTGAGTATTCTTTCACGATTTTTTCTGTATTATCAGTACTTCCATCATTTATAACAATTATTTCTATATTATTATATGTTTGATTTATTGCACTATCTATTGCTTCTCGTATATATTTTTCACCATTATAAACTGGTATTACAATAGTAACTTTTGGATTATATTTCATTAATTAATTCCTCCAATTAATAACACTTTTAATAGATATTCTTTTTCCAGGTTCTAGCATTTATTATGTTATAATAACTTTGAATTATTTTAACTATTTTTTCAGATACATTTAGATCTCTGTAATCTTTTACAGGATTTACTTTGTTAGGTTCAAATGAATTAACAGCTAACTCTATAGAATTGATCATGTCTTTTGGATTAATTCCTCCAAGTACTATACTACCAGCATCTAATGCCTCAGGTCTCTCTGTGCTTGTTCTTAATGAAACTCCTGGAAAATTTAATATTGCTGATTCCTCCGGAATTGTACCACTATCAGATAATACACAAAATGCATTTTTTTGTAACTTTACATAATCCAAAAATCCTAAAGGTTCTAGATTTTTAATCAATGAATTAAATTTTACATTTTTTTCTTTTATCTTTTTAGCAGTTCTAGGATGCGTTGAAAAAATAATTGGTTTTCCGTATTTTTCTGCAACTGCATTTAAACTTTCAACTAAACTTTCAAAATTTCTATCCAAATCAATATTTTCTTCTCTATGTGCACTTACAACAAAATACTCTTTTTCTGATAAATTTAGTTTTTTAACTATATCGGATTTATTAATATTTTCTATATTTTTATATAGTACTTCCGCCATTGGAGAACCTGTAACATAAAGGAAATCATTTTTTATTCCTTCATTAATTAAATATCTTCTTGCATTTTCTGTATACGCAAGGTTAACATCACTTATATGATCAACAACCCTTCTGTTAATTTCTTCAGGTACATTAAAATCAAAGCATCTATTACCAGCTTCCATATGAAAAATAGGTACTTTAAGCCTTTTTGCTGAGTATGCCGATAAACAACTATTTGTATCCCCTAAAACTAAAAGTGCATCTGGTTTAACTTTTGAAATCACATCATATGTTTTTGATATTATATTTCCTACTGTTTCTGCTACTGTTTTTCCAGGTGTGTCAAGGAAATAATCTGGACTTCTTAATCCGAATTCTTCAAAGAAAACTTGGTTTAATGTATAATCATAATTTTGTCCTGTATGCACTAAGGTAAGTTTAAAATATTTATCAATAGCTTTTATTACTTCAGCTAATCTTATTATCTCTGGTCTTGTTCCTACAACAACCATAACTTTTAATTTTTCCATTAATTCTCTCCTTTAATAATGTTTATGTTATTATTAGATACCTCTTTAAAAATTGTATCTGGTTTTTGCTGATTAAATAATTCATTACCCCAAATCAACAAAATCATTTCTTCATTTCCAGTATTTTCTATACTATGAGTATATCCAACAGGAATTGTAACCTCTTTTATTTCTTTATCATTAACATTAATTTCATAACTTTCCCCATTGATTATATGAGTAAATATAATTCTAGCACTTCCTTTAATAACAATAAATCTTTCCATCTTTGTATGATGATAATGATTTCCTCTTATTATTCCTGGTTTTGATATAGAAACACTAAATTGACCGCATTTATTGGTTTTAATTACTTCAGTAAACATTCCTCTATTATCTTCATGTTTTTCTAGATCTACAATAAGATCCTTAATAGGAACATAACTTATGTATGTAGCATACATTTTTTTAATGAATTCATCACCAGTATTTGGGACATATAATGAAGAAGTATCTTTTTTAAATGATTCTATTAAATTGGCCAACTCACCAAGTTTAATTTCATATTTGGGCTCTATATAACAATAATTTCCTATTTTCTTATTTGGATTACCTGTTTCAATTATATTAATAAATTCTTCTACTATATCATCTATATATACTAATTCAAGGTTTAAATTAGTATCATTTACAGAAATTTCTAAACCATTAGCTATATTATTACAAAATGTTGCTACTACAGAATTGTAATTTGGTCTACACCATTTTCCAAAAACATTATGCAATCTATATATGTATGTAGGATTAGATTTTGAATATTCTATTAAAATATCCTCGGCCTGTTTTTTGCTTTTACCATAATCATTATCTTTTACTGCTTGAATACTTGATGATATAATAATAGGAATTGATAGACCCCTACGTAAAATTAAATCTATTAGATTTTTTGTTAAATCGGTGTTTCCCTTGTAAAATTCTGATTTGTCTTTAGGTCTATTTATTCCTGCTAAATGTATTATAAAATCAATAGACTCTATATTTTCTTCTATTTTAGTAAAAGAATCCTCTTTATCAAAAGAAACTATTTCCACGCCATCCTTAATATTTAATTGTGCAATAATATTTTTTCCAATAAACCCATTTGAGCCCGTTACCAATATTTTCATTTTATCTCCTTCTATTTAAATAAATCTAATTTTAACAACAATTTTTTCATTCCTTCTACATCTAATCTTTCAGTATTATGAGAATTGTACTCCTCAATTAAATCCAATTTTTTGTTTCCTTTTGATTCATATCTCGCATAATTTAAATCCCTATTATCCGAAGGGATTCTATAATACTCTCCTAAATCTTCTGCACATATCATCTCTTCTTTAGTTACAAGGACCTCATATAGTTTTTCTCCATGTCTTGTTCCAATATTTTTTATCTTAACATCACTATTCATTAATTCCTTTACAGATTCTGCTAAAACTTCAATTGTCGCTGCTGGAGCTTTTTGTACAAATAAATCTCCTTGGTTACCATTTTTAAAAGCATATATTACTAATTCCACCGCATCTTGTAATGTCATCATAAACCTTGTCATTTCTGGATTAGTAATTGTAAGAGATTCGCCATTATTTATTTGATCTATAAATAACGGAATAACAGAACCTCTTGATGCCATAACATTTCCATATCGTGTACGACAAATTACTGTTGAACCTTGTGGTAAATTTCTACCTTTAGATACAGCGACCTTTTCCATTAAAGCCTTACTCATTCCCATTGCATTAATCGGATATGCTGCTTTATCTGTACTTAAAACTATTACCTTTTTCACGTTTTTATTAATTGCTGCCTCTAATACATTATTTGTTCCTAATACATTTGTTTGAACTGCTTGCATTGGAAAAAATTCGCATGATGGAACTTGCTTTAATGCTGCTGCGTGAAAAACGAAATCAACTCCATCCATTGCATCTAATATACTGTTATAATCTCTAACATCTCCAATATAGAATTTTAGTTTTGGACTATTATATTTTTTTCTCATATCATCTTGTTTTTTTTCATCTCGAGAAAATATTCTAATTTCTTTTAAATCTGAATTTAAAAAACCATCTAATACTGCATTTCCAAATGAGCCTGTCCCCCCAGTGATTAGTAAAACTTTTTCTTTAAACATTTTTTAATACCTTCCTTCCTCTTTATAATTCCTCTGCAAAACCCTTTTGCAATACATTAAATAATAAATAACCTACTATACACATTATTATCGTAATTCCTAATAAAATTAATAAACCAACAACGTCGGGCGCTGTTTGATAATAAAATATATCTCTGTATGCCGTTATAATATGTGCCATTGGATTTAAATTTATAATATTTTGCATATTCTCTGGAATAGTTTCTTTTGCGTACACAATAGGTGTTGCATAAAATAATAACTGTAAAGCTACACCAATTAAATGTTCTAAATCTCTAAGGTAAACAGTAACAGAAGAAACTATAAAAGATATTGCTAAAAGCAATAAAAACTGAACCAGTGCAATTAACGGATAAAATATTATATATTGAGTTATTCCCATTCCTGATACAAATAAAAAAATCAGAATAATTATAGTTGAAATAAAGAAATTTACACAACCACTTGTTACAACTGAAAGTGGAACAATTACCCTTGGGAAATAAACTTTCTTAATTATGTTTGAATTCGAAATAATCGAAGACATTGATTGAACTATAGCTGTAGTAAAATAAGTCCATGGAATTAAGGCAACACATAGAAATATTACATAATCTTTTTGAGTATTCTTTAAAATTATAGGAAATATAATTGCATATACAGCAATTTGTAAAAGTGGGTTTAGAAAAGACCACAATATTCCTAAAAAAGATTGTTTATATTTTCCTCTTATTTCTTTTTTTACATTAGTTTTAAGTAATTCTCTATATTCATATATACTTTTAAATACATTCATTCGTTTTCCTCCAATTATACTGTTATCTTTTTATATTCATTAACAACATCTTTTACATTTCCATCCATTCTAATAATTCCATTATCCAACCAAACAGCTCTTGAACAAAATTGTTCTACTTGACCTAAACTGTGAGTTACAAAAACAATTGTTTTACCATATGATTTCAACTCTTCTAATTTATCAAAACATTTTTGTTGAAAATGTTGATCTCCTACTGATAAAATTTCATCTATTAATAGAATGTCAGCGTCAACATTAATAGCTACGGAAAATGCCAACCTCATATACATTCCTGAAGAATAAGTTCTAACTGGATTATCAATAAATTCACTTAATTCTGAAAACTCAATTATTGAACTAATTCTGCTTTCTATTTCTTTTCTTGTTAAACCAAATATCGATGCATTAAAATAAATATTTTCTCTCCCTGAAAAATCAGCATGAAATCCAGCACCTAGTTCCAATAAAGATGTTACCTTACCTTTAACACTTATACTCCCCTTATTAGGATATATTATTTTAGTCATAAGCTTTAATAACGTTGATTTTCCACTACCATTAGTTCCTATTAATCCAACTACTTCTCCTTTTTTTATATATATCGAAATATTATCTAAAACTTTTCTAATCTCTTTTTTACCTCTTTTCCAGAATAACAATTTTTCTTTTAAGGTATTTGTTTTATCATAAAAAACATTGAATGTTTTTACTACATCTTTAACTTCAATAACATTTTGTTCTGTTTTTTGCATTTTTATTTCGTATAGATACTACACCTATACTCTCCTTTCCGTTTTTTTTATTATATCATTTATTGGAAAATTGTCAATTACTATACCTAATCAAATTTATGAGATATCTTAATTTTTATAATTCCGAAAAACAATAATATAATATATAAAAATTTATTTTTGTATTCTTTAATTCTTTTTATATTATATGTTTTAGTTAAATAACTAAATAATATATAATGTTTTATTGCATACATTCTCTTACAAAATAATACATTTTTCATTTCTCTACCTAAAATTTCTGCAAAATATTCATAGTATCCATATGGATTTTTTAAAAAAAATTTATCTATATTTTTTGTATAACCATCATTTTGATACTCACATATCATTATAGGTTTATTTATACATTTTATGAAATAATTTTTGTCCATTTCATGATATAGTCTTCCCTCTGTAATAAATTTTTCATTTTTTTCTAACTTATGTTTATATTTTTTCCTTATCGAAGAAAAAAACACTAATGCTTTTTCCCCATCCTCTTCCTGTTTAAAATACAGATCAAAAATTGTGGTTTTATCAATTCTCGTATTTTTACCAATATTATTATTATTTTGGTCAAGTTTTAAAAAGCACATCGCATATAAATCATTACTGCTTTTACATTTATCATATTCTTCCTTTATTATTTTAAAAGCATCCTTCATAAAAAAATCATCCGAATCACATTCCACAATTAAATCACCATCAGATCGTTCGACTAATTTATTTATAGCTATCATTTTGCCTCTATTATCTTGATAAAAATACTTAATTTCAAAATTCACTGTATTACTAAACTTACTTACGATTTGATAAGTATTATCTGTAGAACCATCGTCCATAATAATCCATTCAAAAAAGACATCATTTATAAGATTCTCAACAATACTATTATATAACTTTGTTAAATATTCGCCTCTATTATATGTCGAAGTCAATATTGATAATTTCATATCAATCACCTACTAATTCTTTAAATTTTTTTATAATTATTCCATTTATACTTTTATATATTTGTGTATCATTAATTGTTTGCTTTTTTATAATCTCTATTAAACTTTTGTATATAGATTCTTCATTATTTTCTGTAATAACAGCTTTATTATATCCTTTTACTGCTTCTTTGGCGGCTGTATTCGTAACAATTATTTGCTTATTAAGTATTTTTGCCTCTTCTACTACCATACCATATCCTTCAGAATAAGATAATAAACAAAAACAATCAGCCTGTTTTATATATGTATAAGGATTAGTTTTCTTACCTAATAAAATAAATGTTTCTTGAATGTTCTCTTTATCAATTTGTTCTTGCAATTTATCTTTAATAGGACCGTCGCCTATTACGAATACTTTGTTTTTATAATTATTTTCGATTAACCTTTTATGAATTCTAATAAATCTATCTATACCCTTCTGTTCAACAAGTCTTGCAACTGTAATAAAATTTGTTTGTTTTGAATCAAATATTTTATTGTGATTAGCTACAGATAAATTAAGAATTCTTTTTTCATCAATATAATTTTCTATAATAGTGTATTTGTCAAGATTCAATTCGAAAAAATTAATAAACTTCTCCTTGCTATCATTGCTTACAAATACGATTTTTTTATATTTTTTATATACTCTTTTCCCAGAAATCTTTTTGAACAAGTTTTTTATACCTTTTCCAAATGCGGTAGAAATATCTGTATGAACCCAAGCATACTTATTTTTATTACTACTTATACCAAAAAGTCTTGTAATAGGCCCTTCCAAAAATGCTATCTCTATATCGAATCTATTCTTAATGTATTGACAATAAATTTTGTTTTTTCTTAATAAAATATCTAATGATGTTTTAATTCTTTGAATTCTATTTAACTCGTTGTAATTCTCTGTGTATAAATGTAACAACTTTATTTTTTTGTCTAATTGCTCTTCTAACTCTCCTTTTGAATATAATGTAAAAATAGTAATATCATATTCTATGCATAATCTGTTAGCTAAATCAACCAGAACTCTCTCTGCTCCACCTATTGTTAATCCTGTTATTCCAAAAATTATTTTTTTAATTTTAATCACCTCTAATTTCCGCATTTTTATTCGTTAAAATTACATTCATTATTACTATTAGTAACATTGATGATGGACTAAAAAAGGTAAAACCTGCTAATGTTGAAAATAAAAAAACCAATCCATTACCTATTAGTATCATTAAGAATTCCTCATCTATTCTTCTTTTATACTTTATCAACATTATAATAGAATATATAAAAATAACTATAACTATACCTACATATAATATTGCTCCAAAAATTCCAAAATTATAAAAGAATGCTGGCAATTCCATTTCTAATACCAATTCATTTGTGTTTATTAAATATCCATTTCCAAACAATACCATACTTATACTTTTCTGATTTTTAACAAGTGCTGTATGATATATTAATTGTTGCATTCTTGTATCAACACTATCGATATTATATTTATTTGCATAATTATATAAATCAATTACTGACTTTTTTTGGAAACCAGTCATAAATCCGTCTTCAAGCTGATTGTTGATTATTTTTGAATATAATATGTTCAAATCAACTGTTATATGAGACTTCATATTTGCCGTATTGCTAATATCGTTTTCACTAAAACTTTCCAGCATTTTTCTTCTTTTTAATGTATTTGATCCCATAATAACAATGATGAGAGTTATGATTAATAAGAAACCAGAAATCAGTAAAAGGTGTTTTTTGTTAATTCTATCTTTTTTAATAATCTTGCACATTATGTTAATAATTAAATAAATTGTAAGTAATAAAACAAAGCCAAATAATCCGACTCTGGTTCCAATTAAAGTCGTCAAATATATTCCATTTAATATTATTAGTAATGTCAAGAAAAATCTTTCCTTAATACTTTTACTATTTTCTATTCTACTTAAAATAATAGTTGAAGCAAATATTAAAACAGCTCCTATACTATTTGCTGTTTCAAACCATCCTTTATATCCAATTCCTTCAATATATGAACTTGTTGATGTGCCTGTAATTATAGCTAAATAAATTGATGTTATATATACTACGTTCGCCAATATAACGCTCTTATAAAGCTTTCCAGTATTTTTTTTATAAAAAACTCTATAATAAATTGCAAGAATAAATATAAAAAAAGAATAATTAGCAATATATCTACTTTCATCTAGCACTGTACCAAATGAACAACCCATTCTATTTTTATTATACAGTATTAAATGAATAATTCCATAGATTAAATATACAAAAATAATAATTAATATTTTTTTCTTTTTAGTACTCTTACTAAATAAAATCATACCTATTATTAATGGTATAACTGGTCTAAGTAACAAAGAAATAGAAATTTCATAACTAAGATACTTTCTTGAAATAAAACTTAGTATATCAAATATCGGATTAAGTAAGACAAATAAGCAAAGTGTATTTTCTAAATTTAATTTATTATAAACAATGTTCTTCGTTTTCATATTTCACCTACTTTATATATTTAAAAATCCAATAATAAATTTTATATGTATACCTATTAATTGAGGATAAATATAAATTCTTAATTGATTTCCTATTTTTTATTATTCTGTTTTTTTTCCAGTTCGGAAACTTTTCATTTAAAATCATCCAATTTTCATTTATCAGTTTTTTCCTTATATTCTCATCCTTGATTTTAACAATTCTAAAAAAAGAACTACATAATAACAACCTTGAAAAGGTATATTCTAATTCGCTTTTATATTTATCATACAATCCATTACTCTTATAATAATTAAGAACATTTGAAAGTACAATAAAAATATCTCTATTTTTTATACTCTGAGTGTTAGCAATTGAGGTCTTTCTTTGTACATAATGAATTTTAGGTTCTTTTATAAATGCTACTTTTTCTATTTTAGGAATCAATTTATAAAAAAATTCTATATCTTCGTATCTTAAGCCTATTGGAAAAATTTCATCTATATTTTTTAAAAGACTATTTTTTATTAATTTATTCCAAGCTACAACTCTAGAATAGATTATCATTTCACTTTTGTTACTATACATATATCCAATATCAATTTTTGATTTATTCTCATATTCCCATATAAAATTGCACTCAACACAATCTGCTTGTTCTTCTATAGCTTTTTCATACATTCTTTCATATGTATCATATTCAACATAATCATCTGAATCTAAAAATGCAATATATTCTCCATTTGCGTATCGAACTCCATAATTTCTTGCGTCCGAAAGACCTCCGTTTTTTTTATTAACAATCTTAATTTTTTTGTTTTTCTCTTGATATTCTTTTGCAATTTCAATAGAACCGTCTGTAGACCCATCATTTACTATTATTAGTTCTATATCGTCTAATGTCTGATTAACTAATGATTCCATACATTTTCTTATATAATCCTGTACATTATATACTGGTACTATTACACTTACCTTAGGCATATTTCCTCCTATCAATAATATTTTAAATACCATTTTAAATCTATATCAATTAATATCCTTTTTATTAATTGTTTGATATTTCTTACTTTAATATTTTTTCCCATTTTTCTATTTTTAAATTCTATTAGAAATTCTTTTAAATGTTTTTCTTTAATATTTTTTATTTTACATATTATTGCATTAGTATAGTAAAGTCTAACATTTTGTTTTGTTATTTCATTTAACTTCATTTTTTCTATCTGTATAAGCATATTATCATAATGTTTAAATACATCTCTTGTTTGCTTTTTTAATCTTTCAGTATTTAAATTTCTTGTTATACTGTCTTCAGATTGAATATAATTATAACCATATATAGGAAGTGAAACAACACTTTTAGCATGTAGAATAACTATTGGTATAAGACCAAAATCCTCATGTTCAGTATTATTCTCAAATCTCAAATTATTCCTAACAAAAAGATCTTTCAAGAACAAATATACACATGGAGAATCTAATAAAACATCTGATTTATATAAAATGTTAAAGGCTTCCTCTCCAGTTTTTTCTTCAAGAAAAACAGAACCATCAACTTTTTTTTCTGTTTTTTCTTTGATATTTACCAGCTTTAATTTATACTTAATAATCTCTATATTTTTCTCCATATACTTTTTTATTGTTTTTAAAAAATCTTCCTCAATATAGTCATCATAATCAACGAATTGAATATATTTTCCTAAAGATTTTTCTATCCCAACATTTCTTGTATCTGCAACTCCTGTATGCACTTTGTTTATTATCCTAACAATCTTTGGATTGTTTTTATATATTTCTTCAAGAACTTCTTTGGTACTATCTGTCGAACCATCATTAACAAATATTATTTCATAGTTTTCAATGTTTAAATTCATTAGTTGTTTCACACAATTAATCTTTATTCTTTCAATATTGTATACTGGGACAATTATACTTAATTCACACATATATATTCCTCGTTTTCAATCTATAATACTTCTATATTTTCATACCCAAAAAACAATCCTGTTTCAATAACGCCAGTAATAAGCTTCATATTTTTCTCAAGGTTTTTATTTATTTTTGAAGAATTAAAATAAGCTGAAATAATGCAATTTCCTAAATCTGTATATTCTAATTCACCATTTGAATTTTTAATTAATTCACATTTTTCAGCACCTAGTTTTATCAATTCAGAAATAACATATTCAATTGATCCTGTGTAACATTCAACCGGTATTGGATTATTTTCCCCAATATTTTTAACATGTTTTGTTTCATCCACTAATATGTAGACTTTTGGTGAATTTAAAAAATTCAGCTTTTCTTTAAACATGCATTTGCCTTTGCCTTTAATTAAATTGTTTTTTGAGTCTATTTCGTCTGCACCATCAAATGCCCAGTCAATTTTTGCATCATTTAAGCTAATTGTTTCAATTTCAAAATAATTGCATAATTCTTTAATTTCATTTGAAGATGGGACAGCTTTAATATCCAAGTTGTTTTTTTTGACTAATTCAGCTATTTTTTCAACTGCAATAAAAGAGGTACTACCCGAGCCAAACCCTATAGTTTGTCCATCTTTTACCATAGAAGCTATTCTATATGCCAAAAATTCTTTTTGTTCTCTTCTGTCAGTATTTTCAAGCTCTTTGATCCTTTTTTCAATTCTTGTTTTTATACTAAAATCATCTAGCACTTTTCCAATCATAGGTCCCTCCTTAAAGTTTCCCTTATTATTTCATAAATACTCTTTTTTGTAAACACATTAATAAACATAATATTACTTTTTTTATTGTATTTTTACAATAAAAAACAATAATCGATATAGCTGTATTTTAAGAGTAAAAATCAAAAACAAAAAACATATATTTTTTATAAAAACCTATATACATTAAGAATTTATGTTTTATATTTAATTTTGTATTTTCTATTTAATTTTGTATTTTCTACTTAAATTTGTATTTTACATTTTAAAAAACAAGAATTAAATATTAGAAATTTCTAATTATAATTCTTGTTTTTATATAAACTATTTTATAATCTTAAAGAAATTTCCTTTTCCTATTTGAATTATATTTTCCCCATCCGATAATTCTATATTAAAATCTGTTTCTTTTTCATTATTAATTTTAACTCCACCTTGTGTAAATAATCTTCTAATTTCTCCCTTAGAAGAATATTTTCCAGTTTCCATTATTGTATCAACCAAATTAGCATTATATTTAAATTCTGGTATATCACTTGGAGCTTCTTGTTTTTGAAAAGCTGTTTTAAAGTGTTCTTCAGCCATTTTAGCAGATTTTTCATCACTATATAATTTAGTAATTTCTCTTGCTAATTCCATTTTAATATTTCTTGGATTTTCTCCATTTGCTAATCTCACTTGTACTTTTTTAACTTCATCTGGATGCATATCTGTACATAAATTATAGTATTTAATAATTAATTCATCTGGAATTTTCATTGCTTTTTCATACATAATATTCGGTTCTTCATTAATACCAATATAATTTCCAAGACTTTTGCTCATTTTATTTACACCATCCAAACCTTCTAGTAATGGCATAAACAAAGTGATTTGAGGATCTTGACCATAATATTTTTGAACATTTCTTCCCATTAAAATATTAAAAGTTTGGTCTGTACCTCCCAATTCTATGTCAGATTTAATTGCTACTGAATCATAACCTTGCATTAATGGATAAAAGAACTCATGAAGTGCAATTGGCTGATTTGATGAATATCTTTTTTGAAAATCATCTCTTTCTAACATTCTAGCAACTGTTGTGTTACAAGTTAATTGAATTATGTCTCTAAAATTTAGTAAGCTTAACCATTCACTATTGAATTTGATAGTTGTTTTTTTAGGATCTAGAATTTTTAATATTTGCTCTTGATATGTTTTAGCGTTTTCTTCAACTTGCTCTCTTGTTAATTGATTTCTTGTTTTTGATTTTCCTGTCGGATCTCCTATCATACCAGTAAAATCTCCAATTATAAGAATAACTTGATGCCCCAAATCCTGTAATTGTTTCATTTTTCTAAGAACAACCGCATGTCCTAAATGTATATCTGGAGCAGATGGATCTAGCCCTAATTTTATTATTAATGGTCTATTTTCTTTATTTACTTTTTCTAATTTTTCCTTAATATCTTTAATATCTGTATGATTTTCAGATCCTTTAAGCATTATTTTAATTGTTTCTTCAATATTCATTTCAATTCCCCTTCTTTTCAATTATTTATCTCCAAATTTTGTATGTATTTAAAAATTCTAGTACTTAATTACCAATATTGGCAAGTCTTTCCTTAAATATTCATCTTCATATTTAGCAGATTCAGTTGGATTATTTGTTAAACAATATAGGTATTCATTTTCTTTTTTATTAATTATTTCATGTGCTTCTTTTATACTTTTTATATATTCAAGTCTTGTATTTTTATCAAAACATGCAAGCATTCCTTTTGTTTCTAAAATCATATTTATTAATGCTCTACTTGTTCTTCCATTGGCATTTTTGAATGGCTGTATTCTTAAAAATCTATAATTAATTCTAATAACTTCTTTTATAAATTCTTCATCATTCATTTTTTCTTTATTCCATAAAATAGCCTTAATACGAATAATCAAGTTATTCATTGCAACTGGTATGTTACTTGGTTCAATAAATTTTATACTATTTCCATATGAGTCTTTATTTATATCATTCTGTCTGTAGTTTGATTTATATATTGATATTTTTTCAGATGAAATACTAAAATTTCTATTAGCTATTTTAATATTATCCTCAATTACATTAGCTTCCATTTTTGATATGTCAGTAGAAATGCTTGTTAATACACCTATCATAGTATAATAAATTTCATATATTTGAGAAATTTCTTTATTTGGAGAATCCTTTAATGTTAACATACTTAATGTTGTAGATATCATGTTGTATAGCAAACCACTAAATCCTGTATAAACTTTTCCTAATATTTGAAGCTCAGTTGAATTTATAGAACTATTAATAAGTTCATTTTTAAACATACCATTTTGCAAAACATTATCAATTATATATTTTACATAATTATCTATTTCATATCTATTAACATCTTTTATATGTTTTTTTAATAATTTTTTATAAGTTCTTTTCATAGATTCTGTTGACTTATTTCTAAACAGAGTTTTACTTATAAATGCTCCAATAGGACTTCTTTTCACAAGTATTTCATTAGCAAAAATTAATTCTTTAACATAGGGTTTAAGTATATCATCCATTAATTTTGCTTGTATTTCTGTATTGTTTTTTCCCAAATATGTTTCAAAATCATTTGGCATTATTGGATTAATTTCTAATTCGGTTATCCCAAAATTTTGATTATGTTTTTTTGTAAAATGCAGATCTATTTTTGGTCCACTTATCCCTTCTTTTTCAAGAGCTTTTTCCACTATATCTCTAGGAATTCTATTATTACTACCAAGTAGATTTAATACAATTTTTTCAACTAGTTTTATATCTATACTGCTTCCGTATCTTATAAAATTACCTTCATCATCAACTAGACTACATTTACATTCACTTGCAATTAGGCTTACAATTATTGAAAGCTCGCTGCTTGGTTTTTTAATTTCTAATTGGCTCAGACCTTTTCCATTTTTCAATAATTCTAGTAATTCCTTTGCTAGATTTGTTATCATTCGTATTCTCCTTATTTTTCTTCTGGTTGTATCTATTATACAGTATTTTATAGTTTTATACAACAAAAAAAACCTAATTTTTTAGGTTTTTTATTTATATTAATCACACAACTTGAATTAAACTTAAAGAATTGCATTTAACTTTTTTTCTAACCGTTTTTTATAATAGAACATTTTATTTAGCTTCTTACTTGATGTTTTATTTAAAATCAGTTTATTTTTTTTGTCAAATATACTTACTGTTTTACCAAGTATTGAAACGATTTGCGTTGAATTTTTTTGTGCAATTCCTTTTCCAATAGCTTTTCCTCCAACTGTTAATGAAGCAACTAGTGCACTTATGATGAATTGCAAATTAGATCCCAGCCCAAAACTTTGAGTTAATTTTATTGAAATTAGTGCTCCTATAGCTCCAGATAATACACCAGATATATCTCCAATTACGTCAGCACAAATGTTTGCTACTTTTGCAGAATTTTTTATTAATTTGATTGAAGTTTTTGCTCCACTCATTTTTCTTGATGCCATAGCATTAAAATTTGACTCTTTAGCTACCGTTACGGCAACTCCAACCACATCGAAAATTATACCTATAAATATAATTACAAGCAACATTAATGTCGCAGGAATTATTGATAATTTTGTAATTGCATTTGATGAAATAAAAGAAAATACTATTGATAATATAAATGTTGTTATAAAAATAGTAAAAAACCATTTTGTTTCAGATGATTCTCTTTTTTTCTTATTTTTTCTTTGGATATCCATTAAACTCTCCTATTATTTTTCAAATTTTAATTTTATGTTTTCTTTTCTTACTTATTAATTTTAATTTAATTCTAGGTGGTAAAACTTAAGTAAATTTTACGGTTTAGGTCTAGTTGAATTTCTCTATTTGTTACTAAACATTACTATTTAGCTGTTTCCATTTAAACAAATATCCTAAAATTTCAAATAGGCGACTAGACTACCACTTAAATCCGTACTTCAATCCCTAAGCTTCTATGCTACTTTAAGTAGCAAACATTCTAGAAGTTTTCCTTAATACACTTAAATCTATTGCTAGTTTCTTTTGCAATAATAGTTTCATAATCCTTGGTAATAATAAATTTGGCCAAATATATTATTACTTACTATCGATTAATCCCAATATTACCTCTCAAAACAGGCTACACTATATATTGTGTCTTGGCACTTTATATAGGTTATACTCATCTTTTCAATTTATTTCATACAAAAAGTTTTATTTGTATTTCACAAATTTTTTATAAGCCTCCGCGATAATAGGGGAATGTGATATGTATGCCATTACATATTTCCCTATTTTCTTACTTCATATACACACGCAAAACTGGCATCTCGCGCACATATACAAAACTTCATCGTTGTGCCCTTTAGTGGATTTTTAGCCCCACCCTCGTAATAGACAATGCAACTAGAATAATGCACCACCGATATTAATTATAACATATAGTATTTTTTTTTGCAAACAGAGTATACATAATATAATTGTTTCATATTCAAGTAACTTCAATAGTTACTTAGCAGTTTTTATATTTTAAAATATTTTTTCTATTTCTACTTCAATTAATCTTTGAATCTTAGCATATGATGTTTTTATATATAAGAATCCTCTAGACGAGCCTCCTCCTCTTTCTTTTCCTACTTCAATTATTATTTGAAATTCAGCATGTGTTCCTTTTATATATTAGAATCCTCTAGATGAGCCTCCTCCTCCAGACGAACCTCCTCCTCCAAAAGATCCTCCTCCAAACGAGCCTCCTCCGAACGAACCTCCTATAAAAGGAAAAAAACCTCCTCCACTAAATGGCCCGTTTTTTGTTTTAAATATAATAGCAAAAATACACATAACAAAAATTATAATTTCTGAAATTATAATCCAAACACTTATTGAACTAAAAAATGAAGTCGGCATAAAAATATTAATTAAAATTGTTATAATAAATGCTATAATATCAATAATTAATATTGCTATTTTTCTACTTTGTTTTCCATTAAATATAAGCTCAGCCATTGTCGCTATAGCAAACCAAATAAAATACATACTATAACCACTATCTTTTTTTACTTCTATAGCTTCTATTTTACCAACATCAACTCCGTATTCTTTAGAAACTTCCTCCAATACCTTACTGTATCCGTTTCTAACTCCTTCATTCCATTTATTATCCTTCAAATATGGAATAATGTATCCATCTTGAATCCTTCCAGTTTTAGAATCATTTAATATTCCTTCTAAACCATATCCAACCTCAATTCTAAATTCTCTTTCTTCTAATGCTAATAATAAAAGAACTCCATTATTTTTATTAGAATCACCGATTCCATATTTTCTAAATAATTGTGTTGAATATTCCTCTAGACTTTTGCCCTCTAAGTTTTTAACAGTTACAACTACTATTTGTGCACCTGTTACAGAATTAAGCTTTTTATTTGTTTCTATTATATAATCTTCTACTTCTTTATCAAGTAAATTTGCTGTGTCATTAACATAGAATTCTCTACTTTGTTCAACAACAGCAAATGATTTCATTCCTAAAAAACTTAAGAATAAAATCATTAAAACTATAATTTTAAGAAATACATTTTTATAAGTAGATTTCAATTTGTTCCTCCTACTTTACTATATCTTCTATTTATTTTTTATAATTGCTAAAAATTAAAATTGCACATTTGGCACTACTTCACTACCTTCTTTTGCTTCAAAATATGTTACTTCATCAAAATTAAACATTGAAGCAATTATATTTGTAGGGAATTTTTTTATTGTTGTATTATAAGTTTTTGAAGCCTCGTTATAGTCTCTTCTAGCTGTTGAAATTCTGTTTTCTGTTCCAGCTAATTCATCAGATAATTGTATAAAATTCTGTGATGATTTTAAGTCTGGATAATTTTCTACTATAACCATTAATCTATTTAATGCTGAACTTAATTCTTGGTTAGCATTAGCTTTATCTTCTATGGTTTGACTTCCAACCAATTTTGCTCTTGCTTCTGTAATGCTATTTATTATTTGTGTTTCTTGAGTTGTATATCCTTTTACTGTATTTACTAAATTTGGTATTAGATCTGCTCTTCTTTGAAGCATAACATCTAAATTTGATACTTGTGTATCTACATTTTCTTTTTTTGAAACTAATCCATTATAACTGCCTATTAATGTTGCAATTAATATTACAACAACTGCAATTATTGAGATTAATATAATACTTTGTTTTTTCATATTATAATTCCTTTCTTAACTAATAATTTAAGGCTAACCTAAATTTAAATTTTTTTTAAATTCAAGTCTAATATATGTATTTATTATAACCTTGTATAAATAATATCATACTTTTATTATAATTACTATGTCCAAATTGTGAATTTTTATTTTAATTACTAATTTACACATAAACCAAAAATAAAGTTTTAACATTTTTTGGTTATATCTTTGTTCATTACTAATTACACATAAAAAAATAAATTTTTAACATTTTCTTTTTATAAATCTTTGTTCAATACTAATTACACATAAAAAAATAAACTTTTAATATTTTCTTTTTATAAATCTTTGTTCAAAAATAATTACAAATAAAACAAAATTAAGCTTTAAATATTAAATTTTACTTTCACTTGATATTTTTCTAAGTTTTGCAACAAAAAAACCTTCCGTTTCCTTGGATGGTAATATTTTAATTGATTTCCTAATAGAGCTGTCTAATCCTTCTGTGCTACCTGGTATAGAATTTTTTATTTCAAGAGGAATATCTAGAATTTCAATTTTAAAATTTTGCAGAGCCCAATTCAAAATATACTCATTTTCTTCTTTATTAATAGTGCAAGTAGAATAAACAATAATACCTCCTGGTTTTAGTGCATTAAATGCACTAGTAAATAATTTTTTCTGAATTTTTACTAATTCATTTACTCTTTTTACTGACCAATCCCTATAAGTTCCAGGATTATAAGCTAAAAATCTACCTTCACCACTACAAGGAGTATCTAATAATATTTTATCAAATTTTTCTGGGTATTGTGAGCCAATTTTTTCACCTCTGCCATTAATAACCTCAACTATTTTTGCACCTTGGTTATTAACATTAAATTTTAATCTTTCACATCTTATTTTATCTAATTCATTTGCTAAAATATAACCGTCATTATTCATCATTGCTGCGATTTGAGTTGTTTTACTTCCTGGAGCTGCTGTCAAATCTAAAATTATCTCACCTGGTTTAGGATCTAAAACACATGGTGGAACCATACTTGAAGTACTTTGTAAATAAATATATCCGTTTTCATATATTTCTAGCTTTTTTATATCCTTTTCAACTGCATTTTTTATAACTAAACCATCTCTATACCATGGAATTCTATCAAATTTAATATTATTTTCTTTAAACAATTTCATTAAATCTTGTATATTAAATTTTAAATTATTTACCCTTAAAGTTGTCGCTCTTTGCTCTGATGTTCCAGCTAATATTTTGTCAACAGTACCTGGAGAAAACAAGTTATATAAATTTTCAACAAATTCCTTAGGTAATCTGTTTTTTATTTCATTAATTGATGCCATTATACACTCCTATCAGATTATTTTTCAAAATTTATATTCAATAGCTGAAATTTACACAGCCATTATAAACTGCTATCAATTTATTCTTTTTAATATTACAATTTAAAATTTTTATCAGCTAATAACTTAATTGCACGACCTCTATGAGATACCTCATTTTTTTCTTCACTTGAAGCCTCTCCAAATGTTTTTCCTAAATCATCAGACAAGAATAAACAATCATATCCAAAATCCTTATTTCCTAATTCATGCTTCGTTATTTTCCCAAATGTTTTTCCTTCTACAAAATCATATTCACCATTTGGATGATATAAAACAATACAACAAACAAAATAAGCACTTCTATCATCTTTGTCTTCTAATTTTTTTAATAATTTCTTTCTGTTATTTTCAGTATTACCATGCTCACCATCATATCTAGCACTATAAACGCCTGGTTCTCCATTTAAAGAATTAACACATAAACCACTATCATCTGCAATAACATCATATTCTAATCCTTTGTTTTTTAAATATTTACTAATAACTTCAGCTTTTATAAGTGAGTTTTCTAAAAACGTTGAACCAGTCTCTTCTATATCGTCAAAAAATCCTATATCATTTAATGTTACAATCTCTTTATTTTTTATAATTTCTTTAAACTCCTTAATTTTGTGACTATTATTACTTGCTAATACTATTTTATCCATTGATTTAACCAACATGTAATATATTTTTTAACAAAATATACATACATTCCTCTCTAAAATTATATATAATATAAACATATTATATTGATTCTTTCTAAACAACTGTCCTTTTATATTGATTCTTTCTAAACAACTGTCCTAAATAGGAAACTATTTTTAAAATTAAGCGAAGGCGACGTGGGGACCGCCGAAGGCTGTTAAGTGCGTTAGCACTGTTACAGCGTCGGTGGGATAGCCTAAGCAAGATTTTAAAAATAATTTCCTATTACAGGACAAATACATTTTTTTCATAGATTTTTGTATACTTTATTTGCAATAATCTGTATCTTATTCTTTAAGCAATTCATATAAATCCCCAAATTCATACCCCTGTTCTCTTAAATAATTTATAACATCCATTAATGTTTCATGTGTAATACTTTTAGTTGATGAATCATGCATCAACACAACCACAATGTTTTTCCCCTGAGTTGTAATTTTCAAATTATCCAAAATCTTTTCTTTTGTTGGATTTATATCTGAATCTGAAGTTAATGAATTCCAATCTAATGACACAATTCCCTGCTCAAACATTTTATTTTTTGCTTCATTTTTAAATTCTCCATGTTTTCCACCCACAGAACCACCTGGAAATCTAAAAATTCTTGTTTTATAATTAGAATCTTCTAAAGCTTCTCTAATAGCTATTTCACATTGATTATATTCATTAATAAATGATTCGTAATCCTTATATATATCTTCATATTTATGGCTATATGTATGATTTGCAATATAATGACCTTCATTTCTCATTCTTTTTATAAGTTCCTTATTCCATGAAGAATTTACACCTAAAACAAAAAATGTAGCTTTTATGTTTTCTTGTTTCAGAATATCTAAAATTAATGGTGTAACATTTAATGAAGGTCCATCATCAAATGTAAGATAAGCAATTTTTTTATTGCTTGTTTTATAAATATTTGTTATTTTTTCAATTTGTTCACTATTAAAATCCAAGGTGTTTCTTTTTAATAATTTTTCCCTAAAATCTTGTTCTTCCTTTATTTTAAGTAATTCCATTTCTTGTTTTTGAGTTAAAACATCATTATAAGCTTTGCTAATATTCATTTTAAAAGTTTTTATACTTGATCTTTCTTTTATGATGCTTAATGATTTAATAAATAAACCAGTTAATAAAATAAATAATAATAAAACAATTACTATCCTTTTTATATCAAGCTTTTTTTCAGCTATAAGAACAATACTTTTACATAAATTTGGTTCCATAGTTGATCCTAAACTTAATTCTATATTTTGTTCTACATTTTGTTCTACATTTTGTTCTACATTTTGTTCTATACTTTGTTCTGGATCTTGTTTTAAATCTTGTGCTATATCTTGTTCTAAATCTTGTTTTAAATTCTGTGGTAATTTTTTTTCTAGATTTCCCTCTATATTTTCATCTAAATTATCTGTAAAAAAATCTTTTTTCTCCAATAATTTCCCCATCTTTCAAATTATATTACATATTTTTTAATCTTTCATTTACACTATTTAGCATTTGTTCATAACTAGATAGTTTTTCTTTTTCTTCTGCAATTTTCGATTCTGGAGCCTTATTAACAAAACCTGGATTAGAAAGCATTTTTTTTGCCCTATCCACTTCAGATTCCAATTTATTTTTTTCTAAAATCAGTCTTTCTTTTTCTGCTGCTAAATCAACTAAATCCTCAAATGGAATAAATAATTCTAAATCTTTTTGAACTATAGAAATTGCATTTTGTGAAACATTTTCCTTTGTTTCAATTATTTCTAATCTATCTGCAAATCCAAGTTTTAAAAGAAACCCTTCACTTTTTTCTAATATATCTTTATATTTTTTTGTTACAAAAATCAACTTTGATTTTTTAGTAGGGTGAACATTCATTTTAGTTCTGATATTTCGAATTTCTGTTATTATATCTTTTAATTTTTCAATTTGATTTTCCTCATCTGAAAATTCGAATTTCTCATTATATTCTGGCCATTTAGAAATCATTATACTCTCATCATTATTATACAAACTAAGATATATTTCCTCAGTAACAAATGGTATAACTGGGTGTAATAATTTTAAACTTTCAGATAATACTTTATTTAATGTATACTTTGCTGAATTTCTTGTTTGGCAATATTCATTATATAAACGAGGTTTTACAATCTCTATATACCAATCACAAAACTCATTCCATACAAAATCATAAACTTTTTGTACATACACACCAAAATCGAAATTATCAATATTAACTTCTGTTTCTTTTATCAAATTATTTAATTTTGATAAAATCCACTTATCCTCATACTGTAGCTCTTCAATTTTAATTATACTATTATTTTCTGTTTCATTCTTAACAGTATTTTCAATTTCATTCTTAATATCATTTTTTATTTGATTATTAATTTCATTTTTAATTTGATTATTAATTTCATTTTCTATTTGATTATTATTGGTTTCTTCATTTTTTTGTTCGATTACATTTAATACAAATTTTGATGCATTCCATAATTTATTTATAAAACCAGATGCAAACTCTAATTTTTCCGGGCTATATCTTATATCATTTCCTGCTGAAATCCCTGTAATAAGCGAATATCTTAATATATCTGTACTATATTGTTCTTTAACCTCTAAAGGATCAATTCCATTTCCTAAACTTTTCGACATTTTTCTACCTTGACTATCACGAACAATTCCATGAATTAAAACATTATCAAATGGTTTTTCTCCCATATATTCTAAACCAGAAAAAATCATTCTAGAAACCCATGTTTGAATAATATCATAGCCTGTAACTAGAGTGTTTGTTGGATAAAATGTTTTTAAATCCATTGCATTTTCATTTGGCCACCCAAGAGTTGAAAAAGGCCATAAAGCAGAACTAAACCAAGTATCTAAAGTATCTGTATCTTGGACAAATTCGGTACAATTACATTTTGTACATTTACTTGGCATTTCTTTTGCAACAATTTTTTCTCCACACTCTTCACAATAATAAATTGGAACTTGATGTCCCCACCATATTTGGCGAGAAATACACCAATCTTTAATATTTTCCATCCAATTAAAAAATGTCTTGCTGTATCTTTCCGGAACAAATTTAACATCTCCATTTTTAACAGCTTCAATTGCTGGTTTTGCAAGTTCTCCCATTTTTACAAACCATTGATCTGAAATTCTTGGTTCTATTACACTGTGGCATCTGTCACATTTAGCAACATTATGAGTATAATCCTCAATTTTTTCAATTGCATCCAAATCTTTTAATTTTTCAACTATTTTTTTTCTTGCCTCATAAATATCCAAACCTTCCCATTCAGCAACTAAATTACCCATTTTTAAGTTTTCGTCAAAAACCTCAATCATTTCTAGATTATTATCTAATCCAGCTTGGTAATCGTTCATATCATGACATGGTGTAATTTTAACTGCTCCAGTACCAAATTCTGTTTCAACAAATCTGTCACCAATAATAGGAATTTCTTTATTAATTATTGGTAATATACATTTTCTACCAATTAATTTTTTATATCTTTCATCACCTGGATTAACTGCAACAGCAGTATCTCCTAGCATCGTTTCTGGCCTTGTTGTAGCAACTATTAAGTATTTTCCATCTTCATCTTTAATAGGATATTTTATATACCAAAGATGAGTTCCTTCCTCAATATACTCAATTTCCGCATCAGAAATTGAAGAATGACAACCTGTACAGTAATTTATCATTCTATTACCTTTATATATATAACCTTTTTCGTACAATCTTTTAAATGCTTCATACACGGCATTTGATAGACCTTCATCCATAGTAAATCTTTTACGAGACCAATCACAAGAACAACCCAATTTTTTTTGTTGATTTAATATTTCTCCACCATAAATTCTAGTCCATTCCCATGCTTCTTCTAAAAACTCATCTCTTGATAAATCTGATTTTTTCTTGCCTTCTTTTTTTAGTTTTTCAACAACCTTTACCTCTGTAGAAATTGCCGAATGATCTGTACCTGGAAGCCATAAAGTATTAAAACCTTTCATTCTTTTATATCTAATTAAAAGATCTTGTAGAGTTCCATCTAAAGCGTGACCCATATGTAATTTTCCTGTTACATTTGGAGGTGGCATAACAATACAGTATGGTTTTGCGTTTTTATCCATACTTGGTTTAAAATATCCTTTACTTTCCCAATTGTCATATATTTTTTCCTCAAAATCTTTTGGATTATATTTATTTTCTATTTTATGCATCTTATGTTTACTCCTTTATAAATATATTTGTATTTTATAATAATATAATTATTCCTGAACCTATTAACATAGTAAAAAATCCAGCAATCTTAAAACCTAATGTACCTTCATTTTGATCTCCATAGCTAAAAATTTTTTTAGTTATAATTCTTGCATCATATATCATTATAATTCCAACAAGAACAATTAATAACCCTAATCCTATTACAATTAATTTCCAAACTTCCATATTCATCATCCTTTATTTAATTAATCCATTAATTTAAATTCATCTTTTATAGCAAAATCTATTTTATTACTAAAAACTCTAACTTATATTTACATTAAATTTTTTTTATCAAACTGAATTTTATTATTCAAAAAATCTACAGTATATTTTCATTTAAATTTTTATAGCACATCTAATTTAATTATTCAAAAAATTCCACAGTATATTTGCATTCAAATGAACGATTTGGAAACAAATTAATTATATCATTTTTTTCGGCAAAAATCCCAGTACTTTTTATAGTATCTGAATGTCCAATCCATGGCTCAATACATATGAAAGGTGCTCCAGGTTTTGACCATATAGCTAAATATGGAAATTCGCTAAAATCCATTTTTAGTAAAGTTTTATTTTCTCTTTTATCTTTCAAACTAATCCTGTTAGAAGTTATTCCCTTCATAATTAATGCATCATTTTTAAAAGTATTTCCATCTAAACTAATTATTCTTTTTGTTGTCATTTGATTTCTTGCATATTCGGTTCCAATAAGTCCATCTATTAAATACATAAAATGGATTTTATCTTCTTCTTCTTCAAATTCTAAATAATAATCTCCATTTTTCAATTTATCTTTATCAATTTTAAATGCAGGATGACCTCCAATACAGAACGGCATATTAGTTTTGCTTGTATTTATTACCTTATAAATTGTTGTTAATTTATTTTCATCAAGCCTATATGTAGTATATAATTCAAAATCATAAGGATATCTTGAAAGAGTAGACTTATTACTTCTTAAAACATATGAATGAAAATTATCTAGCTTTGTAATAGGTTCAAATTCCTGGTCTCTTGCAAATCCATGTTGAAATATTTCGTATGTTCTTCCATTTATTATGCTTTGATTTCTCCTTAGTTTTCCTACAATTGGGAATAGTACAGGCGAATGTCCTTTCCAATAAACCTTACCATTATCATCTATGCACTCAGTTCCTTGATGTATTTTTTCCACACCGTTTAGCTTAAAACTTACTAGTTCCCCACCATCTTTTGAAGTTAATATTTGAGTATCCATATATCTTACCCTCCACATAATTTTACTACATATATAATATTGTTTTTTTGTTTAAATGTCAAGGTTTTTTGACAATTTAGACTATTAT